>SIRU01000059.1 GCA_004366385.1 Actinomycetota bacterium
GGGAGGGAGAGCCGGTCGTCGGCCGGCCTCCACGCGAGTGTCACGTCGATGCCGTTCGCGTGCCGGTGGTCGAGCTCGCGGCGGGTGGTGAGTGTCGGTGCGGTCATCGTGGGCCTCCTGGTGGGCTGGATCACCCCTCGACCCTCCCACCCGGTCGGCCGGGCGGCGCTACGGCGGGCAGGCGTCCGGCCGTACGGCTGACCCTACTCCGCGTCGACCGCGATCGGGATCTCCGCGCGAACCGCCGTGCCGCCGCCCTCCGGGCTCTCGACCGCGAGCGACCCGTCGAGCGCCTCCACGCGGTCGGCGAGGCCGCGGAGCCCGCTCCCGTTCGCCGGGTCCGCGCCGCCGACACCGTTGTCACCCACCGTGACCGCGAGCACGCCGTTCTCCTGTGCGATCCGGACGCTCGCGGACGACGCCTTCGCGTACTTGACGACGTTCGTCAGCGCCTCGGCCACGACGTAGTAGGCGGCCGCCTCCACAGCCGCCGGCAGCTGGACACCCTCGACGTCCGCGTCCACGGGGAGCGGCGAGCGCGCCACGAGCGCGTCGACCGCGGCGCCGAGCCCGCGGTCGCTGAGCACGGCCGGGTGGATCCCCCGCGCGAGCTCGCGGAGGTCCTCGAGCGCGTGCGTGAGCTCCTCGCGCGAGCTTCCGAGGATCGCTGCGGCGGCGTCGGGGTCGGCCTTCAGCTTCGACTCGGCCAGTCGCAGCGAGACCGAGAGTGCGACGAGCCGCTGCTGCGCCCCGTCGTGGAGGTTGCGCTCGAGCTTCCTGCGCGCGTCGTCCGCCGCCGCGACGATCCGGCCTCGCGAGGCACGGATCTCCTCCTCCTGCTGCTTGCGCTCGGTGATGTCGTTGCCGGTGACGAGCCAGCGCCGGCGGTCGGCGGCGTCCAGCGTCGGGATCGCCGTCCACTCGACGAGCCGGGTCGACCCGTCGCGGGCCCGCCAGCGGCCCTCCCCGGACGAGGTCTCGTCGCGGCCGATCGCGGCTCGG
Organism: Actinomycetota bacterium; assembly: GCA_004366385.1. Taxonomy (GTDB): domain Bacteria; phylum Actinomycetota; class Thermoleophilia; order Gaiellales; family Gaiellaceae; genus GMQP-bins7. Next base: position 1,003 of record SIRU01000059.1, read on the forward strand.
AGCGCCGCGGCGCCGTCCCCGTGCTCGCCGGGCTCGAGCAGCTCGAAGATCGGCCGGCCGATCACGTCGTCGTCCACGTACCCGAGGATCGCCGTGAACGCTCGGTTGACGCCGCGGTCGGTGACCACGCCGTCCGCGTCGACCAGCGTGAGCAGGCTCGGGATCGAGTTCGCGATCGTGTTCAGGAAGTCGCGCTCGGCGCGTATCTCGCTCTCGCGCTGCTTCCGCTCGCTGATGTCGACGAAGACCGCCATGTGCCCGATGACCTTCTCCTCCGCGTCGTAGATGGGGGCGACGGAGATGGCGACGTCGACGAGCGAGCCGTCCTTCCGCCTGCGCTTCGTCTCGTACGCGGTGTACGCCTCGCCGGCGCGGACGTGGGCGAGCAGCGTACGGAACTCCTCCTCGTGCTCAGGTCCGACCATCGGCGGAGGGCGGCCGACGGCCTCCTCCGCCGTCCACCCGAAGATGCGCTCCGCGGCCGGGTTCCAGAGCTGAACCGCGTCGTCGAGCCCGACCTCCACGATGGCGACCGGCGCGCTCTCGATGACGGCGCGGAAGCGCTCCTCGCTCGCACGCGTCTCCTCCTCGCGGCGCAGGCGGACGGTGACGTCGGAGCCCGCGACGAGGACGATGTCGCGCCCCTGCGGGTCGAGGACGGGCCGGGCGGTCCAGGCGACGGCGCGCGGCTCGCCGTCCCGCGGCAGCCACCACGACTCGCGCTCGGCCTGGATCACGCCGTTCGCCGCGTTCGCGATCGCCATCCGGTCGCCGTACTGGTACTCGTCGGAGACGAGGTCGAGGAAGCTACGCCCTCCGAGATCCTCCTTCGACCAGCCGAACACGTCCTCGAAGGCGCGGTTCACGCCGTCCTCCATGATCACGCCGTCCGGGTCGACCGCGATCAGGAAGCTCGGGATCGCCTCCGTGATCGCCCACAGGAAGTCGCGCCGCAGCTCCGCCTCGGCCTCGCGCGCCTTCCGCTCGGTGATGTCGAGCCCGCCCGCGACGATGCTGACGACGCGGCCGTGCTCGTCGAGGACGGGCACGCTCCGCCAGTAGATGACGAGGCGCTCGCCGCGTGCGTTCGTGAACTCGTTCTCGTACTCGGCCGGAGGGAAGTCGGGGGCGGCGTCCCGGAAGCGCTGGAGCATCTCCTCGCGCTCGCTCGGGTCGATGAAGACGTCCCAGAAGAACCGCCCCCGCAGCTCGTCCTCGCTCTCGTACCCGCTCGCCCGGAGCGTCGCGAGGTTGAGCCGGAGGATGCGGCCGTCCGTGTCGACGTTCGACAGCAGGCTGGGCGCCGTGTCCGCGAAGGCCCCTGCGAGCCTCACCTCTGCCCGCAGCTCGGCCTGGAGGCGCTCGTTGTGGAGCGCGATCCCGGCGGCCGCGGTCACCGCCTGCACGAGCTCGGGCTCGCTGGAGAGGGAGGCGTCGTGGAGGAGCGCGGCCACGCACACGCCGTCCTGCTCCACATACTCGAGCGCACGCCCCGGCTCGGGCGCCGGCGCCGGGACGCCCATGCCCTCGACGTCCACCCAGCCGGCGCCGCCGAGCCCCCGGCCCGGGTCGAGCCGGTACACGACCTCCACCGAGGGGTCGCCGAGCGCGTCCGCGAGCGCCTCGCGCAGCGGCGTCCCGCGCTGGAGCGCCATGACGATGTCGGCGACGGACGAACGGGCGAGGCGCATCCGCATGACGCCGAACAGGAACGCGAGGGGCACGGTCGCGAAGGCGACGAGGAGGAGGATCACGAGCACGTCGGCGACCGTCCGCGAGAACCGATCGGCGACCACGACCAGGCCGATCGCGAGCAGCGTCGCCGACCCCGCCGCCAGGACGGGCCACAGCAGCCTCCGGAGGGCAGGGGTCGCGGCGCGCCAGCGACGCACGAGCAGCGCCAGGACGGTCGCGATGATCCCCAGCCCGACGAGCGTCATCACGAGGTCGATGGCATCCGCGGCACGCGGCGAGTCGGTGAGCGCGATCGGGCTGTCCGGGCAGCCCTCGCACCGCGACGGCGCGGGACTCTCGACCACGAGCAGCACGAGGACGGAGCCCGCGGTCAGCGCCACCCCCGTGACCACCGGGATCGCGTGCTCGAGACGGCCGTGGAGCCGTCCGGCCGGGTACGCGAGCACGAGCGCGCCGAACGGGGCCCAGAGGAGGTTCTCGAGCGCGAAGCCGAGCGCGAAGAGCCACTCGTTCGCCGAGATGCCGAGGACGTTGACGAACCCGAGGAACCCGACGGCGGCCAGGTACACGCCGGTCCGGTTGTCGGGCCTGCGGTCGAGCGCGACGAGGCCGCTGACGACGAAGGCGGCGGCGACGGCGGCGATGAGCGCCACCGCCACGAGCGGTGCGTCCTCCTGCGCGGTCGCCAGGGCGAGCCCGACGGTCGTCGCCCCGACCACTGCGAGGAGCGCGAGCCCGAGAGCGAGCGTGAGCCGGCTCAAGCGAGCAGCGCGCGGAACGAGTCGCCGGAGAGGTCCGCCTTCGAGATGAAGCCCCTCGCGGGGCTTCGGTCGATCAGTCCGTCGTAGTCGGCGGCCTCGCGGCTCGAGACGAGGATGACGCTCGGCGTCGAGCACTTCGCGCAGATCTGCTCGCAGAGATCGAAGCCGTCGGCGTCGGGCAGCTGCACGTCCAGGAGGATGACGTCCGGGACGAGCTCGCGCACCGCGTCGAGGGCCGTCCCCCCGTCCTCGGCCTCGCCGACCACGTCGAACCCCTCAGCTTCGAGGACGGCGCGCGCGGACGCGCGGAAGCTCGGGTGGTCGTCGACGATGAGGACGCTGGTCATGCCGAGATCGTGGCAGACGGCGTGGCGCGGCGCAGTGGGGACAACCGAACCTCGGTGGGCGAACATATGTTCTTAGCATCTTGACTATTTCGCAAAGACCTTGTAACGCTCGCAGAATGGTGCTAGCTTCTCCCTCAACTTCAACGTGAGGCTTCGGCGACGAGGGGCGCCGCGGGTCTCCTGCACGACCCAGCCCAAGCCGTCGAACCGGGGGTGACCGAGATGGCCGCACGCTCCGCCGCAGCACCGAGGACAGCGCCGAGGACCGCCGACAAGGCCCAGCGAGAGCTCGAGGATCTCCAGCTCGTGATGCGGGCGCGGAACGGCAGCAGCGAGGCGCTCGACGCCCTCATGCGGAAGTACACGGGGTTCGTCCGCCTGAAGGCGAGCTCGTACTTCCTCGCCGGCGGCGACGGCGACGACCTCGTGCAGGAGGGGATGATCGGCCTGTACAAGGCCGTGCGCGACTTCCGCGCCGACAAGGAGACCTCGTTCCGCAGCTTCGCGGAGCTGTGCGTGACGCGGCAGATCATCACGGCGATCAAGACGGCCACGCGCTTCAAGCACGCGCCGCTCAACACGTACGTCTCGTTCAGCCACACGCCCGCCGGCCAGGAGTCGGACGGCGACTGCACGCTCGGCGACGCGCTTCCGGGGCCGGGCGTGAACGACCCGTCGGTGTGCGTGATCTCGACCGAGGAGCTCGAGAGCCTCGTCTTCTGCCTCGGCAGCGGCCTCTCCCAGCTCGAGTCCGAGGCGCTCCGGCGCTACCTCGAGGGCAGCTCGTACGAGGAGATGGCGGAGGAGCTCGGCTGCGACACGAAGACGATCGACAACGCCCTCCAGCGCGTCAAGCGCAAGATCCTCGCGCACCAGAAGACGCGCGAGGTGCTCGCGTGATCGTCGCGGTTCCACGCCTGCAGCGCGTGCCACGGCGAGAGCCGGAGGCGGGACTCGAACCCACGGCCTGCCGCTTACAAGGCGGCTGCTCTACCAGCTGAGCTACTCCGGCCTTCCCTGATCGTAGACACCGCTCTCCCCGGAGACCCGGGGTCCGTTGTGTGTCGATGGTGAAATCCCGCTCCGGCAGGTGCATAATCGCGCGATGCCGGTGACCGAAGGCACCCACGCACAGCGGATCTCTGCCGAGCGAGCGCGCTACGTGGCCGCGGGCATGGCGACGCCGCGGCTCGTCGTCGCGGCCGCCGAGGGCGCGCGGATCACCGACGTCGACGGGCGCAGCTTCATCGACTTCGCGGGCGGGATCGGCTGCCAGAACACGGGGCACCGGCACGCGGCCGTGGTCGAGGCCGTGAAGGAGCAGGCCGACCGCTACCTGCACCAGTGCTTCATGGTCGGCACGTACGAGCCGTACGTCGAGGTGTGCAAGCGCCTCGCCGAGCTGTCGCCCTGCGGGCCGGGCGAGCAACGCTCGATCCTCGTCAACTCGGGGGCGGAGGCGGTCGAGAACGCCGTCAAGATCGCCCGCGCCGCCACCGGCCGGCCCGCGGTCGTCGTCTTCGACGGTGCGTTCCACGGGCGGACGCTCCTCGCGATGACGATGACGAGCAAGGTGAAGCCGTACAAGGCGGGCTTCGGGCCGTTCGCGCCCGAGGTCTACCGCGCCCCGGTGCCGTACCCCCACCACGGCGTCTCCTCCGACGACGCGATCGCCGCGCTCGAGCACCTGTTCAAGGCGGACGTCGACCCGTCGACGGTCGCCTGCGTCGTCCTCGAGCCGGTGCAGGGCGAGGGCGGCTTCGTCACGATGCCGGCCGACTACCCGGCCCGCCTCGCCGAGCTCTGCCGTGCGCACGGGATCCTGTACGTCGACGACGAGGTGCAGTCCGGCGTCGGGCGCACGGGGACGATGTGGGCGATCGAGCACTACGAGGGCGTCGAGCCCGATCTCCTCGTGTCCGGGAAGTCGATCGGCGGCGGCCTGCCGCTCGCCGGCGTCACCGGCCGCGCCGAGGTCATGGACGCGGTCGCTCCCGGCGGGCTCGGCGGCACGTTCGGCGGGAACCCTCTCTCCTGCGCGGCCGCGCTCGCCGTCCTGGACGTCGTCTCCGACGAGGGCTTCCTCGCGCAGGCCCGCGAGCTCGGAGAGACGCTGCGCGCGCGGCTCGACGACATCGCCTCGCGCGTGCAGGACATCGGCGAGGTGCGCGGCCTCGGCCCGATGCTGGCCTTCGAGCTCGCGGAGCGCACCCCCGACCGCGCGAAGGCGGTCGTGGACGCGGCCTTCGAGCGCGGCCTCGTGCTCCTCTCCTGCGGCCTGTACGGCAACGTCATCCGCCTGCTGCCTCCGCTCACGATCTCCCCCGACGAGCTCGACGAGGGGCTCGGGATCCTGGAGGAGTCGCTTGGCGCCTGACGGCGCGCCTCACATCCGGATCGCGGGCCTGACGAAGACCTACGGAGACGTCGTCGCCGTCGACGGGATCGACCTCGAGGTCCGGGCCGGCGAGTTCTTCACCATGCTCGGCCCGTCGGGCTCGGGCAAGACGACGACGCTGCGAATGATCGCCGGCTTCGAGATCCCGGACTCCGGGGTCATCGAGCTCGCGGGCGAGGACGTCTCGCGGCTCCCTCCGTACGACCGGCCCGTCAACACCGTCTTCCAGGACTACGCGCTCTTCCCGCACATGACCGTGCAGCAGAACGTCGAGTACGGGCTCATGGTCAAGAAGGTGAGGAAGGGGGAGCGCCGCGAGCGGGCGGAGCAGGCGCTGGGGATGGTGCAGCTCACAGGCTACGGCGCCCGGAAGCCGGCGCAGCTCTCCGGCGGGCAGCGGCAGCGCGTGGCGCTGGCGCGCGCCATCGTGAACCGCCCGAAGGTGCTGCTCCTGGACGAGCCGCTCGGCGCGCTCGACCTCAAGCTCCGGCAGGAGATGCAGATCGAGCTGAAGTCGATCCAGCGCGAAGTCGGGATCACGTTCGTGTACGTGACGCACGACCAGGAGGAGGCCTTGACGATGTCGGACCGCGTGGCGGTCTTCAACCACGGCCGGATCGAGCAGGTGGGGCCGCCGGCCGACGTCTACGAGCACCCGCAGAGCGAGTTCATCGCCGGGTTCGTGGGCGTGTCGAACGTGCTGGAGCGGGACGGCCGCCGCCTCACGGTGCGGCCGGAGAAGATCAACCTCCTCGAGGACGGCAGAGAGCCGCAGCCGGGCTGGCACGTCGAGCCGGGCGTCATCCGTGACGTCCAGTACGTCGGCCCGGTCACGCGGTACCACGTGACGCTCGACCGGGGAGGCGAGCTCCAGGTGCTCGCACAGAACCTGGAGGAAGGCTCGAGCCAGGTGCTCGAGGCGAAGGGCAGGCGCACGCGGGTGGAGTGGCGCCCTGGCCAGGAGTCAGTCATCGACGAAGAGGGAGGAACGGAATGAGAGTGAACCGCCGCGCGGCTGTGCTGGTCGCGCTCGGCCTGCTCGTCGCCGCGCTTGCCGTCGTCGCCGCGGGATGCGGTGGTGGCGACGACGGAGGCGATGTGAGCACAGAGCTCGAGGGCCTCGGCACCTCGCTCGAGGAGATCCAGGATCTCGCGCGCCAAGAGGGAGAGGTGAATCTCATCCAGTGGCCCGGCTACTCGGTGCTCACGGACGAGTTCACCTCCGCGACCGGCTGCAAGGTGAACACGAAGGACGGAGCGAGCTCCGACGACATGATCGCGCTGCTCCAGTCGGGGGCGTACGACGGCGGCTCGTTCTCGGGCAACGCCAGCGTCCGCCTCATGACGACTGGTGACGTGGCCCCGGTCAACACGGAGTTCATCACGAACTTTGCGGACATCCAGGAGGGCATTCAGGGCCAGGACTACAACTCGCTCGACGGCCAGCCGTACGGCGTGCCGCACGGGCGCGGGCCGAACTACCTGATGTTCCGGACCGACCAGGTGCCCGAGGACACCGACACCTGGGGCGTCATCTGGGAGGACGACCAGCTCGCGAAGTACAAGGGCAAGATCTCGATCTACGACGATTCGATCTTCATCGCCGATGCCGCCCTGTACCTCATGGCGACCCAGCCCGACCTGGGGATCGAGGATCCGTACCAGCTCTCGCAGGAGCAGTTCGACGCGGCGGTGGCGCTGCTCAAGAAGCAGGCGCCGTTCGTCGGCGAGTACTGGCCCGGTGACGTCGTGAAGCAGATCCAGTCGTACACGAACGGCGACAGCGTCGTCGGGACGACGTGGCCGTACCAGTACCTCGCGCTGACCAAGGAGAACGTCCCCGTCGCGGGCATCAAGCCCAGGGAAGGGACGACCGGGTGGTCGGACACCTGGATGATCTCCTCCAACGCGGGGAACCCCAACTGCATGTACCTGTGGATGGATCACATGGCCTCCCCGGAGGCGCAGGCGGTGGTGGCCGAGGGCTTCGGCGAGGCGCCCGTGAACCTGAAGGCGTGTGACCTGACCACGAACCCGAACCACTGCGAGGACTTCCACGCAGACGACGAGTCCTGGTGGGAGGACGTCTACTACTGGACGACGCCCGCGCAGGACTGCAACGACGACGACGACTCGACGACCTGTATGACCCAGGCGGACTGGAAAGCCGCCTGGACGGAGATCCGCGGCTAGGGATCGGGCCGAGGCTCGAACCGTGACCTCGGTCTCGATCGCAGAGCCGCCGCCCCGGCCAGGGCCGGGGCGGCGGCTCTCCACGTTCTTCTTCCGGCACCCGCGCGTGCGGCTGTGGACGCTGCTCGCGCTGCCCGTCCTCTGGCTCGGCGTGGTCTACATCGGGTCGCTGCTCGTCCTCCTGCTCTCGGCGTTCTGGACCGCCGACCCGTTCACCGCGAAGCTCGTCCACGAGTTCACGCTCGACAACTTCCGCCGCGTCATCGAGACCCCGGTGTACCGAGACGTCGCGTTCAGGACGATCCGGATGGCCGCGTTGGTGACGCTCGCGTGCGCGGTGCTCGCGTTCCCGCTCGCGTACTACATGGCGCGCATCGCATCCACGCGCACCAGGAACCTGCTCGTCGTGGCGGTGCTGATGCCGCTCTGGGGGAGCTACCTCGTGAAGGCCTACGCCTGGAGGACGATCCTCTCCGGCGAGGGTGCGATCAACTGGGCGCTCGGGCCGTTCGGGGTCTCGTTCAACGGGTTCTCGAACACCGGTCTCTGGCTCGTCTTCACGTACCTCTGGCTCCCGTTCATGGTGCTCCCGATCTACGCAGGGCTCGAGCGCATCCCGCAGTCGCTGCTCGAGGCGTCGTCGGATCTCGGCGGCCGCTCCGTGCGCACGTTCTTCCGCGTGACGCTCCCGCTCGTGTTCCCGGCGGTCGTGGCCGGGTCGATCTTCACCTTCTCGCTCACGCTCGGCGACTACATCGCGCCGACGCTCATCTCGAGCGACCAGTTCATCGGGACGGTCATCTATCGCGAGTACGGCACGGCGCTGCCCTTCGCGGCGGCGTACGCGATGGTGCCGATCGTCGTCATCGTCGCGTACCTGCTCGTCGCGCGGAAGCTGAAGGCGTTCGAGTCGCTCTGATGGTCGAGTCGCGTCTCACCCGCGCTCTCCTGCGCCTCGGCGCCGGGTTCACGCTGTTCTTCATCTACTTCCCGTTGATCGTGATCGCGCTGTACGCGTTCAACGGGAACGTGACGCAGCGCTGGCCGATCGAGGACTGGAGCACGAAGTGGTTCCCCGTGGCGTTCGAGAATCAGGGGGTGCGGGACGCGCTCAAGCACTCGGTCATGGCCGGGCTCGGCGCGACGGCGATCGCGCTCGTCCTGGGGACGCTCGCGTCGACGGCGATCTCGCGCTACCGGTTCTTCGGCCGGGAGATCGTCACGTTCGCGGTGATCCTGCCGATCGCGCTGCCGGGAATCGTGACCGGCCTCGCGCTCCAGGCGACGATCAAGGACGTCCTCGGCCCGTTCGGCGTCAAGTTCGGGCTGGCGACGATCGTCATCGGGCACGCGACGTTCTGCGTGGTCGTCGTCTACAACAACGTGCTCGCACGGCTGCGCCGGACGTCGGGGAGCCTCGACGAGGCCTCCGCCGACCTGGGAGCGGACAACTGGCAGACGTTCCGCTACGTGATGTTCCCGCAGATGCGGACGGCGCTTCTTGCCGGCGGCCTGCTCGCGTTCGCGCTCTCCTTCGACGAGATCATCGTCACGATCTTCACCTCGGGCGCGATCCAGACGCTTCCGATCTGGATGTACGCGACGCTCTTCCGCCCGACGGAGCTGCCGATCGTCAACGTCGTCGCGCTCTTCGTCATCCTCGTCTCGATCATTCCCGTCTACTTCGCGCAGAAGCTGGCCGGCGACACGGGCGTGGCCGGGAGCACGGCCCAGGCCGCCCCCGCGGCGACGCAGGAGGACGCGACGCCCTGACCTCGCGTCGGGCCGGTCAGCTCGGCGTTGAGACGCCGGTGGCGATCGGGCAGGTGACGCCGGTGCCGCCGAGCCCGCAGTAGCCGTTCGGGTTCGCCGCCAGATACTGCTGGTGGTAGTCCTCGGCGTAGTAGAAGGACGCGGCGGGCGCGAGCTCCGTCGTTATCTCGCCGTAGCCCGCCCTGGAGAGCTCGGCCTGGAACATGTCGCGGGACGCGAGCGCGGCCTCGCGCTGCGCCTCGCTCGTCCAGTAGACCGCCGAGCGGTACTGCGTCCCGACGTCGTTCCCCTGCCGCATGCCCTGGGTCGGGTCGTGACCCTCCCAGAAGATCTTCAGCATCGCGTCGTAGCTCGTGACCGTCGGGTCGAAGACCGCGAGGACGACCTCCGTGTGGCCGGTGCGGCCGGAGCACACCTCCTCGTAGGTCGGGTTCGGCGTGATCCCGCCCGCGTACCCGACCGCGGTCGTGTACACGCCCGGCGCGCGCCAGAACATCCGCTCGGCCCCCCAAAAACAACCGAGGCCGAAGATCGCCTGCTCGTGACCGTCCGGGAAGGGCGGCGTCAGCGGCGTGCCCAGCACCAGGTGGGGAGCGGACGGCCGCAGCGCCTCGTCGCGGCCTGGAAGCGCGTCGCTCGGCGAAGCCATCGTCACGTTCCTGCGCGCGAAGAGCATCACCGGCAACAGTACCCGCCGGCGCCGATCCGTTACGCCAGCCGGTCGGCGGAGAGTGCTCTACGACCCGCGGACGGCGGGCCAGGGCTTGCCGACGAGGAGCATTCCGCGCTGGCGGAAGGAGGCGGTCGCGCGCGGGCTCGTGAGGTACTTCAGGAACGCAGCGACGATCGGACGCACTTCGCCGAGGCGTCGCAGCGTCACGAACGAGATCGGGTACGCGTCCGGGTGCGAGAGGTTGCGGACGGACGCGTCGCTCGGGCGCTTCCCGCCGATGGGGACGGCGCAGGTCGTCGTCTGGTACGCACGGGCGCGCGACCAGCTCGTCACCGCCGCGATGGCCGGGTTGCCCGACGCCGCCTCGCCCAGTCCGCCGTCGTACGCTGCGCGCGCGCCCTTCGGCAGCTTCCAGTCGGCGCCGAAGCGGGGCTCCGCGACGACATCCGCACCGGAACCGGTGCCGGCGCGCCGCAGCGCGATCGTGTTCCCGCCTCCCGGCATCGCCACGCCGGCCGCCGACCACGTCCGGATCTTCCCGGCGGCGATCCCCTTGGCCGCCGCCCTCGACACACCCGAGGTGCACGCCGGATGCTCGCGGGCGACGGCGAGCACGTCGGCGTCTCGGCCGAGATCCAGGCGGACGCCGACGTGACGGTTCTCGGCGGCGGTCAGCCGGCGGTCGAGGAAGATCCCCTGGGGGCTCGGGAAGCGCCGCGCGTTGATCATGTTGCGCAGGTAGATGTCGGCAGAGGGGCCTACGGCCGCGGCGGCGTTCCCGAAGACGTAGCGGTGGGTTCGCCCTCCGTCGCGTACGACGATCGGCACGACGCGCTTCCCGGCCGGGTGGATGGCGAAGGTGGTCGGCGTGAAGCCGATGAGGTGGTCGACCCTGGTCGGGATGACCGAGTTGAAGAACGTGTCCTGGACGCGCTGCGCGGAGGCCTGCGCCGGCACGAGCACCAGCACGAGCACGAGCGTGGCGAGGAGAGCGAGCCGGCGCATCGACTGAGTCAACTGCGGAGTGAGGTCGATGTCAACGGCCCGCCGGATCATAGCTGCGACCCGCGATCGGGCTGCGTCGGGCGTCACGGCTTCGGCCAGGCCTCCCAGCCCTCGTACTCGCCTCCGAGCTCGTGCGCGAGCTGCTCGAACCAGGCGCGGAACGCCGGCACCGTGGTCTCGTCGACGACGCGCGAGGCTTCGGCTCGCACCGACCAGTGGAACGTCGTCTCGTCGGGACGCGTGACCGTCGTCTCGTACCCGGCCCGCTCGAGCGCGGCGACGGCTGCGTCCACGGAGGCGCCGGAGGGGAGCTCGAGGAAGTGCAGGACGCGGCGCGGCTTCGAGAGGTCCGCGCCGGCGCCCCGGAGCTGGCGTACGGTGAGGCGGTCGGTCTCGTCCGCGGTCGCGGGCGGCGTTCCCCGGAGCAGGCGGTCGAGGAAGCTCACGCCGACCGCTCCAGCGCCTGCGCGAGGTCGGCCCAGAGCGCGCCGGGATCCTCGAGCCCGACCGCGAGCCGCAGCAGGCCCGCCGGCACCCGGTCGCCCTCCCAGCGCGAGCGCGCCTCGATCCGCGAGCGGACGCCTCCGAGGCTCGTCATGTTCGCGATCAGCGTCGTAGAGCTCTCGACCGTCCGCGCGGCCTCGGCGCCGGCGACGTCGAAGGACAGGAGCCCGCCGAAGCCCGGGTAGCGGACGATCTCGACCGCGGGATGGGCGCCGAGCCGCTTGGCGAGCGAGCGGGCGGTCTCCGTCTGGCGCGCGACGCGCACCTCCAGCGTCGCGAGGCCGCGGAGGAGGAGCCACGCCGCGTCGGGGCCGGCGACGGCGCCGGTCTTCCGGCGGACCTCGTCGAGGCGCGCGGCGGTGCTCTCGTCGCGGCAGACGACCGCGCCGACCAGCGCGTCGTCGTGTCCCGCGAGGTACTTCGTCGCCGAGTGCAGGGCGAGGTCGCAGCCGCGCTCGAGCGGCTTCACGTGCAGCGGCGTCGCCGCGGTCGAGTCGCAGACCGTCAGCGCCGGATGGGCGGCCGAGGCCTCGAAGTCGGGCATGGTCAGGAAGGGGTTGGACGGCGCCTCCAGCCAGACGAGGTCGGCTCCGGGCGGCGGCGGGCCGGTCTGGTCGAACTCGACGTGGCGGACGCGCCAGCCCGCGAGCTCATCGAGCAGTTCGCCCGTACCGTAGTACGCGCCCTCGGCGAGCGCGACCGTTCTCCCGGGCTCGAGCAGTCCGAGGACGACCGCGGTCGCGGCCGCCGCCCCGGACGCGAACAGCAGCGCGCGCCCGCCGTCCAGCTCCCCGAGCCGCCGCTCGGCCTCGGCCACGGTCGGGCTTCCGTGCCGCGCGTACGAGAACTCCCCCGGCTCGCCGTCGACGTACGGCCAGGTGGTGGAGCGGTCGAGCGGGGCGGTCACGGCGGCGACGCTACCAACCCGTCACCGGGCGCTCGGTCGATCGTATGCACTCGATCCTTCGACAGGCCAGTGATCGCCGCCATCCCGAAGGCTGGTCTGGCGCTGTGTTGCTTCACGGATGGCCTCCCCCATCTCTCGCTCCGCCCACATATCTGAAGGCGCGCCACCTCGCCAAGCCGTCCGCGTGACTCGGATCTGCGACCCCTGGACACCTGGGCCCCGCCTGAGCTCCAGACGCTTTCTCTTGACGGCACCGGGCGCCACGAGCGGATCTCGGCGTCTCGCACGGGACGGAGGCGACTGAACCCAGGCCGTTCCCCGTTAGGCTCCGCTCGCGGTGGCCGAGACGCACGACACGACCGAGGCGAAGCTCCGCCGGCTCGAGGAGCTGAGCGAGGAGGCGGCGCACGCGGCGAGCGACGCGCACGTCGCGCGCCAGCGGGAGCGGGGGAAGCTCCTCGCGCGCGAGCGGCTCGAGAAGCTCCTCGACCCCGGCTCCTTCGTGGAGCTCGATCGTTTCGTGCGTCACCGCGAGACGGAGTTCGGGATGGGCGAGCAGCGGCCTTGGGGGGACGCGGTCGTGACCGGCTACGGGGCTGTCCTCGGCCGCAAGGTCTTCGTCTTCTCGCAGGACTTCACGATCTTCGGCGGCTCGCTCTCGGAGGTGTTCGCGGAGAAGGTGTGCAAGGTCATGGACCTGGCCGTGAAGTTCGGCTGTCCCGTGATCGGGATCAACGACTCGGGCGGCGCGCGCATCCAGGAGGGCGTCGTGTCGCTCGCCGGGTACGCGGAGATCTTCTGGCGGAACGTGCAGGCGTCGGGCGTTGTGCCGCAGCTCTCGCTCGTGATGGGCCCGTGCGCGGGCGGCGCCGTCTACTCCCCCGCCATCACGGACTTCGTGCTCATGGTCGAGGAGACGTCGTACATGTTCATCACCGGCCCCGACGTGGTGAAGACGGTGACCGGCGAGGACGTCAGCTTCGAGGAGCTCGGCGGCGCTGCGACGCACGCGACGAAGTCCGGGGTCGCGCACTTCACGGCCACGGACGAGGAGACGTGCCTCGAGGACGCGCGCTACCTCCTCTCGTTCCTGCCGCAGAACAACCTCGAGGCGCCGCCGTGGGCGCATCCGGCCGACCCGGTCGACCGCGAAGACCCCTCGCTCGACGACCTCGTCCCGGACAGCCCGAACAAGCCCTACGACATGAAGGGCGTGATCGAGGGCGTCGTCGACGACGGGCACTTCCTCGAGGTGCAGGCGCACTGGGCCGAGAACGTCATCTGCGGCTTCGCGCGGCTCGGCGGGCACTCCGTCGGCGTCGTCGGCAACCAGCCCTCGGCGCTCGCCGGCGTCCTCGACATCGACGCCTCCGTGAAGGCCGCGCGCTTCGTCCGCACCTGCGACGCGTTCAACGTCCCGCTCGTCACGTTCGTGGACGTGCCCGGGTTCCTGCCGGGGACGGCGCAGGAGTGGGGCGGGATCATCCGCCACGGCGCGAAGCTGCTGTACGCGTTCGCCGAGGCGACGGTGCCGAAGCTGACGGTCATCACGCGGAAGGCGTACGGCGGCGCGTACGACGTCATGTCCTCGAAGCACATCCGCGCCGACTTCAACGTCGCCTGGCCGACCGCCGAGGTGGCGGTCATGGGGCCGGAGGGCGCAGTGAACATCGTCTTCCGGAACGAGCTCGCGGACGCGGACGATCCGGGCGCGCGGCGGGCCGAGCTGATCGCGGACTACAAGGAGCGGTTCGCGAACCCGTACTCCGCGGCCGAGCGCGGCTACGTGGACGACGTCATCGCGCCGCGACGGACGCGCCCGGTGCTGATCTCCGCGCTCGAGACCGCGCTGACGAAGCGCGAGCCGAAGCCGAAGCGCAAGCACGGGAACATTCCGCTCTGAACGCGGGCCGCCGGGCGCCCCGGCGCGCCTCGCAGCGCCCCGAGTGCCTGTGGACACATCGGCACACACTTGGCACGCTCTCGAGCACCACGCGTCAGCGGTCTCGCGATACGCTCGACGCGGGTGGAGGGTGGTCGAACACCCCACCCAGGGTGGGGTGACCTTCGCGGGCCCCGAGCTCGGCATGGTGTACGTGCTCAACCGGCTGCGAGCGCGCGGAGTCGCGCGGCTCGCTCGTCGTCATCCGCGAACGAGGGGTCGGCTTCGACGAGGAGCGGGATGGCGAGCTCGGCCTGCGTGCGCGCGTCGGCCGTGCGGCCCACCGCCGCGTACTCCTCCGCCAGCTCCTCGTGGAACCAGCCGTCCGGAGCGCCAACCGACTCGGCCCACGCGACCGCTTGCTCGAGCAGCGGGATCGCCTCGTCGTAGCGGCCCAGCGCGCGCAGCGCCTTGCCCACCGCGTAGCGCGCGATGGCGATCGGCCCCGGCTTGTCCGGCTCCCGCTCGCGGGCCGCGAGCGCTCGCTGGAACGCGTCGAGCGCGAGCTCGTGCTCCCCGGCCTCGTAGTGCCCCCAGCCGAGGTTGTTGAGCAGGGGCCCCGCCCAGTAGGCCGCCTCCTCGTGCTCGTCCCCGAGCGCGATCCCGCGGGTGGTCCACGCGACGAAGCTCGCGCGGTCGGGCGCCGCCAGCGCCGCCATGTGTGCCGAGTCCGCAGCGAGGAACCACTCGCCCGCGTCGACGGCCCTTGTGTGCGCGGACTCGAAGAGCGGGAGCGCGGCCCCTGGGTCGCCCGATGAGCGCCGGAGCCGGCCTCGCTCGAGGTCGATCCACGCAGCCGCGGCACCGCCCCGCGCTCCGAGCTCCTCGGCCTCGTCCAGCAGTTGGTCGCCTGCCGCGAAGTCGCCGCGGAGCCCGTCGACGCGTGCGAGCTGGGTCAGCACCGCCGCGCGTCTGTCGGCGGACGTCTCCTTGGCCAGAAGAGCGCGGAAGCGCTCCTCGGTGGCGTCGAGGTCGCCGAAGTCCCAGAGCGCGCGCAGCCGATCGGTCACGTCCGGAATCTATGCCTCGAACGCGTACTCGACGGAGTCGCAGACCGGCTCGTACCCGAGATCCAGGTAGATCTTGTTCGAGGTCGGGTTGGCGAGGTCGGTGTAGAGGAAGCAGAACCTGTGCCCCGCCTCGAGGCTCTGCTGCGTGACCGCCGCGGTCACGGCGCTGCCGTACCCGCGCCCGCGGTGCTCGGGCGGCGTGTACACCGGGCCGATCCGGATGCCGTTCGGGGTCGGGCTGCCCCAGCCGGCCAGTGACACGGGGCCGCCGTCCTCCCAGAGCAGGAGCCCGCCAGTGGGGCTCGCGAGGCGCAGGTCGACGGTGCGCGCGGCGTCACCCGCCGGCGACGAGGCGTCGTGCGCGACCTCGGTGGCGAAGGCGCGGATCCACTCGACGAGGAGCTCGCGGTCGTCCTCAGTGGCGACCCGCGCCGAGCCGCGAGTGGCTCGTGGGGGGCGGAGGCGCTCGAGCCGGTACACGCGCTGCTGCATCCGCGCTCGCGTCGTGCCTCCCGTCTCCGATTCCCAGCGCGCGGCGAACACCTCAGCCTCGGGAACGGCGCCCGTCACGCCTGGGAGACGCACGCCGTCGCGGGCGAGGGACGCCGCGAGCGCCTCGGCGCCTCCCGGGTCCCCCGCGAGCACGAGGTTGAACGGCGGAGTCACGAGCCCGGCGGCGACCACGTCCGCGCCGTCCTCGACGAGCCAGAGATGGGACTCGCGGTACGCGTCGGGAAAATCCAGCAGCGTGCCCGCGATCCCGAGGATCAGGTTGTGGCGCGCCTCGTCCATGAGCAGGAGCGGCGCCGCGCGCTCGAGGAACGACGCGGGGTCGGGCACGCTCTCGACACGCACGCGGGACATCGTACGAGCGCCCTCAGCGGTGGGCGAGCGCGAGCCCCCCGAGCGCCACGAGCATCCAGGCCGCGAGGTAGGCGAAGGCGGCGGTGGGGGAGACGAGCGTCCAGAGCAGGCCCGCGACCGCGCTCGCCGCGAGGTTGCCGAAGCTCTGCACGGCGCCGAGCAGCCCGAACGCCGATCCGCGCAGCTCCGTGGGGGAGAGCGCGGCGATGACCGCGCTCTCGCTCGTCTCCACGAGGCCGATCGCGACGCCCGCGAGGACGAAGAGCGCGCAGAGCACCAGAACCTCGTCCCCGCTCGCCGCGAAGCCCGCGTACGCGAGGGCGAACGCCGCGATGCCCGCCCCGAGCACGCGCAGCGGCCCGGTGCGATCGAGCCAGTGGCCCGCGGGAAGCGAGGCGAGCGTGGCGGCGACGTTGTACGCGGCGTACAGTGCGATCCCGATCTGCACGGCCCGGTCCTGGCCGCGCGCAGGCTCGAGGAGCTCCGTCGCTCGCAGGACGAGCAGGGTCGCGGCCACGTTCCCGATCTCGAACGCTCCGATCCCGACGAACATGCGCCCGAGCGTCCCGCGCAGGACCGGCCGGACGCGGATCCGCAGCGGCTCACGCGGGCGGCGCTCGCCGCGCGGCGCCTCGCGAACGGCGACGAGGATCGCCCCGACGGCGAGGAGCCCCGGCACGATCGAGACGAGGATCGCCATGCGGATGCCCACCGTGGCGACGAGGGCGAGCGCGAGCAGCGGCCCGCCGATCGCGCCGAGGTTGTCCATCATCCGCTCGAACCCGTAGGCCCGGCCGTACGCCGCCGGAGGGACGAGGTCCGCGAGCAGCGCGTTCCGCGACGGCGTCCGCAGGCCGCGGGCAGCCCAGGCGCCCGTCCGGAGCACGCCGACCTGCCACGCAGCGGTCGCGAGCCCGATCGCCGAGCTGAGCACCGCGGTCGTCGCGTAGCCGCCGACCACCGTCCGGCGGCGGCGCTCCGGGTCGTCGGCGGGAGCGCCGCCGACGAGCTTCGCGGCGCCTGCCACGCCGTCCGCGACTCCCTCGATCAGCCCGAGCGCGGCCGCGGGCGCTCCGAGCGTGCTCGTGAGGAAGGCGGGGAGGAGAGACGTCGGCACCTCATGGCCGAGGTCGGAGAGCGCGCTGGCCGCGCCAACGCTGCCCACGCCACGGGTCAGCCAGCGCCGGCGCACGGATTCCGGGGCAGACACCGGCGGGAGCCTACTTCGTGACAGGAAGCTGCCGTTTCTCTAGGATGCCTGCGTATGACGAGCCTGCTCCGCGCCGCCCGCCGCAGGTCCGGCCTGACGCAGGCCGAGCTGGCGAACCGGGCCGGAGTCTCCCGCGCGCTCGTCTCCGCGATCGAGTCCGGACGGCACGTTCCGAGCGTCAGCGCGGCACTCGGGCTGGCGGAGGCGCTCGGGGAGACCGTCGAGTCGCTGTTCTCCCCGACCCGTCCTTCGCCAGAGGTCGTGGGGGTCGACGGACTGCCGCTCCGCTCCGGCGCGCTCGGGCGCGTCGGGCGCGTCGGCGAGGTCGCCGTCGCCGCACCGCTCGCCGCGCGGTCGTCTCTCCTCTGGCCGCTGCCGGAGTTCGTCGCAGACGATCTGGGGGCGAGCCTGCTTCCCGGGGCGAGTGCCGACGGCTTCGTCGTGGCCGGGTGCGAGCCCGCGCTCGGGATCGCCGAGGGCCTGCTGGACGGGCGCGGCCCGGCCCGGCTCGTCGCCGTCCCGTGCTCGACCGCGGTTGCGCTCGACGCGCTCACGGCGGGGCGCTGTCACGCGGCCGTCGTCCACGGCCGCCCTGGTGACCTGGAGCCACCGGAGACGCCCGCGGTCGAGCGCTGGCACCTCGCGCGCTGGCGCGTCGGCCTCGGGCACGGGGCGCATGGGCGGGCGAGCCTCGAGGAGCTCGCATCGGGCGACGTCGTCTCGCGCGAGCCGGGCGCTGCGAGCCAGCGTGCCTTCGAGCGCGCAGCCGCGGGCGCCCGAGCGAAGCCGGCAGGCGGCCTCGTCGCCGCTGGGCACCTCGACGCCGCGCGGATCGGTGTGCACAGCGGCCGCCCGGCCGTCACCTACGAGCCGGCGGCGGTCAGGTTCGGGCTGCGCTTCCTTCCGCTCGAGACCCACTCCGTCGAGCTCTGGATCGCAAGCGCGTGGCGTGAGCATCCGGGTGCGCAGGCGCTGCTCGGCCTGCTCGGCTCGGCCGCCTTCCGCAAGCGCGTCGAGGCGGTCGGCGCCTACGACCTCGCCGGCTGCGGCAATGCGGTCGGCGCGCGAGCGGGGCGATCGACGTGACGCGCTCGGTGACGCCCGCTCGCGCAGCCGTGGCGCTCGCTCTGGCGCTCCTTGCCGTCGCCGTGACCGCGTCGGCGCTCGGCGTCCGCTCGGCGCCGTCCGTGACCGCGAGCTCGGGGGACGAGATCCTGGTCGCTGGGGCGTCGGATCTCCAGTTCGCGTTCGAGGAGCTCGGCGAGGCGTTCACGGAGGCGACCGGGGACGACGTGACGTTCACGTTCGGATCGTCCGGCCAGCTCGCGACGCAGATCGTCAACGGGGCGCCGTTCCACCTCTTCGCGTCGGCGAACGTCGGCTTCGTCGACGAGGTGATCGCCTCCGGTGAGGGGGTCGCGTCGACGAAGCAGACTTACGCGTTCGGGCGAATCGTGGTCTGGTCGCCGAAGAAGCGGTACGGCTCGCTCGAGGCGCTCCTCGACCCGAAGATCCGCTTCATCGCGATCGCAAACCCGGAGCATGCGCCCTACGGGGTCGCGGCCCAGCAGGCGCTCGAGGACGCCGGGATCTACGAGCGGGTGAAGAGCAAGCTCGTGTACGGCGAGAACATCGCCGACACGCTGCGCCTCGTGAAGTCCGGCAACGCCGACGTCGGCATCGTCGCGCTCTCGCTCGCGATCGTCTCCGGAGGACGCTTCTGGGAGATCCCTCCGAGCCGCTACGAGCCCCTGGAGCAGGCGCTCGTGGTGACGTCGACGGGGCAGAGGGGAGTCGTCGCGCAGCGCTTCGCGAGCTTCGTCATGAGCGAGGCCGGCCGCCGCGTCATGCGCCGGTACGGGTTCTTCCTGCCGGGCGAGCGCCGCGGCACCTGATGATTGACGCCACGATCTCGTCCGCCCGGATGCGCGACTCGGCGCGTCGGGGTCGCTCCCGCAGCGGGCACGGCCGCGTCGCGGCTGTACCCGCCGCGTCCGCTTCGCGCCGGATGAGCGACCCCAAGGCGTCCAGCCTGGCAGCCGCTCTCCCGCCACGCCCCGAGCGGCCGGCTCGCGCCTCGGAGCAGGCGATCTCGTGACGTCGACCATCTAGCCGCGAAGAGCCCGTGGACTGGTCGAGCCCGCTCCTCCTCTCGCTCCGCGTCTCCCTCTGCGCCACCGCGCTCACGGGCGTCGTGGGGATCGGAGGCGCGTGGGTGATCGCGAGGACGTCGCTCCCGGGGAGGCGGGCGCTCGAGCTGAGCGCGACGCTGCCGATCGTCCTCCCGCCGACGGTGCTCGGCTACTACCTGCTCGTCGCACTCGGCCGTAACAGCCCGATCGGGGAGGCCTGGGAGAGCCTCTTCGGCCAGCCGCTCGTCTTCACGTGGCAGGGGGCCGTCGTCGCCGCTTCCGTGGCGTCGCTTCCCTACTGCCTGCGCACCGCGCGGGCGGCGATCTCGGACGTCGACGTCCGCTACGAGCAGGCTGCGAGGACGATGGGGCTCCCCGAGTGGCGCATCGCGCTCCAGGTGACGCTGCCGCTCGCGCGGCGCGGAGTCCTCGCCGGTCTCGCGCTCGCATTCGCGCGCGCACTCGGGGACTTCGGGACGACGCTCATGGTCGCGGGCAACATCCCGGGCCGCACGCAGACGATGCCGATCGCGATCTATGACGCCGTGCAGGCCGGGAACGACCACCGCGCGCTGTACCTGTCCGCGGTGCTCTCCATCGTCGCCCTCTCCGTCCTCGCGGCGGTCACGCTGCTCGAGAGGCGCCCGGCATGATCGCGCTCGAGGTGTCCGTCCGGCATCGCCTCGACCGCTTCGAGCTGGATGTCGAGCTCGCCGTGCCGGATGGGCTCACGGTGCTCTTCGGCCCCTCCGGCGCGGGCAAGTCGCTCACGCTCGGCCTCGTCGCCGGCCTCCGGCGAGCCGACGCCGGCCGGATCCGGCTGGCGGGAGCGACGCTTCTGGACTCTGCCGCGGGAGTCGACGTGCCAACGCGGCGCCGGCGAGTCGGCTTCGTGTTCCAGGATGCGCTGCTCCTTCCCCACCGGACCGCACTGGACAACGTCGCGCTCGCCGTGCGCGACGAGCGCTCGCGGCGGTCGAGGCGGGCGCGGGCGCTCGCGCTGCTCGAGGAGGTCGGAGCGGCCGACCTCGCGCGAGCGCGTCCCTCGACCCTGTCGGGCGGTCAGCGCCAGCGGGTCGCGCTCGCACGGGCGCT
>SIRU01000060.1 GCA_004366385.1 Actinomycetota bacterium
AGCGGTGCGCCGCTCCTCCCCAGGGAAACGCGAGCCGCTCTTCGAGGTCGCGGCCACCCACATCGAGCGCGGCTCCGCCCCCCGATTCCGGAGCCGCACTCGATTTTGCGCGCGCTCGACTAGGGACCTGAAGCGCGGCCGCTCCGCGGCCGCGGGCGCACCCACTGAGCGTCAGCCCAGGGCGCCCTCGAGCTCCTGGAGCGCGCCGAAGATCGCCTCCGAGAACGTCGGGTAGGGCTGGATCGTGTCGAGGAGCGTCGAGAGGGGCACGCGCGCACGGACGGCGAGCGTGAGCTGGCCGAGCCACTCCCCCGCCTCCGGGCCGACGCAGACCGCGCCCATGAGCACGCCGTCGCGCGGGTCGGCCGCGAGCTTCACGAGCCCGGGGCGCTTCGGCCGCTCGTAGGTCGAGAGCCTCCCGCCCTCGATCGCGAAGGAAGCCGTCACGAGCCCGTCGCCCACGGTCGCACCCACGCTCGCGACCTGCGGGTCGGTGAAGACCGCCGCGGGGATCGCGCGGTAGTCCGCGACCGCGTCGTCGCCGGCGACGTTCGCCGCCGCAACGCGCGCCTGGTACTTGCCGACGTGCGTGAGGAGCGCGACGCCCGTCGGGTCGCCGACCGCCCACACGCCGTCGGCCGCGCGCAGCCGCTCGTCGACCGTGATCCCCCGCTCGGAGACCTCCACGCGGAGCTGCTCGAGCCCGAGCCCGTGGACGTTCGGACGCCGCCCGGTCGCGACGAGAATCCGCTCGGCCTCGACCGCGCCGCCGTCCGAGAGGTGGACGCGCGAGCCGTCTCCGGACTGTTCCACGCGCTCCGCGCGCACGCCCAGCCGCACGTCGATCCCCTCGTCCTCGAAGCGCTCGCGCAGGATCTCCCCCGCCTCCGGGTCGAGCCGCGCGAGCAGGTGGGGCGACGGCGCGAGCAGGGTGACGCGGGCGCCGAGCCGGTGGAAGAGCTGCGCGAGCTCGACGCCGACCGGGCCGGCACCGAGGACGACGAGGCTCTCGGGCACCGAGCGCGCCCAGACGGCGTCGCGGCTCGTCCAGTACCCGGCCTCCTCCAGCCCGTCGAGCTCGGGAACGCTCGGGACGGAACCGGTGGCGACGACGAGCGTCGAGTACGCGAGCTCGCGCCCGTCGACCTCGACGACGCCGGGCCGCGCGACGCGCGCCTCCCCGCGCACCAGCTCGGCACCCTGCTCCGCGAGCCAGCGCGCGTGCCAGGAGTCGTCGCGCCCGTCGGTGACCTGCTCGCGCCACCAGAAGACGCGGTCGGGGTCGAGCTCCCCGTTCACCGCCTCCGCGGCCCCCGGCGCGTGCTGGGCCGCGTGGAGCGCCTCGGCGGGCCGGAGCAGGGTCTTGGTGGGGATGCAGGCGTAGTACGAGCACTCGCCGCCGGCGAGCTCGCGCTCGACGACGGTGATCTCGACCTCGCGGTCGAGCCGGCGGAGCGCGCCGACGAAGTGCTCGCCGCTCGAGCCCGCGCCGAGGACGACGACGGGAGCACGGGAGGGGTCAGGCGTCAGCCCGACCCCTCCCTCGAGGCGGAGAGGGCGGGATTTGAACCCGCGACGCACCTTTCAGCACGTACGCGATTTCCAGTCGCGCTCCTTCGGCCGCTCGGACACCTCTCCAGAGGCCTACAGCGTAGACGACCCCGCGTGCGCGATCCGCGCCCGGGACGCCGGTCAGGAGGTCGGCCGCGACGGCGCAGAGGAGACGTACGCGGCGACGTCTCGGATCTGCTGCGCGTTCAAGGTGCCCCTGAACGCGGGCATCGCGCCCCGGCCGTTCGTCACGCGCTCGACGACGAGGTCGTACGGCGGCGTCGTCTCGTCGAGGTTCGGGCAGAGGGTGCCCGCAGCGCCGGCGTCGGAGAGCGTGTGACAGCTGCCGCAGCCGTGCGTGACGAAGATGTTGCGCCCGCGCACCGCGTCGCCCGTGGCCGGAGGCGGGCTCGGCGGTGTCTCCGTCTCCGTGGTCTCGGGCGGGGTCGTCTCCGTCGGCTCGGTCTCGGTGGGCCGCGTCTCCGTCGGCTCGTTGGACGTCGGCTCGTCCGGCTCGGTCACGGTCGGCTGCGTCTCTGTCTCCGTCGGCTCGGTCGTCTCCGTGACGGTGGGCTCCGGCTCCGTGGACGCGGGCTCGGTCTCGGTCTCGCCGGGCTCCGCCTCGTGCGCGACCTCGTCGTGCGCCTCTCCTACCTCGGCCAGCAGCACGACCGCGGTCATCTGCGCCAGGAAGAACGCGATGCACACGGCCGTGAAGGCGCCGAGCCGGGGCGCCGGGAACTCGGGCCGCGAGCGCGGGATCACCAGCGCGACGATCAGCGCGAACGCGATGAACGCGAGCGCCGTGAGCAGGAGGCCGATCTCGTACCCGGTCATCGCGAGCGGCACGCCGAGCACGCTACCACGCTCAAATCGTGCGCAAGACCGGAATCTGCGAGTGCAGATTCCGGCCCGCGCGAACACCCCCTGAAGGCGGCCGCCTGCGCGGCCGCTGGGCAGTGGCGACGCGTTGCTACTGCTCGAGCGGCGCCATCGTCAGCCCGTGCCCCGCGAGCTGGCCCCAGTAGAGCTCCGCCGTCTCGCGCGGCCCCGACCACACGAGCGCCTGCCCCGAGTTGTGGATCCGGCTCGCGAGCTCCAGCCCGCGGTCGAAGCTGACGCCCGGGAGCACGCTCGAGAGCGCGAACGCAACGCCTCGGAAGGTGTTGTGGTCGTCGTTCATGACGATGACCCGCCACGGCTGCCCGAGCCCCGTCCCGGTGCCCCTGGAGATGCGCTCCCGCGGAGGCGTCTGCGTCGCCGGGCTCATGGAACGGGACCGTACCAAGGGCGGTACGCTTTAGGCCCTCGAGGGCGCATAGCTCAGCGGGAGAGCGCTCGCTTCACACGCGAGAGGTCCCTGGTTCGATCCCAGGTGCGCCCACTCACTGCCGGTGAGCCCTCGGCTCCCGAGTGTCAGCGACTAGTGAACGGGCGTCGTGTCGAGCACGCGCCCACTTGCGTCGCGGGCTTCGAACGACAACGGCGCGGATGCGCGCCCGGCGCTCGCCGGCGCGACCGAGTACTGGAACGCGTTCCGGTCGTTGAGCTCGACGGGGAGCCGTCGCCCGTCGCGGAGGATCACGGCCACGCGCCTGACCTCCGAGCCCGCGACACCGACGATCGAGACTCCGCGCGTGCCTGGAGCGTCCGGGTCGCCCTGGGCGGACACGGCGAGCTTCAGGTCGCCTGGGCCGAGGGGCCCGGGATCGCAGCCTCCGCCGTAGATGCCCGGGACGTTCCCGGGCGTGTCGAAGACGCGCTCCTCGACGAGGCAGGTCCGACCCGCCGTCGTTCGTGCGAGGTACACCTCGTGGCGGCCGCCCGTCGTCGGCGCGAAGGAGCCGACGGCCTGGATCGTCGCGGGGTCGAGCTCCAACATCCGCACGACATGATCCGAGAGCCCGTCCGCCTCGAGCTCTCGCAGCGTGGGCGACGCCTCGCCGCCGTCCGCGATCAGCGCTGCACGGATCTGACCGCCGTTCGCCGTCGTCGCATCACGCGACGTCGCGAAGGCGACCGCGGCGGCGACGACCACCCCCAGCGAGACTCCGGCCAGCACGGGAAGGAGGATCGCTCGTCTCATCGTCTCGGCTCAGACACAGTTGGGATCCCAGTACCAGTGGCCTCTGCACGACGCCCAGTAGCCGATCGCGCTGATGTTGCGGCAGTGCAGCTTCTTGACCCAATTCGTGTTCGCGATGCCGATCCCGCTGTCCTGTGCCTTGCTGTCGTGAACCACTTCCCAGCCGCCACGAGTATTGATCCACACCAGCCTGCTCCAGCGGTTGGAGACGTTCTTGTGGATCACGTTCTCGTTCCACTCCTGGCAGGAGTTGTCGTAGGCGCTCCCGACGCCCTCGCCGACGTCGAGGTGAACGGAGATCGCGTAGTACGTGTCCGCATGCCAGGCCAGCGTCGTCCCGGCGAGCCCGAGGGTGAAGCTCGCCGCGGCGACAGCCGCCACCACGAAGCGCCTCGCTCTGGATCCGGCCGAAGCCATGCGGCGAGTATGCACCGCTGATCGCGCGTTGACAATTGGCCAGGCGGGCCATGTCCTGCGCGGACAGTGTCGCACGACGGCCGCCGGCGAGGGGGCTCACGCCAGCTGAGAGGTGGGGCCGGCGCCGCGTCTCCCGGCGCCGGCCCCGAACCTCTACCTACTTCTTCTTCCCGCGGAGCTCCGGCGGGAGCGCGCGGTCGCGCTTCGTGTAGTCGCAGACTCCCGTCGGGAAGATCTGCTCGAGCCGGGCGACCTCCGCCTTCGACGGCTTCCAGAGGCCGTAGAGCTTCCGGGCCACCGCGCTCTTCACGGGCTGGAGCTTGCACTGGAACACGTTGCCCGTGATCGGCCCGCCGGCCACGATCCGCGACGTCTTGTAGATCGGGAACCGGGTCGTGCAGGCGCCGGGCGCCCGCTTGTCCAGGATCCCGCTCCACACGCCCTTGCC
The DNA here is from genome assembly GCA_004366385.1 of Actinomycetota bacterium. Classification (GTDB taxonomy): domain Bacteria; phylum Actinomycetota; class Thermoleophilia; order Gaiellales; family Gaiellaceae; genus GMQP-bins7. The sequence continues at coordinate 4,503 of SIRU01000060.1, forward strand.
GCTGGCGATCAGCGAGCCGTCCACCGCGAAGCAGCTGTCGACCGCCGCCTGCGGCTTGTTGCGGGCGACGCCTCGCTCGGGGTGGGCGGCGATGTTCGCCATCCACTGGTCCATGACCTGGAGCGCCATCGGCGTCTGGTCGAACGGGTTGCCCGCCGGCGGCGAGTCCGTGAACCAGATCAGCTGGTTCGACGCGTCGCCGTCGTAGTCGAGCAGCCGCTGGCGGGCGGCGAACGACTGGTGCGAGTTGTGCATGTCGAGCCTCGGCTCGAGGTAGTTGCGCCAGTCGATCAGCGGGATGTCGATCTTCCCGCGGAACACCATCCCCGAGCGGTAGGCCGCGTGGCCCGCCTGGCGGTCACCCGCACGTCGCGCCGCGGGCGTCGCCCCTCCGTCGGGCGAGAGGTTCATGTTCCTCGCGCTCCAGACGTCGACGCCGATCGCCCCGCAGACGGCCGGGCTCGTGGAGAGGTACGGGCACACCTCCTGCACCATGTCCTTCGCCTCCTTCCACGACCCGACGTTCGCGTTCAGGTCGAGGAACTCGGCGGGTGTGATCCCGCCGGAGCGGAGCGCGTCGAGGCCGTACTGGACGCCGGCGTTGCTCCACGGCGAGCGGGCGAAGCCGGTCGCGTCCTCGCCGTAGATGTTTACGAGGTCCGCCCAATGCGTCCACTCGGTCGCGGCCCGGTCTGCGGGCGAGATGCCCGGCGCGTCGCCGAAGTGCGGGTTCAAGGCGAGCGGCGAGAGCCCTCGCCAGCCCGCGATGCACTCCGTGTTCCCGGGCACCGGCATGTACGGCATGAAGGGCGCGTACGCGTTCGGCCGCGTCGCCGACGCATTGAGCCCCTCGATCAGCGACCGATTCGTCCAGGTGCGCCACTTCGAGGTCGGATCCGCGATCACCTTCGAGTCCAGGTAGCGCTCGACGAGCTCGCAGTCCCCGATGTGGATGGTCTGCGTGACCATGTCCGGGTACGAGTACTGCGGGATCCCGGCGTCGAGCAGCCCGCGATGGTTCTGCCCGTAGACGTACTGCTGGATGGCGCCGCCGGAGCCGCCGACACCGACGGTGTACCGCGGCTCGGCGAACGCCGAGACGAAGCGGTCCTTGACCATGATCGCGGTCTCGCCGCCGAGCTCGAGGTTGTAGTGCGTGCCGGTGCGCGTCCCCGTGGAGTAGACGACCGCGTACCCCATCGAGAGCCCGATGTCGTACAAGAACTCGCCGCGCGACGGGTTCCCCTGGTAGTGGCCGATCGCGACGCCGCCCTGGAACTTGTAGATGAGCGCGTCGTTCCACCTCGAGAGGTCGACCGGCCCGCCGGCCGTGGCGGGCGTCGGCACGGGGATCGCGATCGTGTAGATGAAGCGGTTGATCACTCCCCGCTCGAGGAAGACCACGAACGGGCTGCCGTACGGTGGCACTGCGACGGCGTCCGCAGGCGTCGTGCCGGGCGTGTACGGCGACCAGCCGGACGCGGTCCGGTACACGTAGCCGGTGAGCGTCGGGGTCGTGCACGTCTCCGACTGCGGGATCGCCGGCAGGAACGCGTTCCCCGCGTTACCGGGCGTCGCGCACAGGAAGACCTGCTGCCGCGGGCCGGAGAACATCGGCCCGTCGAGCGAGTGGTTGACGAGCGTCAGCCGATCCTGCTGCGGCTTCGACTTCCCGGGCCCCGGGATGCTCGCCGCGAGCGTGCTCTTCCCGAGCGGGAGCCCGGTCACGACGCCCTCCAGCTGATGGTTGCCCTCGGGATCGGGCCCGAACGACCCGGTCACGTCCACTCCGTCGAGCGTGACGGTGACCTTGGCGAGCGGCGTCGCCTTGGGCACCGCGACCTCGACCCGCGCGTCCCCACCGGAGACGAGGTGCGCCGGGCTCGACACCACGCTGAGCTCGAGCTTCTTGTGCTTGCCGTCGGACTGCCCGCCCGCTGCGCCCGTGGCTCCCGCGAGGGCGACCGTCAGTACCGCGACTGCGACCGCGCCCGCGAGCTTGGAACGTCCAAGCGTCATACCTTCCCCCCTCCTCTGTCTGATCCACGACGACGGACCTAGGTGCCGATCATGACACCCGCGGCTCACGCGCGGGCGAGGACCTCGCGCAGCGGGCGCGGCTCCTTCCCCGGCTCGAGCGCCTCGACGAGCAGCGGGATGTAGCGCTTGCGGCCGGACTGGCTGGTGAAGAAGCGCCGGAGCTGGTCGTGGCGGCTCCCATCCCGGTGGGAGGGCTGCTTCGTGAGGGTCTGGAACGAGTGCAGGTCGCCCTGCTCGGCGATCACGCGCTCGACCGCCTCGACACCCAGCGCCCTGATCAGCTCGTCCTCGAGATCGCGGTCGCAGACGAAGAAGCCGAGCGCCTCCATCGCCTCGCGGTCGAGATCGGAGCCGAGACCGGCCCGCTCGAGCCGGCGCGCCCAGCGCCGCTCGTGGTCGACGTCGCAGAGCCCGAGGAGCTCGACGCCGGTCGGGCGGAGCAGAGCGAGTTGCGCCGCGAGCCCGCCGCCGCCGCCGAGCGATACGACTGCGACACCTTCGCTCTCGAGATCACGCTCCGAGCGCCGCGCTAGGGCTTCGACAGCGAGTACGTCGGTGAGGCCTTCGACCAGGATCGCCGTCCGCACGGCCGCTACCGGAGCCGGAGCCTGAGCAAAACCTCGTCGTCGAAGACGAGCTCCCCCGTCTGCTCGAAGCCGTAGCCCTCGTAGAACGGGATCGGTCCACCCTCGCCCTCCTGCGCGCTCGTCCACATCACCTCGACCTCCGGCCGCCGCTTGAAGTACTCGGCGACGAGGTCGAGCACCGCCGTCCCGTAGCCGCGCCGCTGGTGCCGCTCGTCGATCAGCAGCTTCCAGAGGTACTGCGCGATGTAGCCGGGCGCGCCGCTCGTCTCGTCGGTGATCATCACGAAGCCGACCGGCGTGTCGTCGTCGTACACCGCCCAGTACAGCGCGCGGCCGTCCGGCTCGTCGATCGCCTCCTGGATCGAGTCGGCGACCGTGCTCACGAACCGCTCCTGCCCGGGCGCAAGGCGCAGGGCGTAGACCTCCTCGCGGTTCTCGTCGGTGATCTCGCGGAGCGTGATCACGCCACGAGCCGCCAGAGCGCGTCCTGGCCGAGCGGCGTCTTCGTCGCGAGGCCCTCGGCGACGAGCTCGAGGAGCGCGGCCATGGTGTCGTCGTAGCGAGGCACCGGGTCCGGCCCGCCCGCGAGGAGCAGAGCGACCTCGGCGGTCGTGAGACCGTCCCGGAAGTGCTCGAGGAGTGGGAGCGGGCTCTCGGGCGGCGGCGCGGCGCGGAGCGCGGGGTCGAGGTTCGCGATCAGAACGTCGTACGCGAGCAGCGGTTGCCAGCCGCCGGCGACGAGCGCGCGGCCGTCGAGCTCGAACACGACGGACGGCGCCGTGAAGCGCACGGGCCCGTCCGAGGTCGACGTCTTCCCCTGCGCCTCGGCGGGCGTGCCGGCGGCCGAGCGCGCCTCGGCCTTGTCGCGCTCGTACGACTCCACCACGTCGGGGTCGTCGAGCCGGTCGACGACGCCCTCGGCGCCGATCGGGCGCAGCGCGTCGCGCAGGCCGTCGTCGTCGTCCGCGAGCAGCTCGGTCGTGAAGAGCGCGAGCTGGAGCGCGCGCAGCACGCGCCACTCGCTCCCGGGCTCGTCGAGCCGCGCGGCGACGATCGCGCGGCACGCACGCCCGCTCGCGGACGCGCGCGCCTTCGGCACCAGCCCGAACGGCATCCCGTAGCGGTCGCGGAAGAACGCCTGCCCGGCGGCGCGGCGAGCTGCGTCGAACGCCGCCTGCGCGGCCGGGCTAACGTCGTCCCGCAGCCCGATCGTGACGAGGCGCCACTCGAGAGCGTCCGCGTACCGCCACTCGAGCACGCGCAGCGCGGGGTTCGCCGAGTAGGCCCACGGGCAGACGGGATCGGTGTAGAGCGTGGCCCGGATCACTCGGTCGATCGTACGCGCGCGGCGTACGCCTCCGGGAGATCCACGCCGAAGCACTCGTGCAGGAGGCGAAGCTCGCGGTAATCCTTCTCCTCGAGCTCGTAGCCGTCGTGGACGAGCACCTGCACCTCGGGGGTGAGGCAGCGGACGCGGCGACCGGCGACCGTCCCGCGACCGTCGAAGCCCGTAGCCGGGTACACCCACTCGCTGCCCTCGTCCGTGACGTAGACGCCCCCGCCGCGCTCGTCGTCGAAGCGGACCGGATGCACGTCGACCTGCCGGCCGTCCTCGGTCACGGCGACGAAGCTCTTCGGCGCGCCGCCGGCGACGACCTCGTAGCCCGCGTCCTCGAGCACGAGCACGATCCCCTGCGCGTCGGCGAGGCGCGCGACGAGATCGAGGTCGTCGTGCTCGCGTGTCTGCTCCTCGAGCAGCGCGTCCACGCCCCAGCCGCCGTCGACCCAGACCTCGACGCCGGCCGCCTCGAAGAGATCGAGTAGACGGACGACCTCGTCCGCCTCCATCGGCGCGCTCGGCACGCGCCCGCGGTACGCGCGCTCGGCCATGCGGCGAGTATGCCCTGCTACCCTCCCCCAGCCCGGCCGCGCTAGGTGGGGAGTCAGCGGTTCCCTGAACCCGAAATCCGCTCCATGCGGGGCCGAACGCCGTCCGAGGGACGGTTCGTCGGGATTGGGTCTGCGAACGAGGTGTTGACAGGTCGGGTTCCGCGCACTGGGAGCGTCCGAACCGCGTCAGGTCCGGAAGGAAGCAGCGCTAAGGACTCCCTCCCAGGTGCCGCGGCTCCGCCCGATCCGAGCCGAGAACGTGGATACCTCCGGTGAGACCGATCTCGAAGGCGGAGCGTGCGGCCGGGCTTCTCCTTGTGCTCGCTCTTCACGCACTGAGCGCTCTTTTTCGAGCATGGCCTGTCTTCACTTTCGACGCCCGGTGTGCTTGAATCCCGCGCTCCGAATGCCGTCGGAATCCGGGGCCAGCCCGGAAACAGGGGGAACTCATGGTCGCCACCGCGCGTGCGCATGCACGGTCCGCCAAGCTGTTGATTGCCGCGCTCGTCGTCGCGGTGCCGGTCCTGGCCCTCGCGAGTGCGGCGCCGCAGATCGAGAACTTCCGCAATCAGATCAACCAGGCGGGAGGGGGCGGGTGAACGTGAAGGTTTCAGAGCTGCGGGCCATGTCAGACTTGCTCTTCACGTATCTCGAAGACTCGGGGCGTAAGGAGTTCGATGTGCCCGAAGACTACTACTGGGAGATCTCGAAGGAAGAAGTCTACGATCCCTACAAGCAGCCGAAGGATCTGACGATGGGGCAACTGAGCGATGACTGGAGTCGGCTGGAGGCGATCTTGAAGGAAGAGAGTCCGCCGATCGGATATGCGCTTGTGTGGCTCTCGGCCATTCTCCGAAACATCGGGGAGAAGGCCGTCTACTGATCGGTCAGGCCGCCCTGCTTCCCGCGTGCGGTCCTGTCGGCTCGTGGGCAGGCGATCAGTGGTGGCTTTGCGTATGCGATCCTGGCCTGCGCATCGCGGATGAGGCTGTCGAGGACGTCGAGGATGCGCTGGCGCTCGCCCTGGGGTAGCTCATCGAGCGGCGGCCTACCGCGTCTTCGAGATGAAGGCCTTGGCGTACGCGATCCCGGCCTCAGCGTCGTGGATGAAGCCTATGCGCTCCCGTTCCTCGAGGCCCTCCCGGCGACGAGCGAGTTGACGAGCCGGATGACGGCGCGTCGGTCCTTCTCGGGCAGGGAGAGGACCTGCTGGAACTTCTTCCAGAGGCGACGGAAACCGGGGATGCTTCTATAAGCGTCAAGTCTTCCGCATCGCCTCCAGCTGCCGGAAGAGCGAGCGGGCGAGGTAGCGCTTGAGACAGCGGACGGCCTCGCGTTCGCTCTTTCCCTCGGCTACCCGGCGCGCGATGTAGCGCTTCGTCTCGGGGTCGATTCGACGCAGCCCGACGACGATCGTGTGCAAGGCCCGGTTCAGGCGCCGATCGCCGCCGCGGTCGAGCCGGTGACGGACGATCTTGCCCGAGCTCGCGGGGATGGGAGCGACTCCGCCCAGGCGGGCGAAGGCCGCCTCCGAGCGCAGCCGCCCCGGCTGCGACCAGCTGACGAGGAGCACCGCCGCCGAGATGGGGCCGACACCGCGGCGGGCGAGGAGCCGCGGGGCGAGCGAGCGCACCCGTAGCTCGAGCTCGGCCTCGAGCTCGTCGGCCTCCTCGCGCAGGGCGAGCACCCGCCGGGCGAGCGAGCGCAGGGCAAGTGCGAGTGCTGCCCGCTCACGATCGCGACCTCGGCGCAGACGGGCGCAGGCCTGCAGGCGGGCGGTCGGCGGCAGCCCTTCGAGCCGCTCCCTGAGCTCAGGCGGGGCGCTCACGATGAGCGCCCGCAGCTCGTTGCGCGCCGCCGTCTGCGCGACGACCGCGCCCTCGCGGGCGACAAGGAGCGCCCGCAACGCCTGTGTCTCAGCACCGAGCCGGGGAAGCGCTGCCCGCCCAGCGAGCACCTGCCGGGCGGCGCGCTCGGCGTCGAGGGCGTCCGACTTGAGCCGCCCGCGACGGCCCTCGCGCCGAGGCCGCTCGACCTCGAGCTGGGGTTGGGGTTGACCCGATCTCGTTGACACCTTGACGCTTACGGGCGTAAGCCCGGAAAGGAGTGTCGAAGGTGCCACGAACGCATCCCCCGTATCCGCCGGAGTTCAAGGAGCAGGCCGTCCGCCTGGTGGCAGTGAAGGAGGAGCCACTGGCCCAGATCGCACGCGATCTCGGCGTCTCGGCCTGGACACTGCGCGGCTGGGTCAAGCAGGCAGAGATCGACGCCGGCGAGCGCGAGGGCCTCACCAGCGAGGAGCGCGTCGAGCTACGAGAGCTGCGAAAGCGGGTGCGCGTGCTCGAGGAAGAGCGCGAGATCCTGAAGAAGGCAGCGACTTTCTTCGCGCGGGAGACCGATCGCCGGCCATGAGCTTCCGGCTGATCGAGGCGGAGAAGGCAGAGCATCGAGTCTCCCGGCTCTGCAGTGTGCTCGGCGTGACCAGGCAGGGTTACTACGCCTGGAGGCGCCGGCCGCCTTCTGCTCGCAGGCGGCGCGACGGCGAGCTCGAGCGGCTCGTACGTGCTGCGTTCATCGACTCGCACGAGACCTATGGCGCTCCCCGTCTGCACGCCGAGCTCCGAGCTCAAGGCGTGCGTGTCTCGAAGAAGCGCATCGCGCGGCTTATGCGCGAGTGCTCGCTGCAGGGCGTGTCGCGGCGTGGAAGGCGTCGCCGCGTGCAGCCGCTGAGCGGTCCCGGTTCGCCGCCTGCGCCCGACCTCGTCCGTCGGCGCTTCATCGCGCAACGCCCGGACGAGCTCTGGCTCGCCGACATCACGCATGTGCCCACCTGGGAGGGCTGGCTCTTCCTGAGCGTGGTGATGGACGTCTGCACGCGCCGGATCGTCGGCTGGTCGATGCGCGACGACCTCAAGGCCGAGCTCGTCGTCGACGCACTCGGGATGGCCATCACCCGACGTCGCCCGAACGGCCAGGTCATCCACCACTCCGATCGCGGCTCGCAGTACGCCTCGCTCCTCTTCGGCCGCACCCTGCGCGACTCCGGCCTGCTCGCGAGCATGGGCTCGCGCGGAGACCCGTTCGACAACGCTATGTGCGAGAGCGTCGTCTCGACGCTCAAGGAGGAGCTGCTGAAGCGCCGCTCCTGGAAGACCCGTGACGAGGCTCGCCTCGCTGTCTTCACCTACATCGAGACCTTCTACAACCCGAGGAGGCGCCATTCAGCGCTCGGCTACGTGTCGCCGGACGAGTACGAGAGAATGATCAGGAAGAGCAAGAGCAACGACCCGCAAATCGCAACCACGTGTTAGTCGAGAAGTGTCAACGGAAACGGGTCAAGCCCAGGCCGACTCCGCGCCGGGCCAGTAGCTGGGGCGCGATCGTCTGCACGCGCCGGGTGAGCTCGGCTTCGAGCTGGTCGGCCTCGACGCGCAGCAGCTCGATCCGGCGGGCGAGCGAGGCAAGCGCGAGGGAGAGCGCCGCCCGCTCGGGGTCGTGGCCGCCACGCAGACGAGCGCAGGCGGCGACAAGCGACCGCTGGGAGAGTCCTTGCATTCGCTCCCTGAGCTCGGGTGGGCAGGTGACAAGGAGCGCCCGCAGCTGGTTGAGCGCGGCGGTGCGCTCGTCGACCGCGCTCTCACGAGCAACGAGCAGGGCGCGCAGCGCCTGCGTGCGGGCGTGCAGCCGCGGAGTGGCGCCCGCGGACCCAGCAAGAAGCTGGCGGGCGGCCCGCTCGGCATCGAGCAGGTCGGACTTGAGCCGCCCCTGCCTGCCCTCGCGCCGGGGACGCTCGACCTCGAGCACGCGCTCCCCGCGCGCGTCGAGGAAACGAGCCAAGCCGGCGCCGTACGAGCCCCATCCCCTCCAGCGCCCAGGCGCGACGACCTGGCGACTGCCGGCGAACGAGGCGTAACGCACGGCGGTAGCCGCGACGGTCGGCCGCGATCGTCACTGAACGACACGTCCGCTGCGTTCGCGTCTCGATCACGGCGAGCGCATGGCTGTCGGCATGCGTGTCGACCCCGATGACGAAGTCGACCTCGTCTGCAAGCATGCAACCACCTCCAGGCTGATGGGGGTTCGGCGGTGCCGACCGCGACCAAACGAGCCGCGGCAAGACTGGGAATAGTCACGCCTGCTACGGCGGACGGGCTTCTGATCAAGCCGGCGGACTGTCCGGCCGGCACCGCCCGCTCGCCCGGACACATCCCCAGGAAAGACACTCGCTTGGAGGTCGGTCAGGTCTCGAGTCACAGACGAGCGGATCGGCGCCAGCCTCACCAACGATCAGGACGGCGCTCCCACTCTCCCAGTCAGGTCTTGATCTGTGCGCGCGCGTCACCTCACCGCGCGAGCCTGTCCGTTGCCGCACGCTCTAAGATCGCGGGGTGAGCGCGCTATACCGCAAGTACCGGCCCCAGGGCTTCGACGAGGTCGTGGGGCAGGAGGCGGTCGTGCGGACGCTCTCGAACGCGATCGAGCACGACCAGGTGCGGCAGGCGTACCTCTTCGCCGGGCCGCGCGGCACGGGCAAGACGTCGATGGCACGGATCCTCGCGAAGGCGCTCAACTGCGCCGGGACCGGCGGTCCCACGCCGAGCCCGGACACGACCTGCCACGTCTGCGTCGCGATCGCGAACGGCACCTCGCTCGACGTGGTCGAGATGGACGCGGCCTCGCAACGCGGGATCGACGACATCCGCGAGATCCGCGAGCGGGTCGTGCTCCAGCCGGTCGAGGGGCGCTTCAAGGTCTACATCCTCGACGAGGCGCACCAGCTCACGGACGCCGCGTGGAACGCGCTTCTGAAGCTGATCGAGGAGCCTCCGCCACACCTCCTCTTCGTGTTCTGCACGACCGACCTCGGGAAGGTGATCCCCACCGTGCGCTCGCGCTGCCAGACGTTCGTGTTCCAGCGGCCGCGGCTCGCCGAGCTCGTTACGCTGCTGCGGCGCGTGGCCGACGGCGAGGGCATCCAGGCGCAGGACTCGGCGCTCTCGCTCATCGCGAGAAGCGCGCGCGGGTCCTTCCGCGACGCGGTCTCGACGCTCGACCAGCTCGCGGCGGCCACGAACAACTCGGTCGACGCGCAGGCCGTCCTCCAGCTCGTCGGCGCCGTGGACGAGGAGTCGTTGCTCCGGCTCTGCGACATGGTCGTCGACCGCGACACCGCGGGCGCGCTCGTCTTCATCGAGGAGCTCGCGGAGCAGGGCCAGGATCTCGGGCGGCTCGTGACCGACCTGCTCGAGCACCTCCGCCATCTCCTGCTCGTCCAGCACATGGGCCACGTGCCCGAGTCGCTGCCCGTGACCGAGGAGACGAAGGACGCCCTTCGCCAGCAGGCGAACCAGCTGCCGGAGCCGACCGTGCTGCGGCTGATCGACCTGCTCGCGGTCGCGGTCGAGGACATGCGCCAGGGCGGCGATCCACGGCTGCCGCTCGAGCTCGCGCTCGTCAAGGTGACGCGCCCGCACGCGGACCTCTCGCGCGAGTCCCTCGCACACCGGGTCGAGCTGCTCGAGACCCGCGCGCACGCGCTCGGACCGCACGTGCCGGCGGCGAAGCCTGAGCCGGCCGGCGACGGAGGCGCCACCCTCGTCGCGACGGCGCCCGCACCGGAATCGCCTGCCCCCGACCCGCCGCCGCCGTCGTCGCCGCTCGCGCTCGAACAGGTTTCGGAAGCGTGGCAGCGGACGATCGTAGAGGCAGTGCGCGATCGCTCCATCTCCGTCGCGAGCCTGCTCACCGAGGCGAAGCCGATCGGGCTCTCGGAGGACACGCTGACGGTGGAGTTCCCACCCGGGAACGACTTTCACCGCAAGCAGCTCGACGAGCCGAAGAACATCGGGTTGCTGCGGGACGCGCTCTACGAGGTGACGGGGCGAAAGCTCAGCGTGGTGCTCGAGGCCGGCCATGCGGCCGAGCGCGCGACGGACGAGGAGGAGGACGAGCCGCAGTCCGAGGAGGACTGGATCGAGTCGCTCAAGCAGACCTTCGACGCGAAAGAGGTGGAACCGGACGAATGAGCTTCGACATGAACAAGATGCTCAAGCAGGCCCAGCAGATGCAGGCGGAGCTCGCGAAGGCGCAGGAGGAGGCGGCGACAGAGGTCGTCGAGGCCTCGGCGGGCGGCGGGATGGTGACCGTGAAGGCGAACGGCGCAGGAGACATCCTCTCGATCGACATCGATCCGAAGGCGATCGACCCGGACGACCCGGAGCTCCTCGCGGACATGGTGCTGGCTGCGGTGAACGAGGCGCTCCGCTCCTCGCGCGGGCTGATGGAGTCGAAGATGTCCGGGCTCATCCCGGGCGACCTCGGCGGGCTCCTCGGCGGCTGACACCAGGGTCGACAACAACCAGGGTCAGACCCTGGACACGTCCGTTCGGGACAAGGACCCCGCCGACGGCGAGTCGCGCGAGGGCCATGTCCGAAGTGGACGGCTAGGCTCATGTCGTGCTGAGCCCGGCTGTCGAGAACCTCGTGACGCAGCTTACGAAGCTGCCCGGGATCGGGCGCCGCAGCGCCCAGCGGCTGACGTTTCACCTCCTCTCCGCGCGGCCCGAGGATGCGCTCGAGCTCGCGCGGGCAATCGAGGACGTGAAGAGCCGCGTGCGTTTCTGCCGCGAGTGCGGGAACCTCACCGAGGAGGAGCTCTGCCCGATCTGCGCCGACCCGCGACGCGACCGCACGGTCATCTGCGTCGTCGAGCAGCCAGTGGACGTCGTCTCCCTCGAGCGGACGGCCGAGTTCCGCGGGCTCTACCACGTCCTCGGAGGCGCGCTCTCGCCGATCGACGGCGTCGAGCCGTCCGACCTTCGCATCGCCGGCCTGCTCGCACGCATCGACGGCGGCGAGATCCAGGAGATCGTGCTCGCGACGAACCCGACAATGACGGGCGAGGCGACCGCCGCGTACCTCGCCGACCGCCTCCGCGAACGCGTCCGCGTGACGCGTCTCGCGAGCGGCCTCCCCGTCGGCGGCGACCTCGAGTACGCAGACGAGGTCACGCTCGGCCGCGCGCTGGCGGGGCGTCGCGAGATGTAGTCTCGGGCCGGTCTCGGGCCCGAGGAGGCTGTGGGCAGGTTGGCGCAGAACTGGCGCAGACTCGTGTCCCACGCGTGCACGGTTCGGGGGTACGCTCGACGCGGGTGGAGGGTGGTTCGAGATCCCCACCCAGGGTGGGGAATGCGCTGAACGTTTTCTCCGCAAAGTGCGTCCTTCTGGTTGCGCTCCCCCTTGCATCCGGTGAGCGCCGGCAATAGGTTGCAGCCACTGAACCGGCGGGCCTTCGGGTCGGCCGGTTCAGTGTTTGTGGGGTCGTTCTGGGGCAGGGGTCGGTAACCGCCCTGCGTACACTCCCCGAGATGGACGGACAGCCGCGGATCGGCGTCGTCGGCGCCACCGGAGCGGTCGGCCGCGTGACGCTCGAGCTCCTGCGCGAGCGCGGCCACGAGCGCGTGCGCGCGTTCGCGTCGGCGCGCTCGGCGGGAGCGACCCTCGACGGCCTCGAGGTCGAGGAGGCGACGCCCGAAGCCCTCTCGGCAGGCGATCTCGACGTCTGCCTGTTCTCAGTCGGTACCGCAGCCAGCCGCGAGCTCGTCCCGCACGCGGTCGAGGGCGGCGCGCTCGTGGTCGACAAGTCTTCCGCCTACCGCCTCGCCGACGGCGTCCCGCTCGTCGTCCCGGAGGTGAACGGGGCCGCCGCCCGCGACCACGCAGGGGTCGTCGCGAACCCGAACTGCTCGTCGATCCCGCTCTCGCTCGTGCTCGCTCCGCTCCGCGACGCCGCCGGCCTCCGCCGCGCGCGCGTGGCCACGTACCAGTCCGTCTCCGGCGCCGGGAGCCAGGCGATGGAGAGGCTGCGCGCCGAGCCCTCCGACGGCCACGACCTGCGCATGGACTGGACGTTCGACGGCGTCGAGTTCGACGAGGAGGAGAAGATCCGCCTCGAGACGCGCAAGATCCTCGGCGAGCCGGGGCTGCCGATCTCGGCGTCGTGCGTCCGTGTCCCCGTCCTGGTCGGGCACGCGGAGGCCGTCTGGGTCGAGACCGAGGAGCCTGTGTCGCCCGAGGACGCGGAGCGGATCCTCGGCGCGGCACCCGGGATCGAGCTCGAGCCCTTCCCGAGCCCCGGGAAGGCGGCGGGGGGCGACCACGCCCTCGTCGGCCGCATCCGCCGCGACCCGGCCGATCCGAGCGCGCTCGCGCTCTTCCTCGCCTGCGACAACCTGCGCAAGGGCGCTGCGCTGAACGCGATCCAGATCGTCGAGCTGCTGCTCGGCGAGCGCGACCGCGCCGCGGCATAAGGCGCCACGAGCGGCCGAGCAGGCCGACGGTCACGGCCCCGTTCCGCCTTCGAAGCACGGATAGATGGATGCCGCGATGCGACGGTTGCGCCAGGTGTCCGTCACGGCCCTGGCGGCGCGGGTGCCGGCGTCGGGTTGAGCACCTCCTGCACCTTCCGGAGCATCCTCTGCCGCGCGCTCTCCTCGACCGGGACGAGACCGCCCAGCTCGAGCCGAGCGAGCTCGATCCGCCCCACCGAGCGCAAGGTACGGAACCCGAAGTCGGCGAGGAAGTCGCGCGGGAAGATCGTCCTGTGGACGAGCAGGCGCTCCGAGGAGGGGACGTGCTCGCGGTAGCGGTAGGCGAACGCCTCGAGCGCGGCGGCGCCCTTGTCGCGCGCCTCGCCGATCGCCGCGAGGAAGAGCGACTGCTCGACCCACGGCTGCGAGTCGGTGACGAGGTACGCGCACGTCACCAGCACGGCGTCGTCCGACGGCGGGCCGGCCGGGAGGTCGGCGGCGCGCGGGAAGAGCCCGGAGGGCCCGTACTGCATCGAGCCGAGCACGCGGCCGTCGTCGTCGCGGTAGATCGTCCCCCACGCGCCCCACTCGTCCTCCGCCTGCTCGATCCACTTGCGCTTGTCGGGCTCGCGGTTCCCCCGCGACTGCCACCACACACAGCTCTGGCAGACCGACGGGGTGCTCTCGAGTGTGGCGCTCGTCAGTCCGCCGAGGCGCGGCGTCATCGCTTCGGCGGAGGTGCGCCGACCGCGTCGAAGACGACGTCCACCGAGGCCGGTTTCACGCTCGCCATCCGCGCGAGGTACTCCGACACGCGCTGCTGCACCTCGGCTCCGACCTCGGCGGCGCTGCGGCCCCAGGCGAGCTCGAGGCTCAACCCGACGGAGAGCGCGTCCTCGTCCCCGGAGATCTCGACTGCCTTCCCGCGCTGCAGGGGGCCTTCGGCGAGCCCCGCGACCCCGTCGACCTCCCGGGCCGCGTCGCCCGCGTAACGGGCGAGGACGTCGAGCGCGATCAAGGGCGACTCCGTCATCGGCCCGATCGTACAACCAGCTCGGTGACCTCGGGTCGAGCGAAGAAGCGGAACGGGACGAACGTCGTGCCGACGCCCGGCGAGACGTGCTGCACGGTAGCCCCGCGCCGGAAGATCCCCTCCGCGTGCCGGACGCGCGGGTGCGCGAGGCGGATCTTGCGGCCCGGGAGCGGGATCGCGATCTGCCCCGCGTGCAGGTGCCCCGAGAGCACGAGGTGGAACGCGCCGGCGGGCATGCGGCGCACGATCCCCGGGAAGTGGCAGAGCAGGATGCGGAGCGCGGCGTCCGAGTCGGCGAGCTCCGCAGGCCGAGCCTCCCGGCGCGCGTACGTCCGCGGCTCGACGCCGACGAGCTGCACCGGGAGACCGCGCACCTCGACCACCGCCGCCTCGTCCGCGAGCAGCGTCACGCCCTCGATCCCGGCGAAGACCTCGGGGTCGATCAGCTGCGAGAAGGGGTCGCGGCTGTCCGCGAAGTCGTGGTTCCCGAGCACGACGACGCACTCGCCGAGCTGTGCGAGGAGCCGCTCGAGCAGCGGGACGCCGCGGCGCCGCGAGACGAGGTCGCCCGTGACGCAGACGAGGTCGGGCTTCCGCTCTGCGACCCAGGCGACGGCCTTCTCGGCGGCGCGCGTCCCGCGCGAGGGCACGCCCAGGTGGAGGTCGGAGAGGTGCGCGACCCGCACGCCGTCCAGCTCCGCGGCGACGCCTTCGAGCTCGACCTCGAGCACCCGCGTCCGCAGCCAGCCCGCTTCGAACCAGCCCCACGCGAGCGCAGCAGCGCCCGCCGCGAGCAGGAGCACGAGCGCCCAGGTCAGCACGGCCGTCGCCCCAAGTTACAACTTGCAACTTGGCGTCCCTCTCGACCACGTCCGTCCGGGCCGGTGGTCGAGCCCGGATGCCTGTAGCGGCGGGTCTCGTCCGACCCGAGCCGAGCGCCGGTGCCGGCGTTCCGAGCCAAGTTACAACTTGTAACTAGGTGTCTCCCTCGCACACGCCCCGCCCTGGCGCCGCGCCGGAACGGGACGGGTCCGCTCAGACGGCCAGCTTGTCCGTGACCGGTGCGACGGAGACGACGTGGCGCTTGAACTTCAGCTCCGAGTCGGCGAGGCCGGCGGCGACGCCGACCAGCTGCGAGAGGTGCAGGATCGGCAGCTGGAAGTCCTTGCCCGTCTGCGCCTTCAGCTTCGACTGCCAGGCGTCCAGCGAGAGGTGGCAGAGCGGGCACGGCGTCACCATCGCGTCCGCACCGGCCTCCTTCGCCTGCTCGATCGGCTGGATGAGCTCGGCGAGCGCGGTCTCCTCGCGCGCCTGGATGATCGGGAAGCCGCAGCACTTGATCTTCGCCGGGTAGTCGATCGCCTCGCCGCCGCACGCCTCGATGATGCGCTCGAGCGACGAGGGCCGGTCGGGGTCCTCGAAGCCGAGGAGCTTCGACGGGCGCAGGATCTGGCAGCCGTAGAAGGGCGCGATCTTGAGCCCCTTGAGCCCACGGTGCGCGGCGCCCTTCAGCAGCTCGTAGCCCTCGCCCGCAGCGACGAGCCAGAGGAAGTGCATGACCTCCACACCGCCCGAGTACGCCGGCACGCCGACCTTCGTCAGGTTCCGGTTCACGCGCTCGAGCAGCGCCGGGTCGCCCTGGAGCGCGTGGTTGGCCTGCCGGAGGTTGAGCGTGCAGACGTTGCAGACCGTCATGAGCGTGTCCGCGCCCGTCTCCTCGGCGTAGGCGAGGATGCGCGCGTTGAGGTGCAGGTAGTAGTCCGGCTCGGCCTCGTGGATGTCGCCGGCGCCGCAGCAGGTGACAGCCTCGAGCTCGATCAGCTCGAGCCCGACCTTCGGCGCCAGCGCCTGCGTGGAGATGTCGAGCTCCTTCGCCGAGAGCGACGCGAGGCAGCCCTTGTAGTACGCGACCGTCCTCACTCCGAACCTCCTCCGTCGCTCGACTCCTCACCGGGCAGGTACGGCTTCGGGAACGACCCCTCGCCGTACGGCCCCCGCTCCGCCGCCTCGCCGTGGCCGTCCTCGTGCTCGAGCCGCCCGAGAGCGTGCTCGAGCTGGACGATCCCGTCGTAGCCGTCCTCGCCCTCGTGCTGCACGAGGTCGTAGAGCGCGCGCGCCTCGCCGACGTGCTCGGCGACGTGCGGGGGAAACGGCGGCGGCACCTTGCCGTGCCGAAGGAGGCCCATTGCGAACTTGACCTCCTTCAGCGACTTCACGATGCCCTGCGTCTTCGGCACCAGCTCCGTCTCGCGCAGCCAGCCCGTCGTCTTGGCGGAGGTGACGAACCACTTCGCGTGCTTGGCGCCCATGTCGGAGTCGATGCCCTCCTTCATCGCCTCGGCGCCGAGCTTGGCGATCGCGTCGCGCGGGTCGACGCCCTTCGGGCAGCGCTCGTTGCAGAAGTAGCAGCGCGTGCAGTCCCAGATCCCGTGCGGCTCGGAGTACGCCTGGAGCCGCTCGACCGTCGCCTGGTCGCGCGCGTCGCCGACGAAGCGCATCCCCTTCGCGAGCGCGGCCGGGCCGAGGAAGTCCGGATCCGCTTCCATCGAGTTGCACTCCGACACGCAGCAGCCGCACATGATGCAGAGCGACTCCTTGTGAATCGCGTTCATCTGCGGCTGCGAGACGACGTGCTCCTGTTCGCCGGGGTCGGAGAAGCCGGGCTCGAGCCACGGCGTGACCGCGCGGATCTTCCCCCAGAACGGCGCCATGTCGACGACGAGGTCCTTGACGATCGGGAGGTTCCCCATCGCCGAGATCACCGGGACGTGGCCGGCCTGCGCGACGTCGTGCATGCGCACCTGGCAGGCGAGCACCGCCGCGCCGTCCATGCGCATCCCGCAGGATCCGCAGATCATCATCCGGCAGCTCTTGCGGTAGGCGAGCGTGCCGTCGAGGCGGTCCTTGACGATGTCGAGGCAGTCGAGGAGGGTCGCCTCCTCGGGCGCGTCGATCTCGTACTCGCGCAGCGCGCGCTCGCCCTTCTCCGCGTCGAAGCGCCAGATCTTGAGCGCGACCTGCATCAGTACGACCTCACCTCCGGCTGCCACTTCGTCATCCGCACCTCCTCGGAGGAGAGCTCGGGGCCGCCGTCACGCCAGCGGCTGACCGAGTGCTTGAGGAACCGCTCGTCGTCGCGCTCGGGGAAGTCCGAGGGGCGCGAGTGCGCGCCGCGGCTCTCCTCGCGCGCGAGCCCGGCCTGCACCATCACCCACGCGAGGTCGAGCATGTAGCCGAGCTCGATCGCCTGCGTGAGGTCGGTGTTGAAGACCTCGCCCTTGTCCTCCACGACGACGTGCTCGTAGCGCTCGCGCAGGCCCTGGATGAGCTCGAGCTGCCGCTCCATCCGCTCCGGGTAGCGGAAGACGCCGAAGTTCTCGAGCATCGAGGAGCCGAGCTCGTCGCGGATCTTCCACGGCCGCTCGCCGTCCTTCCGCCCGAGCAGCGCGCCGAGCTCGCGCTCCGCGTCCGCGAGCGGCGCGTCGGAGACCGACGGCGGGCCCGCGCGAGCGAGCGCGGCCTTGGCGGCGGCGCGGCCGGCGCGGCGTCCGAAGGTGATCGTCTCCATCAGCGAGTTCCCGCCGAGCCGGTTCGCGCCGTGCACGGAGACGCACGCGACCTCCCCCGCTGCGTACAGGCCGGGGAGCTCGGTCTCGCCCCAGTTGCCCGTGGCCACGCCGCCCATGTGGTAGTGGGCCCCCGGGCGCACGGGGATCGGGTCGAAGATCGGGTCGACGCCCGCGAAGGTCATGGCGAGCTCGCGCGAGCCGGGCAGCCGAGTGAGGATCCGCTCAGGGCCGAGATGGCGGAGGTCGAGGAGGACGGAGCCGCTGACCCCGCGCCCCGCCTCGATCTCGGTCGTCTCCGAGCGGGAGACGACGTCGCGCGACGCGAGCTCCATCGCGTTCGGCGCGTAGTGCGCCATGAACCGCTCGCCGGTGGCGTTCAGCAGGAAGCCGCCCTCGCCGCGGCAGCCCTCGGTGATGAGGACGCCGCTCGGGTAGAGCGTCGTCGGGTGGAACTGCATGAACTCCATGTCCTTCAGCGGGAGGCCGGCGCGCAGCGCCATCGCCATCCCGTCGCCGTTGCAGGCGTACGCGTTCGTGGTCGCGCGGTAGATGCGGCCCATGCCGCCGGTCGCGAGCACGATCGACGAGCCGGTGACGAGCCGGAGACCGCCCTTCACGAGATCCCAGGCGATCACGCCGACGCAACGCCCGTCCTCCTCGACGAGCTGCCAGCCGAAGAGCTCCTCGTACACGGTCAGCGGCCCGCTCGCCTGCCGCTTCATGAGCTGCTCGTAGAGCACGTGGATGAGCACGTGGCCGGTGATGTCCGCGGAGAACACCGTGCGCGGAGAGCCCGCGGCGCCGAAGGGCCGCTGCGCAAGCCTCCCCTCCTCGTCCCGCGAGAAGACGCAGCCCCAGTGCTCGAGCTGGTAGATGTCGCCGGGCGCCTCGTTCGCGAGGATCTCGATCGCGTCCTGGTCTCCCAGGTAGTCGGAGCCCTTCACGGTGTCGAACGCGTGGGTCTCGGGGGAGTCGTCGGCGGCGTTCCCGAGGGCCGCGTTGATGCCGCCTTCGGCCGCGCCGGAGTGGCTGCGGGTCGGGTGCAGCTTGGAGACGACGCCGACGTCCGCGCCGGCGTCGACGGCCTCGATCGCGGCCCGCATCCCCGCGCAACCCGCCCCGACGACGACGACGTCGTGGGCGGCGGTCTCCATGGCGAGGACGCTACCTGATCACGAGGCGCGATCGGCCGTCGACCGTCACCGCGGGCGGACGCGCACGAAGACCGCCCGGGCGTTCGTCGCCTTGCTCATCGGGACCGTGCACGTGCGCTTCGCACCGCGGCACGCCCCCCTCCACGCCCGGAGCTTCCAGCCCTTCGCGGGCGTCGCGGTCAGCCTCAGCGAGACGTGCGACGGGAAGGCCGCGTTGCAGCGCTTGCCGCACGCGATCCCGCGGCGCGCGCTCCTCACCGAGCCGCGCCCGGCGACGCCGACCGTCAGCCGGTACGTGCGTGGGGCGAAGAGCGCCGAGACGGCTCTCCCGGGCGCGACGTCCACGGAGCACTTGCCGGTGCCGCTGCACGCGCCGCCCCAGCGCACGAGCTTCGCGGAGCCGGACGGCGTCGCGGACAGGGCGAGCTGCGTGCCCGCGTTCCACGTCGTCGTGCAGGTGCGGGCGCAGCGCAGCCCCGGTACGTCCGCGGTGACGGAACCGGGCCCGGTGACGGTCACGCGGAGCGGCGCCTGCGCGTTCAGCCGCACGAGCCAGGTGGAGTCCTGCGTGTCGAGGAAGGCGCCCGCGTGCCCGTAGTAGTCGTCGCGGCCGACGTCGAGGAGCTTCTCCGCGAGTGGATCGTCGTCGAGGTACGGGTACATGACGTCGTCGTCGGAGTCGCAGACGTGGCCGTCGCATCCGTTCGGCGCCGCGCTCGGCACGGCGCCGAGGGCGTGCAGGACCTCGTGGGCAGCGACCGCGGCCGTCGAGACGCCGAGGCACGCGCGGACGTAGACGACCGCGAGCCCGAAGCCGGAGCGGAGGCTTCCCCCGCGCCCGCAGACCTCGCCCGCGGGCGTCGGCGTCGCCGGGCCGTCGTAGTAGACGACGTACTTCGTGAGCGTCGACGCGAAGCCTGCGGCCTGGATCCCGTCCAGGATGTCGCCGAAGTTGAAGCCCGAGTCGAGCTGCGCGCCCGTCAGCGGGAGCCGGACCGAGCTGATGTCGAGCTGGACGCCGCACGGGAGCTGCCGCACGTCGTTGCGCGGCGTGCGCGTCGGGTCCTCGCGCCGCCACCACAGGTCGATCGCCTCCGCGTCGGTCTGCATGACGCTCCCGTACGTCGCGAGCCGATCCGGGCCGTCGGAGGGGATCACGTACAGCCAGTGCAGCGGGTGTCCCGGCACCAGGTTCGGCGTCACGTCCGCGGTCGTCGCGGTGCCGCACCAGGTGGCGGCCGCGGAGGCGGGCGCGCGGATCGCGGGGATGCCCGGCGGCGCGCTCGTGACCGGCCGCACCTCCGCGAGAGCGAGACCCGGAGGCGATCCCGCGGCACCGCCCGCGAGCGCCAGCACCGGCGCCAGCGCGGCCGCCGCGACGAGCGCCCGCACGCTCACGGCGTCGCGACGGTGACAGCGACCCGGCCGAGCGATCCCTTCTGTGTGACGCGCACGAACAGCGCCCGCTGACCGCAGACCGTGGTGGTCGTCCGCTTCACCCGCTGCCCGACCCAGAGCGCCCGCTTGAGGACCGTCCTGCGGTTCGCCGCCACGAGCGCGACCTCGTGCTCACCGCCGCGCGGGAGAGTGGCGGAGAGCCTCAGGTCACCGTCGTACGGCGTCTGCAGCGGGATCCACCACACCTTACTCGCCCGCTTGCCGAACATCCGCTTGAACGTCCTCGTCGAGCCCTTGACCCACGGCTGGACGACGTCGCGCTCGGCCGCGGCGAGCGCCGCCTCGCCCGGGTAGAAGCTCGGCGCGATGATCGTCCAGCGCCCCGGCGTGATGCCGGCCTTGCGCTCGTCCATGAGACGATAGGTCTCGGCCCAGGCCTCGCCGGGGTTCAGCGCGTAATTGCGCCCGCCGTCGCCCGGGTACGCCTCGCGCCGGGAGACCTTCGGGCACACGGCCGCGGCGCTCGCCCACTGCTTCGGCCCCCAGTCGATCGCGCGCCACGGCGTGTTCAGGCGGTGGTTCG
The DNA here is from genome assembly GCA_004366385.1 of Actinomycetota bacterium. Taxonomy (GTDB): domain Bacteria; phylum Actinomycetota; class Thermoleophilia; order Gaiellales; family Gaiellaceae; genus GMQP-bins7. The sequence goes on from SIRU01000060.1 coordinate 25,066, forward strand.
CGACGTGGTGGCCGTACTCGTGGCGCACGACCTCCTCCGGTGTCGTCCCGTCGGTCGTCGTGCCGCCGAAGGAGATCATGCGGTTCCCGCCGTAGCAGCCGAGGGCGCGCGCGCCGCAGATCGCCTGCACCTCGTCGAGCGTCGCGATCGTCGTCGACACGAGCCGCGAGATCTCGGGCCCGTGCGTGAGACCGGTGACGAACTCCGCCCACTGCTCCGGCGTGTACTCAGGGAGCGAGTCCGACACGAGGACGTTCACGACCTCCCCGGTCGAGGTGGTGATCGGCCCGCCGCGGAAGGTCGCGGTCAGCTGCGCGAGCCGCTCGACGCGGAGCCCTGCCGTGCCGCCGCCCGGCGAGGCGGCGAAGACGTGCCCCTCGGCGATCACGGGGGCCGCGCTCGCGCCGGCGCCGCCCAGAACGACGAGCGCTCCGACGAGGAGCGCTGCGAGCCGCGGGCGGGCGGACTCCATGTCTCCTTATAGCCGCAGCACGTGAGCGGCGGGTAAGAAAGCGGCGTCTACGCGCGCGGGCCGGCGGCCGCGACGGCGGGCGAGACGCGGTCGAAACGCTCGAAGTTCTCCCGGAAGAGCGACGCGAGCTCGCGGGCCTTCACGTCGTACCGCTCGGGGTCGCGCCAGGTCGAGCGCGGGTCGAGGAGCTTCGAGTCGACGCCCGGCACGGAGACCGGGACCTCGAGCCCGAACACCTCGTCCACACGGTACTCGACGCCGTCCAGGTCGCCGGAGAGCGCCGCGCGCAGCAGCGCGCGCGTCGCGTCGATCGGCATCCGGTGACCCTCGCCGTACGGCCCGCCCGTCCAGCCGGTGTTGACGAGCCAGGGCTGCGCGCCGTGCCGGTCGAGCCGCTCGCCGAGCATCCCCGCATACACCGACGGCGGCTGCGGGAGGAAGGGCGCGCCGAAGCAGGACGAGAACGTCGGCTGTGGCTCCTGCACTCCGATCTCCGTCCCCGCGAGCTTCGACGTGAAGCCGGAGAGGAACCAGTACAGCGCCTGGTCGCGCGTCAGCCGCGCGAGCGGCGGGAGGATGCCGAACGCGTCCGCGGTGAGGAAGACGACCGAGGCCGGATGCCCGCCGCGCTTCTCCGGGAGCGCGTTCGCGATCTGCTCGAGCTTGTACGCGGCGCGCGTGTTCTCGGTCTTCGAGTCGTCGTCGAGGTCGAGGACGCCGCGCTCGTCCACGATCACGTTCTCGAGCACGGTGCCGAAGCTGCGAGTCGTCGCGTAGATCTGCGGCTCGGCCTCGGGCGAGAGCCGGATCACCTTCGCGTAACAGCCGCCCTCGAAGTTGAAGATCCCGTCGTCGGCCCAGCCGTGCTCGTCGTCGCCGATCAGGTGCCGCTCCGGGTCGGCGGAGAGCGTCGTCTTGCCGGTCCCGGAGAGCCCGAAGAAGACGGCGACCATGCCCTCGTCGTCCCTGTTCGCCGAGCAGTGCATCGGGAACACGCCCTCGAGCGGGAGCCGGTCGTTCAGGAGCGTGAAGATCGACTTCTTGATCTCGCCCGCGTAGAACGTGCCCCCGATCAGCACCTCGGCCCGCGTGGGATGGAGCACGACGAACGTGCTCGACCGCGTGCCGTCCTCGCCGGGGTCGGCGTCGAGCGACGGCCCGTGGAGGACGAGCGCGTCGATCTCCAGCTCTTCGAGCTCGTCCGGCGCCGGGTCGATGAAGAGCGTCTTCGCGAAGAGCGCGTGCCAGGGGCTCTCCGTGATCACGCGGACGGCGATCCGGTGCGCGGGATCGGCGCCGGCGTACGCGTCGACGACGTACACGTCACGCGCCCCGAGGTGGTCGGCGAGCTTCTCGCGCAGCTGCTCGAACGACGCCTCGGAGATGTCCGCGTTCACGTCCCCCCACCAGATGCGCTCCTCCGAGCCGGGCTCGCGGACGATGAACTTGTCCTTCGGCGAGCGGCCCGTGTGCTGGCCCGTGTCGACGACGATCGGGCCGCCCTCCGCGAGCTGCCCGTCGCGCCGCTCGAGCGCATGCATGTAGAGCTGTGCGGTCGTGGGGTGCCAGTGGATGCGGCCGCCGACCTCGAGGCCGTGCTGCTCGAGCTCGCGGCGGCCGGGGACGATCGCGATCACTCGTGCATGGTATTCGCCGAGCGGGCCCTGCGCCTCAGTTCGTGCCTGCAAACGCGGCGATCGAGGCCGAGATGGGGTCGAGCCAGCGCTTCGCGCCGGGGAGCGTGACGAGGCGTCCGTCCCGGCCGCGCACCGCGACGCCGTGCAGGCTGCGCGGGATCAGTGTGTAGGAGCCGGTTGCACCGGCGGCCAGCGCGCGCTCGAAGCCCGCGCGGGAGTGGCTCGGGCTCACGCCCGGGATCCCGGGCAGCCAGCGGTCCCAGGCGCCGTGGACGACGTCGAGCCTGCGGCCGGCGAGCGGGGCGAGATCGAGCTCGGGCGGGAACCAGGGCGCGAGCCCGAGGATGGGGCCGGCGCTCACGTGCTCGGAGGCGCCGATCGCGACGGCGCCGCCCATCGAGAAGCCGACGAGGAGCGCGGGCCGGCCGAGGTGGTCGAGCGCGGCCTCGGCGTCCTCGAAGCACGACGGGAGCTCGTGCCAGCTCTTCACGCGGTAGCGCACCTCGACGAAGGCGACGCCCGGGAAGCGCGGCGCGAGGCGGGTCGCGAGCCACTCGCTCGTCGCGCTCCAGGTGCCGGGGACGCGGCGCGCGGTGCCGCCGTTGACGAGAACTGCGGCGACCGGGGCGTCGGCGTTGCGCACGCGCGCGTCGGCGCCGGTGGTGAGTGCGACGACGCGCGTCATTCGGCCAGCATGGAGAGGGGCGAGCCACCGTCCCGCGCTGCAAGCTCCGCGAAGCGACCGCCGCGCGCGACCAGCTCGTCGTGCGTCCCCACCTCGACCACGCGCCCGCGGTCGAGCACCACGATCTGGTCGGCGTCGCGCACGGTCGAGAGCCGGTGCGCGATCGCGATCGTCGTGCGCCCCTCGGAGAGCCGCTCGAGCGCCTCCTGCACGAGCCGCTCCGTCTGCGTGTCGAGGGACGAGGTCGCCTCGTCGAGGACGAGCACCGGCGGGTTGCGGAGGATCGTCCTGGCGATCGCGATCCGCTGCTTCTCGCCGCCGGAGAAGCGGTAGCCGCGCTCGCCGACGACGGTGTCGTAGCCGTCCGGGAGCGTCGCGATCAGCTCGTGGATCTGCGCGGCGCGAGCTGCCTCTTCGATCTCCTCGTCGGTTGCGTCGGGGTCGGCGAAGCGGAGGTTCTCGCGCACGGTCGCGTGGAAGAGGTACGTCTCCTGCGAGACGACGCCCACCGCGGCCGCGAGCGACTCGAACGTCACGTCGCGCACGTCGACGCCGTCGATCGACACCGTGCCCTGCGTCGCGTCGTACAGCCGCGCGACGAGGTACGCGCAGGTCGTCTTGCCGGAGCCGGTCTCGCCGACGAGCGCCGTCTTCGTCCCCGCCGGCACGGCGAAGGACACGTCCTGGAGCGTCCACGCCGCGTCGTCGTAGCGGAACCAGACCGAGTCGAGCCGCACCTCGCCGCGCGGCGCCTCGAGCATGCGCGTGCCCTCCTCCACGTCCACCTTCTGGTCGAGGTACTCGAAGATCCGGTCGAAGAGGGCGAGCGACGTCTGGATCTCGAGCTGGACGCCGAGCAGGCTCCCGATCGGGAAGAAGAGCCGCGTCTGGAGAGTCGTGAACGCGACGACCGTCCCGATCGTGATCGTGGCGGAGCCCTGCGCGATCGTGAAGCCCGCGAACCAGTACACGAGCGCGGGCATGACCGCGAACGACGTCTGGATCGCGGCCATCATCCAGCGGCCGGTCATGCGGCTCCGCACCTCGAGCGCGGCCAGCCGCTCGGACTCGGTCTCGAAGCGCAGCGCCAGGTCCTCGGTCCGCCCCATCGTCTTCCCGAGCAGGATCCCGGAGACCGACAGCGACTCCTGGACGATCGAGGACACGTCCGCGAGGGACGCCTGCCGCTCGGCCGCGACCTTCTTCCGCTGCGCCCCGACCCGCTTCGTGAGCAGGACGAAGAGCGGGAGCAGCGCGAGCGAGAAGGCGGCTAGGCGCCAGTCGAGCAGCACCATCGCGACGACGGTCGCGAGCACCGTCGTCACGTTCGCGAGCACCGAGGTCGCGGTCGACGTGACGACGGTCTCGATCCCGCCGATGTCGTTCGCGATCCGGCTCTGCACCTCACCCGTGCGTGTGCGCGTGAAGAAGGCGAGGGAGAGCCGCTGGAGGTGGCGGTAGACCTGGCTGCGGAGATCGTGCATCACGGCCTGCCCGACCTGGTTCGAGAGGAGCGTCTGCCAGACGCCGAGGACGCCGGTGACGATCGGGATCGCGACCATGCCCGCGACGAGGATCGTCAGCAGGCCGACGTCCTCCTCCGGGATCGCGACGTCGAGCACCTCGCGGAGCAGGAACGGCGTGATCACGCCGAGCCCGGCGGAGACGACGATCAGCCCGGAGACCGCGGCGAGCCGCCGCTTGTACGCCCGGAAGAGCCGGACGATGCGCCGGAAGTTCGCCTTCCGCACGGCAGGGTCGGCCGGCCGCTCGGGCGCGTCCTGGGGGGTGAACGAGTCGAACCGGCGACCTGGCACGGCCGTAAGCGTGCCTGCGCGAGACGGGCCGGCGTCGCCCGGCGGCAGGCTACGCGCGCCGAGCGGCGAATCCGCCCTCGTGGACACCCGAGCCGCGATCGACCGCTTCCTCGAGCACGGGCCGATCTCCGACGCGACGGGGCGCGCGTACGGGTCCGACCTGCGCGGGTTCGCGCGCTGGCTCGACTCGCGCGGGCTCTCGCTCGAGGACGTCGACGCGCGCGTGCTCTCCGAGTGGGTCGGCGACCTCGGGCGCGGGCATCGCCGCCTCGCCCCCGCCTCGATCTCGCGGCGGCTTGCCGCCGTCCGCGCGTGCCTCCGCTTCACGTTCGGCCCGGAGCGCGTGCCGGAAGCCGCGCTCGGCCCGCGCCGCCCGCGCCGCCTCCCGGACGCGCCGAAGCAGACCGAGGTCGAGGCGATCGTCGACGCCGCGGACGGCGACTCGCCGCTCGCGCTGCGCAACCGCGCCCTCCTCGAGCTCCTCTACTCGGGTGGCCTGCGCTCGGCCGAGGTCGTCGGGCTGAACCTCGCCGACGTCGACTTCGAGCGCGAGGCCGTGCACGTGCACGGGAAGGGCGGGAAGGAGCGCGTCGTCCCGCTCGGCGAGGAGGCGGCGCACCGCCTCGCGCGCTACCTCCGCGACGCGCGGCCGGAGCTCGCCGCCGGCGCGAACGACGCGTTCTTCCTCTCCACGCGCGGCCGTCGGCTCGACACGAGCACGGTCCGCCGGCTCCTCCGCAACCCGCACCGACTGCGGCACGCCTTCGCGACGCACCTGCTCGAGGGCGGCGCCGATCTGCGAACGATCCAGGAGCTCCTCGGGCACTCGTCGCTCTCGACGACGCAGATCTACAGCCACGTTGACGCGAAGCGGCTCCGCCGCGTCTACGACCGCTCGCACCCGCGCTCGTAGAGCGTGCCGCGAAGACGCGACGTGGTCACCAAGACGAAAATCGGTGTCAGACACCGGGTCTAGTCGCCGTCTACTCCCCAGGCGTGCGAGCAGGGGCGTACGGCGGCGCTAGACATTCGGAGTGCGAACACGCGCCGGCTCTCCGCGACACGACCGAAGCGGCCGTCTCGCCGAGCGGCCATCGTGCGCCGTCACGGCCGGCAGGGCTTCGAGCCGCGCGTGTTCTGCTGCTGGAGCTTGTTCATCGCCGCCTCATGGGCGACGTCGTCCGGGTGCCCGGGCCGGAAGTCGTGGAGGCCCGGCCCCTCCCAGCTCACGTCCGGGGTCACGCCCGGCCCGCTCGTGGAGAGCCGGTACCGCTTCCCGTTCGCGGCCGGTTGCCGGGCGCCGGTGTGCGTCGTGTGCGGGACGAGCCCGTAGCAGAAGGTGCCGTCGGGCTTCTTCGCGAGGAAGCCGTTCTCGCGCTTCCAGCCCCGCCCGAGCGCGGAGTCGAGCGCGTCGAGGTAGAGGACGCGGCCGTACGTGTCGGTCGGGTCGCCGGTCAGCGTCCAGGTGAAGCCGTACACGGGCTTGCCCTGGTAGGTCAGGCGGCCGAAGAGGTGGTGCCACCTCCCGCCGTAGTACCAGTCGGTCCAGGCCTCGAGCTTCGCCGGCTCGCCAGTCCAGTGGGACATCCTGAGCTCCCACGCCCCGTGGCCGGGGCGCCACGGCGGAATGCCGTAGTTCGCCTGGAAGCGCTGCCAGCGCTGGAGCGCCCAGTGCGAGCCGTCGGGCGCGGTGCAGGCGGCCACCACCCAGGGGATCGCCGGGCCGCGGTACGGCCCGCACGCGTTGCGCAGCGTCTTCCAGAGCGGCTTGCCGAACCGCCCCCACCCGCCCGAGTAGTCGAGCTGGAAGGCGACCTGCTTCCGCGTCCGGCTCGGCGGGAGCGCGTTCACGGCGCCCCACACGAGCACCTTGTGCTTGCGCCCGCCCGCGTGGTACGTCACGAGCGCCTTCCCGTCACGACCGACGATCAGCCTCTCCGAGGACGTGTTGCGTGCGATCAGCTGCGACGCCTGCGCAGCCTCGGGCAACGCTGCGGACATGAGCCACAGCGCGCACGCCGCCGCCCCCCACGCGACTACGCGCATCGGCCGACCACCCTAGACACAGAGAGGAGCGGGCGCAACGAGGCCGAAATCGACCGGGCGCCGTGAGCTCCCTCCCCGAGACTGGGCTCGACGACGACGTCGAGCGCTACCTGCTGTCGCTGGCCGCGAGGCGCTCGCCCCGCACGGTCGACGCGTACCGGCGCGACCTCGCCTCGTTCGCGGCCTTCCGCGGCGGGCCGGTCGGCGAGGCGACGCGCGAGGAGCTCGAGCGCTGGCTCGCGTCCATGCGCGCGGCCGGGCTCGCCTCGACGACGCTCTCCCGGCGGGTGTCCGCAGTGCGCTCCTACTTCCGCCACCTAACCCTTATCGGCAGGACGTCCGAGAACCCTGCTGCCGCGATCGAGCTACCGCGCCGGCCGAAGAAGCTGCCGCGCGCGCTCTCCCCCGCCGAGATGGAGCGACTGATCGAGGCGGCGGCCGGGACCACTCCGCGCTCGCTCCGCGACCACGCGCTCGTCGAGCTCATGTACGGCGCCGGTCTGCGCGTCTCGGAGGCAGTCGGGCTCGAGAAGGGCGCGGTCGACCTCGACGACCGGCTCGTCCGCGTCGTCGGGAAGGGCGGGAAGGAGCGGCTCGTACCGCTCGGCCGGCCGGCCGCAGAGGCTTGTCGACGGTACCTCGCGCTCGGCCGCCCGCACCTCGACCGCCGCTTCCGGCCAGAGCTCTTCCTCAACGCGCGAGGCGGCGCGCTGACCCGCGCAGGCGCGTTCCTCATCCTCCGCAAGCTCGCAGACAAGGCCGGGCTGGATCCCGGGCGCGTGCACCCGCACCTGCTCCGCCACTCGTTCGCGACGCACCTGCTCGAGGGCGGCGCCGACCTCCGCTCGGTGCAGGAGATGCTCGGACACGCCGACCTGGGGACGACCGAGCGCTACACGCACGTCTCCGACCGGCGACGGCGCGAGGTGTACTTCCAAGCGCATCCGCACGCGCGCAGGACGACGCCGGTTCCCGAGCCGCGCGAGTAACAAATGCGTGCCAGAAGCGGGAGCCGTCGGCCGACGCTCCTATACTCGCCCGCCTGACGGACCTCTCCTCACCGCTGCGCGACCTCTTCGGCTTCGAGGTCTTCCGACCCGGCCAGGAGGACGTCGTGCGCGCGGCCGTCGCAGGGCGCGACACGCTCGCGCTCATGCCCACCGGCTCGGGGAAGTCGCTCACCTACCAGCTCGCGGCGATGCTGCGGCCGGAGCCGACGGTGGTGCTCTCCCCGCTGATCGCGCTCATGAAGGATCAGGTGGACAAGCTCCCGGAGCAGATCGCGCCCGTCGCGACCTTCGTGAACTCCTCGCTGCCGGCGGAGGAGACGGCGTCGCGCTTGGCCGAGGTCGCGGACGGGCGGAAACGGCTCGTGTACGCGGCGCCGGAGCGGCTGCGGCGCGCGGAGTTCGTGGCGCTGCTGAAGAAGATCGGCGTCGGGCTCGTGGTGGTGGACGAGGTGCACTGCGTCTCGATGTGGGGCCACGACTTCCGTCCCGACTACCTCTTCATCAGCCGCGCGCTCGCCGAGCTCGGCGCTCCCGTCCTGCTCGGGATGACCGCGACCGCGACGCCGGAGACGGCACGGGAGATCTCGCGCGCCCTCGGCCGCTCGCCCGAGCTCGTCTCGACGAGTGTCTACCGCCCGAACCTCCGCTACGACGTCGAGGAGGTCGCGAACGCGGAGGACCGCCTGCACGTGCTCGTGGAGCGGCTGCGCGGGCTCCGTGGGGGCTCCGCGATCGTGTACGCGCGCTCGCGGCGATCCACCGAGGAGCTCGCGCGCACGCTCTCCGGCCACGGGTTCCGCGCCGCCCACTACCACGCCGGGCTGGAGGCGGAGGAGCGGACGCGCGTGCAGGACGCGTTCCTCTCCGGCGAGACGCAGGCGGTCGTCGCGACCACCGCGTTCGGGATGGGCATCGACAAGCCGGACGTGCGGCTCGTCGCGCTCGCGAACTACCCCGGGTCGCTCGAGGAGTACGTGCAGATGGTCGGCCGCGCGGGCCGGGACGGCGTCGAGAGCGACACGCTGCTCCTCGCGAGCCCGACCGACGCCGGGGCGCTGCGGCGCTTCGCCGTCTCGGACGTGCCGGCGGCCTCGGAGCTGCGGGCCGTGTACCGCGCGGTGCGTGACTCCGGCGGCTCCGTCGACCCGGAGCAGCTCGGCTCGGTCGTCCCGGAGCGCGACCCGCGCGTCCTCGTCGGGATGCTCGAGCAGGCGGAGCTCGTCCGCCGCGACTTCGACGAGGGCCGGCGCATGCGGGTCGAGCTGCTCTCTGCTCCCGACGACGCGGCAGGGCGCGTGGAGGCGCTGCTCGCGCGCGCCGAGCTCGTCGCCGAGTCGCGCGCCGACCGCATCGTCGGGTTCGCGGAGTCGCGCGTCTGCCGCCACGCGCAGGTCGCGGAGCACTTCGGCGAGGCGTTCGAGGCGCCGTGCGGCGCGTGCGACGTGTGCTCGCCCCGCTCGAGCTCGATCGCGGTCGCCGATGCGCCTCCCCCGCTCCCGGACGACGTCGCGGAGGCGATCGTCGAGGCGGTCGCGTCGCTCCGCTGGCCGCTCGGACGCCGCAGCCTCGTCGCGACGCTGCGCGGGTCGCTGAAGGCGCCGCCGTCCGCGCGCCGCTCGCTCGCGTACCGGCTGCTCGCGGCCGCGCCGGAGGCGGACGTGCGCCGCTGGGTGGCGCTGCTGGAGTCGGCGGGCGCGCTCGTCGAGGTGACGACGGACGACGGCTTCCGCGTGCTGCACGCGGATCGCAGCGTGCCGCTCCCGCGCATCCGCACCGCGGCGGACGTCTCGGCGGACGTCGACGAGAACCTCGCCGAGCGCTTGCGCGCATGGCGTCTCGAGCGCTCCCGCGAGGACGAGGTCCCGGCATACGTCGTCCTCCACGACTCGACGCTTCGCGAGCTCGCCGCGGCGCGCCCGCGCTCACACGAGGAGCTCGCCGGGGTCAAGGGCCTCGGCCCGGTGAAGATCGAGCGCTACGGCGACGACCTGCTCGCCGTCGTCAACGGCTGAGCTCCTCAGGCGGCCGTAGCCTCAGACGCTCGGGTCCGGCTCGGCGAGGATCTTCGCCGCCTGCGCCTCCCGGAACGCGCGCAGGCGCCCCTCGAGCGCCTCGTCCGTGCGCGCCAGGATCGCCGCCGCGAGCAGCGCCGCGTTCACCGCTCCCGCGCGCCCGATCGCGAGCGTCCCGACCGGGATCCCGGCCGGCATCTGCACGGTGGAGAGCAGCGAGTCGAGGCCGCCGAGCGCGGTCCCCATCGGGATCCCGAGCACCGGCCGCAGGGTCTTCGACGCGACCACGCCGGCGAGATGCGCGGCTCCTCCCGCAGCCGCGACGAACACCTGCGCCCCGCGCGCCTCCGCGTCCGCGAGGTACTCCTCGAGCGCGTCCGGGGTCCGGTGCGCCGAGAGCACGCGCACCTCGTGCGGGATGTCGAGGTCGCGCAGCGTCGCCGCGCAGTGCTCCATGACGCCGTCCCAGTCCGACTTCGAGCCCATCAAGACGGCGACGGAGAGACTCACTTCGCCGCCTTCCTGCGCAGCGCGGTGTGCACGACGCGCGCGGTCTTCCGGAGCTCCGCCTCGGCCTCGTCCGACTCCGAGATGCCCTCGAGGAGCTGCAACGTGTCCCTGTTCGGCGTCCCGTTCTTGAGACAGATGACCGCGAGCCGGCGCACGGCGACGTTCGGGTCGCGCGCGGCGAGCTCGTGCAGGAGCGGGCGGTAGCCGTTCACGTCCCCCGGATGGTCGCGCGAGAAGGCCTCGAGCGCGATCAGCGCCGACCCGCGGGCGGCCGGGCTCTCGTCCTCGAGCCCGCGCCGGAGCAGCTGGAGCTTCTGCCGGAAGCGGAACTGCGCGAGCGCCCGGTACCCCTGCGCGCGCACGCGGTAGTCGGAGCTCCGGCAGGCGAACTCGATCTCCTCGTCCCACTGCACGCGGAGGGCAGCCAGCGCGCGCTCGTCCCCGGACTGCGCGAGCTCGTCGGCGTGGGCCGCCGCCTCGGCGAGCGTCATTCGAGCGACGAGAGCGGGCGGGCCGCGGGGCCGACGTACCGTGCGGACGGCCGGAAGAGCCGCCCGGTCCGCTTCTGCTCGAGGATGTGCGCCGACCAGCCGGCGACGCGCGAGCACGCGAACATCGCCGGCGCGAGCGCGGGCGGGATCTCCGCGATGTCGAGGACGACCGCCGAGTAGTACTCGACGTTCGTCGCGAGCACGCGCTCCGGATGACGCCGCTGGAGCTCCGCGAGCGCGGCCTCCTCGAGCGCCTCGGCCACGCTCACGTGCGGCGACTCCAGCTCCTTCGCGACGCGCTTGAGGATCCGTGAGCGCGGGTCCTCGGCGCGGTAGACGCGGTGCCCGAAGCCCATGATCCGCTTGCCGGAGTCGAGCGCCTCCCGGACCCAGCGCTCCGGGTCGCCCAGCTCGGCGGCCTCCTCCAGCATCGGGAGCACGTACGCGGGCGCCCCGCCGTGCAGCGGGCCGGAGAGCGCCCCGACCGCCGACGAGAGCGACGCCCCGCAGTCGGCGCCCGTGGACGCGACGATGCGCGCAGTGAACGTCGAGGCGTTGAGACCGTGCTCGGCCGTGCAGATCCAGTACGTGTCGATTGCGGTCGCGTGCCGGGGATCGGCCTCGCCGCGCCAGCGCAACAGGAACTTCTCCGCCGCAGTCGCGCCGCCCGCAACGACCTCGTCCGGGACGGCGTCCTGGTGCCCGTCGGCGACGCGGGCCGACCGCGCGACGATGGTCATCATCTGCGCCGACAGCCGCCCGAGGTCCTCGCGCGCCTGCTCGTCCGAGATCTCGTTCAGCTTCCCGAGGCCCCACTCGCCCGCGAGGCGCGCCGTCTCGGCCTGGAGGTCGGCGGGCGCGTTCCCGGTGAGCGCGGCCGGCTCGAACGGCTCCGGGTCCGGCATCTTCGAGCTCAGGTCGCCGTCGACGAGGAGCCCCCACACGTTCTCGTACGGGTAGCGCCCGACGAGCTCCTCGATGTCGACGCCGCGGTAGCGGAGCTCGCCGCCGTCGCGATCGGGCTCCGCGATCTCGGTCTCGACGGCCACGACGCCCTCGAGCCCCGGCTTGAAGTCCGCGACCTCGCTCATCCGCCAGGACGCTACCAGCCGTGGTTTGCGCCGGTGCGCGCAACGATCGTCGGCTCCACGGCACAGCGGCCGTGAAGCGGACGCCTTCAGGTCTCTTGCTCCTGCGCGCGGTCGGAGTCCACGCTAGTAGTGGATTCCGACCTTCGCACCACAGGTACGATCGCCGCGCCCATGGGCCATCGCGTGACCCTCATTCCCGGCGACGGGACCGGCCCCGAGCTGACCGAGGCGACGCGTCGCGTCCTGGAGGCGACGGGCGTCGCGTTCGACTGGGACGTGCGCCAGGCGGGCGTCGACGTGATGGACGAGGCGGGGACCCCGCTGCCCGAGGAGACCCTCGCCTCGGTGCGCGAGAACGGCGTCGCGCTGAAGGGCCCGATCACGACGCCGATCGGCACCGGCTTCCGTTCGGTGAACGTGGCGCTCCGGCACGAGCTCGAGCTGTACGCCTGCCTCCGCCCGTGCAAGACGTACCCCGGCGTCCGCTCGCGCTACGAGAACGTCGACCTCGTCATCGTCCGCGAGAACACCGAAGACCTGTACGCGGGGATCGAGTACGAGGCCGGCAGCGAGGAGGCGGAGAAGGTCATCGCGATGCTGAACGGCCTCCAGGCGAAGCAGATCGCCGGCTGGTCGGGGATCTCGGTGAAGCCGATCAGCCACGCCGCCTCCGAGCGGATCATCCGCTTCGCGTTCGAGTACGCGCGCGAGAACGGCCGCCGCGAGGTCGCCGGAGTGACGAAGGCGAACATCATGAAGTTCACGGACGGGCTCTTCCTCGACGTCTTCCGCGAGGTGGCGAAGGACTACCCGGACGTCGAGGCGCGCGAGGTGCTCGTCGACGCCGTGTGCATGGGGCTCGTGCAGAGGCCCGAGGAGTTCGACGTGCTCGTGCTCCCGAACCTGTACGGCGACATCGTCAGCGACCTGACCGCCGGCCTCGTCGGCGGGCTCGGCGTCGCGCCCGGCGCGAACATCGGCACGCACGCGGCCGTCTTCGAGGCCACGCACGGCTCCGCCCCGAAGTACAAGGGGCAGAACAGGGTGAACCCGACGGCGATGATCCTCTCCGGGAAGCTCATGCTCGAGCACCTCGGGGAGCGCGAGGCGGCGAAGCGCCTCGAGGACGCGGTCGCGACCGTCATCGCGGAGGGCAGGAGCGTCACGTACGACCTGAAGCCGACGCGCGACGATCCGACCGCGGTCGGCACCTCCGAGTACGCCGACGCGATCATCGCCGAGCTGGCTCGCTAGAGAGAAAGGCGGAAGCGATGCGACAGAAGATCACGGTCGTCGGCGCCGGGAACGTCGGCGCGACCTGCGCCCAGGAGCTCGCGCGGCGGGACTACGCCGACGTCGTGCTCGTGGACATCATCCCCAACTTCCCGCAGGGGAAGGCGCTCGACATGAACCAGGCGGGGTCCGTCATCGGCTACGAGCCGCGCATGGTCGGCACCAACGGCTACGAGGAGACCGAGGGCTCCGACGTCGTCGTCATCACCGCGGGCAAGCCCCGCTCGCCCGGAATGAGCCGCGACGACCTCGTGACGACGAACGAGGCGATCGTCACGTCGGTGACGAGGGAGGTCGTGAAGCGCTCCCGGGGCGCGGTCATCGTCGTCGTCTCGAACCCGCTCGACGCCATGTGCCACGTTGCGAAGGCGGTCTCGCGCTTCCCGCGCCGGCGCGTCGTCGGCATGGCCGGGATCCTCGACACTGCGCGCTTCTCCGCCTTCATCGCACAGGAGCTCGACGTCTCCGTCAAGGACGTCACGGCGATGGTGCTGGGCGGTCACGGCGACCAGATGGTTCCCGTCGTCTCGGCGACGACCGTGGGCGGAGTCCCGCTCGCGGAGCTTCTGCCGAAGCGGAGGATCGCGAAGCTGGTCGAGCGCACGAAGTTCGGCGGCGGCGAGATCGTGAACCTGCTCGGCACCTCCGCGTGGTACGCGCCCGGCGCCGCGGCCGCGCAGATGGTCGACTCGATCTGCCTCGACGAGAAGCGCGTCCTCCCCTGCACCGCGTATCTGGAGGGCGAGTACGGGATCCGAGGCCTGTACATGGGCGCGCCCGTGAAGCTCGGGTCGGGAGGCGTCGAGGAGATCGTGAAGCTCAAGCTCACCGCGGACGAGAGGACGATGCTGCGCGCCTCCGCCGCCGCCGTCCGCGAGGTCGTCGGCATCCTGAAGCGGAAGTGAACCTCGGCCTCGAAGAACGCACCGCGATCGTCTGCGGCGCCTCCGCCGGGATCGGCCTCGGCGTCGCCGAGGCGCTCGCGGAGGAGGGCGCGAACGTCGTCATGCTCGCGCGGTCGCAGGAGCCGCTCGAGCGCGAGGCGGCACGGATCGGCGGCGTCGCCGTCGTCGGAGACGTCACCGCGGCCGACGACCTCGAGCGCCTCGTCGCGACCGCGGTCGACCGGTTCGGCGGCATCGACATCCTCGTGAACAACTCGGGCGGCCCGCCGCGCACACCGGCGATCGGGCTCACGGACGAGCAGGTGGAGGCGGCGGTGCGGCTGCTGCTCGTGTCCGTCGTCCGGCTCACCGGCCTGTGCCTCCCGCACCTCGAGCGCAGCACGGCGGGCCGGGTCGTGAACATCACGTCGAGCACGGTGAAGGAGCCGGTCGACAACCTCGCGCTCTCGAACGCCGTGCGGCCGGGCGTCATCGGCTGGGCGAAGTCGCTCTCGCGCGAGCTCGGCCCGAAGGGGATCACCGTCAACTCGATCGCGCCGGGGCGCATCGACACGGAGCGGATTCGCGAGGTCTACCCGGACGGGCCGACCGAGGATGACCTGCTGGCGATCCCGCTCGGCCGGCTGGGGACGACGCGCGAGATCGGCGACGTCGTCGCGTTCCTCTGCTCCGACCGAGCGTCCTACGTCACCGGCACGGTCGTCGCGGTGGACGGCGGCCTCGTGCGCGGGCTCCTGTAGGACGCCGCGACCGTGAAGCGCTTCGCCGGATCCCTCGTCGTCGCCGGGGTGCTCGGAGTCGTCGCGGCGCTCGTCCTCTGGGCGCTGCCGGCGGACGAGTTCGTCTTCGAGCCCGGCGCGGCAAAACCGCTCGCGGAGCGCGTGGAGGTCGAGGACGCGAAGCCCGCGAGAGGCAGCGTCTACTACGTGGACGTCTTCGTGCGCCGGACGACGCGGCTCGAGGAGCTACTCCCCTTCCTTCTCCCCGAGGGCTCGACCGTCGTCCCCGAGCGCGACCTGCTGCCGCCCGGGACGACCGAGGAGGACCGCGACCGGCAGACTGCCGCCGACATGCAGCGCTCGGAGCGCGTGGCCTCCGCCGTGGCGCTGCGCGCGGCGGGCCTCGACGTCGAGGCCACGCCGAAGGGGGCGCTCGTGGTCAGCGTCGCGCAGGACGTCCCTGCGGCGGGGAAGATCGAGCCGGGCGACGTCGTCGTCGCGGTCGACGGCGCTCCCGTGCGCATGCCCGAGGAGCTGCGGCAGGCAGTCGGGTCGCGCCGGCCTGGCAACACGGTGGAGCTCACCGTCCTGCGGGAGGGCAAGAACGTGGCGGTCGAGGTTGAGACGGTCGCGAGCCCCGTCGACCCCGACCGGGCGATCATCGGCATCCGCGTCGACCAGGAGGCGGACATCGAGCTCCCGCTGGACGTCGAGATCGACCTCGGGAAGGTCGGCGGCCCCTCGGCGGGGCTCGCGTTCGGGCTCGAGATCCTGCGCATGCTCGGACGGGACGTGACGAAGGGCTGCCGGATCGCGGCCACCGGAGAGCTCGCGCTCGACGGGTCGGTGCTCCCGGTCGGGGGGCTGAAGCAGAAGACGATCGGTGCGCGCCGGACGGGTGTGGATGTCTTGCTCGTGCCCGCTGGGGAGAACGCACTCGAAGCCCGCCGCTATGCCGACGGCCTCGACATCGTCCCTGTGGAGAGTTTTCAACAGGCGTTGCAGAGGCTGGCAACCTCCGAGCGGACATGCTGATTTTGCAGGACTTTTCTCGAAGCTGAGAACACGCGGAATTTGCGGCAGAATCGCGGCCGACCCGGACCTTCGGGGGGTTGTCGGAGCGCAGCGACCGGGACAGAATCCGGCTCGGTCGGTGAGGGGCGACCGGGGCACTTATGGCGAACACACGGGCATCGGCCACCTGCGACGACTGCTACTTCCGGCGAGAGGGGCTCTGCGCACTCGCGGGGAACACACCCTGTCCGACCTTCCGCGCGGCCACCAACGGCGCGCTGACGCCTCCGAGGCAGCCGCGGCTCGTCCCGCGGCCGGTGCCCCGGGTCGCGGTCGGCCACGCGGCGTAGGATTCCCCCGTGGACGAGCGGACTCCGACGCCGGAGAAGCGCGGGACGTCGACCTGGTTCCTCGTCCTCTTCGCGGCGGTGGCGCTCTACGCGCTCCTGCTCGTCGTGCTGAACGTGGGCGAGGTGGAAATCAGCTTCGTCTTCTTCAAGGCCAGCATCCCGCTGCTCGTCCTCATCATCCTCTGCCTCGGGCTCGGGTTCGCTGCCGGCTACCTCGCGGACCGCATCCGGGAGCGCAGGAAGGCGTCGTCGTGAGAACGAGGCTCGCCTCGCTCTCGTCTCGCCGCGCCTAGAGGAGTCTCGCGAGCCGCCCGATTCCCTCGCGGATCCGGTCCGGCGGCTCGTAGCTGTACGCGAGCCGCGCCGCGGAGCGGCCGAGGCCCGAGCCCCGGGGGAAGAAGTCCGCGCCGGGCACGAAGGCGACCCCCTCGCCGGCCGCCCGCTCGGCGAGCGAGGTCGTGTCCTGCCCCTCGGCGAGCTCGAGCCAGAGGAAGTAGCCCCCCTGAGGGCGGCTCCAGCGCGCACCCTCCGGGAACGAGGCCTCGAGCGCGGCGAGCATCGCGTCCCGCCGGTCGCGGAGCTGCGCGCGCACGTGGTCGAGGTTCGGCTCGAACCGTCCCCGGCGGATGAGCTCCAGCACGGTGGCCTGCGCGAGGAACGGCGGCGAGATGTACGTCGACGCCGCGCGCTCCTCGAAGGCGGGGGCCGTGGCGGGGGGCGAGACGACATAGCCGACGCGAAGCCCGGGCGCGACGGTCTTCGAGAACGACGACGTGTACGTCACCGTGTCTCCTCCTGCGAGCTCGTGGAGCGACGGCAGCGGCTCCCCCTCGAAGCGGACGAGCCCGTACGGGTCGTCCTCGAGGACGGGCAGCGCGTGCTCGGCGACGAGCCCGGCGATCGCGCGGCGGCGCCCGAGCGAGAGCGTCCTCCCGCTCGGGTTCTGGAAGGTCGGGATCGTGTACAGGAACGACGGTGGGTCGGAGCCCCGCCCGAGCTCGGCCGCGAGGGCGTCGGGGTCGAGCCCCTCGTCGTCCATCGGGAGCGCGACGATCTCGGCGCCCTCCCGCGCGAGGACCTTGAGCGGGCGGTCGTAGCTCGGCGCCTCGACGAGGACCCGGCCCGGCCGCCGCTCCAGCAGCTCGCCCGCGTACAGCACGAAGCCGAGGAGGCCGCCGACGGTGAGCACCACGCGCCCGGGGTCGACGCCGTGCCGCGCGGCGACCCACTCGCGCAGCGGCGCGTACCCGCCTCCGGGGCCGTACGCGAAGACACTGGGCCCCTCGCGCAGTCCCGCCTCGCGCGCGCAGTCCGCGAGCTCCTCGGCGGGGATCAGCTCCAGCCCCGGCGCGCCGCGGGCGAACGAGATCGGCTGCTCGGTCACAGCCGCGAGCGTACCCGCGCCGCAGGCGGAGCCCGTCCGTACGCCGCCCCGCCGCCGCACGACACGAACGCCGGCCGCCCGTGGAGCGGCAGTCGAGCAGCAGTCGAGTCCACCCCCGGCGAACCTTCCTCCAACCTCCCCCAGGGGCACTCCCGTGTCCCTGAGGTCACGGTATCGAGAGACGGCTCACGCGTGGGTGACGACTTCGCGTCGATTCGGCGACGGGCTCCGGCGACGTATGTGAGCTGTCGCGCCGCAAGCCCGACGTACGCCTGTGAGCATCGGCGAGGCGGGTCGGTCGGTGCCACGAGGTGCCCGGCGCCACGACCTGTGGCGCCGCGCGGACACCCCTCATCGCCGGGGACGGTGGCGCGCGGCGGGTCGACCCCCACGTGGCCAGAGACCGATCGCCGCGAGGGCGCTTACGCGGAGACGAGCTGCAAGACGAGCTCGGCGGTCTCGGTCGGCGTCGTCCCGACCCGGATCCCGCGCGCCTCGAGCGCGTCCTTCTTCGCCTGCGCAGTGCCCTCGGAGCCGGAGATGATCGCGCCCGCGTGCCCCATCGTCTTGCCCGGCGGCGCCGTGAACCCGGCGATGTACGCGACGACCGGCTTCGTCATCTCGGACTCGATGAACGCCGCCGCCTTCTCCTCCTCGTCGCCCCCGATCTCGCCGACCATGACCACTTGCTCAGTCTGCGGGTCGGCCTCGAACCGCGCGAGGACGTCGACGAACGACGAGCCCACGACCGGGTCGCCCCCGATCCCGACGATGGTCGAGTTCCCGAGCCCGAGCTGCGTGAGCTCGTGCCCGATCTGGTACGTCAACGTCCCCGAGCGCGAGACGAGCCCGACCGACCCCTCGCGGAAGATCTCGGCGGGGATGATCCCGACGTTCGCCCTCCCGGGCGAGAGCGCGCCGGGGCAGTTCGGGCCGATCAGCGTGACCCCCCGCCCGCGCAGGAACGCGTGGATCCGCAGCATCTCGTGCGCCGGCACGCCCTCCGTGATGCACACGATCGTCCCGATCCCGGCGTCGATCGCCTCGTACATCGCGTCCGCCGCGAACGGCGCCGGGACGAAGATCATCGCCGTGTTCGCCCCCGTCTCCGCCACCGCGCCTGCAACCGAGTCGAACACGGGGATCCCCTCCACGTCCTGCCCGCCCTTGCCCGGGGTCACACCGGCGACCACCTGCGTGCCGTGCGACCGGTTCCGGAGCCCGTGGAAGCGCCCTTCGGAGCCCGTGAGCCCCTGCACGACGAGCCGCGTGCCGGTGTCGACGAGGATCGCCATCAGCCCGCCGCCAGCTCCACTGCGCGGCGCGCGCCGTCGAGCATCGTCGCCTCGGGATGGACGTTCGCGGCGCCCGACTCGCCGAGCAGCCGCCGCCCCTCCTCCGCGTTCGTCCCGTCGAGCCGCACAACGATCGGCAGCTCGATCCCCATCTGCTCGAGCGCCTGGAGGATCCCGCGCGCGACCTCGTCGCAGCGGGTGATGCCGCCGAAGATGTTGAAGTAGATGGAGCGCACCTGCGGGTCGCGCGTGATCACCTCGAGCGCGTCCACGACGCCCTGCGCGTCGCCGCCGCCCCCGAGATCGCAGAAGTCCGCCGGCCGTCCGCCGACGAACGTCACGACGTCGACCGTGGACATCGTCAGCCCGGCGCCGTTCCCGAGCACCCCGACGTCGCCGTCGAGCCTGACGTACGTCACGCCCTTCTCCCGCGCGAGCGCCTCGAGCGGGTCGGCCGCGTCCACGTCCCGCAGCTCCGCGAGGTCGGGATGCCGGAAGAGCGCGTTGTCGTCGATCGTCACCTTCGCGTCGAGCGCGCGCACCTCGCCGTCAGGCGTGACGATGAGCGGGTTGATCTCGCAGAGCATCGCCTCGGAGCCGGTGAACGTGTCGTAGAGCTTCGCGACGATGGCCGCGACCTGCTTCTGCTCCGAGGGATCCTCGATGCCCGCGCCGTACACGAGCCGGCGCGCGTGCCACGGGTGGCAGCCCTCGAGCGGGTCGACGTGGAGCCGGACGAGCGCGTCGGGGCTCGTCGCGGCGACCTCCTCGATGTCGACGCCGCCCTGCGTCGTGATCATGAAGAGCGGCTGCTTCGCGCTCCGGTCGAAGGTGAGCGAGAGGTAGTACTCGCGCTCGATGTCGGACGCCGTCTCGACCCACACCTTCGTCACCGTGTGGCCGCGGATGTCCATGCCCAGGATCTCGCCCGCGTGCGCCTCCGCGTCCTCGGGCGTCTCGGCGAGCTTGATGCCGCCGGCCTTCCCGCGGCCGCCCGTGAGGACCTGCGCCTTCACGACCACGGTCCCGCCGAGCTCGGCCGCGGCCGCGCGCGCCTCCTGCGCGGACGTCGCGAGCCGTCCCTCGGACACGGGGATGCCGTAGCGTCCGAAGAGCTCCTTCCCCTGGTACTCGTACAGGTCCAAAGCGCGGGCGAGTCTACCCCGCGAGGGCTCGCGGGGGCACGGAACACGGGTGTGCGAGCATGGCGGGATGAGCCGGACGACCATCCTGATCCTCGTCGCGCTCGGCGCCACGCTCGCCGGTTTCGCGCTCTCCACGAACGCGCGGCGCCTTCAGGACGACGGCCCGGCGACCGTGGAACGGCCGGCTGCCGGAGCGCAGCGGGCGGCGCTCGGCTGGCGCGAGACGTTCGGCTCGGAGGACGACCGGCTCGTCTTCTCGGTTGACTCGCTGGAGGTCGGCGACGGCGGCTGGGAGGCCGACGTGCGCTTCGAGAACCAGACCTCGATCCCGTACGAGGTGGGCAGCCCGAGCGCCGCTGCCACGCTCTCGTTCGGGCTCATGCTGTTCTCGAGCGGCGAGCTCGCCGAGCTCGAGCGACGGAACGAGAGCGGGACGCTCCCCGCGGCGCGCCGGGCCGTTCGGTTCGACCCTCCGCTGCCCCCGCTCATCGAGCCACGACAGTCCTGGACCGGGACGATGTCCGCCCCGGGCGCGCTCGTGGCGGACAGCTGGGTCCGGGTGGTGTTCGGGCCGTTCGTCTCCGTCGGCCCCCCGCCGAAAGGCCTCGAGGAGCACGTCGCCTGGATCACCGACCGGGCGTACCGCCTGAAGCCGTAGCGCGTCCCGCTCCTCAGGCGGGGCTCGCCGCGAACGCGCGCTGAGGCTCCGGCGCCGCGCCGCAGCTCGCGGGCACGGCCCGCCCCGCGACCTCCTCGACGTGCACCGCGTGCGCGCCGCCCTCACGCGTGCGGAAGCGGACGAGCGACCCCTCGGCGCCGGCGAGGCGGAGGGCGCCGAGCTCGTCGAGGCCGAGCTCGGCTCTGAGCGCATGCTCCGCCGCTTGCACGGGCGGAGGGAAGCACGCCCTCCCCCGGTAGCGGCGCAGGTCGACGCGCCCGGCGAGCGCGCCCGCGATCACCTGCCATGCGTCGCCTGGATCGAGGCGGCCGAGCTGGATCCCCGAGGGCAGGACGAGCGCGTTCGCGGCGAAACGATGCCCGCCCTGGTGCGACGAGATCCAGAGCCCCTCATCTGGGAGCTCCCCGACGAGCGCTCCAAAGACCTCGGTCCCGCGGCGGGCGCAGCAGCGATCGCGGCTGCCGTGCCCACAGACGAGCACGAGGGACGAGTCGACCATCTCTCCTCCCCCGTCGAGGTCGCACGCTGCGAGCTCCTCGGGGCTCTCGAGCTCGAAGCGTCGAATCTCACCGCGCGACTCCTCGACGCGGGCGACGAACGCGAGCCGCCCGCCCGCCGCGCGCCCGGGGCGCCGCACGAAGAGGAGGCGCGCCGGGGCGAAGCGCTCGAGCCAGGCCGCGACCGCCTCGCGCGCCTGCTCCGGGAGCGACGCGCCGTCCGACACGTCACGCGGCCACGGGCCCGGCACCTCGACGAGCAGCCAGCTCGTCGCGTGCAGCGCCGTCCCGGCGAGGGGCTCGCCCGCGGCGCGCGAGGCATCGGAGCACGGGAGCGCGGCGTCGCTCACTCGCCCTCGAGCCGGCAGACGACCTGCCCGTGCGCGAGTTGGCTGCCGGCGGCGACGGTCAGCCCGGCGACGACCCCGTCCCGGTGCGCAGTGATCTCGTTCTCCATCTTCATGGCCTCGACCACGCAGATGAGCTCGCCGGCCTCGACCCGATCGCCGTCGGTGACGTGCACCTGGAGGACGACACCCTGCATCGGGCTGACGACGGCGTCCGAGCCGCCTCCGCCAAGGCCGTGGCGGCGCTCCTTGTGCCGCCGAGCGATCTCGGCCCACGGCGGCTCCGGCTCGTGGAGGCGCACCTCGTGGCGGCGCCCGTCGATCTCGACGGCGATCGAGCGCGAACGCGTGCTGCCAGATCCGGCGACAGCTCCGTCCGAGGCGCCCGCTACCGTAGTTGCCCGATGTGCAAACTGTTCTTCCGCGTCCATGGCACGCTGTGCCAGCTCCTCGGACTCGACGACGCCGTGACACGTCTCGCCGGCGACGAAGCACGGGCTCTGGAGCAGCGCGCGGTGGAAGCTGAGCAGCGTGGTCGGCCCGGCGATGACGTACTCCTCGAGCGCACGCAGCATCCGCCTCCGAGCGTGCTCGCGGGTCGTGTCGTGGACGATGAGCTTCGCGAGCAGCGGGTCGTAGAGGCCCGAGACCTCGTCGCCGGCGCGCACGCCCGAGTCGACGCGGACGCCGATCCCACCCGGCTCCCGATACGCGATGATCCGCCCCGGCGAGGGGAGGAAGCCTTTCGCGACGTCCTCCGCGTTGATGCGGCACTCGATCGCGTGACCCCGGAGGACGACCTCGTCCTGCCCGAACGAGATCGGATCGCCGGCGGCGATGCGGAGCTGCTCGCGCACGATGTCGATGCCCGTGACCGCCTCGGTCACGGTGTGCTCGACCTGGAGCCGCGTGTTCATCTCGAGGAAGTAGTACGACCCATCCGTCGCGAGGAGCCCCTCGATCGTGCCCGCGGAGCGATACCCGACCGCGCGTGCCGCCTCCACCGCGATCGCGCCGATACGCTCGCGGAGCTCCGGCGAGACCGCCGGCGAGGGCGTCTCCTCGACCAGCTTCTGGTGCCGGCGCTGGATGGTGCAGTCGCGCTCGCCGAGATGGACGACGTTGCGGTGGTCGTCGGCGAGGACCTGGATCTCGACGTGGCGCGGGTCGTCGAGGTAGCGCTCGAGGTAGACCGTCCCATCGGCGAAGTACGCCTCGCCCTCGCGCCGAGCGGAGTCGAGGGCGCGCTCGACGTCGTCGGGCGTGCGGGCGATCTTGAGCCCTTTCCCGCCCCCGCCCGCGGACGCCTTGATCGCCACCGGGTAACCGATCTCTTCGGCGATGCCGAGCGCCTCGTCGAGAGTGACGACCGCGTCGTGGGAGCCCGGGATGACCGGGACGCCCGCCTCGCGCATCCGCGCGCGGGCGGCGACCTTCGATCCCATCGCCTCGATCGCCTCCGGCGGAGGCCCGATCCAGATCAGGCCCGCGTCGACCACCAGCCGCGCGAAGTCGGCGTTCTCGGCGAGAAAGCCGTACCCCGGGTGGACGGCGTCCGCTCCGCCCTCGAGGGCCGCCTCGACGATCCGCTCGCCGCGGAGGTAGCTCTCGGCGGCCGGGCCGGGGCCGAGAAGGAACGCGTCGTCGGCGACCGCGACGTGCAGCGCTCCCCGGTCGGCCTCCGAGTACACGGCGATGCTCGCGATCCCGAGCTCGCGAAGGGTGCGGAACACGCGCACGGCGATCTCGCCGCGATTGGCAACGAGCACTCTCTCGAACATCCGCATCGGCCGCGTATTCTCTCGGACGGTGAGCCTCCCGGATCAACTCACGGTCGCGCGCATCGCGGCCGTCCCGATCGTCGTGCTCCTGTTCGCCTGGGACTTCCCGAACCATGCGTACTGGGCGACAGCGGTGTTCGTGGTCGCCATGGCGACGGATCAGATCGACGGTTGGCTCGCGCGCCGCCGAGGGACGAGCTCACCGCTTGGGACGCTCCTCGATCCGGTGGCGGACAAGGTGCTCGTCCTGGCCACGCTCGTGATGCTCGTCGGGGAGGGCGTCGCACCGGCCTGGATGGTCGCGCTGATCGTCGTCCGGGAGATCCTCGTCTCGGGCCTGCGCCTGGCCGCGGTGGAGAAGGGGGTCGTGCTCGGGGCGCGCGATCTCGGCCGCCTCAAGACGTGGGCGCAGGCGACCGCGGCCGCGATCGCCGGCGTGTCGGCAGGAGGGGCCTGGAGCGCGGACGTCGCCTGGTGGGCGCTCCTCGTCGCGCTCGTGGCGACGTGGGTCTCCGGGCTGGACTACGCACGCGTCGCGCCGCGGGTGCTCCGCGGCGAGGGCACCTGACCCTCGTCGCCGCGGGACCCGTCCACGGCCTCGGCCAGCCCGACGGCTCTCCACTCACTCCGATAGCCGGGCGGAGCTCCGTCCAGCTCGAAGGACGCGCTCACCAATGCGGCGAGCACCACGCGCTCCGGGCCGGCGCCTGCCGGCGGATCGAGCTCGACGGCAGACCGCTCGGGCCTCGACGAGAGCCTCACTCGCCGGACGATAGTCCGCGCAGCGCTCCGCTCAGCGGCCGAAGTCGTCGCGGCGCGGATCGGCCAGCTCGCGCTCGAGAGCCTTGATCCGCGCTCGCGCCTCGTCGAGCTCGCGGACGACTCCTCCTCCGCGATCGAGCGCCGGGACGACGTCATCTCCCGTGACGACCACCTCGACCCGCCCGTCTCGCACGAGCACGAGCGCGTCTGCGAGCTCCGCCGCCTCTCCACGGTCGTGCGTGACGAAGAGCGCGGACACGCAACGACGCGTCACGACGTCGCGGACGAGCCGTCGCAGCCGAGCGCGAGTCGGATCGTCGAGCGCGCTCAGCGGCTCGTCGAGCAGGAGGAGCCTCGGGGCGCCGGCGAGCGCCCGGGCGAGCGCGACCCGCGGGCG
>SIRU01000061.1 GCA_004366385.1 Actinomycetota bacterium
GTACCAGAAGGAGCAGGCACAGGCCGACGAATAGGGCTCTCAGGATGCACCTCCCAGTCGCAGTAGAACGCCGAGGACAGGGGCGCGGGCCACAACGCGCGGCCCGTTCGTGTCACTTGGATCGGGGCAGCCTACACGAAAGACCTGCTCGCAAGCCAAAAAGAGCGTTACAGGGACGTCAGGAAAGTGTTACGAGCGTCACCGCCGTGGGCAACTCTCATGACCGGCGGGGCGTGGGGAGAATGGCTGCGGGGCAGGGATTCGAACCCCAACTTCCTGGTCCAGAGCCAGGCGTCCTGCCGTTAGACGACCCCGCAACGGCGCCCGAAGTCTAGACGATCGCTACGAGCTCTCAGGCGACCCGATGTCCAGGTGGTACACGGGTACGAGGCGCTTCTCCGCCTCCGTGTCGATGCGCGCGACGACCTCCACGTACTGCTCGATCCCCGAGCCGCGGAGCTTCGCCTTCAGCAGCTCGTCGACCTGGTAGATGCCGGACGAGTTGTTCATGACGATCTCGACCATGATCGGCCGCGACTGGCCGTCGCCGATGCGTACCTCGTCGATCGCGGCGGCGGAGAGCGCGTGGATCGAGACGGCGCCGCGCTCGAAGGGGATGCGCGAGCGGCCCTTCGCCATGTCCAGCGCGTCCGCGACGCGCAGGATCCCGGCCTCGACCGAGAGCGGCTCGCCGTCGGCGCGGTGGCTCGTGATCGCCTGCAGCACCTCGCTCACGATCACGGTGCGGTCGGGCTCCTCGTAGACGTCCTCCAGGAGCTCGCGCAGCTTCGGCTCGGCGAGGAACAGGCTCCAGTCCTCGTGGTCGCGCCGGTGGACCGACATGCCGACGTCGTGGAGGAGCGCGGCGAGGACGACGACCACCTCGGACTCGTTCGCCGTCAGACGGAAGTCGCTCGCCAGTGACGGCTCGACGCCGTGCTTCGTGAGCTGGCGCAGGAGCTTGAGCGCGATGTTGGCGACGATCTGGACGTGCACCCACGAGTGGTCGTTGATCTCGAGCCGCGCGACGGCGTTCACGTTCGCGACGTGCCACCAGGCCTTGATCTGATCGTCGGCATCGACCTTCTCGAGAACCTTGCGGAGCTTCCGGTTCCCGCGCGGTGGGACGCGCAGCTGCATCCCCGCCACGGCCTCCGAGGGCGACAACAGGGTCGTGCGCGCGCTCTCGAGCGCGAGCGACTCCTCGATCACCTCGTCGGTGTCGCGCTCGGTCTCCACGCTGGGCAGCCTAGACGGTCGCCTGCGTCAGGCCGCGTCGGCGATCCCGCTACAGCGGCTGGGTCGGCTGCGTCGGCGGGGCGACGGTCGGGGCGGGCGTGTCGCGTCCCTCTCCGAGCGCCCGGATCGCCGAGACGTTGTCGTTGATCTTGAAGATGACGATGAGGATCTCCGCGTAGATCCGTGCGCCGAGCGGGCCGAGAAGGATCAAGAGCAGCCCCTGGCCGGTCTTGTCGTCAGCCAGCAGGGCAAAGCCGGCGATCACGAAGACCACGGCTGTGATCCAGAACACGATCTGGATGATCACCGGCGTGATCATCCGGCGGAACGTGACGTAGTCGTTCATCGGGGGCCCTCCTGTTCTTCCCGTGGGTGTCGCTCGGGACGGTAGGGCCGGGGCCGGACGGACGGTGATGGGTCAGGCGACGTCGGCGGCCCAGTCGCCGTACAGGCGCGTGTACGGGCCGCCGGCGCTCATGAGCTCGTCGTGCGTGCCCTGCTCGACGATCCTGCCGTGGTCGAGGACGACGATGAGGTCGGCGCGCCGGATCGTGGAGAGCCGGTGCGCGATGACGAAGGCCGTGCGGCCGGCGAGCAGGCGCTCGAGGCCGTGCTCGATTCTCCGCTCGGTGCCGATGTCCACCGACGAGGTGGCCTCGTCGAGGATGAGGATGCGCGGGCCTGCGAGCAGCGCGCGCGCGAACGCGACGAGCTGGCGCTGGCCGAGCGAGAGCCGGAAGCCACGTTCCCCGAGCTGCGTGCCGTAGCGGTCGGGAAGCCCGTCGACGAACTCGTCCGCTCCGACCGCCGTCGCGGCTGCCACGATCTCCTCGCGCGTGGCTTCCGGCCGGCCGAAGGCGATGTTGTCCGCGATCGTCCCGGCGAACAGGAACCCTTCCTGCGGCACGATCCCGAGCTGCCGGCGGAGCGACTCCTGCGTCACCTCCCGGAGGTCGTGGCCGTCGATCGTGATCCGCCCGGCGCGCGGGTCGTAGAAGCGGGTCAGGAGCTTCGCGATCGTCGACTTGCCCGCGCCGGTGTGCCCCACGAGCGCGACCGTCGTTCCCGGTGGGATGTCGAGGTCGAACCCGTGGAGGACGTCCGGAAGGTCGCCGTAGCCGAAGTCGACATGCTCGAAGCGGACGTGGCCTTGGACGGGCGGGAGCTCGTGCGCGTCAGGCGCATCGACGATCTCGGGCTCCTCGTCGAGCACGGTCAGGATCCGGTCGAGCGCGGCCGTCGCCGACAGGAACGTGTTGTAAAGCTGCGAGAGCTGCTGCACCGGGTCGAAGAAGTTCGAGAGGTAGAGCGTGAACGCCAGCAAGGTGCCGACCGTGAGGCTTCCGTCGACGACGAGATAGCCGCCGAACCCGAGCACGATCGCGGTTGCGACCGAGGAGAGCACGTCGACGGCCGGGAAGTAGAGGCCGTTCAGGACGACCGTCTCGTAGTTCGCACCGCGGTACGCCTCGTTCACACCGCGGAAGGAGCGCTGCGCCGTCGGCTCGCGCGTGAACGACTGGACGACGCGCATCCCCGAGATGTCCTCCGCGAGCGTGGCGGTGACGAGGCCGAGCCGCTCGCGGACGCGGCGGTACGCGCGGTTCGAGCGCACGCGGAACCACGCGGTCGCCCCCGCCATGACCGGGAGCACGAGAAGGGTGGCGAGCGCCAGGCGCCAGTCGAGCAGGAAGAGCACGACCGCGGTTCCCGCGAGGACGAGCCCGTTCTGGACGAGGCTCGAGAAGCCGTCGGTCACGAGCTGGTCGAGCGCCTCGACATCGTTCGTGATCCGCGAGACGACCGCGCCCGTGCGGTTCCGCTCGTAGAAGCCGAGGCTGAGGCGCTGGAGGTGCCGGAACAGCCGGATGCGCAGGTCGGCGAGCCCCCGCTCCCCGACCCAGCCCGTGAAGTACGTCTGGAGTGCCGAGAGACCGAACGCGGCGAGGCCCGACGCGACGAACGCGATCACGACCGCGGTGAGGACCTCGAGGTCGCGCGCCGCGATTCCGTCGTCGACCGCGATCTTCGCCAGGTACGGGGGGAGGAGCGCGACCAGCGTGTACGCGACGAGGGTCACGACCGCGAGCGCCGTCCGGCCGGGGTAGGGGCGCGCGAGACCGGCCAGGACCCCGAGCCGACGTCGTGTCTGGCGCCACGACCAGTCGTCGACGCTGGCCGCCCGCTGGTCGGTGAGGTGGCCTCCCGCCTGCCAGACCCTCACGCTGCCGTCCTCCCCACGGCGCCTCCGGGACCCCCGGAACGTGCGCTTTTCCAACGGGGCACCCCGGCCCACCACCCACTGCGAGCATAACGAGGCAACGCGAACGGGTGGGAGACGGAAGTGCGCCGAGTGTGTGCCAATGCGAGCGTCGTCGCGTTCCCTCCAGCCGGTGTCGCCGTCATCCGGGAACCACCTGCTGGAGCAGCCCGTGGTCATGGATCTCGCGGAAGAGCGGGCTCTCCTCGAGCAGCTCCGCGCGCGTCCCGCGCGCCACGATCCGCCCGTGCTCGAGGACGACGATCTCGTCCGCGAGCGCGATCGTCGACAGCCGGTGGGCGATGATGATCGTCGTCCGCCCGCGCATGACCTCGCGGAGCCCCGCCCGGATCCGCGCCTCGGTCGTGGCGTCCACCGACGCGGTGGCGTCGTCGAGGACGAGGATGCGCGGGTCGATGAGGAGCGCTCGAGCGATCGCGATCCGCTGGCGCTGGCCGCCGGAGAGCGTGATCCCGCGCTCCCCGATGACGGTGTCGTACCCGTGCGGCAGGTCCAGGACGAACTCGTGGGCCTGCGCGGCTCGCGCAGCTGCCTCGACGGTCTCGTGCCCTGCGTCCGGAAGGCCGAACGCGATGTTGTCGCGCACCGACGCTGAGAACAGGAACGGGTCCTGCGAGATGACGCCGATCTCGTGTCGCAACGTGCGGCGCAGCACGTCGCGCACGTCGGTCCCGTCGACGAGCACGCGGCCGGCGGTCACGTCGTAGAAGCGCGGGACCAGCGCGGCGAGGGTCGTCTTGCCCGAGCCCGTCCGCCCGATGAGCGCGACCGTCCGTCCGGCCGGGATGTCGAGGTCGACGCCCTCGAGGACGAGCTGCCCGGGCTCGTAGCCGAAGTCGACGCCCTCGAAGCGAACGTGCCCCGGGCCGGGCGGGAGCGGCTGCGCGGCCGGCGGGTCCGCGACTTCCTCCGGCTCGTCCAGGATCTCGAAGATCCGGTCGCCGGCCGCGATCGCGCGTTGCGCCTGACCGACCCACATCCCGATCATCCGCAGCGGCATCACGAGCATCGCGAGCAGGAGGTTGAAAGCGAAGAAGTCGCCGAGCGAGAGCGACCCCGAGATCACCATGCGGCCAGCGACGAGCAGCACTGCGGCCTGCGCCACGAGCGGCAGGAACGTGAGCAGCGGAACGTAGAGGGCGCGCTGCCGGTTCGCCGCCAGCGTTCGCTCGAAGACCTCGTCGGTCGCGTGTGCGAAGCGCTCCTCGCGTGGCTCCTCCTGCGCGAACGCCTTGACGACGTGGACGCCGACGATGCTCTCCTCGGCCACGGTCGAGACGTCGCCCAGCTTTTCCTGCACCTGCCGCAGCACAGGGTGGGAGACGCGGCTGTACCGGTATGCGATCGCGATGATCGCCGGTGTGATCCCGAGCGCCACGAGTGCGAGCTCCCAGCTGTAGACGACGAGCACCGCGGTGACGACCACGATCGTCACGACGTGCTGCGCGAAGAAGATGAGCCCGTACCCGAGGAAGAAGCGCACTGACTGGAGGTCGATCGTGGCCCGCGACATGAGCTGGCCCGTCTGGTTGCGGTCGTAGAAGCCGAACGAGAGCCGGAGGAAGTGCGCGTACAGGTTGTCGCGCAGGTCGTACTCGACCGCCAATGCCTGCCGCCCCGAGATGATCCGGCGGCCGAGCATTAGCACACCGCGGACGAGCCCGAGCGCGACGATCGCCGCGATCCCGGCGACGAGCACGCGCGTCTCGCGATCGTCGCCCAGCTCGTCGATCACGACGCCGGTCAGGACCGGGACGAAGATCCCCGCGACCTGCGATGCGATTGCGAGGACGGACGAGACGGCGAGCGATGCGCGGTACGGGGAGAGGAACGTGAGGAGCCGGGCGAACGTCCCTCGCCCGGCCCGCCGTCGGTTCGTGGGGTCCTCCTCGCCTGCCACGGCCCTAGGGTACGGATCGTGCTCGAGGCCGTGCCGAACGTCTCCGAGGGGCGTGACCCCCAGCGGATCGCGGCGATCCGAGACGCGTACGCCGGACACGCGCGGCTCCTCGACGCGCACTCCGATCCCGACCACCACCGCTCCGTCTTCACGCTCGTAGCCGAAGAAGGCGCGCTCGTGAGCGCGCTCGTCGAGGGTGCGGCACGCGCGGTCGAGCTGATCGATCTGCGGGAGCACGACGGCGTCCATCCGCGGGTCGGCGCCGTGGACGTGGTCCCGCTCGTCGCGCTCGAGCCGTCGCAGCGCACGGCGGCGGACGCGGCGGCGCTCGCGGCTGCAGGGCGCATCGGCTCCGAGGTCGGCATACCCGTCCTCCTGTACGGTCGCGTCGGGGACGGGCTCCGGCCGGCGTTCTTCCGCCGGGGCGGGCTCGAGGCGCTGGTCGTGCGCATCGAGTCGGGTGAGGTCGCGCCGCACGCGGGGCCAACCCGGGTCGATCCCCGTTCCGGCGTCGCGCTCGTCGGCTCGCGCGACCCGCTGGTCGCCTACAACCTCGACCTCGACACCGACGACGTCACCGTCGCGCAGGAGATCGCCCGCGCGGTGCGCGAGTCGGGCGGCGGGCTGCCGGGCGTGCAGGCCATCGGGCTCCGGCTCCCGACGGCCGCGCGGACGCAGGTGAGCATGAACCTCGTCGATCTCGGTGCGACGCCGCTGCACGAGGTCGTCCGGCGCGTCGAGACCGAGGCCGAGACACGGGGTGCGAGCGTCTCGGGCGGGGAGCTCGTGGGCCTCGTCGCCGAGCGGGTGCTGAGCGAGGCCGCGCGCGCCGGCGTCGCGCTGCCCGGGATCGACGAGTCGCAGGTGCTCGAGCGTGCCGTCGCACGGGCCTCGCTCTAGACTCGACCACGTGCCGAGCCCGCTCGTCCTGACGGGAGACGATCTCACCGTCGCCGACGTGTGGGAGGTCGCCGTGCACGGGCGCGAGGCCGTCCTGGCCGAGCACGCCAAGGAGCGGATGGCGGCGTCGCGCGAGCTGCTCGAGTCGGCCGGCGGCGAGCACACGTACGGCGTCAACACGGGTTTCGGGCGCTTCGTCTCCGAGCACATCCCGGACGAGCTCGCCGAGGAGCTCCAGCTCCGGCTGCTGCGCAGCCACGCATGCGGCGTGGGGGAGCCGTACCCCGACGACGTCGTCCGTGCCGCGATGCTCCTGCGCGCGAACGCGATCGCGAAGGGGTACTCGGGCGCGCGCGTCGAGACCGTCGAGCTGCTGCTCGCATGCCTTGGCCGAGGTGTCGTGCCGGTCGTCCCGGCGCGCGGGTCGGTCGGCGCGAGCGGCGACCTCGCGCCGCTCGCCCATGTCGCGCTCCCCCTCGTCGGCGAGGGCGAGGCACTCGTCGAGGGCGAGCTCCTCGCCGGCGCGGACGCGCTGGCGCGCGTCGGCCTCGAGCCGATCCGGCTCGCGAGCAAGGAGGGG
>SIRU01000062.1 GCA_004366385.1 Actinomycetota bacterium
TTCGAGGCGCTCGCGCGCGGCGACGCCACGATCCACGCGCCCGTCCACGTCGACTCGCTGCGCCATGTCCTCGACGGGGAGCCGGAGGGCGTCGAGCGCGCCGGCCCGTGGGCGTTCTCACGTACCTGGCTGCACGAGCTGGAGCGCGACCTCCGCGCCCGCATCGCCGCCGCCGACCCGATCGACCCGGGCGTCGCACCTCCCCCCGAGCCGTGGTCAGCGGACGTCCTCCCGCTACTTCCCTTCGAGCTCCGCGGCGCGAAGCTGTACGAGCCGGGCGCGACCGCGTCCCTCGGCGCGCGCGAAGAGGAGGCGGCCACGCTGGAGCACGAGGTCGCCGAGGCCGGCATGCGCGTGACCAAGATCGAGGACGGCGAGCTCGCGCGGTTCCTCGAGACGCGCGGCGCCCTCGTCAGGCTCGGCCCCAAGCACGCGATCTCGCGCGAGGCCTACGAGCGCGCGCGGGAGGCGCTCTTCACCGAGTGCGCGGCGGCAGGAGACATAGCGCTCGCCCGCTTCCGCGACCTCGTCGGCACGGGCCGGCGCGACGCGCAGCTCCTGCTGGAGCGCTTCGATCGCGACGGGCTCACGCGCCGCGTCGGAGACCGGCGAGTCCTGCGGCGGGCGGCTACGAGCAGGCGGTCGTAGTCAGGTCGCCGTCGGGCCCGTCCTTGTACCAGGCCCGTCCGGCCGAGACCGCTCGGATGCAGTAGCCCGCGTCGTCGGCCGAGAGGATCTCGAACCCGTGGATGCCAGGGCTGTAGGTCGCCCGCAGCGCGGCGAGCGTCATCCCGGAGTACGTGCCCGCGTCCGCGCGGTACGACTCGATCGCCGGGACCGCGACGCGGAGGTTCGAGCGGGCGGTCGCGTCCCCGGCGCGCTCGCGTGCGGAGCTGTGGAACCCGACGGCCAGCGCGAGCAGTGTCGTGATGATCGCGAGCACGACGATCAGCTCGACGAGCGTGAATCCGTCCTCTCCCCGCATGCCGCCTCTATCGGCGGCGAGCGTCACTCACTTGAGGGATGCCAGTCCGGCTCGTCCTCGATCCCCACGCCGTCGGCGACCCGGGTCACGTAGTTGAAGTAGCCGACGACCTGGATCGCGTCCGAGATCGCCGCGTCGTCCAGCCCGTGCGGACGGAGAGCGTCGATGTCCGCCTGTTCGATCTCGGCGGCGAGGTGCGTCAGCTTCACCGCGAGCTCGCAGAGCGCACGCTCGCGCGGGGAGAGCTCGGCAGCACGCCAGTCGTGCGCGACGTGTGCTGCGAGCTCGGCTGCTGCGCCCTCGGCACGGAGGTCGTCGGCGTGCGCCTGCGTTCAGTAGTGGCAGCTCTGCTCGGCGGACGCCACGGTCGCGAGCAGCTCGCGCTCTTGTCGCGAGAGCCCCGACTCGCCGAACATGATCTCCCGGTACAGGGCCATCGACGCCTTGAGCACGCCCGGCCGCAGGCTCATCGCCTTCACGATGTTGAAGACCTTCCCCGCGCGCTCGAGCGCCGCGTCGTACTCCTCCCGGAGCTCCCCCTCGGCCTCGTCCTCGTCGATGAGGCGGATGAACGGGCGAGGCAAGCCTCGCCCCTACCGAGTCTGC
This sequence comes from Actinomycetota bacterium, assembly GCA_004366385.1. Taxonomy (GTDB): domain Bacteria; phylum Actinomycetota; class Thermoleophilia; order Gaiellales; family Gaiellaceae; genus GMQP-bins7. Next base: position 1,592 of record SIRU01000062.1, read on the forward strand.
GGGAAGCCGAGGTCGACCTTGCTCGTCGCCGGGTCCGGCCAGCGGCTCGTGACTGCCTTCGTGCGCGTGTAGAAGTCGATGCCCTCCGGGCCGTAGATGTGCCGGTCGCCGAAGAGCGAGCTCTTCCACCCGCCGAACGAGTAGTACGCCACGGGCACCGGGATCGGGACGTTGATCCCGACCATCCCCACGTTCACGTCGAACTGGAACGCACGTGCGACGCCGCCGTCCCGGGTGAAGAGCGCGACCCCGTTCCCGTACGGGTTGTCGTTCACGAGCCGGAGCGCCTCGTCGTAGGTCGGCACGCGCACGACCGACAGCACCGGGCCGAAGATCTCGTCGCGGTAGGCGTCCATCTCCGGCGTCACGTCGTCGAGCAGCGAGACGCCGAGGAAGAAGCCGTCCCCGTCGGGCGCCGTCTCGCGGCCGTCCGCGACCAGCGTGGCGCCCTGCTCCGGCCCGGAGTCGAGGTACGACGCGACCTTGTCGCGGTGCTCGCGCGTGACGAGCGGGCCCATCTCCGAGGTCGGGTCGAAGCCGTCGCCGACCTTCACGTTCGGCAGCCGCTGCTTGATCGCCTCCACGAGCGGGTCGGCGGAGTCGCCGACCGCCACCACCACCGACACCGCCATGCAGCGCTCGCCCGCGGAGCCGTACGCCGCGCTCACGGCCGCGTCCGCGGCCATGTCGAGGTCCGCGTCCGGGAGCACGACCATGTGGTTCTTCGCGCCGCCGAGCGCCTGCACGCGCTTCCCGTGCCTCGTCCCCGTCTCGTAGACGTAGCGCGCGATCGGGGTCGAGCCGACGAAGCTGACCGCGGCGATGCCCGGATGCTCGAGGATCGCGTCGACCGCGACCTTGTCGCCCTGGATTACGTTGAAGACGCCGTCCGGGAGCCCGGCCTCCTTCAGCAGCTCGGCGGTCAGGGTCGACGCGGACGGGTCCTTCTCCGACGGCTTCAGGATGAAGGCGTTCCCGCATGCGATCGCGGGCGCCCACATCCACATGGGCACCATCGCGGGGAAGTTGAACGGCGTGATCCCGGCCACGACGCCGAGCGGCTGGCGGATCGAGTACACGTCGATCCCGGTCGCCGCCTGCTCGGAGAAGCCGCCCTTGAGCAGGGTCGGGATCCCGCACACGTACTCGATCACCTCGAGGCCGCGCTGCACCTCGCCGAGCGCGTCCGAGAGCACCTTCCCGTGCTCGGCCGTGAGCAGGCGCGCGAGGTCCTCGCGGTGCTCGTCGAAGAGCGCGTAGATGCGGAAGAAGAGGTCGGCGCGCTTCGAGAGCGAGGTCGCGCGCCACGTGGTGAACGCCTCGCGCGCGACCGAGACTGCGCGGTCGAGCTCCTCGGCGCTCGCGAGGACGACCTCGCCGGTCTGCGCCCCGGTGGCGGGGTTGTAGACGGGGCCCGTGCGCCCCGAGGTCCCCGCGACTGCCGCCCCTCCGATCCAGTGGTCGATGGTCTTGAGCTCGGTCGTGACCGCTGCGTTCATATCGCCTCCCGCGCGTCGTCCGGTCGCTCAAGACTAGCGCGGTGCTCTCTCCGTGGCGGCGAGCGAAGCGGCGCCGAACGCGACCGAGAACGCGCGGCACCAGACCAGCACGGTCGCGTCTCCCGCGAGCCGGAGGTCATCGGGGAGCGCGTACTGCTGGTTCCCGACGTTGCCCTTCAGGCGGGCGATCCGCGTGCCGCCCTCGACGTCCTCGGCACCTGCGCGCGGGACGACGTAGACGTACAGGTCGGGCCCGGGATCCGTGCGGAACTCGGTGAGCGTGAGCACGCGCGAGCCGCCGGGCTCCACCACGCGCGCGGTGCCCTCCGTGGAGTGCGCAAGCGAGACGAACGAGCCCTGCGCGAGAGCCGGGCCGGTCGCCACCGTCTCGTTCACGGTCACGTCGCGCATCGAGAGGAAGGCGAGCGCGCCGCCGATCACCACGAAGGTTCCGACCGCGACCGCCGAGACGGGAAGCCGGAGCGCGGGCCGGCGCCGCCAGACGGCGACCGAGACGGCGAGCACGACCACGAACCAGAGGCCGGTCAGCACCATGGAGACGGCGAAGTCGTCCGTGACCTTCCCGCCGGCGACCCAGATCCCGAGCAGGACGACGATCGCCGTGACGGGCGCGAGCAGCACCCGTAGCCACGGCGTGGGCAGCCAGGGGGCGGGGCGTGCGTCGACGGCCATGCGCGTACCGTCGCCGGCCGCGCGGCGGCGTTACACGCAGCCGGGTCTCAGGAGGCCCGCGGAGCGTCCGATAACCGAACCGTGGGCACCGAGCCGAGACGACTGGAGCGGCTGACGGCGGAAGAGCGCTCGCTGTCGGCGCAGCGCCGCCGGCTCCAGGACCGCATCGACTTCCTGCGCTCCGGCGGGCGCGGGCCGGACGACGACGTGACGGAACTGCTCGACGAGCTCCTCCGGCGCGAGCGTGAGCTCTCCGAGCGGCGCCGCGAGCTGCACGAGGAGATCGAGCTCGCGCGCGTCGAGCTGCTCCGCCGGCGCGGCTAGCCGGCGGCCTTCGTCTTGGTCTTCGCCTGGTGCGGCGGGCGCCTGATCACCGCGTCGTCGGCCGGGAAGTAGATCGACTCGTGATCGTCCTCCCAGCGGACGCGGAAGCGCTCGTGGCCCGGCTCGCCGAGCACCTCGAGGATGACCGCGGTGCGCGGGGAGTCGCCGACCGAGTGGCCGGTGATGACGATCTCGTCTCCGGGACGGGCGGGCTCGCCTCGCATGCTCTTGGGCATGGCTCGCTCCTTCCTGACGTCGTCTTCCAGTATGGCGTGCTCGATGCCGAGGGCGTCGGCGATCGCCGCGTACGGATCGGGCCAGCCGGGGACGGCGTAGCGCCCGTCGAAGTCCACGGCGCCGTTCAGCTCCAGCACGACCCAGCCGTCTCCGGACGGGAGGAGGTCGACGCCGCCGAAGTCGAGCCCGACCGCCTGGGCCGCCCGGATCCCCAGCTCGCACGCCGCCGCCGGCACGTCCGCGCTGGCGAAGCTGCCGCCGAGGCTGATGTTCGTCCGCCACTCCGACTCCGCCGCGATGCGCCGGGCCGCGCCGGCCACGCGCCCGCCGGCGACGACGAGCCTGAGATCCTCGCGCACCGGGCCGACGAGCTCCTGCACGAGCGCGCCGTGCTTGCGGCACCACGGGCGGTCGCGCACGAGCGCAAGCGTCTCCTCGAGCTCCTCGCGGTCACGGCAGCGGAAGACGTCGTGTCCCCAGCTGCCGAACCGCGGCTTGAGCACGCACGGGAACGGGACCGCGTGCAGGCGCCCGCCCGCCTCGACGTGGCACGTCCACGGATGGGGCAGCGATGCCGCCTCGAGCCGCTCGCAGGTGAGCAGCTTGTCGTGCGCCGCGAGGAGCGCGGCCGGGCGGTTGAGGACCCGGACGCCGCGCTCCTCGAGCGCCTCGACGACCTCCAGCCCCGGCTCGACGCCGTCGAGCGAGGGGAGGACGTCGAGGCGTGTGATCGCGACGTCGCCCGGCCCGAGGACGTCCGGCGCCTCCTCGGGCCGGAGCGTGCAGGAGGCGATCCCCAACGCCCGCCACGCCTGCACGAGTTCCCAGTTCGTGCGCGTCGGAGTCGCGAGGATCGCCACGCTCATGGCTCCAGGCTCGCGCGCCCGCGGGGATGCGGCATCGGGGTCGACCCGGATGCCGCCTGCGGGTTTCAGGCCGGGATGACGAGGCTCGCGAGGTCGCGCGGGTAGTACGTGAGGATCTCGATGCCGTCGTCCGTCACGAGCACGGTGTCCGAGTGCCGGTACCCGCCGAGCTCCGGGTCATAGAGACCCGGTTCGACCGTGAACACCATCCCGGGCCGGATCTCCGTGTGGTCGCCGGAGTCGAGGAACGGGCCCTCGTGATAGCGCAGGCCGATCGCGTGGCCGGTGTGGTGGCGCCAGTGCGCGAAGAGGTCGTGCTGCGCGAAGTACGAGCGCACGGCCTTGTCCACGTCCGAGCAGAGCGCGCCGGGCCGGATCGCGTCGAACGCCGTCTCCTGGAGCGCCTTCATGTGCCCGAACAGGCGCGCCTGGTCGTCCGTCGGCTCGCCGACGAACATCGTCCGCTCGAGCTCCGAGAGGTACCCCCACACCGGCGCACTCGCACCGGTCACGAGCACGTCTCCCTGCTCGAACACGATGTTCCCGGCGAGCGCGTGCGGGACGGCGGAGTTGCGCCCGATCTGGCCCCGGTAGCCCGCGTGCGCGCCGCCGCGCCCCCAGCTCTGCGCGCGGTAGATCTCCCCGATCGCGTCGGGCGTCGCGCAGGTCGCCTCCGCGCTCGCGCGCTGCTCGACCTCGGTCTCCGTGACCCCGGGCTTCGTATAGCGCTGGAGGAGGCGGTGCGCGAGGTTCGACCAACGGACGCTCTCCTTGACGAGCGCGATCTCGGCCTCGGACTTGACAGCCATCTGCTCCTCGATCTGCTCGACCACCCGCACGACCTCCCCGCCCGAGAGCTCGGACAAGGAGGGCCCGCGGTAGCCTAGGATCCACGGGTAGCCGTCCTGGTCGGCGCCGATCGTCCCCTTCAGGGCGAGCGCTTCGAGCGCGCGCTCGAGCGCGGCCTCCGAGCGCGGCTCGCCCGGGTACTCGTCGTAGTGCTCGACGCGGTCGAAGACACCCTTGGCCTGCGCGTGCTCGACCTCGAGCCGCGGCACGACGAGCGCGCGCGTCCCGTCCCCGCCGAGCACGAGCGCGATCGGCCGCTCGGTCGGCGCGAACGCGAAGCCGGCGTAGTAGAGGACGTAGTACGGGTCGAAGAGAACGACGCCCGAGACCTCCCCGGAGACCCGCTCGAGGAGCGCGTCGCAGCGCGCGCGGTGCTCCTCCGCCGAGATCGCGAGCGAGGTGACCACGAGGCAGGAGCCTACTCGCGCGGGTACCCTGGGTCGCGGAGTGAGGGGGCTCCTCGCGTCAGCCGCGATTCTCTGCGCGGTGCTGAGCGGCACCGCGAATGCCGCAGGCAGCCCCGGGTTCACCTACGACCGGGAGCTCGGGCGCATCGCACGCGAGACGCTGTGGCGCGCCACCGAGCCCGAGCGCCAGGTGAAGCGGGCAGAGGTCTACCGCGCGTACGTGCGCTGCTACCGCAGCACGCGGGCCTTCGAGCGGGAGTTCGAGCGGCGCTACGGCGTGTCCGCGAAGAGCGTCATCGCGTTCTACGCCGGTCGCACGGACGTGTTCCTGCGGCATACGACCTGCCGCAACGTCCACCTCTTCGTCTCCGGCCGGCACACGCTGATCACGTCGGCCGCGTTCTCGATCCTCCTGCACGAGGTGCTGCACCGGCAGGGCGTCCGAGACGAGCGGATCACGACGTGCCTCGCCAACGCCGCCGTGGCCACGGGGACGGAGTGGCTCGGCTTCTCGAAACCGCGCGCAGTGCGCGCTCGCGACCTCGCGTTTGCCTTCACCAAGCGATACTCCCCGCGGGAGTACCGCATGGGAAAGCCGCACTGCATGCTGCTGAACCGCCGCACCGACTGGCCGGACCACCGCATCCCGGGCCGCTGACGGTGTCGTCGCCGGACTCGACCCGCGCCCGCATCGAGGCGGAGGAGCAGCACGAGGAGCTCAAGCTGCGCCTGGAGCGCGAGCACAACGAGCTGCTCCAGGAGCTGCGGTCGCTGATCCCGGGCGCCGAGGTGCTCCTCGGGTTCCTGCTCGCGATCACGTTCACGGAGAAGTTCGATCTGCTGACGGACGGCCAGCGCTACGTCTACTACGTGACGCTCGTGAGCACGGCCTCCGCGATCGTGCTCTTCCTGGCACCCGCCGCCCACCACCGGATTCGCTTCCGCGCCGGCGACAAGGAGCGCCTGCTGCGCAAGGGGAACCGCGAGGCGATCGCGGGGACGGTCGCCGCCGCGATCTCGCTCACCAGCGTCATCTATCTCGTGAGCGACCTGCTGTTCGGGACGACGGAGGCGATCGTCGCGGCGATCGTGTTCTTCGGCTTCGTCGCGTGGCGCTGGTGGGCGTACGGCGTGTGGCGCGCGTGGCAGGACCGCGCACACCCGTGAACGGCGTCTCCTCAGTCCTTCGGGATGCGTAGCTCGCGCCCGACGTAGACGCCCGAGCTCTCCGCCTCCACGAACGGCGCCATCGCCCGCCGGCGGGCCGACTCGACGTCGGAGAGCCGGTAGCGCTCGCGCGCCTCGAGCGACTCCCACGTCGAGATGCCGACCACCTCGCCCCGCTCCTCGGAGAAGCACTCGTACGCGCGCAGCATCCCCTCGGGCAGCGCGCCCGGGCGCCACGCCTTCCGGAACTCCTCGTAGGTGCCCGGCTTGATGCGCCGGGTCGTGATCCAGACGACGTGCTGCTCGCGATCCATGCCGCTGACCGTAGCGAACCCGGTCTCCCGCTGGAGCTTCCGGCGACGGAGCGGCGCCGGAGTCGAACCGACCGAGCCGTGGTTTGCACGACCGCACTGGTTTTGAAGACCAGCTGGGCCACCGGGCCCATGCCGCTCCGGCGCGCAGGGTAGTCGACGCCTAGCCGCCCGAGTCCGCGTCCCGCCGCCAGCTCGTCAGGTCGTAGCGCTCGTGCAGCTTCTTGAGCACCTGGCGCGCGATCAGGTCGCCCGCAGCGCGCTCGAAGTGGACGCCGTCGTCGGAGCGCATCTTCACGAGCGAACCGCGCGCGTTCGCGACGTACTCCGCGTAGCCGCCGTCGGGGCCGGCGAAGAAGAAGTAGGTGTCGAGGTAGGAGACGCGGCCGCGGCGCTTCTCGGCCTCCGCCTGGACGATCCCGTTGATCGTGTCGAAGCGGACCGTCTGTGCGGGGTCGGTCGTGATCGGGAGGCCGATCCAGACGAGGTGGGCGCCGGAGCGCGTGACCGTGTCCATGATCCCGCCCACGCGGCGCCGGTACTCGGCCGTCCAGCTCTCGCTCGCGAACCCGCCCTCGAGCTCGACGCCCGGCGGAAGGCCGGTCATGAAGCCGTGGTCGTCGTTCGCGCCGAACATGAGCACGACTGCGCCCGGCTTGTCCACGCGCACGCGCTTCTCGATCTCCTTGAACCAGTTGAAGACGTCGGGTCGCTCGAGGCCGCTCGCGACGCGGCCGTCGACCTCGCCCACCGGCTCCATGACCGGGCTCCCGCCGATCGCGCGCAGGAGCGACCGGCCCGGGACGATCACGAGCGAGTCGCCCGCGACCCAGATCCGGAGCCTCCGGTCGGGCGTGAACGTCTTCCGCGGCGGCGGGGCCGCCGGCGGCTCGGCCGCCGGCTCCGGGACGGCGACGCCGGTGTCGATCTCGTCCTCGCCGGAGCGTCCGGCGACCGCCTGCAGGCCCTCGCGCGGACGGTCGAGGAGCAGCGCCTCGCTCGTCTCCCTCAGCGGGGCGGTGAAGGCGAGCGCGAGGTCGCGCTTCCAGCCCTCGCCCTGGTTCGTCGCCGACTTGTGGATCCCGGGCGCGTTCAGGAGCAGCGCGAGGCCGACCGCGAGGAAGGACACGGCCACGGCCGAGCCGGCCGAGTGGAGCCTCCGGCCGTCCTCTCCGATCCTGCCTCGGGGTCTTCGTCTCTCGGGCATCAGAACTGGAAGTAGATGAAGGGGGCCACGCCCTCGGGCCCGAGCGCGTGGACGACGAGGAGGCCGAGCGAGAGGACGACCGCCTGGGCCGGGATCGGAAGGCGCGAGAAGCGCGCCATGAGCGCGAGCGGCAGGCGGCGCGGGAGGTACTGCGAGCCGATGCCGATCGCGATCGCGAGCAGCACGCCGCCCGTGACGAGCTGCGACGGCTCGCCCCAAGCCGTGAACAGGCGCACGATCATCTCCCACGCGTCCACGAAGGACTCGGAGCGGAAGAAGATCCAGGCGAAGCAGACGACGTGGAAGGTCACGAGCCGCTTCCACGCCCGGCTCCACACGGTCGAGGGGCGCTCGACGTAGCCGGGCCGGTCGCGCCACCAGCGCTCGGCGACGAGCGCGACGCCGTGGATCCCGCCCCAGACCACGAACGTCCAGCCGGCGCCGTGCCAGAGGCCGCCGATCAGCATCGTCAGCATGAGGTTCCGGTACGTGAACAGCCGCCCGCCGCGGTTCCCGCCGAGCGGGATGTAGACGTAGTCGCGCAGCCACCGCGAGAGCGTCATGTGCCAGCGCCGCCAGAAGTCCTGGATCGAGGTCGCCGCGTACGGCGAGTCGAAGTTCTGCGGGAAGCGGAAGCCGAGCAGGAGCGCGATCCCGATCGCGATGTTCGTGTACCCGAGGAAGTCCGCGTAGATCTGCACCGCGTACGCGTAGATCGCGACCAGCACGTCGAGGGACGAGTACTGGCTCGGCGCCCCGAAGACGTCGTCCACGATCGACGACGCGAGGTGATTCGAGATCACCACCTTCATGAAGAGCCCGGTCGCGATCAGGAAGAACGCGCGCGAGGTGTCGACGTAGCGGGGGTCTCTGGGGGAGTCGAGCTGCGGGATCAGCTCGCCCGGGCGGACGATCGGGCCGGCGACGAGGTGCGGGAAGAACGAGAGGTAGGCGGCGAACTTGCCGAGGCCGGTGGGCGTGAAGTCGCCGCGGTAGACGTCCACGACGTAGCTGATCGCCATGAACGTGAAGAAGGAGATCCCGACCGGGAGGATGATCGAGCGGGCCTCCAGCGGGACGTCGATCCCGAACCAGGCGAACGCGTTGTTCGTCGAGGTGACGAAGAAGTCGGCGTACTTGAAGTAGCCGAGCACCGCGAGGTTCCCGGCGACGGCCACGGCCAGGAGCCGCTTGCGCGTTCGGGTGTCCGGGCGGCGGTGGATCGCGAGCGCGAACCACTGGTTCCAGACGATCGAGCCGGCGAGCAGGAAGCAGAAGCGCCAGTCCCACCCCGCGTAGAAGACGAAGCTCGCGGCGACGATGAACGGCCGCCAGCGCTCCCCGCGCGGCATGAGCAGCCACGAGAGCGGCAGGACGACGAGGAAGAAGATCGCGAAGGTGGCGGTCGGGAAGAGCACGCGGCGCGGTCGTCTCAGGCGGGGGCGGTGTCAGACACCGGCGTCGTTGGCGAAGGATCCGTGCCAAGAGCGTGACAATCGATCCACAGGCGTCGCCCTCCGCGTGGTCTCGCGCTCACGTCGAGCAGCGAGTCGTGACCACCTTCGCGACCGCGGCGGCGCGCGCCCGGTAGCCGGCGGCGCTCACGTGGACGCCGTCGCGGGAGAGCCACCGCGGGTGCCGCTGCACGAGCGCGGGCCAGTCGACGAGGACGAGGTTGGAGTGCCTGGCGGAGGCGCGCACGAGGACGCGGTTCAGCGCGTCGTAGCTCCGGCCCGAGACCGGAGGCCGCAGGATCAGGGGCCAGACGACGCAGCGCCCGCGGCCGGCCGCTGCCAGGAGGCGCGCGACCGCGCGCGAGAAGACGGCGACCTGCCGCGGGTCGTCGTTCGTCCCGGCGCTCACCACGAGGACGGGCGGAAGCGCCGCCCGCCGCCCGGCGACGAACCGCGCCGCCTCGGGCGCGTGCAGCCCGATGTCGTGGGCCTGCTCGATCCGGTACCCGCGGAGCCGGCCCTTGAGGTACGGGGCGGCGCCGACGCTGAGCGAGTCACCGAGGTCGAGCACCGCGCGGCTGCTCTCCGCCGCCGGCCCGTCCTGCGCCGCGAGCGCCACGACGAGCACGACGAGGGACGCGGCGAGGACGTTCCGCACGCGGACGAGGGTACCCCTGCCGCACGGCCGGCGTCGCGTCCGCGTCGCGCGGCTAGGAGCGTGGCGCGGGCGTCAGCCCGGGATCGGTGTCCTCGTCGTCGGGCACCGGCTCGAGGGGGATGCGCTCGACTGGAGGCCGGAACCACGAGGGATCGTCGGCCAGGATCGCGTCTCCGGAGAGGGGCGCGAGCGAGAGCTCGGCCCGCCGGCGCGCCTCACGCGCCGCCAGCCACTCCGCGAGCGCCACCAGCCCCCAGGCGCCCCCCATGAGGAGGAGGATCGCGGTCGCGTCGAGCCGGGCGACCACGGCGGCCACCGCCACCGCCGCGAGGAAGAGCACCTCGAGCAGGAGCCTCGGCACGGCCGGCTGCCGCGGGACGGGGCCGTCGAGCGAGCGGATCCACGCCGAGTCCCTGCGCTGCGCCTGCGCGCGGTCTTCCCACCCCGGCAGCTCGCGCACGACTGCGGGCGGAAGCCCTCGCGACTGCTCCCGAAGCCCCTCGAGCTCGGCCTGGAGGCTCCCGATCTGGTCGGAGACCGACCGGATGGCGTCGACGAGCTCCGCCGCGTCCGGCTCGGCCGCGCCGCGCGACACCTGTGTCGTCTCGGAGGGATCGGCCATGCGCTACTCCTCGCTCGACTTGCGCATCTCGTCGAGCGCGGCCCGGCCCTGCTCGTGCACGCCCGCGCGCCGCTCGTCGGCCGTCGCCGGGGCGGCAGAAGCCGGCGAGCCGGCCTCCGCCTCGTCGCCCGCACGCGACGCGGCCAGCCTGCGCCGCAGCTCCTCGGCCGGGTCCTCGTCGGCGCCGGCCTCGTCGGCCGGGGCGGCCGCGTCGTCGGACGCCCCGTCGTGCGAGCGGCCCCGTCGCCGCAGCCTCCTCGCCACGGCGGCGATCCCGAGTGTCACGACGGCCCAGGTCAGCAGTCGACGCACGAGGCCGATGGTACCGCCCGCCGCAGAGGGCGGTGACCCGGGCTGGTAGACTGCCGCGGCTTCCTGCCTCACCCGTGCCCGCCCGTTCCCGGCGGTGTCACGCCCCGGCGAGGCCGACCCAGACCGAAGGAAGGAGATACGGGAACCCGTGACCGAGTACGAGATCCTGCTGCTGCTCGACCCCGACCTCGACGAGGCGCGCCAGGAGGAGGTCGTCGTCCGCACCCGCGAGCTCGTGGAGCACTCCGGCGGCTCCTGGGACCTCCACGACGTGTGGGGCCGGAGGAAGCTCGCCTACGAGATCGCGCACAAGGGCGACGGCATCTACCACCTGCTGCACTTCACCTGCGACGCCGACACGCTCGACGAGATCTCGCGCGTGCTCCGGATCGACGACGCCGTCATGCGGCACATGGCGACACGTCGGATTCAGGGGAGTCCCGCACGGCCAGTAGCGGTCGGCGCGCCGACGCGCGAGGATGGAGACATCGCACCCGAGATCGAGGAAGAGGAGGAGTAGCGCATGGCTCGCAACATCAACCGCGTGATCGTCGTCGGCAACCTCACCCGCGATCCCGAGCTCCGGCACACGCCGTCCGGCACCGCCGTCTGCTCGCTGCGCATCGCCGTCAACACGAGCCGGAAGGACGAGAGCGGCCAGTGGGTGGACAAGCCGAACTACTTCGACGTCACCGTCTGGGGCCAGCAGGGAGAGAACTGCGCCCAGTACCTCGCCAAGGGCCGGCCCGTCGGCATCGACGGCAGGCTCGAGTGGCGCGAGTGGGAGGCCCAGGACGGCAGCAAGCGGCAGGCGGTCGAGATCGTGGCCGACACGGTGCAGTTCCTCGGCGGCCGCGGCGACTCCGAGGGCGGCCAGTACGTCCCCGCCGGCGCCGCCGCCTCCACGGGAGACGACTTCCCCCCCTCACCCACCGACGACGACATCCCGTTCTAGTGCGCAAGGTGGAATCCCTGAAGCCGGCCGCTCCGCGGCCGGGACGCAACGAGCACACGAGGTAAGCGAGACATGGCACCGAAGAAGACGCAACCACGCAGGCGCACCGGCCCGTCCACGGCGCCCGGCCGGCGCAAGAGCTGCCACCTCTGCCGAGACAAGGTGGTCGAGGTCGACTACAAGAACCTCGCGCAGCTCCGGCGCTACATCTCCGAGAAGGGCAAGATCCGCTCCCGCCGCATCACGGGCGCGTGCCGCCGCCATCAGATCCAGGTCGCGGCCGCCGTCAAGCGCGCGCGGGAGATGGCTCTGCTCCCGTACGTCTCCCAGTAGCCATGGACGTCATCCTCCTGAAGGACGTCGAGAAGCTCGGGCTGCGCGGGGACGTCGTAGCGGTCGCCCGCGGCTACGCCCGCAACTACCTCCTGCCGCGGCGGCTCGCCGAGGTCGCGACCCCCGCCCGCGTCGCCGAGGTCCGCCGCGTCGAGGCGCAGCGCGCGAGGTACGAGGCACGAAGCGCCGAGCAGGCCCATGAGATCGCGGAGGTGCTCGGCAAGACCGTCCTCACGTTCGAGGTGAAGTCCGGCCCGACCGGGTCGCTCTTCGGCTCGGTGACCCCGTCCGACGTGGTCGACGAGATCTGGCGCACGCGGAAGGTCCGCGTGGACCGCCGCAAGGTGGCCACCGACCCGATCAAGCGCATCGGCCGCTACTCGATCCCGATCGAGGTCTTCGAGGGCGTCGAGGTCGAGATCAAGACGCTGGTCGTGCCGGAGGGCGGGGAGCTGCCGCCGGAGGAGGAGCTCGCCGCGATCGAGGCCGCCGAGGCCGAGGCCGCCGCCGCCGCCGAAGCCGAGGCCGAGGCCGAGCACGAGGAGGCCGAGGCCGCGATCGCCGAGGTGATCGCAGAGGAGGAGCCCGAGGAGGAGCCCGCAGAGGCGCCTGACGTGGAGCAGGGAACGGCGGACGTCGAGGGCGCCCCCGTGCTCGTCGCCGAGGCGGATCCCGGCGCGGGCGGCGACGGGACGCAGGTCGAGACCGAGGCTGCCGAGACCGAGGCCGAGGCCGGCTCGCCCGACCAGCCCGCGTAGCGCGTTCCCCAGGCCTGCCCACAGGCCTGTTGACGACCGGACGATTTCTCCGCTCGGAGCGGACGATTCTGCTTGGAAAACTCGCGCGCGGCCGTGGGAAGCTCGTCCGTCGCCGTGGATAGGATGCGAACGCATGTTCCGTTCTCCCCGCACAGCGGCTCGCCGCCGCGCGACACCCTCGAACTGGACGCCGCGCGCGGCGACCGCTTGACTGGCGCGCGGATGGCACGGGCGGAGCTAGCGGGGAGCGCCGAGCGGCAGCGCCCGGAGGGGCTGGGAGCGCACGTGCCGCCGCAGAACCTCGAGGCGGAGGAGTCGGTCCTCGGCGCGATGCTGCTCTCCGCGACCGCGGTCGGCACCGTCAGCGAGATCCTCGACGCGTCCGACTTCTACCGCGAGAGCCACGCGAAGGCCTACCGCGCCTGCCTCGGCCTGTGGGCGAAGGGCGAGCCGGTCGACGCGATCACGCTCGCGGACGAGCTCGACGCGCGGAGCGAGCTCGAGAGCGTCGGCGGCGCCTCGCGCATCGCCGAGCTCGCCGCGCTCGTCCCCTCGACCTCGAACGTCGAGCACTACGCGCGCATCGTCAAGGAGATGGCGATGCTGCGCGGCCTCGTCCGCACGGGCCAGGAGATCGCCCGCCTCGGCCAGGAGCGCCCGGGCGAGGTGCAGGACCTCGTCGACCGCGCGGAGCAGATGGTCTTCGAGCTCGGCCAGCGGCGCGCGACGAGCGACTTCTCGCACATCGAGGCGCTGCTGAAGGAGAGCTTCGAGCGCATCTCGCAGCTCGTGGAGATGGGCGCCGAGGTCACCGGCACGCCGAGCGGGTTCAAGGAGCTGGACCTGCTCACGTCCGGCTTCCAGCCCGGCAACCTCATCATCCTCGCGGCCCGGCCGTCGATGGGGAAGTCCGGCCTCGGCCTCTGCATCGCGGCGAACCTCGCGGTCCGCGAAGGCACTCCGGTCGGGCTCTTCACGCTCGAGATGTCGAAGGCGGAGGTCACGCAGCGGATGATGTGCAGCGAGGGCAAGGTCGAGTCGCAGCGCCTGCGGACGGGGCACCTCGCCCCCGACGACTGGCCGCGTCTGACGGCTGCCTGCGACCGGCTCTCGAAGGCGCCCATCTGGGTCGACGACACGGGCTCGACCACGATCATGGAGCTCCGCTCGAAAGCGCGGCGGCTGAAGTCACGCGAGCCGAGCCTCGGGCTCATCGTCGTCGACTACATCCAGCTCATGACCTCGGGCGCGTCGGTCGAGAACCGCGTGCAGGAGGTCTCGCAGATCTCGCGCTCGCTGAAGGTGCTCGCGCGCGACCTCGACGTCCCGATCCTCGCCATGTCCCAGCTCTCCAGGGCCGTCGAGCAGCGTCACGACAAGCGCCCGCTGCTCTCGGACCTCCGGGAGTCCGGGTCGCTCGAGCAGGACGCCGATCTCGTGGCCTTCATCTACCGCGACGAGTACTACAACCAGGAGGAGTCCGACCAGCAGGGCATCGCCGAGGTGATCCTCGCCAAGCACCGCAACGGCCCGACCGGCACGGTCAAGCTCTCGTTCCTCCGCCGCTACGCGAAGTTCGCCGACCTCGCACCGGCGTAGCGGCGACCCGCGCCTCGTCCCCGGTCCACCCCGCAGCCGGCGTCGAGGCGAGGCTCGCCTCGCCCTCAGTACAAGAGCAATGTCTGGAACGCGAGCATGGCCGCGAACGCGACGCCTGCCGTCAGCGCGACCGCCCGCCGCGAGGTGTGCTCGAGCGCGTCCGGGAGCAGCTCCCGCGCGACCATCCACACCATCGCCCCCGCCGCGAACCCGAGCGCCGCGGGGAGCACGCCTTCGAACGCGTCGACGAACAGGAACGCGGGGACCGCGAGCAGCGGCTGCGGGAGGCTCGAGAAGATGCTCCACCCCGCCGAAGCGCGGACCGACGTCCCCCGCGGCACCAGCACGAGGCTGATGGCGAGGCCCTCCGGGATGTTGTGCACGGCGATGGCGACCGTGACCAGCAGGCCGAGCGTCGCACCGCCTCCGAATGCGGCGCCGACGCCCACGCCCTCGGCGACCGAGTGCACCGTCATCACCGCGACGATGAGCAGGCCCTTCACGGCGTCGTCGCCACGCAGCGACCCCAGCTCGAAGTCTCGGTGGGGAGCGTGCAGGAAGCGGGACGCGGCGAGGATGAACACGACGCCCGCGCCGACGCCGAGCGCCGTGCGGCCGGAGCTGCGGTCGGCCCCTTCGAGCACGAGGCTCAGGCTGGCCCCGAGCATGACGCCGCTCGCGACCGCGTTCGCGAGGCCGAGCGCGGAGCGGTCGTTCAGGCGCCGGGAGAGGAGCGGGAGCGCGCCGAGGCCGGTGGCGAGCGCGGTCGCAAGCGCCGCGAGGAACACGGCGAGCACGTCGGCGGCCACGCGCGCAGCCTAGATCGCAGCGGCCGCGCGGGCCTGCGTAGGTTCTACGGTTGCCACCGCGGACGCTGTCGGCAAACTGCGCGTGTGGCCCGCAAGCCGAAGGTCAAGGCGCCCGCCCAGAAACAGAGCGCCCAGAAGCGCCCGTCCGGAGGGATGGTCGTGCTCGCGTTCGGGATCGCGATCGGCGCCGCCGTCGCGCTCATCGCGACGGCGCTGCTCCTGCGCGACGGCGACGGCCCGGCGCCGCCCTCGACGACGCCTGCGGTCGACCTCTCCGGGATCGCGCAGGACGGCGTCTTCCTCGGCTCGGCCGACACGACGGTCACGCTGATCGAGTACGCGGACCTGCAGTGCCCGTTCTGCCGCGCGTACTCCGAGGACGTGTTCCCGACCGTCGTCGACGAGTACATCCGCCCGGGCCGCGTGCGGAACGAGTTCCGCGGGCTCGCGTTCCTGGGTGAGGACTCGGTCAAGGCGCTCCGCTACGTACAGGCAGCCGGGCTCCAGGATCGCCTGTGGGAGATGCAGGAAGCGCTGTTCCGGAACCAGGGCGCCGAGAACTCGGGCTGGGTCACGGACGACCTCGTGCGCTCGCTGGCGGAGGAGATCGGCGGGCTCGACGTCGACCGCATGTTCGCGGACGCCGAGAGCGCCGAGGTCACCGAGCTGATCGACCGTGCGGCCGCCCAGGCACAGGCGGCCGAGGTCCGGGGCACGCCGAGCTTCTTCATCCAGATCGGCGACGACGAGCCGTACGCGATCGAGCTCACGTCGCTCGACCCGTCCGCGCTCCGGCCCGCGCTGGACGACGCCCTCTCCGGTTGAGCGACCGGGCGCTCCGGCTCGCCGCAGGCCTCGTCGCGCTCGCCGGCGTGGGCGTCGCCGGCTACCTGACGTGGGCGCACTTCGCCGACACATCGGTCCTCTGCGTCGCGGGGGGCGGCTGCGAGACGGTGCAAGAGTCCGAGTACGCGGAGATCGCGGGCATCCCCGTGGCCGTCCTCGGCCTCGGCGCGTACGTGACGATCCTCGTGCTCGTCCTCTGGGACTCGGTCGGCGCACGGCTCGCCGCCGCCTCGCTCGCGTTCGTCGGTCTCCTCTTCAGCATGTACCTGCTCGTGCTCCAGCTCTTCGTGATCGAGGCCGTCTGCATCTGGTGCATGGCGAACGACGTCGTCGTCGCGCCGGCGCTCGCGGTGCTGACAGGGCTGAGACTCAGGAGCCCGTGACCCCGGACGAAGCGCTCTGGCAGGCGGCCCGGAGGCTCGCCCACGAGGTCGACGCGCTCTCGTTCGGATCACCGGTCACGCACGTCTACGACCCGCTCGTCTACGCCGGCGCAGCGCACCGCGAGTACCTGCGGCGCTACGCGGCGGCGCCGAAGCACCTTGTCTACGTCGGGATGAACCCGGGCCCGTGGGGCATGGCGCAGACCGGGGTCCCGTTCGGCGAGGTCGGCGCCGTTCGCGACTGGCTCGGGATCACCGCCGTGGTCGGCAAGCCCGAGCAGGAGCACCCGAAGCGACCGGTCGAGGGCTTTGCGTGCCGACGGAGCGAGGTCAGCGGCCGCCGGCTCTGGGGCGCGTTCGCGGCGCGGTACGGCGCGCCCGAGCGCTTCTTCTCCGATCGCTTCGTCGCGAACTACTGCCCGCTGCTGTTCCTGGAGGCGAGCGGCCGGAACCGCACGCCCGACAAGCTGCCGGCGGCCGAGCGCGAGCCGCTCTTCGCCGCCTGCGACGAGCACCTGCGAACGGTGTGCCGGGCGCTCGCGCCGGCGTGGGTGATCGGCGTCGGCGCGTTCGCCGCGGGGCGTGCGGAAGCGGCGCTCGCCGGCACCGGCGTCGCGGTCGGGAGCATCCTCCACCCGTCGCCGGCGAGCCCGGCGGCGAACCGGGGCTGGGCGGAGCAGGCCGACGCGCAGCTCGCGCGCTACGGGCTGACGCTGTAGGGGCGCCGAAGGCGAGGCAAGCCTCGCCTCTACGTCATCGGGACTTGCCGGAGGACCTTCGGCGCGACGCGGTCCAGGATCTCAGACAGGCTGTCGCCCGTGCAGGTGAGGCCGTGGTTGCGCAGGCCGATGACGGCGTGCGCGGGATCGGGCTCGCGCGCGACGAGGTCAGCGACGGCGACCGCGAGCTCCTGCGTGCCGCACGGGTAGTTCACGTCGGTCGCGGGGATGTCCTCCATCCACGCGTGGATGTGGAGGATCGCGCCGACGTCGGGATGCGCCTGGTAGATCATCCAGTGCTCGATCGCGTCCACGGACACCCGCTTGGGCTCGATCCCGGGCGGGACGCTGAGCACGATCACGCCGCGCTCGTCGTCGAAGTCCTTGACCATGAGGATGTCGCGCCCGACGACCTCGAGCTTCGACTTGTCGACGCCGCTGGCGCTCATCCAGAAGCGCGTCTCGTCCTTGCGCGCGGAGAGGTTCCCGTACGAGAGCCCGCCGACGGAGTAGAGGCGCATGACGTGGCGGAGGTCGCGGCCCGAGAGGTACTCCTCGACCGGGAACGGCGAGGGAAGCAGGTCGAGCTCGTCGAGCCGGCGCCCGGACTCCGCGATGTCCGCGGTGACCTCGTCGCCGTCCCAGAGCTCCGGCTCGAGGTCGGGGATCCACTCGTTGTCGATGACGAGGCGCGAGGTCGCGAGCGGCTCGAGGCGCTCGTAGATCGCGGCAGGGTCCTCGGCCACGTGGTAGGTGCCTTGCTCCATGGTCGTGAACCAGACGCCCCGACCGGGTACGCGCAGGAGGACGACGTTGGAGAGGGTGCGTACGAGCATCGGGTAGCTGGCCTTCAACGCGTCCTCCGGCGCCTCCGCCAACTCGTAGAACGCGGCCGAGTAGGTGCCGCGGGACGCGCGTCGGAACGCCTTCGGGTCGTCGGGGTCGAACATGTTCAGGACGAAGTCCGCGTCGGCGATGTCGTCGACGCGCACGAACTCGTCCCCCTCGAACGCCTTGCCGATGGCCTCGACCCACGCCTCGTGCCCGGGCGACGTCGCCGTGCCCCAGATCGCGTACTTCCGCACGGCCCGAGTCTAACCGCGCGGGCTGCGGGCCAGGCGTGATCCGGTCCCCAGATCGCGTCGCGCGGGCGGAGCGTCCGGGCTCGAGTGCCGTTCGAGAATCGGCACGAACTCGTCACCCACGCGTGAGCGGATCCTCGATACCGTGACCGAAGGGACACGGGAGTGCCCCTGGGGGCACGTGGGAGCGAGGACGATGGTGCGCGCACGGCTCGAGGGCCGCCCGACCGACCTCCACGGCCACGCGTGCTACCGGAAGAGGTCTCGCTCGCGCGGCATCACGAGGTCTGCGCCGCGGCCCTCGCCGGCGACGGAGAGCCCGCGCACGACCGCCGCCGGCACGCCGTCGGTCTTGCCCATCACCAGCTCCGCCGCGCCCGCGATCTCGTCGGCGACCGCGATCTCCGTCGCGTGCAGCTCGTACCCGGTCGAGTCGCGGCGCCCCTTCAGGTCGAGGAGGGCGTGAATCCCGGCGACGCCGAGCGCGACGTCGGTCGTCCCCCGCCGCCACGCGCGGCCGCACGAGTCCGAGACGATCACGCCGACGTCCACGCCGGTCAGCTCCCCGAGCCGTTCGCGCAGCCGGCGCGCGGACGCGTCGGGGTCGAGCGGGAGCAGGACGAGCGTGCCCGGGCCTTTCGCGTTCGAGGCGTCGACGCCAGCCGAGGCGCAGACGAAGCCGTGGCGCGTCTCGGCGATCACGAGCGGCGGCCGGGCGCGCACGACCTCGCGGCTCTCGCGCAGGATCACCTCGAACCGGCGCGCGTCCTCGTCGCCGGCGAGCTCGCGCGCCTGCGCGGACGGCTCGACGTCGTCCAGGGACACGACTCTCCCCTCCACCTTCGACACCGCTTTCTGCGCCACCACGAGCACGTCCCCCGGTTCGAGCGTGACCGCCTCCGCCAGCAGCGCGCCCAGGTCGTCGCCCTCCTCGAGCTCGGGAAGCCCGCGGATCGGGACGACGCGCAGCTCGCAGGTCACGGGAGGCCGGTGACCCGAATGCCGGCGTGCCCGCGGTAGCGCTTGTTCAGGTTGACGATCACAGCCGTCAGGCCCTCGAGCGCGCGGGCGCTGGCGAGCGGGCCCGCGTCGAGGGCGCGGCCGGCGACTAGCAGCGCCGCCAGCTCGAGCGCGAGCGCCTTCGCCTCGGCGTCGTCGCCGCAGACGAACGCGTCCTCGTCCGGCGCCTCTGCGGAGAGCGTCGCCGCAGCGAGCGAGTGAAGCCCCGCCAGCACCGGCCCGTCGAGCTCGGCCTGCACCCGCTCCGCGAGCGAGGCGGCGTCCTCGGACGGCAGCACGCCTGCGGACGCGAAGCGGAGCTCCGACGCGACGCAGAGCACCGGCGTCTCGCCGATGGCCGCGCGCAGGTCGCGGGCGGTGGGGAGCGCGGCCTCGGCCTTCGTCGCGAGGACGACGAGGTCGGCCCCGGCGACGGCGTCGGCGTTCGTGGCTCCATCCGCGCCGACCTCGGCTGCCGCGGAGGCGGCGCGCCCGGCGTCGCGCGACCCGATCACCACCGGGTGCGCGCCGCCGGCGAGCCGCCTCGCGAGCGCCGTCCCGAACGGCCCTGTCCCGCCGACGATCGCTACGCGCACGCGATCTCCAGCACGCGCTCGGCGAGCCGCCGCTCGTCGTCGCGCGTGCGCATGAGCGTCGAGGAGGGGACGAGCTCGACCGCCGCCTCGGCCGGCAGGTCCGCCTCGTCGACCACGAGCGCGTCGATCAGACCTTTGTGGCTCAGAGCCACAAAGTCCGGAGTGGTGCCGCCTGCCATGCGGCGGAGCATACGGTCGAGCGGGCCCGTCACCGACCTGCCGCCGACGAGCGGGCTGACGGCGACGCAGCGCACACGGCGGGCCGCGACCGCGTCACGGATTCCCGGCACGGCGAGGATCGGGCCGAGCGAGAGGTACGGGTTGCTCGGCGCCAGCAGGATCGCGTCCGCGGCCGCGAGCGCCTCCAGCACGCCCGGCGCGGGCGTCGCCTCGCGCGCGCTCTCGTACTCGACCGCGTCGACCTCGTCCTCGTGCCGGCGGCCGACGTACCACTCCTGGAAGCCGAACGTCCCCGCAGGCGTGACGATGCGCGTCCGCAGCCGGTCGTCCGTCGCCGGGAGGATCCGCGTCGCAACCCCGGTCCGCACGCAGAACTCCGCCGTCACCTGGGAGAGGGGAGCTCCCTCCCGGAGCCGCTGCGCCCGCACGAGGTGGAGTCCGAGGTCGAGGTCGCCGATGCGGAACCAGTCCTCCCCGCCCCACCCGCCCGCTGCCGCGAGCACGTTCCACGTCTCCCCGGCCCGGCCCCAGCCGCGCTCGTCGTCGATGAGGCCCGCGAGCGTGTAGAGGAGGCTGTCGAGGTCCGGGGAGACGTGCAGGCCCAGCACCTCGACGTCGTCGCCGACGTTCCCGACCACGGTGAGCTCGCCCGGCTCGAGCACGCCGGCGAGCCCGCGCGCGAAGCGGGCGCCGCCCCCGCCGCCCGAGAGGAGGACGGCTCTCACGCGTGGACGGCGACGAGAGCGCGCGTCCGCGGGCCGCCGCGGGGAGCGAGCCGCTCGAGATCCTCGCCCGTGTCCACGTCGGCCTCGAGCTCGGGGATCGCGACGGTTGCGAACCCGGCGTGAGCGCGAAAGCGCGCGGCACTTCCCGGGCCGTACAGCGGGGCGAAGAGCGAGGGATCGGGAAGCGAGAGCGCGTTCGTCGTCCCGTCGGCGGCCTCGACGAGCGCGAGCCCGGCAGCGGCCAGCCGCTCGAGCGCGACGGTCGTCGCGCACGGGACATCGGCGTTCACGACGAGCGCGTGGCCCTCGACCCGCTCGAGCCCGGCCGCCACCGCCGCGCTCAGCCCCTCTCCGGGATCGGCCACGACCTCCACGCCCGGCGGGACTACCACCGAGTCGTCGGTGACGACCACGACGCGCCCGACCGCGAGCGCCGCCGCGACGACGTCGCCGAGCATCGCGACCGCGGCCGCCGCCCGGAGCTCGGACGGGAGCCGCCGCTTCGCGTCCCCGCGGTACGGGATCACGGTCGTGAGCACGCGCGCAAGTGTAGGGGCGAGGCGCACTTCACCCTCGTCGCGCAGGCGACCCCACCTAGTGGCTCAGAGCCACAAAGTGCTTCAGGCGGCGTTCGAGGATGCGCTGGCCCCGGCATCCGCCCCCGGCCCCGAGCTCGCCCACTCGTGCACGTCGAACCAGTGCGAGGCGCGGAGCGCCTCGGCGATCTCCGGGTCGGTGTGCGCCGGGTTGAAGACGTGCTTGTCGAGGTCACAGCAGATCTCGACGTCGGAGAGCGACACGTGCGAGACGGTCGCCAGCGCGTCCGCCGGCAGCTGCGCCTCGGCGACGGTGTAGTGCTTGAACTGGAGATCCGGGTCGAGCTCCATGAGAGCCGGCCAGTCGGGGCAGGTGCGTGCGGTCACGGGGTTGTCTCCTTCGCCTCGAGCGCCCAGTCCCCTGCAAAGCGCACGACGCCACGCTGCTCGCCCCCCGGGTACACGACGAAGACGAGGGCGTCGTCCAGCTGGTGGTAGAGGTGCTCGCCGGTGTCGTCGGTGAGCCCGAGCCGCAGGTGGAAGCGACCGTCGGCGAGCGGGAGCTCCGGGACGTCGAAGCGGACGCGGCGGGCGCCGTTCCCGACGGACCAGCCGAGCTCGCCGAGCGAGACGGCCTCCCCGGCCACGAGCACGCCGTCGTCGTCGCGGAGCTCGAGCTGCAGGCGGGGCGGGGGGAGCGCGTCGCGGACGTGGACGCCCACCTCGAGCGCGAACGGCTCTCCGGAGAGGAACTGGAGCCGCTCCGCGCCCTCTTCGCCGACGAGCGTCGCCGACTCGATCGTCGCCTCGCGAGACCCCCACTCGCGCAGGCCGGCCTCGCGCTCGGCCGGGTCGACCTCGTCGGCGAGCGCGCTCTGATAGCGGGCCGTCGCCTCCCGTGTCGACCCGTCGAAGGTGACGCGGCCGCGGTCGAGCAGGACGGCGCGGTTGCAGAGGCGCTGGACCGCGGCCGCGTCGTGCGAGACGAGCACGATCGTGCCGCCGCCGTCCTTGAACTGGTGGATCCGTGCGAAGCACTTCCGCTGGAACGCCTCGTCCCCGACGGCGAACACCTCGTCGAGCAGCAGGATGTCGGCGTCGAGGAAGGCGGCGATGGCGAAGCCGAGGCGCATCGTCATCCCGGACGAGTACGTGCGCACCGGGCGGTCGATCGCATGCTCGATCTCCGCGAAGGCGACGATCTCGTCGAAGCGCTCGCGGATGTCCGCGCGGCGCAGGCCCTGGATCGCGCCGTTCAGGAAGACGTTCTCGCGCCCGGTGAAGTCGGGGTGGAATCCCGCCCCGAGCTCGAGGAGCGAGCCGATGCGCCCGGCCGTCCGGATCCGGCCCGTGGTGGGCTTGATGATCCCGGCGACGACCCGCAGCAGCGTCGTCTTCCCGGAGCCGTTCCGGCCGATGAAGCCCACGGCCTCCCCGGGCTCGACGTCGAGCGTGACGTCGCGCAGCGCCCATACGTCCGTGCCCTGCGGGCGGCCCCGTTCGACGAAGAGGTCCTTGAGCGTCCGGATCTCGCGCGCGTGAACCCGGAAGCGGCGCGAGACTCCGTCGACACGTATCGCACCGGTCTCCATGCTCGAACCTAGACTAACCCTCGCAATGGTGCCCGTCGGCGAGCACGCCGTGCCCGTGGGGCCGCTCGCCGTCCGCTGGCTCGCCTACGACCTGGGAGCGCCGCGGGCGGGCACGAGCGGGCAGGTCAGGCTGGAACTCGAGAACGCGGGGAGCGCGCCGTGGCGCTCGCGCGGCGCGGCCGGCGTCCAGCTCGCGCACCACTGGCTCGACCCGCAGGGCGGCGTGCTCGTCTGGGACGGGCCGCGCACGCCCCTGCCGCGCGTCGTGCAGCCGGGGGAGACGGTCGCGCTCGAGACCCGGCTCGTCGCGCCGCGGCCACACGGCCGCTACCGCCTCGCGTTCGACCTCGTCGAGGACCCGCGCTTCTGGTTCGAGGAGGTCGGCTCCTGGGTGCTCGAGCTCCCCGTCGACGTGCAGCCCCGGATCGCCGAGCGCCGGCTCGGCGTGGTCGTCCACGGGCCGGACGATCCGAGGACGGCGGCCGCGCTCGCCGCGCAGGAGGAGCCGCCCGTGACCGAAGCGGCCGCGGCAATCGCGCACCTCGTCCCGGGGGCGGCGCCCGAGCCGGACTGGTCACGGCTTCTGCTCGACGCGCACGAGGAGGGCTGGGCCGCTGTCGGGCCCGGCGTCAAGGCGTCCGGCTTCCGCGAGCGCAAGCGCTTCGCGCCGTGGTCGCCGGACGGGCAGCGCGACACGCGCTTCCCACAGCCCTTGCTGCTGCCCTCGCTGCTCGCGGGCCTCGAGCCGCACGCGCACGAAGGGCTCCCCGCGTGGGCCGGCGGCGACGGGCTCTTCGAGGGCCGCGCCGTGGTCAGACTTCGACGGCGATCCGGTCGTCCGAGCGACTGAAGACGAACGCGCCCAGGGCGAGCGCCACGACCGCGGCCACGGCCGTGTAGACCGTGTCGGCGGTCGCGGGGGCGACGCCCTCGAACAGCACCGCCCGCAGCGCCTCGACCGGCGGCGTCAGGAAGTTCACCCAGTGCAGCACGAACTCGGCCGCCGGGTAGTCGTCCACGCCGGGGAGGTCCTCGAGGCTGTACAGGATCGGCGTGAGGAAGAACCAGGGCAGGAGCAGCGCGGCGAGGATGTGCTCGACGTCGCGGTAGAGCGCGTTCAGCGACGCGGTCGCCAGCGTCGTTCCCGCGACGATGCACGCGAAGAGCGCCCCGAGCGGGATCGAGAGCAGCACCGTGTCCCGCGCCTCGGGGATGCGGACGAGGCTGAGCAGGACCACGAACCCGAGCATCACCGCGAAGCCGACCAGGTTCGTCGCGACCACCGAGAGCGGCACGAGCTGGCGCGGGAAGCGGACCTTCCTGATCAGGTTCGCGTTCTCGAGCAGGCTCGGCGCGGAGCCCTGCATCGCGGTCGCGAAGAAGACCCAGGCCGGGAGACCGCAGAGCAGGAACAGCCAGTAGTCGCTGCTCCCGACCGATGCCACCCGCCAGAGGAGCGAGAACACGAGCAGGTACACGCCCATGAGCACGAGCGGGTGCAGGAGCGACCACGCGAGCCCGAGCACGGAGCCGCGGTACTTCGCCCGCAGGTCGCGCCGGAAGAGGCTCGCGAAGAGCTCCCGATGGCGGAAGACGTCCGCGTAGATCGACACCGCGCGCATCGTAGAGCCCGCACTAGAGGGCGAGCAGCCGCTCCGGGTGCTTGCGCACGAAGCGCGCCATCCCGCGCGCGTGCCACAGGGTGTGGCGGGAGAGGAAGCGCTTGTCGATGACGGCCGCGTAGTCGTGCGTCACCACCGCGGCAGGCACGTACCAGCGCTCCCAGCCGGCCCGCGCGGCGCGGTAGCAGAGGTCGATGTCCTCGCAGTAGTGCCGGTAGCCCGCGTCCCACCCGCCGAGCTCGTCGAGCATGGCGCGCCGCTGGAGCAGGAACGCGCCGAGCAGCCAGTCGGCCTGCACCGGCTCCGCCGGGCGCTCGTCCAGGAGGTAGTGCTCGCGCTGCGCGTAGGCGCCGCCGCGAAGCTTCCGGAGCGGCGTCCTGCGGACGAGCGTCCCGCCGACCGTGGGAAAGCGGCGGCGCGACGGCTGCCAGGTTCCGTCCGGCCACCGCAGCTCCGGGCCGAGGATCCCCGCACGGGGACGCGCGTCGGCGGTCTCGACGAGCGCCGCCACGGCCCCGGGCGCCGGGAGCGCGTCCGGGTTCGCCGAGAGCACCCACTCGCCGCTCGTCGCCGCGATCCCGAGGTTCACGTTCGCGGCGAGCGGGAGCGGACGCGGGTTCTCGAGCACGCGCACGTCGTCGGGAACGCCCGCCCCCGACCCGGGCGTGTTCGCGACGACGAGGAGCTCGTCCACCTGGGGCAGGAGCACGGGGAGCATCCGGCCCAGCTCCTCTGCGTGCCCGTGCGAGACGACGACTGCCGAGACCTTCACGCGCCGAGTATGTCCTGGTACACGGCGAGCGTCCGCTCGGCGGTCTCTCGCCACGAGAAGGCCCGCGCCCGCTCCAGGCCCGCGGCGACGAGACGATCGCGCTCGGCGAGCGCGCAGCGGATCGCGTCCGCGAGGCCGTCCTCGTCGACGAGCACGGCCGCGTCGCCTGCGACCTCCTCGAGCGCCGGCTCCCGCACCGCGACGACCGGCGTCCCGCACGCCATCGCCTCGATCACCGGGAGCCCGAAGCCCTCGTACCGCGACGGCTGGACGAGGCAGGCGGCGCCGCGATAGAGCTCGGCCAGCCGCTCGGTCTCGACGTAGCCCTCGAGGCGCGCGCCGCGCGCACGGAGCTCCGCCGCGAGCGCGGAGTCCTTCTCCGGGCCGGCGACGACGAGCGGGAGCCCCGCCTCGCCCGCGGCCTCGAGCGCGGCGAGCTGGTTCTTCCGGGACTGGATCGCGCCCACCGCGAGCGCGTACCCGTGCGGCGCCCCCGGCTCGCCCGGCCGGAACGCCGGGTCGACGCCGTTCGGCGTGACGACGACGCGCTCCTCCGGGATCTCGTATAGGTCGAGCAGGTCTCGCTTCGAGCGCTCCGAGACGGTGAGCACACGCGCCGCGCGGCGCGCCGCGCGCGGCACCACGCCTCGGAAGACGAGCCGGTCCTTCCGCGGCATCATCCCCGGCTCCCGCTCGAAGGAGAGGTCGTGGACGGTGACGACGACGGGGCACGGGGAGCGCAGCGGCAGCGCGTACTGCGTGTGCACGAGGTCGGCGCCGAGGCGGCGGAGCGCGCGCGGAAGCGAGACGGCCAGGCGCAGCTCCTGCACGCGCGTCGCCAGCTCGACGGGCTCGACGCCGTCCGGGACGAGGTCGGGGCGGCGCGTGACCGCTGCGACCCGGAGACCGGCCGCGGGGGCGAGCTCGCCGAGCTCGCGGAGGAGGTTCCGCACGTACGTCTCGTCCCCCGTGCGCTGCCGCCCGAGCACGTCCGCGTCCACCACGATGAGCGTCACGCGAGCTCCCTCCAGAGCGCCTCGGCCGCGTCCGCCGCGCGCCTCCACGTGAAGCCGCGGGCGCGGGCGAGGCCGGCCGGCACGAGCTCGTCGCGCCGCGCCTCCGCCTCGGCGATTCCCGCCGCGATCGACACCGGGTCGAGCGGGTCGACGAGCACGGCCGCGCCGCCCGCGACCTCTTCGAGCGCGCCGCCGCGGGAGATGACGGCCGGCGTCCCGCACGCCATCGCCTCGACCACCGGGAGCCCGAACCCCTCGTACAGCGACGGATAGACGAGGCAGCGCGCGCCGCGCACGAGGCGCGCGAGCTCGCTGTCCGGGATCTCGCCCACCCACCCCGGCACGTCGACCCCGCCCCACCCGCGCGCGCCGACGACGCGCAGCTCCACGCCCGCGAGGCGCGCGGCCTCGACCACGCGCGCGAGGTTCTTCCGCGGCTCGAGCGTGCCGAGCGCGAGCACGTAGTCGCCCTCGCCGAGCGGGCCCTCGGGCGAGAACACCTCGTCCACGCCGTTCGGGATCACGCGCACACGCTCGGCCGGCACGCCGAGGAGCTCCACCGTCTCGCCCTTGGTGAACTCCGAGACCGCGACCACCACGTCCGCCGCGCGCACGACGCGGGCAAGTCCCGCTCTCCCGTACAGCCGGTGCCAGCGCGGCAGTGACTCCGGTTGCCGGAGGATCGCCAGGTCGTGAACGGTGACGACGGTCGGCACCGACGAGCGCATGGGCCCGCGGAACGTGGTGCAGTGAAGGACGTCGAGCGGCCGCCCACGCCCGATCCGCCGCGGGTACCACCAGGCGTCGCGCAGGACGCTCGATGCGCGGCCGGTCCCGCCGAACGAGAGCAGCTCGAGCTCGATCCCCGGC
This sequence comes from Actinomycetota bacterium, assembly GCA_004366385.1. Lineage (GTDB taxonomy): Bacteria > Actinomycetota > Thermoleophilia > Gaiellales > Gaiellaceae > GMQP-bins7. Next base: position 28,590 of record SIRU01000062.1, read on the forward strand.
CGGTCGCGCAGCTCGCCGACGAGACCGCGGACGTGGCGCGCCGTCCCAGCGCGCGTCTGCACGAGCGGCGAGACGTCGATCCCGACTCTCACGCCACCTCCTCGAGCGCGCGGGCGACGTGCGCGAGCGCCGCACGCGGCTCCGGGTACTCGAGCAGCGCGAGCGCCGCCGCCTCGTCGCACCAGCGGTACTCGTGGTGCTCGTCGTTCAGCACCGGCTCCCAGCCGGCGGGCGCAGCGGCCGCGAACGCGTGCAGCGTGATCCACGCCCCGTCCGGACGGCGGTAGCCGAGCTCGAGCGGGATCGCGTCGAGCGCGGGCGGCACGAGCCCGGTCTCCTCCTCGAGCTCGCGCCGCGCGGCCTCCCCCGGCGACTCGCCCTCCTCGATCCCGCCGGCGACCAGGTGCCAGTAGCCGTCCTCACCGGTGCGGAGGAGGACGAGGAGCTCCGGCGCTGTGCCTGCACGCGCCGGCCGGTGCACGACGAGCAAGGCCTCGTGATCCGTTCTCATCGCGCCAGGGCCTCCTCGTAGCCGCGCAGGAAGGTCTCGCCGACCGCGCGCCACGTGAAGCGGCGCGCGTGCTCGAGCCCGGCGGGCACGAGGCGCCCACGCTCGGCCACCGCCTGCTCGATCGCGGCTGCGATCGCAGCCGGGTCGTCGGGATCGGCGCGCACGGCCGCGTCGCCGCTCGCCTCGTCCAGCGACGAGTGCGACGACGAGACAGTCGGGCAGCCGCACGCCATCGCCTCGGTCACCGGCATCCCGAACCCCTCGAAGCGCGAGGGGTACACCGCGACCGCGGCGCCGCGGTAGAGGCGCGCGAGCTCCTCGTCGGAGACGAAGCCGAGCGCGCGCACGTTGGCCCCGCTCAGCGACGGCTGGTCGCCCCACCCCTCACCGCCGGCGACCGCGAGCAGGAGGTCGCCGCCGAGCAGCCGGTGCGCGTCGACGAGCGCCTGGAGGTTCTTGCGCGGCTCCAGCGTCGCGACGGTGAGGACGTACGGCGCGCCGAGGTCCGCGGCAGGCCCGTCCGGGCGAAAGGCCTCCTTCACGCCGGGCGGCGCGACGTGGATCCGCTCGCGCGGCACGCCCAGCGTCTGCTCGACGTCGCGCGCGGTGTGCTCGGAGATCGCGAAGACGACGTCGCACGTCTCCGCCGTCTCGCGGTACTTCCGCGAGTGCATCGCGTACGTGCGCGGCGTCACCCACTCGCGGAAGTGGAGCGGGACGAGGTCGTAGATCGTCGTCGCGCGCACGCCGCCCCGCTGCGGCGGGTACATCCAGTCCGAGAAGTGCAGCACGTCGAACGGGCCGAGGAGGCGCTCGGCGGCCGGCCGGCCGGCGCGGCTCCAGGCCGTCCGGAGCGCATGCGAGGCGGGGAGCGGCCACGTCCGGACCTCGACGTCGATCCCGGAGAGCGCCGCCCGGATCCGCGCAGGCCCGCGCAGGCTCGTCGGCGCGAACGCGACGAGCTCGTGCTCGTCCGCGGCCGCGGCCGCCGCCGCCGCGAGCCCGGCGAGCGCGCCGCGCATGTAGCCGCCGATCCCGAGCAGGGCGTGGGAGAGCGGGGAGACGTCGAAGGCGATCCTCACGGTGCGGGCCTGTGGACGACGAGATCGAAGCGCACGCCGAGCTCGCGCGTGTCGCCGCTGCCGGGGATCACCTCGGCGGGGACCGCGGTCGGGCCGACCGCGAAGCGGACGGCACACGAGCTCGCCCCGTCGACGAGCGGCACGCGGAGCGGAGCGCTCTCCCCGGGGTCGAGGATCGCGCGGAACGTCCTGCCGGCGTGGGTCGCCGTCACGGTCTGCTCCCCGTCGAAGAGCGTCGGGTCGCTCGAGAGCCAGACCCAGAGCTCGCCGCCGCGGCACCGCCAACCCTTCCAGGTCACCGCCTTCCCGGACCACGTGTCGTTCGGGTACAGGCCGGACACCTGCGACGCCAGCGACGCCGTCCCACCGACGCGCCAGACGGACGTCCCGATCGCGTCGTCCCGCGCGACCAGCTCGCCCGCCGGCGCGTGCGAGCGGTCGGTGAGGAGGTACTCGGCCTCGACCGGCGAGCCGTCCTCGAGGCGGAGAACGCCGTCCGGCCCGGCTTCGACGCGCAGCTCACCGACACCGCCCGGAGTCGGAGCGTCCGTGTAGTACACGCGGCCGACCGCGCGGTTGAAGAACTCGTTGTGGTTGACGGTGAAGCGGTCGCTCCGCCCGGTCCAGAGCACGGCCACCGAGCCGCTCCCGTCCACCTCGGCGTCGATCCAGTCGCGCTCGCCGGCGATCCCCTGCCGCGTGAAGGCCTCCGAGGCGGTCGTCCACCCGTGCGGCCCCGACCACACCTGCTGGAGCACCGCGGCGTAGAACACGAGGACGGCGAGCGGGAGCGCGAGGCCGAGCCGCCTCGGGACGAGGAGGAACGCGCACGCCGCGGCGACCGCGAGCCCCAGGACGAGCCAGGAGATCCAGTCCGCTCCGATGCGGTCCTGCACCGACCACAGCGGGAGCATGATCAGCGTGTCCGTCGTCGCCGAGATGTCGATGAAGCGCTCGAACGGGATGAGGAGCACGAGCCCCGCCGCGACCGCCGCCGCGATCGGCGCGACCAGGCGTGGGCGCGGCGCCCCGCGCTCGATCCACGCGAGCAGGAGCGCGAAGAAGAGCGGAGCGACGAAGAACATGTTCCGCTCCTCGATCCGGGGCACGAACACCGAGGCGAAGGCCGAGACGGTCAGCAGCAGCCAGAACGAGACGGCGAGCGTCGCGGCGAGGAGCGCCTGGAGGGGCCGGTCGAGCGAGCGGGCACACGCCACGAGCACGATCGCCGCGGCCACCGGGAAGATCCCGAGATAGATGTCCAGCTCCGCGACGTGGTACCCGAGGTAGCGCAGGACCTCGGCGGGCTCGTAGCCGGTCTCCGCCACGGGCCGGTAGCCGCCGAGCAGGCTCGAGAGCTCACGCCCGCGCGCGAGCTGCAGGACGACGACGAGCGCGCCGCCGGCGAGCGTCAGGCCGTACAGCCAGCGGAAGCGGCCGACGACGCCGAGCACCGGCTCGCGCCGGAAGAGCGCGAGCAGGGGCGGCGCGCACAGCGCCCCGGCCAGGAGCACGACGGCCTGGAGGCGCGTCGCGGTCGCCACCCCGATCGCAGCCAGCACCGCGAGCTGCCACCACGCGGTCGGGCGCTCGAGCGCCACGACGAGCACGAGCACGGCCCCCAGGAACACGGGGTAGAAAACGTTCTCCGTCATCACCGTGCCCGTGTAGACGAGCGACGGGATCGAGACCGCGAGCACGGCGCAGAGCAGCGAGAGCCACGGGCCGACGACGCGGCGCGCGATCAGGTACGCGGGCACGGCGGCGAGCGACATGACGAGCGCGTTGATCGTCTTCACCGCGGCGTAGGCGTCGACCAGCGAGTCGAACGCCGCGTACGCCGGGCTCAGGAGCAGCGGGTACACGGCGCCGTAGCCGCTCGAGGGGACGTCACGGATCAGGAACTCGCGGGAGGCCGCGAAGCTCTTCGCGAGCTCCGAGTAGACGATCTCGTCGAAGAGGACGATCGGGCCCACCATCCCGCGCGCCAGCCACGCCCGGAAGGCGAACGACGCGAGAACGAGACACCCGAGCCAGGCCCACGGCGGGACCCGGCGCAGGCTAGCGCCCAAGCTCGACCTCGGCGAGGCGCCGCGCAATCTCGGCCGCGTCGGCGTCCCGGCGCGAGATCCCGACCTCGGAGGCCGCCTCGCTGACCTCGGCGAGGACCGCCTCCGCGACCGCCGCACCGCCCGCCGACGCCTCGAGCGCCGCCAGGTAGAGGTCGGCGACGTGGCCGAGGTCGTGCTCGCTCTTCGCCAGCTCCGCGGCCGCCGCGCCCAGCGACCGGCGGAGGCCCTCCTGCGTGACGAGGAGCTCGAGCGCCGCCTCGAGCCGCTCCACCTCGTCGGCGGCGACCGGCACCTTGAGCGCGACCTCGTCGGGCAGCTCCGAGAACCAGCCGACGTCGCTCACCACGAGCGGGAGCCCGAGCGTCAGCGAGCGGATCGCGCTGCCCGACGTCTCGCCCATCGTCGGATGGCGGAGGTTCACGGAGACGTCGACGCCCGCCATGAGCTCCCACAGCAGCTGCTCGTCGACCCACTTCCGGCGCACGAGGCCCTCGCCGTCGACGCCCAGGCTCCGAAGCCGGCGCTCGAGGTCGAAGCCCGGCGAGGACGCGCCGACGAGGAGGAGCGTCGCGTCCGGGTGACGCGCTCGCACGGCGGCGAAGGCGTGGCAGAGCTCGGGGATGCGCTTGCTCCCGTTGAGGATGCCGAAGCAGCCGACGACCGGGCCAGGCGCAATCCGCCGCGGCTCGACGCTCGGCACGGGCCACGCCGGCATCGGGACGATCCAGATCGGGCCCTCGTACCCTGCCTTGCGGGCGAGATCGTGAACCGTCCGCGAATGCACGATCAGCCCGGTCGCGTGCTCCAGGACGAACCACGCGAGCGGGAAGTCGAGGGGACGCGACTCCCAGAGCGACGGGATCCTCCGCTCCACCACCGCGTACCCGAGGAGCCGGCCGGGGACGCCGTGCTCGCGCTCCAGCGCGTCGAGGTACCCGGGCACGTCGTTCCGCCCGATCGTCATCCCGGCCACGAGGTGGTGGAGGACGAAGTCGTGCAGCACAACGACGCCCGGGCGCCTCCGGAGCGCCTCGACGATCCACGTGTGCGCGTCCGGGTTGTTCCCGACGTGGTAGAGCGCGACGTCCGTCCCGCGGGGCGAGCGCTTGCGGCCGCGGCGAACGACGACCACGTCCATCCGCTCGCGGAGCGCAGGGACGAGCAGGGCGCTGTAGTCCGAGATCCCGGACCGCTCCGGCGGCATGGGCGAGAAGTACGCGACCCTCATGCGAGGAGTCTGGCGATCGCGCGGTCCCACGTCACCTCTGCTGCGATCGCCTTCCCCGCGCGCCCGAACGACGCCGCCTCGGCGCGGTTCTCCCGGAGGCGGCCGGCGGCACGCGCGACCTCGCCCGGCTCGGGCGCCACGACGAGGCCCGTGTCCCCGTCGGAGACGATCTCGAGCGGCCCGCCCGCGTCGCGCGTCGTGAGCACGGGCTTCTCCGAGAGGAACGCCTCGAACGGGACCATGCCGTAGTCCTCGTCCACCGGCGCGTAGAACACCGCGAGACAGCGGCCGTAGAGATCGGCGAGCTCGGCCTCCGAGACGCGCCCCACGAACCTGGCGCGCCCATCGAGCCCACGGTCGCGCGCGAGCTCCTCCAGCCGCCGCCGGTCGGGGCCTTCGCCCGCGATCACGACCTCGAGCGCGGGGTCGAGCGCGGCCGCCTCCAGCAGGAGGTCGATCCGCTTCGCCCGGTCGAGCCTGTTCACGGAGAGCACGAAGTCGCCGTACTCGCTGCACCGGTAGTCGAGCTCCTGCGGCGGGGGCGGCAGGTACTCGGCCTCGAGGCCGGTCGCGCGCTCGAGCCGGGCGGCGACGTTGCGCGAGATCGCGAACAGCCGCGTCGCCTCGGAGAGCGCCACGCGGTCGAGCTCGTGCACCTTGCGCCGCAGCGCGCGCTCCTCGAGCGACTCCCCGAACTGGCCGAGGTCCGTGCGGTCGAGCTCGTACGCCTGCCGGAACTGGTGGATCAGCCAGACGCGCTTCTCCGGATGGCGAACGACGTACGAGGGGAACTTGGTGGCGACGACCATGTCGACCGGGCGGCCGTCGACCTCCTCGAGGTCGAGCATCCGCCAGAGGAACGCCTGCGTGAGCACACGCACGCCGGGATACCACTTGAACGGGATCGTCAGCAGGTCGGCTTCGTGGCCGCGCGCACGCAGCTCGGCGACGAGCCGGTCGGTCATGACCTCCGTCCCGCCCCAGGCGAACGGCACGTGCGGCCGGCAGACCGCGATCCGCATCAGCGCCGGCCCAGCCGGCGGCCCACGAGGCTGACGCCCTGGTAGCCGCAGCACGACTGCGTGTACAGCGTGGCGGCCGCCCTGCCGACGAGCGGCAGCCGGAGCAGCGTCCCGCCCGCACGCGTGCCGGCGATCCCGTCGTAGCCGTCCGCCTGGAAGATCCTCCGGACGAGCACGCCGTGCCGCGCCAGCGCCCAGACGTAGGCGTAGATCGTGTGCACGTGCTCGTTGATGCCGAAGCCGAGCGCCTCCTCCTGCGTCGGGGCGTTGGCGCCCTGGCGCAGCGCCCGCGAGCCCTCGTTGAGCGCGAGGACGTGACCGCCGGGGCGCGTGACGCGGCTCATCTCTCCCACCATCGCCCCGAGATCGAGGGCGTGGTGCAGGGTTGCGACGCAGTACGTGACGTCGAACGAGGCGGACGCGAAAGGGAGCCCCTCGCCGTCCGCCTGGACGCGGAGGAAGGGCTGCCCCGCGAGCTCCTCGTAGAACAACCCCCGGCCGAGGCCGATGTTGGGGTCGGCGAGGATGTCCGCGCCGACGTAGGTGCAGCCTCGGGCGATGACGTGCTGAGAGCCCCAGCACTTCGCCGCCCCGATCTCGAGGACACGCATGCCCGGGCGCAGGAGCTCGAGCAGGCTGGCGAACGAGTACTCCGTCGCCCGCCACGTCGGGTCGTCCCAGCCGAGGTCGCGGCACACGTACGGGAGCACGGCGTCGACCTCGTCGTCCGGCTCGTACCACTCCTGCTCCCGCGCCATCGAGACCCAACCCTCCATCTCGCGCCGCTTCTCGGCGATGCCGGGAGCGTTCTCGTCGAGCATGCGGCGGACGCCGTCGACCAGCGGGTAGTCGACGCCGCACCGCTCGCAGCGGCGGGGCTCAGCGGCCGAGAGCGGCCCCCGGCACGTCGGGCAGCGGACGAGGGACTCGACCTCGAGCAGCGCGGTCGCGGTCACGTCGCCGCGCTCTGGTCGGCCTCGCCGCGCTCGGCCACCTCGCGTGCCTCGAGCGCGGAGACGCGCTCCTGGAGGTCGTCGACGAGGCGCAGCACGGCGGCGTTGAACGAGCGCTGGTCGTAGGCGACCGGCTCCACGTACCAGCGCATCAGCTTGCGGAGCACCCACTTCGGCGGGGACTTGAGCTTCCCCCGGAAACCGGGCCGGAGCTGGAGGCCGCGGTCCGCGGAGACGGCCCAGAGCCGCTCGGCCTCCTCGCGGAGCGCCCTCCACTCGGCTTCGGCGCCCGCCGCGTCGTCGGGGTGGCTGCCGGAGCGCGGTACCTCCTCGCGCAGCCACTCGAGGAGCTCCTCGGCATCGGAAAGCCCTGCATACGGCATGGGTTCATCCCCTCGATCCCCCGGCACGCGGGGATTCTAGCCGGGGGATGTGAACGTTCCGTTCGGGCCTAGGATGAGACGGGAGTGCGCGTCGGGATCTCGCTGTTGCCTCTCGCGCCGGGCGAGCCCGGCCGCTCGGGCACGTCCGCGCGGCAGCTCGTGCGCGCGCTCGGGGCGGTCGGGACGCTCGAGTACGTCGTCTTCGTCCCCGCCCAGGAGCACGACCCCGTGGACGGGCTGCCCGCGGTCGGCGTCCCGGAGCCGCGCGACTCCGGCAGCCGTCCCGTCCGGCTCGCGACCTACGCGGTCACAGCCTTCCGGAGCCGTCGCGTGCAGGCGCACGCCGGCACCCTGGACGTGCTCCACTACGCGCTCACGAGCCCCGTGCCCCGGGCGGATGCGCCGACCGTCGTGACGCTGCACGACTCGCAGCACCGCGTCGTCCCGGAGTCGGTCGAGCCCTCCCGCCGGTCGTTCCGCCGCGCGGAGCACGACGCCGCGGTGCACGAGGCGGATGCGATCGTCGTCCCCAGCGAGTTCGTCCGCGAGCGGGCGCTCGAGCTCCTCGGCCTCGGCAGCGGGCGCGTGCACGTCATCCCGCCCGGGATCAACCGGACGCTCTTTCACCCGGGCGGGGAGGAGCGGGAGCCGTTCCTCCTCTACCCGGCCCGGGCCTGGCCGCACAAGAACCACGCGCGCCTCTTCGACGCGTTCGCGATCCTGCGCAAGGATCGCCCAAAGCTGCGCCTCGTGCTCGCAGGCGACGGCCTCGACCGCCTGGGGCCGCTCCCCGACGGCGTGGAGCGCTGGGGCGTGGTCGCGCCGGCCGAGCTCGCGTCGCTCTACCGCAGGGCGGCGTGCGTCGTGTACCCGAGCCTGTACGAGGGCTTCGCGCTGCCGCCGCTCGAGGCGATGGCGTGCGGCTGTCCCGTGGCCGCGTCGGACGCCGCGGCGATCCCGGAGGTCTGCGACGGCACGGCCGTCCTCTTCGACCCACTCGACCCGGAGGCGATGGCGCAGGCGATCCTCGAGACGGACGAGCGCCGCGAGGAGCTCCGCGAGCTCGGCCTCGAGCGAGCCGCCGCCTTCACATGGGAGGCGTCGGCGAGGAGGCACGAGGGGCTGTACCGCTCGCTGGCCCCTGCCGCAACCCCGGTCTAGGCGAGTGCGCGCAGGTACCGCCAGCCGGCGAGCAGGCCGCGCGGGCGGAGAGCGGCGAGCAGCGCGCCGTAGACGACCGCGCCGACGACCGCGGACGCGACCGGGCCGAGGACGAGCGCAGGCGGGACGAACGCGGCGACGGTCAGCCCGCCCACGACGAGCGCCGCGCGGCCCAGCTCCCGCGCCGTCTCCGCGAGCGCGCCCAGCTCACGGAGCAGCCCTGCCAGGATCACGAGCGTCGCCAGCCCGAGCGCGAGCGCGAGGCCCTCCAGCTCGAGAGCCCGCGCGCCGAGCCACGCCAGCGGGAGCTGCACAGCGAGCGCCGCGGCCGCGATCCACGGGAGCCTCTCCGTCCGGCGAGCGACGAAGGCGAGCGGGAAGGTCACGGTAACGCCGATCGAGGCGAGCATCCAGAGGCTGAGCACCACGATCAGCCGGCCGAGCTCGGCGCCGATCTCCGCTCCGTACGCGCCGCCCAGGACCGCCGCGACGAGATCGCCGCCCGCGAGCGCGAACACCCCCGCGGTGACACCGGCGAACGCGAGCGCGATCCACGACGTCGCCGAGACGTGACGCGCGGTTTCCGTCGGGCTCACGCCGGCGCGCGACAGCGGCACCGAGGTCACGAGCCCGAGCGAGCCGGCCGTGACCGCCACGACGCTCGTGGCGGCGAGGTACGCGTAGACGAAGCTGGTCGCGGCGCCGGTGCCGAGCCGCGCGGCGAACGGCAGGCAGACGAGGTACAGAAGCTGTTGGGCGAGCGGCACCGCGGCGCCCACGGCGAACGCCCCCACACGCGCGGGCAGCGGCGGCCCGGTCGGGAGCACGGCCGTCGTCGGCATGCGCAGGCGAACCGCCCTGACGGCGAGGGCGAGCGAGGGCACCGCGAGCGCGATCCCCGCGTTGAGCGCCATCCCCCACGCGATCGCGACGATGCCGTCGGGCTCGACCCGGAGCAGGATCAGCGCGAGCCCCGTCGCGCTACCCGCCGCGTAGCCGACGGCGGCCGTCACGTAGTCGTCGAGCGCCGCGAGCGTGCTGGCCGCGAGCGCGGCGAAGAGCTGGGCGACGGCCGCGGGAACGAGCCAGCGAAGCGCGTCGGCTGCCGTCTCCTTCGCGACCTCGGACTCGCCGGTGAGGAGCCCGGCGAGCGCGTCGACGCCGAAGACAGCGACGAGCAGGAGCGGCACGGCGAGCACCGAGACGGCGAGCGCGGAGCCGGCCACTTCGCCGGCGAGGCGCCGCTCCGCGCGTGCGCGGGCCAGCTGAGGCAGGACCGCGATCCGGATCGCCTGGGCGGCGATCGCGATCACGACGAACACGCCGTACGCGGCGAGCAGCCCGTCCGTCTCGTCGCTCCGGCCGAACTCGCGGGCGATGACGACTCCGATCGCCGCCGCCACGCCCGCGGTCAGCAGGAGGGAGATCGCCGTCACCGCACCGCTGCCGAGCGAGCCGAGGCCGGGCGAGTCTGTACGCTTGCTCACCGACGCGGAAGCGTACGCACCATGGCGAACGACACCCTCTGGACAGGCCGCGCGCTCGACGAGCTCCGCCGCGAGTTCGGCGAGATCTACGGCGGCCGCACCGCGCTCGTCACCGGCGCGGACGGGTTCATGGGCTCGCACCTGACCGAGGCGCTGGTCGAGCTCGGCGCCACCGTGCACGCGTTCGTCCGCGCGACGTCGAGCGGCGCGCTCGCCAACATCGCGCACCTGCGCGGCCGGCTGAAGGTGCACTTCGCCGACCTCACGGACAAGCACTCGATCGACCTGCTCGTCCGCCAGGACCTGCTCGAGGCACCCGACAAGCCGTACGTCTTCCACCTCGGCGCGCAGGCGCACGTCGGCGAGTCGTGGCACCGGCCGTACGAGACGTTCCAGGCGAACACGATCGGGACGCTGAACCTGTTGCAGTCGATCATCGACCACGGCCTCGAGCTCGAGAAGTTCGACACCGCCGGCACGTCGGAGGAGTACGGGAACGTGCGCGAGTCGGTCTCGCACCACCACGACTTCGACGATGCGGGCAGCCTCATCCTGCACGAGCGCTCGCCGATCAACCCGAAGTCGGTCTACGCGACGTCGAAGGTGGCCGCGGACTACCTGACGATGAACTACTTCGACGCGTACGGGGTCCCCGGCCTCGTCACGCGCATGTTCAACAACTACGGGCCGCGGCAGAACCCGCGCTACGTCACCGGGACGATCATCACGCAGGCGCTCGAGCGGCCCGAGGTCGAGCTCGGCGCGCTCGACCCGCTCCGCGACTTCTGCTTCTGCACCGACGGCGTCCGCGGGCACCTCGTCGTCGCCGCGCACGGGAGGCCCGGCGAGCACTACGTCTACGGGCAGGGCGAGAACGTCTCGATGGCAGACTGGGCGGCCATGATCTTCAAGATCGGCGCCGAGCTCGGCTACTGGCCGGAGGGGTCGCGCGAGATCGTCCAGACGCAGGCGCGCTTCCGGCCCGGCTCCAGCGACGTGATGGCGCTGCGCGTCGGGTACGAGAAGCTGCGGTCGGAGACGGGGTGGGACCCGAAGGTCTCGTGGGAGGAGGGCCTCGCGCAGACGATCCGCTGGTACGCCGAGCACCGCGACAAGTGGATCGGCCGCGTCGACTGGCTCGGCGGGACGCACCCGACCGTGCGGCCCCGCAGCGAGGCTCAGCCCGCGTAGGGCAGAGGACGAGCCTCGCCCTACGGCTCCGGGGGCTCCGCCTTCGGCTCGGCCTCCGCGCGGTGCAGCCGCTCCTCGAGGAGCGCGAGCCGCTGCGCGAGGACGGTGTTCTGGTCGGAGAGCCGCGAGAGCACGGTCGAGTAGTCGAGCAGGACCACGATGATGAAGAGCGTCGCGACGGCGAACAGGATCGCCGGCGGATAGCCGACGCCGAGCCAGCCCGCGATCGTGTTGAGCCCCTCGCGCCACACGGAGAGCACCAGCAGCACGAGGCCGGTCGCGAGCCACAGCAGCGCGTAGCGCTCCTTCAGGCGGCGGCCCCGGATCAGCTCGAGCACGACGAGGAGCAGGAGCACCGAGGCGAGCGACGCCGCGATCGAGACCCGGAGCGGGGTCACGTCCGGGCCTTCGCGTCCTCGGGAAGGGCGTACTTGCGGCACATGGCGACGAGGAGAGCCAGGGTGACCTTGAGCATGTAGTAGATCGACCGGACGAACGTGATCGACGACTGCCCGTGCTCGCGGTCGCGCATGCGGACGGGGACCTCCATCAGGCGCAGCCGGTGCTTGTGCACGAGGACGGTCGCCTCCACCTCCGGGTAGTCGTTCGGGTAGTCGCGCGCGAAGAGCTCGATGCCGTGGTGGTTGAGCGCCTGGAAGCCGGACGTCGTGTCGGTCACGCGCTGGCGCGTGAGCAGCGAGACGAGCTTGGCGAAGAACGCGATGCCGACCCGGCGCGCGAGCGCGGGTCGGTGCCCGGCCTCGCCGCTCTCGAAGGCGAAGCGCGACCCCGTGACGATGTCCGCCTCGTCGCGCTCGAGCGGGACGAGCAGCTTCGCGATCTCCCCCGGGTCGTGCTGGCCGTCGCCGTCGAGACGGACGGCGCGGTCGTAGCCGCGCGCGAGCGCGTACTGGAACCCGGTCTGCACCGCGCCTCCGATGCCCAGGTTGAACGGGAGCGACACGACCGCCGCGCCGTGCCGCGCTGCGGCCTCGGCCGTCCCGTCAGAGGAGCCGTCGTCGACGACGACGACGTCGAAGGACGGGTCGAACGCCCGGATGCCGTCCACCACGGCGCCGATGGCGGCGCTCTCGTTGCGGGCAGGCACGATCGCGATCGTCCGCACGGCGCTCACATCACTCCCGAGGCGACGGCGGTCGACGGCTCGGCCGCGACGACGAACTGGTACGCGAAGAGCGGCGGGCGCACCCGGCCGACGGCGTGCGCGACCCGCTCGACGGCGTCCGTCCGCACGAGGGGCACCGGCACCGTGTAGTCGAGCACCGTGACCCGGTACCCCGCGCGCTCGAGCGTCTCCACGAGCGTGCGCCGCGTGAAGAGGTGCGTGTGCGTGCGGTCGAGGATCCCGCGCTCCGTGTAGCGCCAGCGACCGCCGAGCAGCGACAGGCGGATCGCCCAGTTCGCGACGTTCGGGGTCGAGAGCACGAGGCGCCCGTCGGGCCGCAGCAGCGGGCGCACGCGCGCGAGGAAGCGCTCGGGGTCGCGAAGGTGCTCGATCAGGTCGCCGCAGAGCACGACGTCGAAGGACGCGGGCTCGAAGGGCAGCTGCATCGTCTCGACGTCGCCGACGAGCACCTGCTCGCAGACGCTCCGCGCCTCCGCGGCCGCGGCTTCGTCGAGCTCGAGCCCGACCACCGTGCACCCGCGCTCGACGAGGGGCCGCGCGAGGTAGCCGCTCGAGCAGCCGACGTCGAGGACCCGCATCCCCGAGCCGACGAGGCCGAGCAGCTTGGCGTGGGCGCCGTGCGGCCGCTCGCTCAAGGCGACGTAGCCGGGTGTCGTGGGAGCGGGGTCTGACATGGGACGTCGTCGGTGAGAGTAGGCGAGCCGGGCCGGCGCCTGCCCGCCCTCGCCGTCACCTCGGGGAGATCCGCTGCGAGTATTCCGGCCGTGCCGAGCCTGGCGGTGATCGTGGTCACCTACAACCATGCCGACGCGATCGGCCGTCCACTCGCCGCGCTCGCCGACGAGCTGCGGGACGAGGACGAGCTGATCGTCGTCGACAACGCCTCCTCCGACGGCACGCCAGCCGTCGTCGCGGAGTTGGCGCCGGCCGCGACGCTCCTCGAGGCGGCCGCGAACCTCGGCTTCCCGGCCGCCTGCAACCTGGGAGCGGGAGCGGCGCGCGCCGACCTCCTCTGCTTCCTCAATCCCGACGCCGTGCCCGAGCCCGGCTTCCGCGACGCGATCGAGCGGCCTGCGCTCGACGGCTCCGGCTGGACGGCGTGGCAGGCGCTCGTCGCGTCGGACGGCGGAGAGCGCGTGAGCTCGGCCGGCGGCGTGCTGCACTTCAGCGGCGTCGCCTGGGCCGGGGCGGCCGGCCGGCCGCGCGGCGCGACGGTCGAGCGGGTCGGCTTCCTGAGCGGCGCCTGCCTCGCCGTCGGGCGCGAGCGCTTCCTCCAGCTCGGCGGCTTCGCCGGCGACTACTTCCTCTACCACGAGGACGTCGACCTCTCGCTGCGCGTGCTGCTCGCCGGCGGCTCGATCGGCGTGTGCGCGGACGCCGTGGTCGACCACGACTACGACTTCGACAAGGGCCCCGCGAAGTGGCGCCACCTCGAGCGCAACCGCTGGGCGACGATCGTGAGGACGTACCCGGCGCCGCTGCTCCTCCTGCTCGCGCCGGCACTCGTCCTCGTCGAGCTCGCCGTGCTGGCGGCGGCGATCCACGGCGGCTGGTGGCGGCAGAAGCTGCTCGCCGGCGGCGACTGCGTGCGGCGGCTCCCGGCCTGGGCCCGGGAGCGCCGCCGGATCCAGCAGGCCCGCGCGATCTCGTCGTCGCGCTTCGCGGGCGGCATGGTCGCGACGCTCGATTCCGAGTTCGTCGGCGCCGCGGCCCGCTCGCCGCTCGTGTCGGCGCCGCTGCGCGCGTACTGGCGGGCCGTCCGGGCCCTCCTCGCCCTGGGCAGCTCGTAGGGGGGCTGCCTCGGCCTAGTACGCCCCGCGCCCGGTCAGAACCGCCGGGATCGTCCGCGCGATGATCGTGACGTCGAGCCAGATCGACCAGTTCTCGATGTACGTGAAGTCGAGCCGCACGAGGTCGTCGAAGTCGAGGCCGGAGCGGCCGGAGATCTGCCACAGGCCGGTCATCCCCGGGAGCACCGCGTACCGCGCGCGGTGCCACTCCTCGAGCAGCTCGTAGTCGCGGAGCGGGAGCGGGCGGGGGCCGACGAGGCTCATCTCGCCCTTGAGCACGTTGACGATCTGCGGGAACTCGTCGAGCGAGAGCCGCCGCAGCACGCGCCCGACGCGCGTCACGCGCGGGTCGTCCTTGATCTTGAAGAGCGCGCCCTCCGCCTCGTTCGCGTCCTCGAGCTCGGCCTGGAGCGCGAGCGCGTCCGCGACCATCGTCCGGAACTTCAGCATCCCGAACTCCTTCTCCCCGACGCCGATCCGGCGGTCGACGAAGAGCACCGGGCCGCGCGAGTCGAGCTTCACCGCGAGCGCGATCAGCAGCCAGACCGGGAGCAGCAGGACGGCGACGAGCGCACTGACGACGACGTCGAACGCGCGCTTCAGCGCCCACTCCCAGCCGCGGAGGACGGGCGGGCGGAGCTCGAAGAGCGGGATGCCCGGTACCGGGACGTACTCGCCGCGCTGCACGAGGATCTCGGTCGTGTCGGGGGCGAGTCGCACCTTGATCCCCTGCCTGTGCGCCTGCTCGACGATGTCGAAGACGTCGCGCTCCTCGAGCTGCGCCTCGGCGAGGATGATCTCGTCCGGCCGCACGCGCTCGAGGACGGCGGGGAGCTCCTCGCGCGAGCCGAGGCGGCGCAGGCCGCCCGCGCCCTCGGTCGCGACGGCGCCCACGAACTCGTAGCCGAGGCCGCCGCGCACCGCCGCGAGCGACGCGCGCAACCGCCTGAGCCCCTCCCCCTCGCCGACGAGCACCACACGGCGCCGCATGCCCACGGCCCGCATCAGCTCGAGCGTCATCGAGTCGTAGGCGACGCGGAGGAGCCCGATCGTGATCGCGCACGTGACGACCGCGGTCGGGATCAGCCCCGAGGTCGTGAAGTCGTAGTCCGTCCCCAGGCCGAACGCGAGCACGACGAGGGCGACGACGATGAGCGAGGAGAGAATGCGGCCTGCGCCCGGGCGGCGGTCTCGCTGGCGGTAGAGCCCGGCCTGCGCGAAGACGAGGATCGTGATCGGCGCGACGAAGTCGAGCCACTCGCGCGGTCCCTCGCGCCAGAGCAGGCCCCAGAGGATGGTTCCCTGGCCGCGGAGCGCCTCGCGGATCACGAGCGCGAAGTAGATCCCGAGCGCGAGCCCGGCGATGTCCAGCACGAGGAGCGCGCAGACCGACAGCGTCCGCCGCCCGACGTTCAGCGCGTTGCTGCGGGAAAGCAGGTAGAGGCGCGACGCGCGGACGTCGCCGCCGGCTCCCGGCGAGGCGAGCGGCGGACGCGAGCCGGCGGGCGGAGCTGCCTTCGACACGCCGTGATCGTAGAACGCGCGACGGCGCTGGGCCGAGCCGGCGGCGCGGGCCGTCTAGAGTCCTCGTCCGATGAGGCTCCGCCGCGTGTTGGCCCGCGAGTCGCTCGGCGCGCTCGTCCTCGCGCTCGCGATCCCGCTGCTCTTCCTCGACGAGAGCCACCAGCCGGCGCTCGTCGTGGACGTCGGCTCCACGGACGTCCACGCGCGCCTCTCCGACGCCGCGGTCGTCGCGGTCCTGATCGCTGCGCTGATCGCCGCCGCGCTCCAGGGCGGCTGGCGCCTGACGGCGGCCCGGATCATCTGGATCCCGGGAGTCGCCCTGCTGCTGTGGCTCGGCTTCCAGGCGTTCCGACCGGCCGCGTACGAGGGAGCACAGTTCGCGCCCAACGTGGTGGCCTACGTCGAGCTGATCGAGTACGCCCTCCTGGCCGTCGCGGTGCCGCTCCTCGTCCGGCGCGCGCTCGACCTCTCGATCGTCGTGGGAGGCTTCGTCCTCTGGTCGCTCGCCGCGACCTCGGTCGCGGTCGCGCAACTCCTCGGCGCGGGCATCCTCGGCGCGGGAGCGATCGGAGGGCGGCAGCCGTCCTTCCTCACCGTGCACGACCTCGCGGCGCTCAGCGCGCTCGCGCTCGGCATCGCGGTGGCGGGGATCCTCGCGACGCCGAAGCGCGTCCCGGCGTCCGCGCTCTTCCCGGTCGCGCTCGTCGCGGGAGCGCTCGGGCTCGTGCTCGCGGGGTCGTTCGGCGCGCTCGCGGGCTTCGCGGCCGGCGTGCTCGGCGCGATGGCGGCCGCCCGGGGCCGGCTCGCGCCCTCGGGCCAGTCCGGCCGCCGGCTGGTCGCGCTCCTGGTGCTCGTCGCGTTCGTCACGGTGGGGACGACCGCCGTCCGCGCGGGCTGGGTCGAGCGCGCGCTCGACGCTACCGGGATCGCAGAGGAGGCCGGCGCCGAGGCCGAGCCGGAGCAACGGCGCGAGGTCGTCACGTACCTCGGGCTCCGCACGTTCCAGGATCATCCGGTCCTCGGCGTGGGGTGGCTGCGCTCGAGCAGCTTCGAGGTCGTCGAGCCGTACCTGGCCGACGCGCGCGCACGCTACGCCGACGCCCCCGAGGAAGCCTTCCCGACCGCCGAGCGGGAGCTGCCGCCGCGGAGCCTGTACGTCCAGCTGCTCGCCGAGGCGGGCGCGCTCGGCCTCCTCCTCCTCGTGGGGCTCGGTGCAGGCGGGCTCGTGCTCTGCTGGCGGACCGCCGCCTTCGCCTCGAGCCCGTGGGCGGCGGGAGCGGGCCTCGCGATGATCTGCGCCCTCCTCACACTCTCCGGGGAGTGGGCGCTGTCCGGCCTCGTGCCGGGGAGCCCGCTCCAGTCGGCGACGGCGATAGCGCTCGGCCTGGCGGCGGCGGGGGCGGCGACGGTCGAGGAGGAGAGCGGAGGGTGAACTCGCGGCCGCGCGCGGCCGCCCGAGAGAGGAGACGACATGGCACACGCATTCGGGACGATCGACGAGCTGGGCGAGGAGTACGGCTTCCGGAAGGTCCGGGTTCCGCTCGGCGTGACGGCGTTCGGCGTGAACGCGATCGTGTACCCGCCCGGCTTCGAGGGCTTCCACCACTACCACGACACGCAGGACGAGCTCTACTTCGTGCACTCGGGCGAGGCGCGCTTCGAGGTCGACGGGGAGGAGCGCGTGCTCGGTGCGGGCGGGCTCTGCCACGTCGAGTCGACGACCCCGCGGAGGGTGTCGAACGCGAGCGAGAGGGACGACCTCGTCCTGCTCGTCGTGGGAGGGAGCGGCGGCTACGTCGAGCGCGACGGGCACATGGTCGACGAGGCCGACAGCACGCGGCGCGCCTCGTTCGGGACCTCGGGAGGCTCGTAGGGCGAGGCGCGCCTCGCCCGGTCGCTACGACGCGACCCTGGCCTCGTGCCGGAGCGAGGCGATCGTACGGCGCAGGCCGTCCTCGAGCGCGACCTCCGGCTCCCAGCCGAGGAGCTGCTTCGCGCGCGTGACGTCCGGCTGCCGGACCTGCGGGTCGTCGACGGGGAGCGCCTCGAACACGATCTCGCTCGTCGAGCCCGTGAGGCGGATGATCGTCTCGGCCAGCTCGAGCAGCGTCTTCTCGTCCGGGTTGCCCAGGTTCACGGGCAGGTGCTCGCTGGACTCCGCGAGCAGGATGATCCCGCGGATCAGGTCGTCGACGTGGCAGAAGCTCCGCGTCTGCGAGCCGTCGCCGAAGACGGTCAGGGGCTTGGACGCGAGCGCCTGGCGCAGGAAGGTGGGGATCGCGCGGCCGTCGTAGGAGCGCATCCGAGGGCCGTACGTATTGAAGATGCGGACGATCGCGGAGTCGACTCCCTGCTGCGAGTGGTACGCCATCGTCAGCGCCTCGGCGTAGCGCTTCGCCTCGTCGTACACCCCGCGCGGCCCGATCGGGTTCACGTGCCCCCAGTACGTCTCCGGCTGCGGGTGCACCTGCGGGTCGCCGTACACCTCGCTCGTCGACGCGAGCACGAAGCGCGCGCGCTTCCACTTCGCGAGCCCGACCGCGTGGTGCGTCCCGTACGACCCCGTCTTCAGCGAGTGCAGCGGCATGCGCAGGTAGTCGACGGGGCTCGCGAGCGCCGCGAGGTGGTAGACGACGTCCACCGGCTCGTCGATCGCGATCGGCTCGATCACGTCGTGGTTCAGGAACGTGAAGGCGTCGTCGCGCAGGTGGTCGATGTTCTCGAGCGTCGAGACGACGAGATTGTCGATGCAGATCACGCGCTGCCCGCGCCCGAGCAGCGCCTCGCAGAGGTGTGAGCCGAGGAAGCCGGCTCCGCCCGTCACGACCGACGTGAGCATGGTCGGATGCTACTCAGTCGGGTGGGACGGGCCAGGGGTAGAAGGCGAGGTGGAGCAGCAGGATCACGAGCAGCGCGGCGACGAGGCCGGCGACCAGCTGGAGGCGGCGGCCGAGGAAGCTGATCGTGAAGAAGAGGTTCGTGAACGGGAAGTCCCTCCGGAAGAAGTACGCGGAGAGGTTGGGGATCACGATCCAGAAGATGGCGATGAGCGAGTAGAGGACGTAGCCGACGACGTACCGGTCGTCGCTCCTCGACGCGAGGAGGCTACCGGCGACGACGGCCACGGTGGCAAACGCGAAGTAGGGGACGACCGGCCACTGCCGTCGCTCGCCGCCCGTCGCCGGCACGCCGCCTCCACGGAGCTCTTCGAACGGCACGTCCTGCTTCGCGAGGCGGCCTTCGGGCGTGCGCCCGAAGGCCTGGAGGTCGGCCTGCACGACGGTGTCGCCGATCTCCCGCACCCGGAAGATCGAGTAGCCGCCCATCACGATCACCGCCACCGGCAGGAGGGCGACCACCGGCCAGAGCTCCTGGAGGTGGCCGATCGTGGTCGAGATCGTCGGCCAGTAGAAGTCGTCCCCTGCGATCGCCGCCCAGATCTCCGGCACGCCGACGACGACACCCATCGCGCTCCACACGGCGTACCCCCACGCCTCGCTGCGCGACACGTTGGCGAACCGCTCGGCGAGCGCGCGCCGCACCCGCCCCGGGACGAGCTTCCACAGCCGGCGCAGCGACGACATGCGGAGGACGCTACGCCTGGGGTCGGACCGCTCGGCGCTCAGCGCAGCTCCTTGTTCGCCTCCATGTCGAACCACATCGCGAACAAGGTGAGCTGGAGCCCCGCGATGAGGAGCACTGCGACCAGCACGATCGTCGCGGCCGGGATCTCGTTCCCGGCGAAGCGCAGGACGACCTCGACCACGCCCAGCACCAGCCCCGCGAGCGTCATCAGCACCCCGAACGCGTAGAAGAACACGAGCGGGTGGAAGTCGCGGATGACGTACTTCTGCGCCATCCGCCACCAGAACGCCTTGAAGAGGAGCCACGAGATCCGCGGCACGACCGAGCGGAGCTTGATCCCGGAGGTCTCGTCGGCGTAGATCGGGCGCGAAGGGATGTCGCGCACGCGCGCGCTCTGCACGTTCAGGTGCACGAGCAGGTCGTTCGGGAAGCCGTAGCGCGGGTACAGGCGGTCGAGGTCGAGCCGGCGCAGCGCGTCCAGCGAGAGCGCCGTGTACCCGGCCTGCGAGTCGGCGACGTGCCAGTAGCCGGAGGCGATCTTCGTCAGCAGCGAGAGGACGGCGTTCCCGAGGTAGCGCGTGCGCGGGATCACCTTCCAGGCCTCGCCGGAGACGAGCCGGTTCGCCTTCGCGTACTCGACTTCGCCGCGCGCGACCGGGCCGGCGATCGCCTCCAGCTCGGACGGGTCCATCTGGTTGTCGGCGGCCATGACGCACGTGACGTCGATCGCCTCGTCGAGCGCTCGGCGATAGCCCGTGGCGATGGCCGCGCCCACGCCCCGGTTCGCGTCGTGCCGGGCGGCCTCGACGCGGGGGTCGCCGACCTCGCGCGCCCGCTCGCCGGTCGCGTCGCGCGAGGCGTCGTCGACCAGGACGATCCGGTCGACGAAGTCGGGGATCCCGCGCAGCGTGTCCGCGACCAGGCGCTCCTCGTCGTAGGCCGGGACGACGACCGCGACGCGCTTGCCGTCGAGCATCAGGCCGGCGTCGGGCCCGCCCGCCGGCGCCGGGCGACGAACGGCTCCACGACGAGAGCCGCGACCGTCCCGATCAGCAGACCGGTGATCGCGCCCACGAGGACCGACGTGCGCAGGGAGCGCGCCGAGGTCCGCACGGCCACGGCCCGCTCCACCACGCGGCTCGACTCGACGTCGCGCGCGAGGTTGAGAAGCTGCTGCGCCTCGAAGAGGTTGTCCTGGAGCGCTGCGCGGCGCGCGTCGGCGGTCGTGATCGTGGAGTTGAGATTGAGGCTCAGGATCAGCCGCTGGTCGAGGGGGAGCGACTGGTCGTTGATGATCGTCGTCTGCTGCTGCTGCGCCTCGGCGATGCGGCGCTCGATGGCCTCGAGCTGGGACTGGCTCACCTCCACCTGCCCCTCGAGCAGCTCGATCTTCTGGAGCACGTACGACGAGACGTTCGCGACGACGCGCTCGGACAGGCCGTCGGCCGCCTCTTCGACCCGCTTGCGAGGAGCGTTCCCCTTCACCGAGATCTCGACGAGCGGATTCACGCCGCGAACCTGGCCCACCGTCGTCAGGTCCTTCACCGCGATGGACGTGCGCAGCCTGGCGACGGGGATCCCGGTCGCGCGCGACACCTCGCGGAGCACCGCCTCGGAGCGGACGATCTCGCTGACCGTGCGCGGGTTCGTCGCGAGGCTCTGGATCTGCCCGCCGCCGAGCGGCGCGAACGGCTGCCCGAGGTAGACGATCGTCTCCGCGCGCCAGAACGAGCCGCCCGAGAGCGCGAGCGCCAGCCCGAGCAGCGCCCCGAGCACGAACCCGCCGGCCGGCAGCCACCAGCGCGTCTTGATCCGCACCCAGGCGGACGCGAGGTCGACTTCCTGCTCGTCGTCGGGCCCGAGCGCGGCGTGGCGGTCGCTCATCGGGCCGCGACCCTATCAGCGTCGGCAGAGCACATTGCACGCGAATGCTAGGGAAGGCGGCGACACGCGCGGGTCAGGAACGGACGACGACCGGGACGAGGGCGCCGTCGCCGTCGCGCCGCAGGCAGACCTCGGAGAAGTAGCGCGTCATGAGGATCCCCTCCTCGAAGTCGCCGAGGCGCGTCTCGGGGCGCTCCCCGCGCGCGAGCGCGAGCGCGAGCTCCGGGTAGGCGCTCCCGGCGGCGAGCGGAAGCGGGAAAGCGCCTCCGAAGCGCGTGTTGACGTCGGTCACCGGGAGGGTCCCGTCCGGCTCGCGGAAGCACTGGATGTTCGCGGGCCCCTTGATCCCGACCGTCTCCGCGACGAGCCGGCCGTGCTCGATCAGCTCGAGGTCGCGGATCGACCTGCCCTTGATCGACTCGCCGCCCTTGGACTGGATCATCGTCCGCGGGATCGCGTTCAGGCAGCGGCTCTCCAGGTCGCAGAAGACGTCGATGGAGAACTCCTCGCCGAGGCAGCGCTCCTGCACGAACGACTCGACCTCCGTGTAGCCGAGGAAGAACGCGAGCTGCTCGGGGTCGTCGGCGCGGAAGATGTGGCGGGAGCCGAAGCCCTCGCGCGCCTTCACGAGCAGCGGGTAGCGCGCGTCGTCCGGAACCTCGTCCGGCCCCCAGCTCCGCGGCGATGCGATGCCGCTCTCGACGAAGAAGCGATGCGCCTCGAGCTTGTCGGACATGCGCTCGCACGTCTCGGCGTCCGGGAGCAGCACGAGCGCGGGGGCGAGGTCGTCGCGCGCACGCGCCAGGATCGCGTGGTCGAGATCGGTGAGCGGGACGAGCAGGCGGACGTCGTGCTCGCGGACGATGTCGGCGAGCGCAGCGACGTAGCCCGGGTCGTCGACGCGCGGGACGTCGACCGCGCGGTCGGCGTGGTAGAGCGCCGGCGCCAGCGGGTCGAGGTCGGCCGCGACCGTGGTCGCGCCGGCGTCCTTGAAGGCGCGCACGATGTCGACGCGCTGCCCGGCGCACGTGAAGAGGACGGCGGTCACGGGCGCAGAGGGTATCCGGGTCCAGGCGTGGCTACGACCGCCAGCCGCCGCCGGCGCCGCGGTACGTCCCGCGGAAGAGCGCGAGCGGCGTGCGGACGAGGATCTGGAGGTCGACCTTCGGCGAGCGGTTCTCGACGTACCAGACGTCGAGCTCGATCCGCTCCGGCCACGAGAGCGCCGCGCGCCCGTTCACCTGCGCCCAGCCCGTCAGGCCGGGCCGGACCTCGAGCCTGCGCCGCTGGCGCTCGTCGTACTGCTCGACCTGGTAGCGCAGCGTCGGCCGCGGCCCGATCACCGACATGTCGCCGCGGAGCACGTTCCAGAGCTGCGGGAGCTCGTCGATCGAGGTGCGCCGAAGAAAGCTGCCGACGCGGGTGATCCGCGGGTCGCCCTCGTCGACGGCGAAGCCGGCGCCCATCCCCTCGGCGCCCTCGACCATCGTCCGCAGCTTCAGGAGCTCGAAGTCGCGGCCGTCCTTCCCCACGCGCGTCTGGCGGTACAGGACCGACCCTCCGTCCTCGAGCTTCGTCGCGAGCGCGGCCGCCGCCAGGAGCGGGCTCGTGACGAGGAGCCCCGCGCCCGCGAGCGCGACGTCGAGCGCCCGGTTCACCGCGTCCCCTTCGCCTTCTCCCAGGTCTGCGGCGTCCCGAAGCGGAGGTAGCGCACGAGCCCGGCGGCGGTCGCCTTCGTCACGACGAAGTAGTAGTAGGCGAGCCCGGCTCCCGGGATCGGGAGCCGCGCCTTCCCGGCGGCTGCGAGCCCTAGGCCGCCGAGCTGGAGGCCGAACGCGAGCCGGTAGACGAGCCCCTGCCCGAGCAGCGCGACGTTGGACACGAGCAGCACGACGTGCAGGAGCCCGCTCGCGTACCGCAGCACGCGGTGCGAGATCAGCTCGACGAGATAGAGGGGCCGCGTCCGCCGGAACACGCGCCCCGTGACGATGTGGCCCCACGAGCGGGAGTTCATCCGCACCTTGCGGCCATACTCGTCCTCCGGCTCGCTCGCCGCCTTCTCGACCGCGACCGCGTCCGGGTCGTAGACGGCGCGCAGGCCGTTCTGCTCCATCAGGTACGGGAAGCCGAAGTCGTGCCCGAACTTCGGGTCGTCCTCGACGTACGCCCCGCGCCGCACGGCGTAGATCGCGCCGTTCCCGGCGGTGATCGAGCTCGCGCGCGACTCCTGCTCGCGCACCCAGACCTCGTAGCGCCAGTACAGGCCCTCGAGGTTCGCGCCGTCCGGGCTCTGGAGCCGGAGCTGCCCGCAGACGTAGCCGACCTCGGGGTCGGCGAGGTTGCGGACGAGGATGCGGAGCGCATCCGGCGCCCACTCCGTGTTCGCGTCCGTGAACGCGAGCACGTCGCTCTCCGTCTCGCGCACGGCCCGGTGCTGCGCCGCGACCTTGCCCTCGCGCGGGCAGCGCAGGAGCCGGACGCGCGAGTCGAGCGCGGCGACCTCCTCCACGATCTCGTCCGTGCGGTCGGTGGAGCCGTCGGAGGCGACGACGATCTCGAGCTGCTCGCGCGGGTAGTCGAGCTCGAGCAGGTTCTCCAGCCGGCGCCCGATCACGCCCTCCTCGTCGTGCGCGGAGACGACGAGCGCGACCGAGGGCTCGATCTCGGCGCGGGCCACGGGCCGCGGCCGCACGCGCGCGAGCAGCCCCATCGCGGCCGCGTACCCGGCGTGCGTCCACGCGAGCGCCCCCAGCGAGCCCCAGAAGAGCGCCTTCGCGATCACGGCGGCAGGCTAGATGGTTGACGCCGCCTCGCGCACGGCGGCGACGAAGCCGTCGACGCTCGGGCCGAAGCCCCAGTCGCGCGCGAGCTCGCGCGAGCGGGCGCCGAACGCTCGCCGCAGCGCCGGGTCGGAGGCGAGCCAGCCGAGCGCGGCGGACGCCTGCTCGACGCGGCCGGCCTCCACGAGCACGCCGTTCGAGCCGTCCCGGAGGAGGTCGTGCGCCGCGGCCGCGCGGCCGGAGAGCACGAGCGGCAGGCCGGAGGCCGCAGCCTCGGCGACGAGCGCCCACGCCTCCCGCTCGGACAGGAGCGCGAAGACGTCCGCCGCCGCGTACAGCTCGAGGCTCGGTCCCCGCGAGTCGCGCTCGCCGGCGACGACGAGCCGCACGTCGCGAACGCGCGCCAGCTCGGTGAGGCGCTCGCGCTCCTGGCCGTCCCCCGCGAGGACGAGCACCAGACGCGGGTCTCCCGTCTCCGCGAGCGCGTGCACGAGGTCCTCGTGCCGGCGCCCGCGCACGAGCGGCCCCGGCGAGAGGACGAGGACGTCGCCCGCGCCCGCCCCGAGCGCGTCGCGCAGCTCGTCGCGCCTGGCTCTCAGCCCCGCGACCCGCGCTCCGAGCTCCTCGGCGTCGACCGTCCGCGGGAGCACGCGGACGCGCTCCGGGACCGCGCCGTGCTCGAGCGCGCCGCGCCGCGACTCCGGGCTCTCGGCGAGCACGCCCGCGGCGCCCTGGACGATCGACGCGACGGCCGCGTCCGCGACGGCGCCGAGCCGCCCCTCGCGCGGCGCGCGCTCGCCGACGAGGAGCACGTACGGGACGCGCGCGAGCCGACTCCACGCGATCGCGGTCTGCGAGGCCAGCGACCCCCAGCCCTCGGCGACGACCACGTCGGGGGAGAGCGAGGCCAGCGTGCGGCGCACGCCCAGGACCGACGCGGACGTGCGCTCGACGAGGCGGCGCGCCCGGCCGCGGCGGGCGACGTCCAGCACGCGCAGGTCGATCTCGGGAAGCGCGGCGACGCGGCGGAGGAGCGGCGCGCGGCGCGCGGCCGGCTCGGCGAGGACGGCCGCCACGCGCAACGCAGGCGCGCCGCGCGGCCTCCGCGAGCGCGGTCCCGCGACAGGCCCGAGCGCGCCGGTCGACGCTCCCATGCTCAGCCCTCCACCACCGGCCCGGCGACCTCGTGCTGCGCGCGCAGACGCTCGAGGTCGGCGTCGACGAGGAGCCGGACGAGCGCGGCGAAGTCCACGGAGGGCGCCCAGCCGAGCCGCTCGCGCGCGCGAGCCGGGTCACCGACGAGGTCGTGCAGCTCCGCGCTCCCGCGCGTCAGGGACTCGTCCACGCGGACGTGCTCCTCGTAGTCGAGCCCGACGTGCGAGAAGGCGATCTCGGCGAGCTCCCGCACGCTGTGGCTCTCGCCGGTCGCGATGACGTAGTCGTCCCCCTCCGGCTGCTGGAGCGCGAGCCACATCGCCCGTACGTAGTCGGGGGCGTAGCCCCAGTCGCGACGCGCGTCGAGGTTGCCGAGCTCGAGCTCTCGCTCGAGGCCGAGCGCGATCGCAGTGGCGGCGCGGGCGATCTTGCGCGGGACGAAGTCGACCGGCCGCCGCGGCGACTCGTGGTTGTAGAGGATCCCCGAGGTCGCGTGCAGGCCGTAGCGCCGCCGATAGCAGCGGGTGAGGAAGTGCCCGTACGCCTTCGCGGCGCCGTACGGCGTAAGCGGCGCGAGCGGAGTCTCCTCGGTCTGCGGCGACTCCCGCGGCTCGCCGAAGATCTCGCTCGAGGACGCCTGAAAGACGCGCGTCGAGGCGTCGATGCGCCGGATCGTCTCGAGCAGGACGGTGACGCCGACGGCGGAGTGCTCGGCGACCGCGACCGGCTCGCGCCACGACTGCGGGACGAAGGACGGGGCCGCGAGGTTGTACACCTCGCGCGGCCGCGTCGAGGAGAGCAGCGCCGCGAGCGCGTCGACGTCCAGGACGTCGGTCTCGTGGAGCTCGACCCGGTCGCGGACAGCGGCGAGGTTCTCGAGCGAGGCAGAGGCCGAGCGCACCACGCCGTGCACCTCGTAGCCCTCGGCCAGCAGCAGCTCGGCGAGGTAGGAGCCGTCCTGACCGGCAATACCGATGACGAGTGCCCGCTTGGCCGCCATGCGGAAGCACGTTACCGAGCCGGCCGGGCGCGACCCGTCGCGGCGGCGCCGTCAGAGGTGCGCCGTGCGTGCCGCGAGCTCGGAGAGCACCGGGCACTCGACGCCGTGGCGTCGCGCGACCCGGAGCACCGACCCCGTGATCGCGTCCAGCTCGCTCGACCGCCCCTCGCGCACGTCGCGCGCGACCGACGTCGTCGCGTCGCCGTCCATCTCGGTGATCCGCGTCCACTGCGCGGACGGCATCAGGTGGACACCCTCGGCGTCGGCGACGGCGCACGCCTCCGCGACCGCCTCCTCGAGGCGCGGCCGCCACTCGTAGTCGGTCCGCAGCTCGCCGATCGGGCGCTGGGTCAGCGTCGTCGCCGGCGCGAGCACGGAGAGCCGGACCGCCTTGCGCCAGAGCACGCGCCGCTCGTCCTCGTCCAGCTCCACGTCGATGCCGGCGCCCTCGAGGATGCGGGCCGCGCGCTCGAGCTCCTCCCGCGAAAGGTCGTCGGATGCCATCGTCACGAGCGCGGTCGGGCTCGGCTGAACGATCTGCATGCGGCCGACGCGGTACGCGTCGAAGCGCCAGAGGCTCGCCGCCGCGACCCGGCCCGGGAAGCGCGCGCGGAGGACGTCCATGTGCTCGAGCCCGTTCAGGAGCGGCACGACGACGCCCTCGGCCACCGCCTCCGGCTCGATGCGCTCGAGCGCGTCCTCGAGCTGGTCGTTCCGGACGCTGACGAGGAGCAGCGAGACGGGGCACGTGAGCCGCTCGGCCACCTCCGGGCGGACGACGAGCGGCGGGCTGCCGTTCGACTCGATCGAGATCCCCGCGAAGGCCATCAGCCGCACCGTCGCCTCGGGCGCGACGCAGACGGTGCGGTAGTCCGCGGTGACGAACCGGGCTGCGAACGTGCCCCCGACGGTGCCGGGGCCGAGGACTGCGACGGTGGTGTTCATCTCTCCCTACAGCTTCGGTGGGCGGGAGCGCCCACGCATCTGCATATCGGCTAGGGCCGCCAAGGCCGTTAGTCCAGAGCGGCGCGATACGCGTCCAGGACCTCGCGCGTCGCCGCCTCGCGCGAGAAGCGCTCGCGCGCCCGCTCCCGTGCGGCAGCCCCGAGACGGCGGCGCAGGTCGGCGTCCTCGAGGAGCCGCTCGAGCGCCGAGCGCAGCGCCGCCGGGTCGCGCGGCGGGACGAGGACGCCCGTGACGCCGTCCTCGACCGCGTCGACGAGGCCGCCGACCGCGGACGCGACCACCGGCCGCCCGTGCGCCATAGCCTCGCGCGCGACGACGCCGTAGCCCTCGCGCCGGGACGGGCAGACGACGACCGCGGCGCGCTCGTAGTAGGGGTCGAGCTCGCTCGGCGCTCTGAACCCCAGCGCGTCCGGGACGAGCTCGCGCAGCGGCCCGTCGCCGACGACGACGCGCGGGAGCCCGGCCGTCGCCTCGGCGAGCTCCGCCACGCCCTTCTCCTCGGAGAGCCGGCCGACGTAGAGGACGTGCGGCGGCTCCTCGGGCTCGGCCACCGTCTCCGGCAGCGTCACGCCCGAGGGCACCACGCGCACCTCGCGCGCGCCGAGGCGGCGGGCGGCGTCGACGAGCGCGGTCGAGGGGCAGATCACGAGCCGCGCGCGCCGGACGAGCCGGCGGAGCGCCCACGGCGCCCTCAGCGCGAGCTCGGCGTCCGTCCCCCAGAGCTGCACGACGAACGGGCGGCGCGTCGCGAGCGCCGGCAGCGCGGAGACCAGCCAGTGCGCATGGACGAGGTCGGCATCCCGCGCGGCCCCGCGCGCCGCGCGCGCGAACGAGAGCAGGAAGAGCGGGACGAGGAGCACGCGCCACGGCTGCCGACGGAGGTTCCCCGCGATCCCGTGCCCGTAGGCGAGACCGTAGTGCCGGAACGACGCCGGCGAGACCACGGTCGGCTCGACGCCCGCTGCGCGCAGGTCCTCGACCGCGTCGCGCACGAACACGCCTGCCACGTCGTCCTCCGAGCGCGGGTACGACGTGGTGAGGACGACGAGCCTCACGGCGCGCGCACGGCCCGGCCGAAGACGACGGGCAGGGCGACCGCGAGCGCCGCGAAGACGTAGAAGTAGTAGAAGGTCATCGTGAGGTAGAAGAGGTTCGCCGCGAGGGTCCCCACGAACGCGGCGGTCATCCCCCACGCGAGCGGCCGCAGGCGCTTCGAGAGCGGGTGGTCCTGGGCGGCGAACAGCCGGCCGAGCCGCCTCGCGTCCCCGAGCCGCCGGAAGACCCAGTACACGAACGCGACGAAG
The DNA here is from genome assembly GCA_004366385.1 of Actinomycetota bacterium. Taxonomy (GTDB): domain Bacteria; phylum Actinomycetota; class Thermoleophilia; order Gaiellales; family Gaiellaceae; genus GMQP-bins7. The sequence continues at coordinate 56,815 of SIRU01000062.1, forward strand.
AGCGCAGTGCCGATGAGGCCGGTCTCCACGAGCGTGGCGACGTAGAACGAGTGCGGCCCGAAGTCCGGCCTCCCGGTCACGAACTCGTAGTAGACGGAGAAGTTGTTCAGCCCCAGCCCGAGCAGCGGGTGCCGCGAGAGCACGTCCGGGATGAACTCGTAGACCGCGAAGTGAGGAGACGTCGACGCGCGGCTGACGTTCGTCCGCACGCGGAAGATGGTCATGAAGAACTCGAGGCGGGAGAGGACGATCACGCCGACGATCGCGAGGAAGGCGCCGAAGGGGACGAGGAACGCGGTGCGGCCGAGGTAGCGCCGGTACGGGAACGCGAGAACGAGAGCGCCGCAGCCGAGGCCGAGGAGGCCGCTCCGCGAGAGCGTCGCCAGCTCCACGACGAGCAGGAACACGAGCAGGGCCGCGATCGGCGCCCGCAGCGGGTGACGACGCTCCAGGCGCAGGTAGAGCGGGGCGAGCAGGAGGATCGGGATCACGAGCTCGATCCCGATGTGGTTCGGATCGCCGGTGAGGGCGTTCGGGCGCAGGATCCGGTCGGTGCCGCCCACGACCCCGAACAGCCCGATCGCGGTCTCGCGGGCCGTGATCGGCTGGATGAGGATCGCGTCGAGGTTGACCCCGGCGAGCTCCTCGAACAGGAGCTGGGCGACCCCGTACAGCGCGTTCACGGCGATCCCGATCACGAACGCGCCGAGCGTCACCCAGTAGAAGGAGAGGCTCCGCCGCGCGAGGAGCGCCACCCCCGCGACGAGGAAGCCGCCGTGGAGGACGAACTTCACCATCCCCTTCGCCCACTGCGCGAGCGCCTCGCCGGTCTCGAGTGCGTAGAACCCGATCAGGTAGACGATCGCGAACGCGACCATGAACCCGAGCGCGACGGCGGCCGTGCGCTCCAGGCGTCCGTCCGAGCGCTCGATGCGGTCCCACACGAACAGCAGGAGGAACACCGACGTCAGGACGTCCGAGAGCGTCAGCGAACCCGCGAGCTGCCACTGGAGCTTGTGGTAGGTGACGGTGAAGACGGTCGCGAGGAAGAGCCCGTCGAGGACCGGCTGGACGATGACCCGCTCGCGCGGGCGGAGGGCCGCACGGAGCGAGACCGCGTACGCCGTCATCCCGCGATCTCCCTGAGCAGCTCGGCGGTCTCCTCGACGCGGGCGCGGCGGGAGAGACGCTCCCGCACCTCGTCCGCGAGCTCGACCGCGGGCAGGCCGCCGTTCTCGTGGCGCGTCGCGAGATCGCGCACGGCCGCGGCGATCCCCTCGACGTCGTCGGGGGCGACGACGACCCCGGCGCCCGTCTCGCGAACGAGGTCGGCGGCGGCGCCGTCGGGCGGGACGACGGCGAGGATCGGCCGCCCGGCAGCCAGGTACTCGAACACCTTCCCGGAGAGGACGCCCTTGCCGCGCCCGCCGGCGTCGGGGACGAGGAGCAGCAGCGCCTCGGAGTCGCGCTGGAGGCGAAGCGACTCGGCGCGCGGCGCGTACGGGACGAGCTCGAGGCGGTCGCCGAGGTCGAGCGTCTCCGCCCAGTCGCGATCCGACTGGCGGAAGTCGCCGACAAAGCGCGCGACCGCGTCGACTCCCGAGTCGCTGAGCGCCTGGAGGAACGGCCGCGGGTCGCGCTTCCCGAAGAAGCTCCCGGTGTGGGTGATCCGGAGCCGCGGGGATGGGTGGTACTCGAGCCCGGCGAAGTCGTCGAAGTCGCAGCCGTTCGCGATGACGCGCATGGGGCCGTGCGCGCCGAGGGCGCGCATCTCCTCCGCGATCGCCTCGGAAACGGTCGAGATCGCGTCTGCGCGCTTGGCGACGAGGCGGGCGAGTTGCTCGTTCGTGGCCTGGCGCGCGCGGGCGGCGGTCGTGTCGGAGCGGCGGTGCGGGTTGGCGACGAGCGGGTCGCGGAGGTCGGCGAGCCAGCGAGCGCCGGTCGCCCGCCGTACGGCGGCGCCGACGAGGTGGACGGAGCCGGGCGGCGAGGTGGTGAGCACGGCGTCGATCCCCTCGCGACGCGCGATGCGGATCGCGGCCGGGATCGCGGTCAGGTTCCAGGTGACGCTCGCGTCGGGGACGAGGAGGCGGCGCGCGGTGTGGTGCGCCTGGACGAGCGCGCGCTCGATCCCGTCGGTCACCGCAAGCTCCTCCGACGGCTTGCCCGCGCGGGGGCCCAGATACCGCGCGCGGTGCACCCAGGCCTGGGTCGGGACGCGGAGATCGGCGTCCGTGTGGATCCACTTCGGGTCGTCGGGCGCGAGCACGTGGGTCTCGATCCCGAGCGCGGGCAGGTACTGCGCGAGCTTCAGCGGCCGCTGCACGCCGCCGCCGCCCGCAGGCGGGAAGTGCTTCGTCACAAGCAGGACCTTCACGGGGGCGAAGCGTAGAGACGAACCGGTGTCAGACACCGGCATAGAGACGTCTTCGACATTCGCCTGCCCATGTCGGCGCATCTGGACATGTCCCAGAGCGGGGACGGCACTCCCCGTGCCGTTCTGCCTGGGGAACGATTGGCACAGACTCGTAACGGTCAGGTCTTGACAAACCCGGTGTCTGACACCGGTTTTTATCTTTCAGTGAGTCCCGGGGGCGTCAGCCGATCGCGGCCAGGGCCTCACCGACGGCCTCGATCGTCGCGTCGAGCTCGTCATCGCCGTGCGCGGTCGAGAGGAAGCCGGCCTCGAACTGGGAGGGCGCGAGGTAGACGCCGCGGTCGAGCATCGCGCGATGGAGGCGGGCGAAGCGCTCCGTGTCGGCGGCCTTCGCGTCCTCCCACGAGCGGACCGGAGCATCGGTGAAGAACAGCCCCCACATCGTCCCGACCCGAGCGAGCTGCACGGGCGCGCCGAGCGCGGCGAGCCCGGCGAGGAGGCGCTCCCCGGCTCGCTCGAGCCCGTCCCACACGCCCGGCTCGGCGAGAGCACGCAGCGTCTCGATCCCGGCGGTCATCGCGAGCGGGTTCCCGGACAGCGTCCCGGCCTGGTACACGGGCCCCGCGGGCGCGACGAGCTCCATGATCTCCCGCCGCCCGCCGTAGGCGCCGACGGGGAGGCCGCCGCCGATCACCTTCCCGAGCGTCGTCAGGTCGGGCGTCACTCCGTACAGCGCCTGCGCGCCGCCCGGATGGACGCGGAAACCCGTCATGACCTCGTCGAAGACGAGGAGCGCGCCCGCTGCGGCGGTGACCGTGCGGAGCCCTTCGAGGTAGCCGTCGAGTGGCGGGACGAGCCCCATGTTCCCGGCGACCGGCTCAACGATGACGGCCGCGACCTCGTGCTCGGCGAGCAGCCGCTCGACTGCCTCGACGTCGTTGTACGGAGCGACGAGCGAGTCCGCGGCCGCGCCGCGCGTGACTCCGGGCGAGTCCGGCAGCCCGAGCGTCGCCACCCCCGACCCGGCCTGCACGAGCAGGGAGTCCGCGTGCCCGTGGTAGCAGCCGGCGAGCTTGACGATCTTCTCGCGCCCGGTGAACGCACGCGCGAGCCGCAGCGCGCTCATGGTCGCCTCGGTGCCCGAGGAGACGAACCGGACGAGCTCGAGCGACGGCATCGCGTCGCGGATCAGCCCCGCGAGCTCGAGCTCGAGCGCGGACGGCGCGCCGTAGCTCGTCCCGCGCCGCACCGCCTCCTCGAGCGCGGCGACCACCCGCGGATGCGCGTGCCCGAGGATCAGCGGCCCCCAGGAGAGCACGTAGTCGACGTATCGGTTCCCGTCCGCGTCGACGAGGTACGCGCCCTCCCCGCGCTCGACGAAGAGCGGATCGCCGCCGACGGCCCTGAACGCACGCACCGGCGAGCTGACCCCGCCCGGCATGAGCCCTGCCGCCTGCTCGAAGAGCTCCGCGGACGCCCGCGTCGTCCGGATCTCGTCTCGCGCCGTCGTCATGGAGTCCAAGTTACAAGTTGCAACCAGGCGTCTCGCTCGGACACGTCCGCGGCGAGGCCGACGGTGGCCCAGGCGGCATCGCTGCGCAGGCTCGGCCTTCGGCGGCCCGAAGAGAGCCCAAGTAACACGTTGTAACTTGGCGTCGCTTTCCGACATGTCAGCGCGCGGCGCCCACGAGCGCGCGAGCGACCGCGCGCGCCGCCTCCTCGCCGGACGCGATGCAGTCCGGGATCCCGACGCCGCGGTATGCCGCGCCGGCAAGCGCAAGGCCCGGGTGACGCTCGAGCGCCGCGTCGATCCGCTCGAGGCGCTCCGGGTGGCCGAGCGTGTACTGGGGCAGCCCGCGCGGCCAGCGGTGCGTCCACGTCAAGACGGGCTCTGCGCGGATCCCGAGCAGAGAGACCTCCTCCCGCGCGAGCCGGACGAGGTCGTCGTCCGACAGGTCGAACCGCCCCGCGAAGACGCGCAGCAGGACACGATCCTCGGGCGCGCGCCCCTCCCACTTGCTGGACGTCCACGTGCACGCGAGGACGTGCCCGCCTTCGCTGCGCGGCACGACGTAGCCGTAGCCGTCGAGCGGATGCTCGACCTCCTCGCGGCGGTACGCGAGCGTGACGACCGCGCTCCCCGCGTACGGGATCTCGGCGAGCGCCTCGGCGAGCTCGCCGTCGAGGGCAGCGACGAGCTCCGCCGTCGCGTACGCGGGTGTCGCGAGCACGACGCCGTCTGCAGGGACGGCGGCTCCGCTCTCGAGCTCGAGCGCATACCCGCCGTCCTGCGCACGGAGCGTGACTGCGCGGCTGCCGGTATCGATGGTCGTGCTCTGGAGATCGCCGGCGACGCTGTCCGCCAGCTCGTGCATCCCGCCTCGCAGGCTGACGAAGGGCGGATACGCACCGCTGGGAGCCGCCGGCTGCGCTTGGAGTCCGCGGAGGACGCTCCCGTGCTCCTCCTCGAGCGCGCGAAGCTGGGGGAACGTCGCCCGGAGCGAGAGCTGCTCGCCGTCACCGCCGTAGATGCCGGTCGTCAGCGGCTCGACGAGGCGCTCCCACGCCTCGCGGCCGAGCCGCCGCCGGACGAACGACGCAAGCGACTCGTCGTCGCCGGGCGGCTCGGGCGGCAGGTCGGCCTCCTCGGCGAGGCGCCGCTTGCCCTCGTCCGACAGCAGCGTGCTCTCCTCGAGCGCGTCGAGGTCTGTCGGGACCAGTCCCGTCAGCCCCTCCGGCAGCGGATGCAGCTCGCGGCCGAGGCGCACGAACGAGCGCGCGTTCTCCGGCCGCCGGCCGACGAGCTCGTCCTGGATCCCGAGCTCCTCGCAGATGCCGACCCCGCGCGGCTTCCTCGAGAGGAAGCTGTCCGCGGCGGCTTCCACGAGGAACCCGTGCTCGTGCTCTGTGAGGAGCACGCCGCCGACGCCGTCGCCCTGCTCGACCAGCACGACCTCGGCGCCACGGAGCGCTCCCTCGAGCGTCCATGAGGCGGCGAGGCCCGCGATTCCGCCGCCGACGACCGTGACCTTCATGCGGTCACGACCTCGGCCACCCACGCCGCCGCGCGCTCCCGCACGAGCCCCGCGAGCGCCGCCACGAACACCGGGTCGTCGTTCAGGGCGGGCGGGCGCTCGAGACGGATCCCGACCTCGTCCGCGATCCCGTGTGCGCGGACGTCGATGTCGAACAGGATCTCGACATGGTCGGAGACGAACCCGACTGGGACGGCGACGACGTCTCGTACTCCGCGGGCGGCGAGGTCGTGCAGGTGGTCGCCGAGATCCGGCCCCGCCCACGGCTCCGGCGTGCGGCCGGCCGACTGGTAGCTCCACGACCACTGCTCGCCGGCGAGTCCCGCCCGTTGCGCGACCAGCCGCGCCGTCTCGCGGCACTGCTCGTCGTACGGGTCGCCGCCGGCGAGCACACGCTCGGGCAGGGAGTGCGCGCTGAAGACGACGTGCACTCGCTCGCGCTCCTCCTCCGGCCAGCGTGCGAGACCATCACGCACGCGCGCGGCGAACGCCTCGATCAGCCCTAGCGCGTCGTGGTAGCTCGACACGTGCTCGATCTCGATCCGGCCGCGCGCGAGTTCGAGCCCGTCCGCGACCCTCTGCTGGTACTTCGCCACCGAGAGCGCGCTGAACTGTGGGGCGAGGACGAGGCCGACCGCGTTCGTGACGCCGTCCTCGACCATGTCGCGCACCGCATCCTCGATCCACGGCGACCAGTGGCGCATGCCGAGGTAGCAGCGGTAGTCGGGGCCGAGCTCGCGCGCGAGCGCGTCCACCTGGCGGCGCGTGACGTCGAGGAGCGGCGAGCGGCCGCCGATGGCGCGGTAGTTCTCCGTGATCTCGTCGAGCACCGCGCGCGGCGTCGGCCGGCCGGCGCGGATGTCGGCGAGGTAGCCGGGGAGCTCGTCCAGCGACTCCGGCCCGCCGTACGCCATGACGAGGACGCCGATCGGCGGCCGCGCGACGTGGTCACCTGGGCGAGAGACGGTGTCAGACACCGTGTCTACTCGCTGACCACTCGTGGACGTGCTCGACCAGGCGTTTCACGTTGTCGGTAGGCGTCTGCGGTGCCAGACCGTGCCCGACGTTGAAGACATGTCCGGGACGGCCACCCGCGCGCTCGAGGACGTCGTCGATCCGCGCGCGCAGCTCCCGCCACGGCGCGAGCAGGGAGACGGGGTCGAGGTTCCCCTGCACCGGCCGGTCGAGGCCGACGCGCGCCCACGCCTCGTCCAGCGGCAGCGTCCAGTCGAGCCCGACGACGTCGCCGCCGCACGCAGCCGTGTCCTCGAGGTAGGCGCTCGCCCCGAGCGTGAAGTTGATCACCGGGACACCGGCCCGCGCGACCGCCGCGTACAGCTCGCGATTCGCAGGGGCGACGCACTGCAGGTAGTCCTCCCGCCCGAGCGCGCGCCCCGCCCACGAGTCGAAGACCTGGAGCGCCTGCGCGCCCGCCTTCGCCTGGGCCACGAGGTAGTCCGCCTGCACCGTGGCGAGCTTCCCGAGCAGCCGCCGCCACGCGGCGGGCTCGGAGAGCATGAACGCCTTCGTGCGCGTGAAGTCTCTCGAGCTCCCGCCCTCGATCGCGTAGCTCGCGAGCGTGAACGGTGCGCCCGCGAACCCGATCACCGGAACGTCGCGTGACTCGAGCTCTCCGCGGACGATCCCGATCGCCCCCAGCGTCCCCGCCATCGTCTCCTCGGCCGGCGGTGTCCCCAGGAGATCGACGTCGCGTGCGGTCTCGATCCGGTTCCGGATCACCGGCCCCTCCCCTTGCGCGAACTCGAGCTCGAGCCCCATGCCGACGAGCGGGGGGAGGATGTCGGAGAAGACGATCGCCGCGTCCACGCCGAACGCGTCCACCGGGAGCAACGTGACCTCGGCGGACAGCTCCGGCGAGCGAATGATCTCCAGCAGCGAGTGCCGCTCGCGGATCGCGCGGTACTCCGGCTGGTACCGCCCGGCCTGCCGCAGCAGCCACACCGGGGTGCGCTCGACCGAGAGGCCGCGGCACGCCCTCAGAAAGACGGAGGTGGTGCCGGTGGAGACGTCCGCGGTCGCCAAGTTACAAGTTGTAACTAGCGTCGCCCCGCGGCGCGCAGGAGAGCAACCGCTCTAGGAGCCCTGCGGGCTCTGCCACGCCACTCTGCCGACGAAGAACGGGCCGAGCCGCTCGAGGTGAAGGGACGTCTGCCGCGTCTTCCGCATCCGCTGGACGATGACCGAGAGCGGGTGCAGCTCCGGGCCGAGCAGCCCCACGACGAAGTCGTTGTCCGCCCGGTCGAGCCCGTGGCACGCGAGCCGGATGTCGTAGCCGAGCCCTGCGCGCCCGAACGCCATCCCGACGCCGCCGTGCTCCATCAGGATCCGGTTCTGCTCCTCGCGCGAGAGCTGCTCGAACGACCCCGCGCGCCGCAGCGGGTACCAGATCGCCCAGCGGAGCTCCGGGTCGAGCACGCGCCGCCGCGGCCGCTCCACGAGCGTCTCCTCGAGGTCCTGCTCGTAGCCGATCGCGTACGTGCGGCCGAGCATCGTGAAGTCCGGCTTCGGCTCGAGATCGGCGAACGGCGCCGCCTGGAGGAACGCGCGGCCCCGCCCCACGAATGCCTCCGGGTCCTCGCTCAACGTGAGCAGTGCGACGCCGGTCGGATCGTTCGCGTCCTCGTACAGCACGCCCTCGACGCCGGCCGCGGCCAGCGCTCCCGCGAGCGCGCTCGTGTCCCGAGCCCCGCCGAACGCGTGCAGCTGCATGAAGAGCCGCCGGTCGAGCGAGGTCGTCTCGCCCTCGGTCGAGCGCCCGTGCTCGGCGACGTCCGCCTCGTCGCGCGAGACCTCCTCGTCGGGCCGGTCGTCGACGCGGGCCTTCACACGAGCCACCGCGCGACGTCCTTCGCGTGGTACGTGACGACGAGGTCGGCGCCCGCGCGTCGCACCCCTGTCAGAAGCTCGAGCACGGCCGCGCGCTCGTCCAGCCACCCGTTCGCAGCCGCAGCCTTGACCATGGCGTACTCCCCGCTGACGTTGTACGCCGCGAGCGGCAGCTCGGGGAAACGCTCGCGGACGCGCGCCACGACGTCGAGGTAGCCGAGCGCCGGCTTCACCATGAGCGCGTCCGCGCCCTGCTCGGCGTCGAGCCGCGCCTCGCGCAGCGCCTCGCGCGCGTTCGCGGGGTCCATCTGGTGGCTCCGGCGATCGCCGAACGCGGGCGCGCCCTCGGCCGCGTCACGGAACGGCCCGTACAGCGCCGAGGCGTACTTGACGGCGTACGAGAGGATCGCCACGCCCTCGTGGCCCTCAGCGTCGAGCGCCGCGCGGATCGCGGCCACCATCCCGTCGAGCATCCCGCTCGGCGCGACGACGTCCGCGCCCGCCTCCGCGTGGGAGACCGCGATGCGGCCGAGCGTCTCCAGCGTCTGGTCGTTCAGCACCTCGTTCTCCGCGCCGAGCAGGCCGCAGTGCCCGTGGTCCGTGTACTCGCACAGGCACACGTCGGTGACGACGACCAGCTCCGGGCTCGCGTCCTTCAGCGCGCGGATGGCGCTCTGCACGGGAGCGTCGTCGGCGAAGCTCTCGAGCCCGAGCGGATCCTTGACGCTCGGGATCCCAAACAGGAGCACCGCCTTGATCCCCAGCTCGCCCAGCTCACGCGCCTCGGCGGCGAGCGCGTCCACCGACAGCTGGTCGATCCCCGGCATCGACGGGATCGCGGCTCGAACGCCCGCGCCGGGGACGACGAAGAGCGGGTACACGAGGTCGTCGGGCGCGAGCGTCGTCTCGCGGACGAGGTCGCGGAGCGCCGCCGTGCGTCGCAGGCGCCGGGGCCGGTGGACGCCGGCGTGAGCGCGGAGCGATTCGAGCGTGAAGTCCGTCACTGGCTCTCCCCGAAGTGCGACACGAGCGCCTGAATGATGCCCTCCGCGGTCGCCTCGTCGGCCACGAGGCCGACGGGCAACCCTACCTCGCCCGCGACCGAGGCCGTCCGCGGGCCGATGCAGACGACGAGCGCGCCGCCGGGACCGCCCTGCGCCGCGAGCGCGTGAGCCGCGGAGCCGCTCGCGAGCACGACGGCGTCGGACGTGCGGAGCGCCGTGAGCTCTGCAGGCGTCGGCTCGGTCGAGACGGTGCGGTACGCGGGGATCGCATCGACCCGCGCCCCGCGCGCGCGGAGCTCGCCGGCGAGGTCGGGGGGCGCTGCAGCCGCCTGCGGGAGCAGCACGCGGGCGTCTTGGAGCGGGCCGAGGCCCGCGCCGAT
>SIRU01000063.1 GCA_004366385.1 Actinomycetota bacterium
CGGCATGACGACGACGTTCGTGGAGATCCGACCCCGTGAGCTGAAGCCCGCGCTGCGCGAGCTCGACGGCATCTCGGCCGTCACCATCGACGCGCACTACCGGCTCTACCAGGGCTACGTCGCGAAACGGCACGAGATCCTCTCGAAGCTCGGCGACGTCGACCTCGACAGCGCGAACCAGGTCTACTCGGACGTCCGCGCGCTCAAGCTCGACCTCACCTTCGCCATCGGCGGGATCAAGAACCACGAGCTCTACTTCGGGCACCTCGGCGGCGAGGGCGGCGACCCGGACGGCGCCGCAGGTGCGCTCGTCGAGCGCGACTTCGGCTCGGCGGACGCCTGGCGCGCCGACCTGAAGGCGACCGGGATGGCCGGCCGCGGCTGGGCGTGGACGGCGTACGACTGGGACGAGGGACGCCTCTTCAACTACATCGGCGACGCCCAGAACACGTTCCCGGTGTGGAACGCGACGCCGATCGTCGCGCTCGACGTCTACGAGCACGCCTACTTCCTCGACTACCAGACCGACCGCGCCGCCTACATCGAGGCCTTCCTCCGGAACCTCGACTGGAGTGTCGTGAACGGCTGGATCGCGAACTACCGGATTCCGACCGGGTAGCCCTGGGCCCTGGCCGGCGCGGCTCCAGCGGGACGAAGCCCCCGGCTCCGCCTCGCCTGACGCCGCTCGCGGCACGCGGCTCTCCGGGCCCGTACTGTCCGTACCGTGCCCTCCGGCCGCGCACCGCGAGCGACGCCCCAGGACTCCAGGGCTGGGCGCTTGGAGGCGGCGTGATGCCCGAGGCGCTCGCCGTCCTCGGCGGGTACCTCCTCGGCGCGCTGCCGTTCGGCTACTGGCTGCCGCGCCTCGTCCACGGCGAGGACATCCGCACGCGCGGGAGCGGGAACGTGGGCGCGTCCAACGTCTTCCGCGTGTATGGGCGGCGGCTCGGCGTGACGGTCGCATTCCTCGACCTCGCGAAGGGCTTCGCGGCCGCTTCGCTCGGGCTGTGGGCCGGCGGCGAGCTCTGGGGCGTGCTCGCGGCCGCCGCGGCGATGATCGGCCACGCGCGGCCGGTCTTCCTCCGCTTCGAGAAGGGCGGGAAGATGGTCGCGACCGCCGGCGGCGCCTTCTTCGCGCTCGCGCCGCTCGCCGCGATCTGCTGCCTCGGCGTCTGGCTCTTGACCTTCCTCGTGACCCGCTACGCGTCGGTCGCGTCGCTCGTGACGGCGTTCGCGCTCGTCGGCTTCGTGCTCCTCTTCGGCGCCGGGTGGCCGGTCGTCGCGTTCGCGGCGATCGGGACGGTCGCGATCGTGCTCCTCCACCGCCACAACCTCGCCCGCCTGGTGCGGGGCACCGAGCACCGTTTCGAGCTCCGGCGCCCGCGGGGCGCGTAGGCCTGTTTCGTCATACGATCCGGCTGAGCGTGACTCCGCGCCGCCTGCCGTCGCTGCACCTTCCGCGCATCGCCACCCTGTCGGCGGTCGCGCTGCTCGCGGCGGTCTGGGCGCTCGCCGTGGTGCAGGAGGCCGGGTCGCAGGAGTCGACCGGGCCCGTGGTCGTGATCGAGCTCGACGCGGCCATCGACAAGGTGTCCGCACGCTTCCTCGAGCGGGCGCTCGGCGAGGCGGAGGACGAGGGCGCGTCCGTGGCCGTCGTGCGGATCGACACGCCGGGCGGCCTCCTCGACGCGACCCGCGACATGGTCGGGGACGTCTTCGCCTCCCGCGTTCCGGTCGTCTCCTACGTCGCGCCGGAGGGCGCGCAGGCCGCGTCCGCCGGGACGTTCGTCGCGACCGCGGCCGCACTCGTGGCGATGGCGCCCGCGACGAACATCGGCGCGGCGTCCGTCGTCGGCGCGGGCGGGGAGGACCTGCCGGAGACGCTCTCGCGCAAGGCCACCGAGGACGCGGCCGCCCTCATCCGCGCGATCGCCGACCGCCGCGACCGCCCCGTCGCCCCGCTCGAGGCGACGGTGCGAGAGGCGAAGTCGTACTCGGCCTCCGAGGCGGTGGAGGCGGGGATCGCGGACCTCGTCGCCGCCGACCTCGACGCGCTCGTGGCCGCGCTCGACGGCCGCACCCTCGCCGCGGCGGGCGGCGACGTAACCGTTCGCACCGAGGGAGCCGAGGTCCGCACGACCGAGATGAGCCTGCTCGAGCGCATCCTGTCCTTCCTCGCGGACCCGAACATCGCCTTCCTGCTCATCTCGCTCGGCGCGCTCGCGCTCGCGGTCGAGATCTGGAGCCCTGGCCTCTGGGTGCCTGGCGCGATCGGCGTCGTCTCGCTCATCCTCGGCTTCGCGGGCATCGGCTTCCTGCCGTTCACGTGGGCCGCGATCGCGCTGCTCGGGCTCGCCGTCCTGTTCTTCGTGCTGGAGGCGCTGAACCCGGGCATCGGGCTCTTCGCGGCCTTCGGCACCGTGTCGCTCGTCCTCGGCGGCCTGTTCATGCTCGGAGGGTCGGAGCTGCCGGGCCAGAGCCTGGAGGTCAGCCCGTGGCTGGTCGCCGCCGTCGGCATCCTCACCGCCCTGCTGACCGGGCTGTTCGTCCGCGAGATGCGGAAGTCCCACCGTCCGGTGTACGTGAGCCCGTACGCGAAGGAGCGGCTCGTGGGCGAGGTGGCCGAGGTGACGGCGCGCCTCGAGCCGCGCGGCGAGGCCCGTCTGGCCGGCGAGACCTGGCGGGCCGAGCTCGGGACCGGCGGCACGGCCGAGGTCGGCGAGCGCGTGCGCGTCACCGAGCTCTCGCAGCTCGGGCTCGTCGTCGAGCCGCTCGAGGGCGCCGGGGGCGCGGCGAGCGCAGCGGAAGTCGAATCGGTCGAGAGACCCGAACCGGGGAGGTAGCGATGGGCATCATCCTCAACTTCGTCAAGGACTACGAGCGAATCGCGCGCTTCCGCTTCGGCACGTTCGAGGGGATGAAGGGCCCGGGGATCGTGATCGCGCTGCCCGTGATCCACGCGAAGGTCTGGGTCGACACGCGGACGGAGGTCCTCGACATCCCGCGGCAGACGAACATCACGAAGGACAACGCGCCGATCGACATCGACTTCCTCGTGTACATGCGCGTCGACGTGAACGAGGCGGAGAAGGCCGTGCTCGAGGTGGAGGACTATCACTCGGCCGTCGTCGGGCTCGCGACGACGACGCTGCGCGCGGTCATCGGCGACATCCCGCTCGACGACGTCCTCTCGCAGCGCGACCGGATCAACGAGCTCATCCGCAGCCGGCTCGACCAGGAGACCGCCCGCTGGGGGATCAAGGTCACGAACGTGGAGATCCGCGAGCTGACTCCGCCGCGCGAGATCCAGGAGGCGATGAGCCGGCAGATGTCCGCGGAGCGCGTGCGCCGCGCGGTCGTGCTGGAGGCCGAGGGGACGCGGCAGTCGAACGTCACCGTGGCCGAGGGCGAGAAGCAGGCGGCGATCCTCCGCGCCGAGGGCGACAAGCAGGCGGCGATCCTGCGCGCGGAGGGCTTCAGCGAGGCGCTCACGCGGATCTTCTCCGCCGCGAAGGAGGTCGACGAGAAGACGATGACGCTCCAGTACCTCGAGGCGCTGAAGGCGCTGGGCGAGAGCCCGTCCTCCAAGTTCGTGTTCCCGCTCGAGTTCACGCGGCTGCTCGAGGGGATCTCGGCGAAGGCCTCCGGGGACGGCTCCGGGTAGGCCGCTACCCGGACCCGGGAGCTCGCGGCCGCGGCGGCTCGGCACGGCGATCGGGACGGTCGCGATCGCCTTCCTGCACCGACACAACCTCGCCGTTCTGGTGCGAGGCACCGAGCACCGCTTCGAGCTCCGCCGCCCGCGCCGAGCTCGACCGCGCTAGACCGATGAGCACGATGGCGACGAAGACGCCCAAGAGGACGACGGCGATCACGATCGCGGCGGCGCCCGCGGCGTCCGCATCGATCTCGCTGCCGGCGATCTGGACGTGGGTGTCTCCGCGCTGTCCGGCATCACCCTCGTACGCGACGGCGAACAGCCCGTAGAGCAAGAGGACGAGGGCGCCGACGAGCGACCCGGCCGCGAGAACCACCCTGGCTGCAAGCATCACGGCGAGCCTAGCCCAGTCAGGGATCGACCTGGTTCGGCTCAGGGTTTCCGCGGACGCCTTCATGCTCGTGGCGCGCGACCATCGAGGGCGAAGGAGGTGGTCGGCATGTCGACCGAGACCACGTTCGCCGATCTCGCGGGCGAGCGGTACCTCTCGATCACGACCTTCCGAAAGGACGGCTCCGAGGCCTCGACCCCGGTCTGGGTCGTGTCCGACGACCCGCACCGGCTGCTCGTGGCGACCGGCGCCCACACGTGGAAGGTGCGCCGCATCGAGCGCAACCCGCACGTGCGCGTCGCCGGGTGCAACGCCCGTGGGAAAGTGCACGGGGACGTCGTCGACGGCAAGGCGCGGCTCGTGGACGAGGAGGAGCTGGTCCGCCGGCTCCAATACGAGAAGTACGGCTTCCAGAAGCGGCTGCTCGAAGCGTCGTACCGGCTCTACTTGCGGCTGACGAAGAAGCCGCGCGCGCCCGAGGCGTTCATCGAGATCACGCCCCGCGAGGAGCTCGTCGAGCTCCACCGCGCCGCGTAGGCGCTACGCCGCGAGCCAGTCCGCGAGCGTCGTCTGGCGCGGGCTGGCCGTGCCGGTCTCCAGCTCGCCCCGAAGCTCGCCGACGGTGCCGAAGCGCTCGGCGACGACGTCGTGCGTGTGGATGGTCTCGAAGTTGACCTGCTTCGAGAGCAGGAAGTCGTCGTCGTCCAGCTGGGGGAGGGCTTCGAGCGCGTCGCGGAGCGCGTGGCGCACCGAGTCCTCGACGAACCGCGGCTGCAGGTGCGCGTGCTCGACTACGTACAACTCGTCGGGTCGCTTCAGCAGGTCGTAGATCGGCGCGCTCATCGAGCGCTCGGCCACGTCGACGAGGACCTCCGCGTCGAGGTCGTGCTCGGTGCCGACGAAGAGCGTCTGCCGGCCGCGCTGGTTGTGGGTCGCGAGCGGGACGAGCTCGAGGATCCTGTCGACGTCCGCGCCGTCGAACCCGGCCTCGAGCAGCCGCTCGCTCGCTCGTCCCCGGACGAGGCCCTGCGCGCACGGGCAGGCGTTGATCCCGTTCACCTCGACCCCGACCGCGCGGCGCGTGCCGGCCTCGGACGCGGCCGCGATCCCGCAGAGCGTCACCATCTCCTGCGTTCTGAGGCCGGTCACGGGCGTGCGGCGGTGGACGGGCCACTGCGCGCGGATCCAGACCTCGGCGCGGAGCGCGCCCTGGCGCTCGACGACGCGGCTCGCGATCTGCTCGGAGAGGGCCTCCACGAGCATCCCCTCCCGCTCGACGACGAGCTCGATCGCCTCCTCGAAGAGCTCCGGGAAGCGCGACATGTGCACGCCCTTCTGGTCGGCTGCGAGGTCGACCGTGCAGTCGATGACCGCCGCCATGACGGTCTCGGCGTCGCCGCGGCGGATGCGCACGGCCTTCTGCACGCCCGTGACGCCCGCCCGCGAGAGGGCGAGCGCGATCTCGGGTACCGAGGCCTGCAGGTCCTCGTCGAGCCGGACGTCGGTCACGCGGCCACCGTACCAACGGGCACGACCAGACGGACGCGCGGGCGGCCTTGCACGTCGCAGCCGCCTCGTATCAGTGTTCGAGCGTGGGCCCGCTACTCGAGACCTCGCTCGCCGCATTGCCGCAGGTGTGGCCGTTCCCGCTCGTCGTCACCGACCTGGCGTTCGCGGCCGCGCTCCTCCTCGCCGCGGTGTACGCGTTGACGGGCGAGCTCGCGCGTTTCGCGATCGCGTTCGCGGCGCTGCCGCTCGTCGCCGCGCTGCTCCTCGTCGGGTACGTCCTCTCGGAGGACAGCTACCGCGGCGGCGGCATCAGCCGCTGGGACGCGTACGCCAAGCCGGGAGGCGGGCTCGTCGTCATGTTCTGGGGGTCGCTGGCCGTGCTGACTCTCGGCGGCCTCGTGCTCGCCTGGTCGTCGCGCCGGGAGCGCAGGCTCTTCGCGCTCACCTCGATCGTGCTCGCCGGCGCGCTGGCCCTGCTCGTGATCCCGACGACGATCGGCTTCTCGCTGAACTGAGTCGCTACCGCAGGAGCCGAGACAGCCGCCGGTCCTTCAGGAGCCGCCCGCCGGTCTGGCAGGCGGGGCAGTAGTAGATCGTGTGCTCCTCGAAGTCGACGCGCGCGATCGGCGTGCCGCACTGCGGGCACGGCTCGGCGAGGCGGTCGTGGATCGCGTACACGTCCTTGTCGCCCTTCCCCTGCTCCCGGAGCGCGAGCGCGTGCGAGAGGTTCTCGCGGATCGTCGTCGCGAGTCGCTCGACCTCCTCCTCGGAGAGCTCGGTCGACGCCTTGAACGGCGACAGCCGTGCGCGGAGGAGGATCTCGTTCGCGTGCGCCCGGCCGATGCCGGCGAGCGCTCGCTGGTCGCGGAGCAGCGGGTGGAGCTGGCGGCGCTCGCGTCTCAGGATCGCGCCGAGCGCGGCCGCGTCGACGTCGAGCGCGTCCGGGCCGAGGTGCGCGAGATCGCCGTCCAGCTGCGACGGTGTCACGAGCCAGACGCCCGCGCGCTTCTTCTTCCCGGCCTCGGTGAGCACGAGCTCGGCGCCGTCCTCGAAGCGCAGCCGGAACATCGGCGTCTTCGGCCCCTTCGCGCCCGGCGCGAGGTAGCGGAGCCGGCCCGCGCTCATCAGGTGCACGCGGAGCACGAGGTCACCCTCCTCGGTGGGGAAGAGCAGGTTCTTCCCGCGCCGCTTCGTTCCCGCGAGGCGCCGTCCTTCGAGCGCCGAGAGCGGCGGGTCGATCGTCTTCAGCGTCGCGACGTGCGCCGGCCCGGCGCGCTCGATCGGCCGCACGGACACGAGCGGGTCGAGCTCCCGCACCCAGGCCTCGACCTCGGGCAGCTCGGGCATGCCACGAGTTGTAGCTCAGGCCTGCGCGGGCTCTGGCGCCGGCGCGATCCCGGAGTCGTCGACCGGCTTGGGCATCTCCCGCAGGTGACGCTGTGGCGAGAAGACGATCCACAGGAAGGCGAGCCCGCCGCCCACCGCGCCGACGACGATCGTCTCGCGCAGCCCGATCCACGTCGCGAGCGCGCCGCCGAGCAGCGTCCCGGGCGGGATCGTCCCCCAGACCATGAAGCGCATCACGGCGTTCATCCGCCCCTGGAGCCGCGGCGGGCAGATCGCCTGCCGGTAGCTCACCTGGACGATGTTGTAGACGACCACCGTGAACCCGAAGACGAGTTGGGCGGCGATCAGGAACGGGAGCGCCGCATTCCCGGCCGGTGCGGATGCGACGAGCAGGAGCGTCGGCCCGAACAGCGCAGCGACGGCGATGGTCGTCGGGCCGATGCCGAAGCGACCCGAGATGCGCGTCGCCGTGAACGCGGCGACGAGCGATCCGGCCGCGCCGACCGAGAACACGAGCCCGATGACGCCGGCCGAGAGGCCGAGCTCGCGGACGGCGAAGACGAGGATGATCGAGAACGCGACGTTCGAGAAGAAGTTCGAGGTCGCGGTGCACCCTGCCTGGGCGCGCAGGTTCGGGTTGCCGAGGACGAAGCGCAGCCCCTCCTTCAGCTCCGTCCACAGGCTCGCCTTCCGGCCGTTCACCACCGTGCGCTCCGGCCGCTCCTCGACCTTGCGGATCCGCAGCAGAAAGAGCCCCGAGGCGGCGAAGCTGATCGCGTCGGCGAGCACTGCGTACGGCGCGGTCAGGACCTCGACCAGCAGGCCGCCGAGCCCGGGGCCGCCCACCTGCGCGGCCGAGCGGCTGATCTCGAGCTTCGAGTTCCCGTCGATGATCTGCTCCCGCTCGACGAGCGAGGGCAGGTACGACTGGTACGCGACGTCGAAGAACACCTGGCACAGGCCCACGAAGAAGCCCACGACGAAGAGCTGTGCCAGCGTCAGCGAGTCGAACGCGTACGCGACCGGGACGGTGGCGAGCAACAGGAAGCGGCCGAAGTCGCCGGCGATCAGGATCGGCCGTCGCGGCAGCCGGTCGACCCACACGCCGGCGGGCAGGGTGAAGAGGATGAACGGGAGGAAGAGGACGGTCCCGAGCGCCGCGACCTCGAACGCGCTCGCGTCGAGCACGAGGATCGCGACGAGCGGCAGCGCGAGCGCTCCCACCTGCGAGCCGAACTGGCTGATCGTCTCGGCCGACCACAGCCTCAGGAAGTCGCCGTGCCGCCAGAGACCGGTGCTGGGCCAGACGCTACGCATCGTCGGCAGGTGGTGGGAGGTCGGCCGCGGAGCGGAAGAGCGCGAACGCGAGCGTGTGCAGCTCGCCGGTCGAGTCCGCCGAGCCGTGGAACTCGGCGACGAGCTTCGCGAGCCGCTTCTGGAAGCGCGTGATGTTCGCGGAAGTGAGGCGGACGCGTGCGATCCCGGACTCGCCGTTCGGGTCGCCGCCCGTCGCGAGCGCCTCGTCGGCGGCCTGGCGGAGCATCAGCGCCGTGATCGCGCCGCCGTGGAGGTCGTCGGGGGCGGGGTCGACGCTCTTGAGCACGAAGAGGCGGGCGACGCGGCCGTAGTACTTCTCCGTCAGCGCACGGACCTTGCGCGTGCGGACGACGCGAACGAGCTCGGCTTTCTCCAGCACCTTCAGGTGGTGGCCGACCGTGCCCTTCGGCATGTCGAGCGTCGTCGCCAGCTCGGTCGTGCTCGCGGCGCGCTGGTTGAGGAGCGTGATGATCCGCCCGCGCGTGGCGTCGCCGAGCGCGCGCAGCCGCTCGGGCTCGTCGACGACGAGCACGTCGTCGAGGTCGTAGTCGGGAATACGGTCGATGGTCGCGGAACATACGGGATTTGCCGACCGTTCGCAAGCTGGTTTCTCCGCAACGAGCGACCAAGGGTCAGACCCTGGCCAGGTCCGGAACGGCCGAGTACGGTGGCGCCTCGATGGAACCGATCGTGGTCGAGGTCACCCGTGGCGGCGTCGTCGAGGCGCGGCACGCCGTGCACGCGGTCGCCGTCTCGGACGGGGCCGTGGTGGAGGCCGCCGGCGACCCGCGGCTCGTGACGTACTTCCGCAGCTCCGCGAAGCCGATCCAGGCGCTCCCGGTGATCCGCGCCCGGCCGGATCTCGACGACCCCGAGATTGCGATCGCGTGCGCGTCCCACCTCGCGCGACCCGAGCAGCTCGCTCCCGTGCGGTCGCTGCTCACGAAGGCTGCTGCCACGGAGGACGACCTCGAGTGCGGGCCGGAGCCGACGCGGCTCGAGCACAACTGCTCGGGCAAGCACGCAGCCCTGATCCTCCTGTGCCGGGAGCGGGGATGGCCCGTCCCCGGCTACCGGCTTCCCGAGCACCCGTGCCAGCAGGAGCTGCACGGAGAGGTCGCGGCAGCGGCCGAGGTCGACGCGGCCACGATGCCGACCGCCGCCGACGGGTGCGGGATCGTCACCTTCGCGCTGCCGCTCGAACGGATGGCGCACGCGTTCTCTCGGCTCGCGTCACTCGACGGCGCGCCGCGCGCCGTCGCAGCGATGCGTGCGCACCCGGACCTCATCCGCGGCCCGCTCGCCGCCGACACGATGCTCATGCGCGCTGCTCCCGGCTGGGTGGCGAAGGGCGGGGCCGAGGGCCTGCTCTGCGCCGTCGGGCCGGACGGGCTCGGCGTCGCGCTCAAGGTCGAGGACGGCGCGACGCGGGCGACGCGAGCGGCCGCGGCCGCGTTTCTGGCCCGCCTCGGAGTCGCGACCGGCGACCTCGGCGTGGTGCCCGTGCAGAACTCGCGCGGCGAGGTCGTCGGCGAGATGCGTGCGTCCTGACTCGACCCGTCCTTCTCGGACATGTCCCCCTGGAGAAGGTGTCAGATGCTGACCCTTGTCGAAATCGGCCGGATCGGACTAGGATTCGCGCGCTTGGTGTGGAGGAGCCGGGCGGTAGGCGGGCCGGCTCGAGCGTGGTGGCAGTGGCAGTTGCAAGTCGGTGTCGGTGTCCGTTCGAGCACGAGAGGAGAGGCCCGCAACGATGCTGTCCGTCGAGATCGCCCTTCCCGAGGTCGAGGAGATCCAGCGACTGATCGAGCAGGGGCTCGAGCGCGGGTTCCTCACGTACGACGAGATCGTGACCGGCCTCGAGGAGGTCGAGCTCACGAAGGAGCAGGTCGAGGACTTCTACACCTACCTGATCGACCACTCGATCGAGCTGGTCGAAGGCGTCGAGCACAAGGCGCTGCCGCACGAGGAGCCTCCGCCCGCCGAGGACGAGAAGACGCCGAAGCTCGACCTCTCGGTCGAGCCGTCGCTCGACTCGCTCCGTCTCTACCTGCGCGAGATCGGCAAGGTGCCGCTCCTCACCGCGGACCAGGAGATCTCGCTCGCGAAGCGCATCGAGCGCGGCGACATGTCCGCGAAGCAGCACATGATCGAGGCGAACCTGCGTCTCGTCGTCTCGATCGCGAAGGGCTACCTCGGCCGCGGGCTCTCGTTCCTCGACCTGATCCAGGAGGGCTCGCTCGGGCTCATCCGCGCGGTCGAGAAGTTCGACTACCGCAAGGGCTTCAAGTTCTCGACGTACGCGACCTGGTGGATCCGCCAGGCCGTCACGCGGGCGATCGCGGACAAGGCGCGCACGATCCGCATCCCCGTGCACATGGTCGAGAAGCTGAACAAGGTCGTGCACATCGAGCGCCAGCTCGTCCAGCGCCTCGGACGCGAGCCGCTCCCGGAGGAGATCGCCGAGGAGCTCGAGATCCACCCGGACGAGGTGCGCGAGATCCTGCGCATGTCGCAGCTCCCGATCTCGCTGGAGAAGCCGGTCGGCGAGGACGAGGACTCCTCGCTCGGCGACTTCGTGCCCGACGAGGCCGCGGAGTCGCCGTTCGACACCGCGCAGCTCTCCCTGCGCCGCGAGGACGTCGAGCTCGCGCTGCAGGCGCTCCCGGAGCGCGAGCGACGCGTCATCGAGCTCCGCTACGGGCTCGACGGCTCGCAGCCGTGCACGCTCGAGGAGGTCGGCCGCACGTTCGGCGTCACCCGTGAGCGCATCCGCCAGATCGAGAACAACACGCTGAAGAAGCTCGAGTCGCTGCCCGAGGCGCAGGGGCTCAAGGACTGCGTGTAGGGCGAGCCTCGCCCTACGAGGCGGGGAGGAGGCCGGCGTCGCCGAGCGCGGCGAGCACGCGCTCGCGGACCTCGCCCGTGATCTCGCCGACGTGCGAGCCGGGCGGCGCGTAGCCGACGACGTTCAGCCAGGCCGTCTTCTCGCCGACGTCGCCCACGTGCACCTTGAGCGCCTCGGTGCCCCGCGTGCCTGCGGCCGCCTCCTCCGCGACCCGGCGCGCCTCCGCGAGCGGCGCTGCGATCGAGACGGGCACCTGCACCGTGAGGATGCGTCGCGGATCGCCGACGGAGCGGTTGACGATGACGTTCGAGACCATCCGCTGGTTGGGGACGAACACGTGGCGGTCCTCGTCGGTCACGAGCTTCGTGTAGCTCAGCGACATCTCGGACACGACGCCCGTGTGCTGGTCGACGGTGATCCGGTCGCCGAGCCGGATCGGCTGCGAGAACGCGATCAGCACCCCCGAGCCGAGGTTGGCGAGCGGCGTCGTGAGTGCGAGCCCGGCGATGACCGCGAGCACAGCGCTCGACGCGAGGAACGCGCGCGCCACCTCCTGGGTCAAGGGGAAGATCGAGAGCACGCTCCAGGTGCCGATGAACGCGACGAGCGCGACGACGACCCGGAGGAGGAAGCCGAACGTCGTCCGCCGCCGCGCCGCCACGGCCGGGTCGCGCTCGGCGAGGCGGCGCTCGTAGCGGTTGAAGGCGAGCCGCAGCGCGAAACGCACCACGATCACGATCACGAGCCAGATCGCGCCGACGACGAGGGCCTTCGCGAAGTTCGAGTCCACGGCAGGGAGTTCGGCGCGCCCGGCCGTGAGCCTGCCGCAGTTCTGCGCTACCCGCCCGAGAGGACTCTGCTCTTCGCGGCGGCGTACTCGTCGTCGGTGAGCTCGCCGCGCGCGTGCAGGTCGGCGAGGGTCGCGAGCGTCGAGGTGAGATCGCCTTCGGCAGCGGCCGCCGGAGCAGCGGCGGCCTGCCCCTGCGTCGCCCGCTCGCGGGCGGTCTCCCACCAGCCTGCGAGCTGCGCGCGGGCCTCCGCGATCAGGGTCGACCCGGACACGTCCGGGAACTCGGCGAGCGTCTGGCGGCGAGTGACCTCGATCCAGACTGCGCCCAGCGCGACGAGGACGACGACGAGGAGGAGCCGCGCGAAGTCCCCGACGGGGCCGGTGAGCAGGAGCACGAGCCCGACGAGCGCGAGCCCGGCGTAGGCCCAGAGGCGTTCCCGCAGCGCCGGCGCGAGGAAGCGGCGCGCGGCGGCGGCGCGCGGCCCCGGCCCCGCCAGCCACGCGGCCACCAGGAAGAGCGCTCCGACGACGAACAGCCAGCGGTACGAGTGCCGGAGCAGCTCGGTGACGATGTCCCAGGCGTTCCCGGCCGCGGCTTTCGTGCTCGTGTCGGTCACGAGCTCGTTCACGAGGTAGTTGCCGGCGAGGTTCACCGCCACGAGCCCGAGCACGCCCACGATCAGCAGCGAGACGCCGATCCTGCGAACGGCTCGCCGCCGGTCACCCGCCAGCCAGACCGCGAGCCCGAACGCGCCGAGCGTGAGGAGCGGCAGCGCCCAGGCGAGCGTGTTCAGGATTCGGAACACGTCCTGCGCCGTGTCGAGCTCGTCCGAGCGGAAGATCTCGATGCGGCCGACGTCTTCGGGCAGCCGGCCCTCGATCCGGCCGCGGATCCCGACCCGGTCGGCGGCCTCGAGCACGATCCGCTCCAGGTCGAGCGTCACCACTCCGCCCGCTGTCGAGATCCGCCCTTCGTCGCCCTCGAGGACGAGGACGAGCGTCTCGTGCGACTCCTCGAGCGTCGCGGTCCACAGGCGCTGGAGCCGCGGCTGCTCGAGCGCGCGCGCCACGAGCGTGTACGCGGCCTCGCGGAGGCCGGCGGTGGCGGGACCCGAGAGCGACTTGTAGTCGGCGGGCAGCTGCGCTCGCAGCTCCGCCTCGACGTCCACCGACGCGAACAGCTCGTCCACGGCCCGGGTCGCGACGGCGTCCCGGATTGCGGCGTCCTCGATCAGCTCGGTGCTGGTGTCGGCGAAGACCTCCGTGTTCAGCGCGACGCGGTCGACCCAGACCGCGAACGACGAGAGCAGCAGCAGCAGCGACGCGAGGACGAGCGCGATCCAGCCGACGGTCGCGCGGCCTCGCCGCTTCCTCGGCGTGGATGGTGCGGGTGCGGTGGGTGCGCTCTCGCTCACGGCTCGTGGAGCCTACTCCGATCGGCCCGAGGCCGCGTCACCGCTCAGGAAGCGGCGGTGGAGGGCGACGACCGCGCCCTCGACCTCGTCGCTCCCGACGAGGCAGGTGATCTTGATGGGGGACGTCGAGATCAGCCGCAGGTTGATGCCCTCGTCGGCGAGCGTGCGGAACATCTGCGCCGCGACACCGGGGTGGGAGCGCATGCCGGCGCCGATGAGCGAGACCTTGCCGAGGTCGCCGACCTCCTCGATCTCGATTGCGCCGATCGACTCCTGCGCCGTGTCGAGGGCCTTCCGCGTCGCGACGACGTCCTCGCGTGGCACCGAGAACGACAGCTCGGCCGACCCGTGCACCGCGTTCTGGAGGATCGTGTCGACGCTGACGTGCTCGCCCGCGACGGCCTCGAAGATCGCGGCCGCGACGCCCGGCCGGTCGGGGACGCCGCGCAGCGTGAAGAGCACCTCGTCCTCGGAGTGCGTGACGGCCGAGATGATCGGCTCCTCCATGCCCGCGACGTCCTGCACCCAGGTTCCTGGCTCCTCCGAGAATGTCGACCGCGCGTGGATGGGCACATCGTGCCCGCGCGCGAGCTCCACCGCACGGAGAGCGAGCACGCGTGCGCCTGACGCGGCCATCTCGAGCATCTCCTCGTACGAGACCGTCTCGAGCTTGCGCGCGTCCGGGACGAGGCGCGGGTCGGCGGTGAAGACGCCCGGGACGTCCGAGTAGATCTCGCACGCGGCCCCGAGCGTCGCCGCGAGCGCGACCGCCGTGAGGTCGCCGGCGCCGCGGCCGAGGGTGGTGACGTCCATCGTGTCGCGCGAGAACCCCTGGAACCCGGCGACGAGGACGATCCTCCCGTCGTCGAGCGCCTGCAGGACGCGAACGGGCGTGATCTGCCGGATCTTCGCGCGGGTGTGGACCGAGTCGGTGAGAATCCCGGCCTGCGAGCCCGTGAAGGAGACGGCCTCCTGGCCGAGGTCGTGCACCGCCATCGCGACGAGCGCGCACGCGACGCGCTCCCCGGTCGAGAGCAGCATGTCGAGCTCGCGCGGATGCGGGTGCGGCGAGACCTGGCTCGCGAGCTCGAGCAGCGAGTCCGTCGTCTTCCCCATCGCCGAGACCGTGCTGACGACGCGGACGCCGCGCTCGCGCGCCTGCACGAGCCTCCGCGCGACGTGGCGGATCTTCTCCGGGTCGGCCACCGACGAGCCGCCGAACTTCATGACGACGGTCTCGGCCGCGGGCTCGGGGACTGCGCTCATCGAGTCGGAGGCTATCGTTGCCCGCGTGCCGCGGAAGGTCATGGTCATCGGGCTCGACTGCGCCGAGCCGTCGCTCGTGCTGGAGCGCTGGCGCGACGAGCTGCCGGTGCTCTCGGGGCTGATGGAGCGCGGCTCGTACGGGCGGCTCACGTCCGTGATCCCGCCGATCACCGTTCCCGCGTGGAGCTGCATGATGTCGTCCAGGACGCCCGGCGACCTCGGCGTCTACGGGTTCCGCAACCGCTCGGATCACACCTACGACGGTGGGTTCATCGCGATGTCGGACGCGATCCGCGAGCCGCGGCTCTGGGACTACGTCACGCGCGCCGGAGGGTCGTCCGTCGTCTTGTCGGTGCCCGGGACCTTCCCGCCGAAGCCGCTGAACGGGGTCCTGGTCGGGTGCTTCCTCACGCCGTCGGTCGAGAGCGAGTACACGTACCCGCGGGCGCTGAAGGACGAGATCGCGGACGTCGTCGGCGAGTACCTCTTCGACACGAAGGACTTCCGCACCGAGGACAAGGAGTACCTCCTGCGCCAGGTCTACGAGATGACCGACCGGCGCTTCCGGCTCGCCGAGCACCTAGCCGAGACGAAACCGTGGACGTTCTTCGCCGTGGTCGAGATGGGGCCGGATCGCATGCACCACGGCTTCTGGAAGTTCATGGATCCGGAGCACCGCAAGCACGAGCCGGGGAACGCGTACGAGAGCGCGATCCTCGACTACCACCGCCACGTCGACTCGCTGATCGGGCGGCTGCTCGAGCGCGCGGACGAGGAGACCGTCGTCTTCGTCGTCTCCGACCACGGCGCGAAGCGGCTCGACGGCGGCATCCGCATCAACGAGTGGCTGCGGCGGGAGGGGCTGCTGGCGACGCTGCGCGAGCCCGAGGGCGTGTCGTCGTTGCGCGACGTGGGCGTCGACTGGGGGAGGACGACGGCGTGGGGGGAGGGCGGCTACTACGCGCGCGTCTTCCTCAACGTGCAGGGCCGCGAGCCGGAAGGTGTCGTGCCGGCGGACGAGTACGAGGCCGTGCGAACCGACCTCGCGCGGCGGATCGCCGAGATCCCCGACGACGCGGGCAACCCGATCCCGACCGCGGTCTACACGCCCGAGGAGCTGTACGGCGAGCCGCGCGGCGTCGCACCCGACCTGATCGTCGTCTTCGGCGACCTCTACTGGCGCTCAGTGGGGACGATCGGCGGTGACGAGGGCGTGCAGACGCTCGAGAACGACACCGGTCCGGACGACGCGAACCACGCGCAGGACGGGCTCTACGTCGTGGCGGGGCCTGGGGTGGAAGCGCGAGGGCGCGCCGACGCGCACCTGCTGGACATCGCGCCCACGATCCTCGAGCTGCTCGGGATCGACGAGCCGGAGGGGATGCGCGGCCGCAGCCTCCTGCCTGAGCTCGCGGCGCGCTGATCCCGGACGAGCGACGGCCCGCCGGAGCGGGCCGTCGAGGCTGAAGCGGGGAACCATCCCGCACGCGACTGACGTGGGCATCGTACTTCCAGCGCGGTGGGCGGCGGGCGCCGGACTCGAACCGGAATCGGTGGTGAGCCGATCACTACGACTGTCAGTCGCGTCTCCCGCCTTGGGAGCTCAACCCGCCGCCACCGCCGACGTATCCGCACGTCTCGCGGCAAGAGCAAGAAGTCCGTGGCAACTTCGCTACAGGGGGCTGACGTCGTACAGTCAGGCCGTGAGCGACGACAACGTCTTCACCGGAGCCTGGGACCCCGGCGAGGACTGGTCGGGCGGCGGGGCGCTCTCGAAGAGTCTGCCGCGGGGCGACGTGATCGGCGCGAGCGTGTACGAGCTCGGGCCGGGGAACTTCGCGATCTACCACTTCCACCACGGCGCGGAGGAGCTCCTGATCGTCCTCCGAGGGACGCCGACCCTGCGGACCCAGGACGGCGAGCGCGTCCTCGACGAGGGCGACGTCGTCCACTTCCCCGCCGGGCCGGAGGGCGCGCACGGGCTCCGCAACGACACCGATGAGCCCGTCCGCTTCGTGATGATCTCCGACCACCCGAGCCCCGAGGTCGTCGAGTACCCCGACCTCGGCCAGATCACCGCGCAGGCACGCACCGACTCGCAGACCGGCGAGCGGTTGTGGCTGATCCACGACGTCGCGTCGGACGACGGCTAGACGCGATCCATTTCCCGGAATGCCGGGTTGAAGAAGCCGTAGAGCGTCACCGCCAGGTAGCAGATCCCGATCGCGAGGAACGTCCGCGCGACGCCGATCGCGTCCGCGACCAGCCCTCCGAGGAGCACACCCGCCGGGATCGCGGCCCAGGCTCCGGATGTGACCGCGCCGAACACTCGCCCGCGCAGCTCGGCCGGCACGAGTGCGTACTGGACCGTCCCGAGGAGAGGATTGATCGGCCCCACCGCGAGGCCACCGACGGCGAGGGCGACGGCGGCGACGGGGAGCGAGGGAAGCGTCGACAGCACGACGTAGTCGACCGCCCAGACGACGAAGCAGCAGAGAAAGGTCAGCCGCCGCGGGAGCCTGTGCCCCACCGCGCCGAACACCAGCGAGCCGGCCAGCGCGAAGCCTCCGAAGACGCCGACGAGCAGGCCGAGCTGGGCTGCGCTCCCGAAGGCCTCCTGCGCGTACACCGGCATGAGCACCACGAAGGGAGCGTCGAGGAAGTTCGTGATCAGCACCGTCGCGACGATCGCCCGGATGAGGCGGCTGCTCCAGATGAAGCGCAGCCCCTCGCCGAGCTCGGAGAGGTACTGCGTGGGTGCGTCGGCCGCCCTCTCGTGCTGCACGACCGGGATCGCCGTCGCCACGAGCGCCGCGGAGACGACGAAGCTCGCCGCATTCACCCACAGGGCCGTCGTCGCCCCGAGGGACGCGACCAGCAACCCGCCGAGCGGCGCTCCGGCGAGCAGCGACCCGCGCTGGATCGCGCCTCGGATCCCCGTCGCCCGCTCGAGCCGCATGTCCGCGAGCTCCACGAGGTCGGGGAAGAGCGCCTGCCGCGCGGTCGTTCCCGGCGCGTCGAACAGCGCGCCCACGAAGACGAGCGCCATGAGCTGCCAGATCTCGATCCCGACCGTCGAGTGCAGGAGCGGGATCGCCGCCACCGCCCCGGCGCTCGAGAGGTCGGCGACGACGCTCGTCGTCCGGAAGCCCACGCGGTCGACGATCACCCCGCCGAAGAACGCGGCGAGCACGGTCGGGAGGAAGGTGAAGAACACCGCCAACCCTGTGAGCGCCGCGCTCCCGGTCGTGATCAGCACGAACCACGGGATCGCGAGCAGCGAGATCGCGTTCCCCGAGAGCGAGATCATGTCAGCGACGTAGAGCGCGACGAGAGGCGTCCGGCGCATGAGCGCGCCAGGCTAGTGGCCGACCGGGCGACCCCGCCCTGGAGACGGAGGACGACATGGTCAAGACCGACGGCGCCCCCACTATCGCGTGGGCAGGCGCGAGCACGAAGGATCGCAACAGCAAGCGGCGCTGGCTCACCCGCCGGGGCCTCGGGGCCACGTCCCGGAGCTGCTCGGTCGTTCTGGGCTGCGCGCTCGTCTCGCGTGAGCAGCGTCCGCCCTCCTTCGTGGGCCGTGAGCCCGACCGGTGCGTCGTACACCGCGCCTCAATGCAGTCCCGCGGTCGCACAGCGCTCGACGAGGCCGCGACTCAGCCGCGCCGAGGGGACGAGGGTCCCGCCGCCGGAGACCACGCCGCCAGAAGCTCGGCCGCGAGCTCCGCCGTCACCCGGTGCGGCGGCGGAAGGCGCGTCAGGACCGAGAAGGTCTCGATCCGGGTGTGCGCGGGAATGGCCGCGCCTGCGGCCGCACGTCGTGCGACGTCGTGATCCGAGTGCCATCCCGAGAGCGCGGCGACGGCCACGCTCGTGTCGACGGCGTTCGCCGCCGCACGCGGTCGAGCGTGTCTCGCACCACCTCGTCGGTGAGCGGGGGCAGCCCCTCGACCGGCATCGCGACCGGCCCCTCGGCCGTCTCGACGAGCTCGAGGTCGGCTGCAGCCGGACGGAGCTCGACGACGCCGTCACGCTCCTCGATCTCGAGCGTCTCTCCGCCCCGGAGCTGCAGCCGGTCACGAATGGGCTTCGGCACGACGACCCGTCCCAGACGATCGATGGTAGTTCTCATGGCAGCGAAGACACCACCCACTGCGCCAGTTACGAGCCCCGCGCCGATCGGCGCGCGGCACGGGCTCGCTGTGGCGCGCCGTCGCGCTGCGTCGACCGACGCGCGCCCTCACCCTGGTCGCGCGCCCCACCCTGGGTGGGGTGTTGGGCCACCCTCCACCCAGCGCGAGCGTAGCGCCGAAGTGCGCACGCGTGGGACACGGCTTTGCGCCAACTTCGCGCCAACTTCTCCCCAGGGTCTGCAACGAGCTCCGCGGATGGCTCGGGGGCCGGCGTCACTACAATCCGCCGCGCCCGTGAACGTCCTCGTCTACGTCTCGGACGCGCTCCGCGTCGACCATCTGGGCTGCTACGGCGCCCGCTTCCTGAACACCCGCACGATCGACGGGCTCGCCGCGGGCGGCGTCCGCTTCGACCAGGCCATCAGCGCCGCGCCGTGGACGGCGCCCTCGATGACGTCCATGGTCACGGGCCTCTACCCGCACCACCACGGCTACCTGCACTGGGACGCCGAGCTCGACCCGACCACCGAGACGCTCTTCCGCGCGTTCGGCGCGCACGGGTACGAGGTCGGGACGTGGGTCTTCGACCGCACCTTCCTCTTTCGCGACCTGCCGGAGGCCAACGTGCTCGGCACGAGCGAGACGCTCGACGGCGCGATCGGGTGGCTGCGCGCCAACCGCGAGCAGCCCTTCCTCCTCTTCTTCCACAGCTGGGCCACGCACATGCCGTACTTCGTCCAGCACGCGGAGCGGAAGGACTGGCGCGCGGCGAAGGAGGAGGTGATCGCGGGCATCCAGGCCGACTCCGCCTCCGCGCTCGAGGCCACGCGAGAGGCGTACCGGCAAGCAGTCGAGCGCCAGTCGGAGGAGCTGGTGGCGTCGCTACTCGGCGAGCTCGACTCGCTCGGCCTCCGCGAGAGCACCGCGATCGCGTTCCTCTCCGACCACGGCGAGTCGTGGGGCGAGCGGTTCGCGGACAAGTCGAAGGTAGCGGGCGTGTACCACATGCACGGCGCGACGCTCCACGACGAGATCGTGCGCGTGCCGCTGATCCTCGCGGCGCCCGGCCTCGAGGCCGGCGTCGTCACACATCAGGTGCGCAGCGTCGACCTCGTCCCGACGCTGCTCGAGCTCGCCGGCCTTCCCGCGGGCGACATGGACGGCGAGTCGCTGCTCTCGGTCGACGGGGACCGCCCGGCGGTGATCGCGGGCACGGACCGCGGCGCGCTCTCGGCGCTGGCCGTGCGGCAGCCCCCCTGGAAGCTGATCCTCGAGGTCGAGACCGGGGAGGAGGAGGCGTACCAGCTTGAGACCGACCCGCGCGAGCGGATCTCCCGCCCCGCCGACGTGCCGCCGGAGCTGCGCGCGCTCGTCTTCTCCGAGCTCGAGTCGGCGGAGCGCCGCGAGCTCACGGAGGAGGAGGAGGCGACGGTGGCGAAGCGCCTCTCCGACCTCGGCTACCTGTGACCGCGCTCGCCACCCTCTACGAGCGGATGCTCTTCGTCCGCCGCTTCGAGGAGACGCTCCTCGACCTCTTCTCGCAGGGAAAGCTCGTCGGCACCACGCACACGTACATCGGCCAGGAGGCGAACGGCGTCGGCGTGATCGACCACCTCGACCCGGCCGTGGACACGATCTTCTCCAACCACCGCTGCCACGGGCACTACCTCGCGTTCACGGACGACGCCTTCGGGCTGCTCAGCGAGGTGATGGGGAAGGCGACCGGCACCTGCGGCGGGAAGGGCGGGAGCCAGCACCTGTGCCGCGGGAACTTCTACTCGAACGGCGTCCTCGGGAGCATCGTCCCGGTCGCGACCGGGATCGCGCTCGCGGAGAAGAAGAAGGGGACGGGCGCGGTGTCGACCGTCTTCCTCGGCGACGGCACGCTCGGCGAGGGCGTCACCTACGAGTCGCTGAACATGGCCTCGCTCTGGACGCTTCCCGTGCTCTTCGTCGTCGAGAACAACCACTACGCGCAGTCGACGCCGGTCGAGCTCGAGCTCGCGGGGTCGATCCGGGCCCGCGCCGAGGCGTTCGGCGTCGAGACGGACGAGCTGGACACGACCGACGTGGAGGAGATCCACGCCGCGGCGGGGCGAGCGGTGGCGCGCATCCGCGAGACCGGCGCGCCGTTCTGGCTCGTGCTGCACACGTACCGCTTCAGCCCGCACTCGAAGGGCGACGACAACCGCGACCCGGCCGAGATCGAGGCGCGGCGCGAGCGCGACCCGCTGACGGTCGCCGGCGCGCGGCTCGAGGACGACGAGCGCGAGGCGATCGCGGTGCGCGTCGAGCAGCGGCTCGCGGAGACCGTGGCCGCCGCCGAGGAAGCCCCGTTCGCCGAGCCGGAGGCAGCGTGACCCCGGACGCGATCCCTGCGAGAGCACTTTGTGGCTCTGAGCCACGAAGTGCCCCCCGCGTCTCGGACGAGGCGCGGGACGAGCGCGCTGACAACGCTCGTGGCTCTGAGCCACGAGGTGTTCCCGGGGAGGCGTCGTGAGCGCGGGCGGTCACCGGCGCTGCGCCCAGGTCCTGAACGAGGCGCTGCACGAGGTCTTCGCCGCGCGTGACGACGTCGATCTCCTCGGCGAGGACGTGCTCGACCCGTACGGCGGCGCGTTCAAGGTCACGCAGGGGCTCTCCGACGCGTACCCCGACCGCGTGCTGACGACGCCGATCTCCGAGGCGTCGCTGTTCGGCGTCGCGGCCGGGATGGCGCTGCGCGGCCGCCGCCCGATCCTGGAGATCATGTTCGGCGACTTCGTCGCGCTCGGCTTCGACCAGATCGTGAACGGGATCTCGAAGTTCCGGGAGATGTACGACGACCAGGTCACCGTCCCGCTCGTCGTGCGAACGCCGATGGGCGGGCGCCGCGGCTACGGGCCGACGCACTCGCAGTCGCTCGAGAAGCTGCTGCTCGGCGTCCCGAACATCGTGGTCGTCGCGGCGAGCGAGTGCCACGACCTGCGCGCGCTGCTCGTCGCCGCGGTCGAGGACGAGCGCCCGGTGTTCCTGCTCGAGAACAAGCTCATGTACGGGCGCCCGAACCGCCGACCGGAACACCGGCACGTGGGCGAGTTCGAGGTGCGCGAGACCGGAGGGCCGTACCCCGCGCTCACGTTCTCGGCGACCGGCTTCTCGGAGGGCTCGGCCACCGTCGTGACCTACGGCGGGATGCTCCCAGTGGTGCTCGACGCCGTGACGGAGCTCGTGCTCGAGCACGAGATCTTCTGCGAGGTGGTCGCGCTCTCGCAGCTCGCGCCGCCCGAGCTCGACCCGGTGCTGGAGTCGGTCGCGCGCACGGGCGCCCTCGTGACCGCGGAGGAAGGGACGCTGACCGGCGGGATCGGCGCGGAGATCGCCGCGCGCGTGCAGGAGGCGGCGTGGAGCGACCTGCGCCGGCCGGTGCAGCGCGTCGCCGCGCGCGACGGGATCGTCCCCTCCGCCCGCCCGCTCGAGGACGCGATGCTCCCGAGCGCCCGCGACGTCGTCGAGGCGGTCCTCGTCCTCGAGGCCGTGCGAAGCTAGGCGCCGCCCATGCTCGAGATCGTTCTCACGCGCGAGGACGCGAACACCGAGTACGCGCTCCTCGCGGAGTGGCTCGTCGCCGACCGCTCCGAGGTCGAGGCGGGCCAGCCGGTCGTCGTGGTCGAGACGACGAAGGCGACCGTCGAGGTCGAGGCGCCCGGCGCGGGCATTATCGTCCAGCTGTACGAGGAGGGCGTCGAGGTCGAGCTCGGGAAGGTGATCGCGAGGATCGCCGAGAGCGCCGAGGAGCTCGCGTCGCTCGACGTCGGCGAGTACGACGAGCAGCCCGCTCCGAAGCCCGCCGAGGGCGAGCGCAAGGCGACGCGCAAGGCCGTCGCGCTCGCGGAGCGCCACGCGATCGACCTCTCCCGGATCGACAAGCGCGGGTTCATCACCGAGAAGGACGTCGAGGAGCTCGTCGCACGGGAGCGGGCTGCCGCAGCCCCCGGAGCCGGCTCGCTGCTCGCAGGCGTCTCCACGGAGGGCGTCACACTTCCGGCGTCGTTCGAACCTAGTGGCTCTGAGCCACAAGGTGCTCTCGGCGCGCTCGACACCGCGTTTCTCGAGTCTCTCCGCAGCGACCCCGACGCCTTTCGCGCGCTCTCGCCCGACGAGAAGGTGCGCGCGCTCCGCGACGGCGGCGCGCACGTCGGCGACGACGTCGAGCTCGGTGAGGGCTCGTACGTCGTCGCACCCAGGATCGTGATCTCGGACGGCGTGCGCCTCGGCCCGCGCGCGACTGTCGTCTGCGAGGAGGTCTTCAAGGCGGGAGCGCTCACGAGCTTCGGCCCCAACCTCGAGCTCCGGTGTCGCCGCGCGTTCCTCGGCGACGGGATCTGGGGCGGGCGCTCCGTGCGCTTCGGCGGCGGCGGCCATCGCGACCCGTGGGCCGTCCTGGCGGTCGGCGACCTCGCGTTCGTCGGCGACGAGGTGTTCGTGAACGTCTGCCGGCCGGTGCTGATCGGCCGCGAGGCGTATGTGACCATGCGCTCGCTGATCGTCACCCACAACATCGGCCACTCGGTGCTGGAGGGCTTCGAGAACCGCTTCGCGCCGGTCGTCGTCGAGGACCGCGCGCAGGTCGGGCTCGGCGCGGTGATCTACGCGGGCTGCCGGATCGGGGCGGAGGCGATCGTCGCCTCCAACTCCTACGTGACCGGGGACATCCCCTCCGGCTCCTTCGCGATCGGCGTTCCCGCGAAGGTGACGGGAAAGGCGAGCCACACGCCGTCGCGCTCGCGTCAGCTCGAGCTCGGGCGGCGGATCGTGGACGACCTCCGCGAGCTGCTCGCGCTCCGCGGCCACGAGGTCGCGGACGCCGACGACGGCTTCGAGATCGAGGGCGTGCGCGTCCTCTTCGTGCCGCGCTACGAGGGCGGGGTCGAGGGTGAGGCCGTCGTCCTGACGGTGGAGGCGAGCGCCGACCCGCCCGCCGGCGTCGCGGTGCTCGACCTGCTCGCGCGTCAGGTGCACGGCACCGGCGGCCCCGTGCTCGACGCCGCCCGCGAGCTCTGCCGCAAGCGCGGGATCCGCTTCGAGCCGGGCCCCTGGCGCTACCGCAGCGGCCTGATCTAGCGCGTTTACCGAGGAGCCGCCCGTGCGCAACCGGCCGTTCGGCACGGCCGGGTTCACTCCGGTCATGCCACGCGCCGTCCTCACTCGCCTTCCCGCACATGCGGGCGTCAGCGCGATCTTGTTCCTCAGCCTGCTCGCAGGGCAGGCGGCGCTGATCGCGATCACGCCGGTGCTCCCGCAGCTCGCGGCCGACCTCGACGTCGCAACCGCGGTCGCGGGCCAGCTCCGCACCGTCACCGGCCTCGCCGCCGGCCTCACGGCGCTCGCGCTCGGCAGCCTCGCGGGGCGGATCGGCCTCGGGCGCCAGCTGCTCGCCGGCGCCGGCCTGCTCGCGCTCGGCTCGGCTGCGAGTGCGCTCGCTCCCACCTTCGAGGTGCTCGTCGCCGCCCAGGTGCCGCTCGGCGCCGGCGTCGCGCTCGTCACCACCGCAGGCGTGCTCGCCGCCGCGGAGTGGGTCGCGGAGGAGCACCGCACGCGCACGCTCTCGTGGGCCCTCACCGGCCAGCCGGCCGCCTGGATCGTCGGGATGCCGCTCGTCGGCGCCGTCGGCGGGGCGAGCTGGAGGCTCGGCTTCGTCGTGCTCCCGCTCGCGGCGGCGCTGCTCGCTGTGCTGGCGCTCGCCCGCCGCGCGGGCGATCCTCCCCGGCCGGCCGGGCCGGCGCGGATTCGCATCGCCTTCGCGAACCGCGACCTCCGCCTGTGGGCGGGCTCGGAGCTGCTCGCGAACTCGGCCTGGGCCGGGACGCTCGTCTACGCAGGCGCCCTCTTCGCCGAGTCCTACGGCGTGTCGTCGGCTTCCGTCGGAGTCCTGCTCGCAGTCGCGGCGGCGGCGTACGTCGCCGGGACCTTCGCCTTCCGGCGGATCGCCGGCACCGCGGATCGCCGCCGGCTCGTCGTCCTCGGCCTGACCCTGGCCGCGGGCGTCGCGCTCTTCGGCGCCGTGCGGCCGGGCGTCGCAGTCAGTCTGGTGCTCTTCGGCGGGAGCGCGTTCGCGGCGGGCGGGCGCACGCTGCTCTCGAGCGTCGTCGGGCTGTCGGTCGACCCGTCCGCGCGTGGCGCGGTCATGGCCGTGCGCGCGGCGACGATGCAGTTCGGGTACTTCCTCGGCGTCCTCGTCTCCGGGACCGCGCTCGCGGTCGCCGGGTACGCGGGGCTCGGGCTCGCCGTCGGCACGCTGTTCCTCGGCGCCGGCGCGCTCTTCGCCCCGTGCGCCTTCGGCCGCGGCGTCTGCTACCCGGCCGGGCTCGCGCCGTCGACGAGCCGCGCCTGAGTCAGCGCCCGCTGGGTGCGACGCCCGCCACCCGGAACACGCCCCACGGCTCGCCCAGCCCCTTGAACTCGCGCTTCCCGCGCGGCTCCAGCGAGATCCCGGAGCCGGCGACGAGGTCGTGCGTCGTGCCGGTGACGAGGATCTCGCCGGCCTCCGCCTCCGCCGACACACGCGCGGCGACGTGGATCGCGATGCCGTGGAGGTCGTCCGCCAGGCGCTCGACCTCGCCCGTGTGGATGCCGATCCGCACGTCGAGCCCGAGCGCCGCGAGCCGGTGCCGGAGCGCGGCCGCGGCGCGGATCGCGCGCGCCGGCCCGTCGAAGAGCGCGAGCACGCCGTCCCCCACGATGTCCACGACCTCGCCGCCGAACTCGTCGATCGTGGCCCGGAGCGCCGTGTGGTGGGAGCTGAGGAGCGAGCTCCACGCCCGGTCGCCGATCGCGGCTGCGGTCTCCGTCGAGCCCACGAGGTCGGTCATGAGGATCGTCTTGAGCACGCGGGTCGGCCGCGCGGGCGTCTCCAGCGCGCGCACGAACGTCTCCACCTCGTCGAGGATCTGATCCGGGTCCATCGAGACGAAGTGGTCGACGCCGGGGAGCTCGACGAAGCGGGCGTCTGGGATGCGCTCGGCGATGTACTGCCCCTCGGCCAGGCGCACGTCGACATCGCCGGTGCGGTGGAGGACGAGCGTCGGGACACGGACGGCCGGGAGCGTCGCCCGCACGTCGATGAGCGAGTTCATCTCGATCAGCGCCCGCGCCGCCCCCGGGCTCGCGGCCGCCCGTGCGCGTTCACCCCACCACGCGGCCATCGCCTCGTCCGCGTTCGGGCACATGCGCTGCATGTCGGCCTCCCAGCCCCACTCGCGCTCGATCTGCGCGGCGTACTCGCGGCGCTCCTCGAGCGTCTGCGCCCACGGGTAGTCCTCGGAGCGGACGCGGGCGGCGTAGGCGCCGTAGAGCACGAGCGCGAGCACGCGCTCCGGGTACGTGGCCGCGAACTGGATCGCCATTGGCGCGCCTTCCGAGTAGCCGAACACGACCGCGCGCTCGCAGCCGACCGCGTCCATGACGGCGCGCACGTCGTCCATCCGGGTCTCGAGGTCGGGGAGGTCGCCGGGCCGGTCGGAGAGCCCGCTCCCCCGCTTGTCGAAGCGGATGAGCCGTCCGAGCGAGCCGAGCCGGTCGAGGAAGTGCGCGTGCCGGGGCTCGTCCCAGTCCTTGTCCAGATGCGAGACGAAGCCGGGCACGAGGACGATGTCGAGCTCGCCCGTGCCGGTGACCTGGTACGCGATCGAGAGCGAGCCGCTTCGCGCGTACGACACCGGCGGCCTCGTACGCGTCGCGGGCGGCGAGGCGACCGGGGAGGCTGCCGCGGACAGGAGCTCGCGCGCGCCGGCCACGTCGGCCGTCTCGAGGCCCTCGTCGAACGAGCCGACGATCCGCTCGAGCTCGCGCGCCGCCTCCAGGTCGCCGTGGCGGACCAGCGCCGTCGCCGCCCGGAGCTCGAGCGAGCGGGCCTCCTGGCCGGTCGCGACGTCGAGTGCCGCCCGCAGGTCGTCGCGCCCGCCCGCGTCGCCGCGCGCGATCCGCAGCTCGCCTCGCAGCCGCAGCAACTCGGCGCCGTAGAAGGAGCCGGAGGGCTCTCCGACGAGCGCGAGCCCCTCCGCGACCGCGTCCAGCCCGTCGTCGAGCCGGCCGTTCGCGAGGCACGCGTCGGCGAGCAGCCCGAGGAAGTACGCCTCGTCCAGCACGATCCCCGTCGCCCGCGCGTCCTCGATCCCCGCGCGGATCTCGTCGATCCCGGCGCTCGAGTGCGCGTGCGCCTGCGCCCAGCCGGCGAGGACGCGCCCCATCGCGGCGCGGTACGTGTAGTGGCGCTCCTCCGCGAGCACCCGCGTGCGCGTCGCGGCCTCGAATGTCTCCGCGACCTCGCGGCGGCACTGGTGCACGACCGCCGCCTGTGCAGTCGCCGCAGCCAGCCCGTAACTCCGCGCCGGGTCCTCCGCGAGCCGCACGGCCTCGAGCGCGCGGTCGAGAGCCTGGTCGGGGAAGCCGAGGAACCAGAGCGAGAGCGCGACCCAGTCGTGGCAGGCGACGGCCGAGTCGTCGCCGAGGCTCACCACGGCCGGCTCGTACGACGCGCTCCGGTACAGCTCGACGCCGCGCTCCGCCTGCTCGAGCGCACCTGCGAACGCGCCGCGGTGAAGCAGGTTGCACGCGAGGATCTCCTGCACCTCGATCCGCCGGTCGGTGTCCTCCGGCGACAGCACCTCGAGGCAGCGGTCGAGGTGCTCCTGCGCCCGCTCGTACTCGCCGCGCACCTCGGAGATGGTGGCGAGCGCGATGAGGATGGGGACGAGCGGCTCGCGGTCGTCGAGGCGCGTGCAGAGGTCGCGGGCCTGCTCGAACTCCGTCTCGGCGTCCGCGGACGGCCAGCCGTCCCGCAGCACGTAGGCCCGCCCGAGCAGCGTCCGCAGCTCGAGCTCGAGGCGGTCGCGCCCTCGCCCGGGCGGGAGGCCCTCCACGAGCTCGTGCGCGCTCGTGAGCAGGTCGAGCGCCTCCCGGTGCGCCGTCCGGCGGAGGGCGAGCTCCGCGGTCAGCCGGAGGTAACGCACGGCGCGGTCGGCGAGCCCGGCCCGGACGGCGTGCCGCGCGAGCGCGGGGGCGATCTCGGGCGCGTCCTCGCCGTGCGCCTGCTCGAGCGCGTCCGCGAGCTGCCGGTGCAGGGCCGCGCGGTCGGGCGGGGCGAGCTGCTCGTAGGTGATCTGCTCGTGCAGCTCGTGGACGAAGCGGTGCACGGGGGAGGTCGTCCCGTCGGGCCACTCGACCTCTCCGGCCGGCGCGAGCAAGCGGCGGCGGACGAGGGCGGCTGCCGTCTCCTCCACGTCGGGCTCGTCTCGGCCGAGCGCCGCGGCCAGCACCCGCGTCGCGCTCTCGGCGCCCGCGACGGCGGCCGCCTCGAGCACGCTCCGCTCCTCGGGCGGCAGGGCGCCGAGCTCCTGGAGGACGAGCGCGCGCAGCGTCGGCGGAACCGTGGTCGCGAGCTCTTCGACGCCGCAGGTCAGCGACCAGCTGCCCTCGGTCTCGACCAAGGCGCCGGAGTCGATCCAGGCGTCGACGACGTTGTCGGCGAACAGCGGGTTGCCGCCCGTGCGTGCGTGCAGGACCTTCGCGGCCTCCTCCGTCGCGTCGAGGCCGGGAGCCTTGCGCTCGAGGAGCGCCGTGAACGCGTCCGTGCCCAGCGGCCCCAGCTCGACGATCGAGCAGAGCCGGCGGACGCGCAGCGCGGCCGCGAGCGCCGCGACCTCCGGCTCCGGGTCGCCGCCGGCGGCGTACGTGCCGACGATCAGGAGCCGCGCGCGCTCGTCCCGCCGGGCCACGAGCTCGAGCGCCGTGAGCGTGGAAGGGTCGCTCCAGTGGAGATCCTCGAGTACGAGGACGAGCGGCCGGTCCTCCGCGAGCCGCGTGACGAGCTCGGCGAGCTCGCGCAGCATCCGCTGCCCGCTCGAGCCTGCGGCGCGGCGGCGCAGGTCGTCGAGCTCGCCCGCGGGGACGAGCCACGGCATCTGCTCGAGCCACGAGGGCGCGTGCCGCGAGAGCAGCTCGAGCACGGACTCTCCACCCTCGCGCGCGAGGCCGCCGAGTGCGTCGAGCAGCGGGAGGTACGGCTCGCCGGCGCCGCGCTGGTCCAGGCTCTGGCCCCTCGCGACGAGCGCTCCGTGCCGTCGCGCCTCGCCCTCGACGAGGGCGTCCACGAGCGCCGTCTTGCCCACGCCCGGCTCGCCCGCGACGAGCACGAGCCGGCAGCGGCCGGCGAGCGACTCCGCGAGCGCGTCTCGCAGCGCCTCCAGCTCGGCGTCCCGGCCGGCGAGCTCGGTCGCGGAGGCGCGGGCGGTGGGCAGAGCCACGGCAGGCGAGCCGTCCGTCGCCGGCGGCGCCTCCAGCCCGGGATCCTGGTTGAGGATGCGGCGCTCGAGGTCGCGGAGGTCGGCCGACGGTGCGATGCCGAGCTCGCGGTCGAGCGTCTCGCGGAAGGACGCGTAGACGGCGAGCGCGTCGGCCTGGCGGCCGGAGCGGTAGAGGGCGAGGATCTGCTGCGCGCGCAGGCGCTCGCGCAGCGGGTGTCGCGAGACGTGCGCGTCGAGCTCCCCGGTGAGCTCGTGGTGCCCGCCTGCGGCGAGCTCCGCATCGATCCGGTCCTCGAGCGCAGCGAGCCGGAGCTCCTCGAGGTGCGGCCCCTCGATCGCCGCGAACGGCTCCGAGAACTCCGACAGTGCCGGCCCGCGCCACAGCCCGAGCGCTTCGCGGAGCATCGCTGCCGCGTCGGCGGGGCGCGCGGGAGCCGTAGTGCGCGCATCGTCCACGAGCCGGCGGAAGCGCTCGAGGTCGAGCTCGTCGGGCTCCACGCGGATCGCGTACCCGGCACCGCGCGTCTCCACCAGCCCGTCGGGGAGGGCCTTGCGGAGCCGCGAGACGTAGATCTGCACCATCTTCGCCGCCGTGTCGGGCGCCTCGTCACCCCAGAGGTCGTCGACGAGCCGCGCAGCGGGGACGGCGCGGTTCGCGCTGAGCAGGAGGACCGCCAGGAGCGCCCGCTGCTTCCCGGCAGCGAGTGGGAGAGAGCCGCCCCCGTCGGAGACCTCGAGTGGGCCGAGGATTCGAAACTTCATCCGACCCGCTGACGCTAGCACGCGCTCTCGGCCCGTTTACCGGGCGCCTACCGGCGGTTCGCCGGCCTCGGGCACGCTCGTCCCGTGGCGGCCACGTCTCCTTGTCCCGATCCCGCCGTGCTGGCGGACGGCTCCGTGCTCTGCCTGCGGCCGCTCGAGCCGGGCGACCGCGCGACGGTGGGCGAGGTCTTCGCCGGCCTCGGCGAGCGCTCGCGCCGCCTGCGCTTTCACGGCCCCAAGCCCGAGCTGACGGACGCCGAGCTCTCGCACCTGGCGGCGGTCGACCATCGCGACCGCACCGCCGTCGTCGCGTACGCCGAGGGCTCAGGGAAGCCGGTCGCGCTCGGCGAGCTCGTCCGCGACCGGGACGACCGCGAGACGGCCGAGGTCGCGTTCGCGGTCGTCGACGGCTGGCAGGGGCGCGGGCTCGGAGGCGTCCTCGCCGATCGGCTGGCGGGGCGGGCTCGCGCGCTCGGCGTGAGCCGCGTGCGGGCCTTCGTGGCGGCGTCGAACGACGCCGCGGCCGCCGTCGTCAGGCGGATCGGGACCGTGGTGGGCTCCGGCGTCGAGGACGGCGCCTTCGAGCTCGTCGTCGACGTCGGCCGCCCCCGCGCCTAGACAGGTAGCCCGCGCGGGGTGATGCCGCGCGGCGCACAACAGGACCATCGGGGGATGGACGCCTGCGTCCGGACAGCCGATGATGATGCTCGTTGTCGAGTCCAGAACGACCGGCGAGGGCGAGGACAGTGTCGGGAGCACCGCGAGCACCCATGCGCACGTCTCGGATCACCCCGCGCGTCGGCCTGCTTGCGGCCGCCGCGCTCTCGGCCTGCCTCGCTCTCGCCGGTGGGTCCGCCCGCTCCGCCGACGCCGCGAAGCCGCAGGCGCCGGCGGCCGTCCCCGGCGAGCTGATCGTCGGCTTCGAGCGTGGCGCCTCTCCCGCCGGCCGGAGAGCCGCGGTCGCGAACGTCGGCGCCGCCGAGGAGGAGTCGTTCCCGGAGATCCGCGCCGCGCTCGTCAAGGTCCCGCCGGCCCAGACCGACGCCGCCATGAAGCGCCTGCTCGCCGACCCGCGCGTGCGCTACGTCGAGCCGAACCACGTGCTCTCGATCGCGGCGACGCCGAACGACCCGTCTTTCGGGCAGCTGTGGGGCTTGCACAACACCGGCCAGACGGGCGGCGCCGCCGACGCCGACATCGACGCGCCCGAGGCGTGGGACGTCTCCACCGGCAGCGCCGGCGTCGTCGTCGGCGTCACCGACACCGGCGTCGACTTCTCCCACCCCGACCTCGCCGCCCAGCAGTGGGTGAACGCGGGCGAGAACTGCGGCTCGACCGACCCGGGCATCGTCTGCGCGCAGCGGAGCGACAGCGTCGACAACGACGGGAACGGCTTCGTCGACGACTGGCGCGGCTGGGACTTCGCGAACAACGACAACAACCCGTTCGACGACAACAACCACGGGACACACGTCGCGGGGACGATCGGCGCCGTCGGGAACAACGGCACGGGCGTCGTGGGCGTGAACTGGAACGTGAGGATCATGGCGCTGAAGTTCCTGAGCTCCGCCGGCTCCGGGACGACGGCGGGCGCGATCGGCGCGACGATGTACGCGGCGAACATGGGCGCGCACGTCTCCTCGAACTCGTGGGGCGGCGGGCCGTTCGACCAGGGCCTGCTCGACGCGATCGAGTACGGCGCCTCGCGCGGGATGCTCTTCGTGGCCGCGGCCGGGAACGACGGGAAGAACAACGACCCCTCGCCCACGTACCCCTCGAGCTACGACTCGGAGGCGATCGTGTCGGTCGCGGCGACCGACCACAACGATGCGGTCGCGTTCTTCTCGAACTACGGCGCGAAGAGCGTCGACCTCGGCGCGCCGGGCGTGAGCATCCTCTCGACGACGCCCGGAGGCGGGTACCAGTCGTTCAGCGGGACGTCGATGGCGACGCCGCACGTGGCGGGCGTCGCGGCGCTGCTCAAGGCGCGCTTCCCGAGCGCCTCGCTGTACGGGCTGAAGGCGCTGCTCCTGCGCACCGTCGACGCGAAGAACACGCTCGCGGGGAAGACGACGACGGGCGGCCGCCTGAACGCGTTCACCGCCGTCTCCTGCGTGGACGCGCCGCAGGTCTGGCTCGGCGCGCCCGGCAACGGCTTCGTCGCCGCCGTCGGCGAGGCGCTCCCGATCACGGTGCTCGGCTCGAGCTGCGCGACTCCGGCGGGGCTCGCGAACGTCCAGGTGACGGTGAACGGGACGCCGGTCTCGCTGACCGCCGCCTCCCCCGACCGCGGCCTGTACCGCGGGAGCTTCACGCCGGCGGCGGAGGGCCCGCTCACGCTTACGGCGACGGTCACCGCCGGCGGCACGACGGCGTCGCACACGGCGACGGGCTCCGCGTTCACGAACTACACGTGCCAGGACGTGCCGCTGTCGTGGGTGGACGTGACGCCGGGGACGCGGCTGAACAACGCCGGCGGCGACGACTCCTTCGCGACGCTTGCGATCGGGTTCCCGATCTCGTTCTACGGGCAGAGCTACTCGACCGCGTACGTCTCCTCGAACGGTTTCCTCGCCTTCGGCTCGAGCGCGGGCGCGACGGCTCACCAGAACACGTCGATCCCGAACACGGCGACGCCGAACGGCATCGTCGCGCCGTTCTGGGACGACCTCAACCCGAGCGCCGGCGGCGCGGTGTACGCGGGCCTCACGGGCGCCGCGCCGAACCGCGTGCTGCACGTCGAGTGGCACAACGTCCCGCACTTCACGTTCGGCTCGAGCGGCACCGTGACCTTCGAGCTGTCGCTGAAGGAGAACGGGGACGTCCGCTTCCAGTACCTCGACACCGACTTCGGGAACCCAAGCTGGAACGCGGGCGCGTCCGCGACCGCGGGCCTCGAGCGGGCGGACGGCGTGCTCGGCAGGCAGGTCTCCTTCAACCAGCCCCTGCTGACGAGCGGGCGTGCGGTCAGCTGCACGCCCGGGGCGCCCGAGCCGCCGCCCCCGCCGCCCCCGCCCGCACCGACGATCACGACCACGAGCCTCCCCGCCGGGCAGGTCGGCGTCGCGTACTCGCAGAAGATGCAGGCGACCGGCGGCACGCCGCCGTACTCGTGGTCGCTGGCGGCCGGCGCCCTGCCGGCCGGGCTCACGCTCGATCCGGCGACGGGCACGATCTCGGGCACTCCGACGGCGTCCGGCACCGCGACCTTCACCGTGCAGGTCACGGACGACGCGGCGCAGCTCGACACGCAGGAGCTCTCGATCGACGTCTCGCCGCCGCTCGCGATCGTGACGTCGAGCCTCCCCGGCGGGAACGTCGGCGAGGCTTACGGCGC
This sequence comes from Actinomycetota bacterium, assembly GCA_004366385.1. Taxonomy (GTDB): domain Bacteria; phylum Actinomycetota; class Thermoleophilia; order Gaiellales; family Gaiellaceae; genus GMQP-bins7. The sequence continues at coordinate 33,060 of SIRU01000063.1, forward strand.
CACGCTCCAGGCGAGCGGCGGCACGAGCCCGTACACGTGGTCGCTCGCATCCGGCTCGCTCCCGTCCGGCCTCACGCTCGCCGCCGCGACGGGCGCGATCACGGGGACGCCGACGAGCGCGGGCACCTTCTCCTTCACGGCGAGGGTGACGGACGCAGTCGGCGCGGCCGACACGCGCGCGCTCTCGATCACCGTTGCCGGGCCGGTGCAGGTGACGCAGGCGCCGAGCTCGACGACGATCCTCGCGGGCTCCCACCGCTCGGGGAGCGCAGCCGGCCTCGCGGCCGACGACAACGCGTACTACGAGGTCAACTCGACGAATTCGGGGACGCGGACGACCGACTGGTACGGGACGTTCACCGGGGTCACGAACGCGCTCTCGAATCTGCGCGTGAGCTACACGGGGAAGAACTCGCGCTCGTGCACGCAGGTGATCTTCGTCTGGCGCTTCTCGACGAGCTCGTGGGTGCAGCTCAACTCGCGCTCGGTGGGGACGAGCGAGGTCGCGATCTCGAACCTCGCGCCGAGCGGGAGCGCCGCCGACTACGTCAGCGGCTCGACGGGCGACGGCGAGGTGCGCGTGCGCGTCCGCTGCCAGCGCTCGGGGCAGTCCTTCTTCGCGAGCGGCGACCTGCTGCGGATCTCGTACGAGCGCCCCGCCGGGTTCGCGACCGCGTTCGGCCCGCGGCTCCGCTCGGTCAGCCTGTTCGGGTAGCCGCTCGTTGACACGCCTGGCGCCCGCACGTACCGTCTGTGCGGCGTCTCGTGCAGGCCGGGCGCCCTCGTCCGCGACGGGCGAGGCACGACGGAGCCATGCGGCAGCCCCGTACTCACCGGCACTCTCCGAGACGTCGACGCATCGAGGTCGCGCTGTTGGCTGCCCTCGTCCCGCTGGTGCTGGCCGCGGCGGCCGGCGCGGGTCGGCCTGACACGCGACCCCCGGTCCCGGCGCCTCCCGTCCTCGCGGGCGGCGCGCCCGCGGAGACGCGCTCGTACCCGTTCTCCGGCGGCGTCTACACGCTGCCCGAAGGCGTCGAGCTCGCGGAGGATCGCCTCCTCGTCCGCTTCCGCAAGGGCGTCACGCGGGCCGCGAAGGCGAGCGCGCGAGCCGCGGCCGACGCGGAGCTCGCCGAGGCGTTCGAGCTCGTTCCCGGCCTCGAGCTGCTGGAGGTCGGTCCGGGCGAGAACGTCCTCGACGTCGTCGCGGAGCTCGAGCGCGACCCGAGGGTGGAGTACGCGCAGCCGGATCTCCTGTACGAGCTCCAGGCGACCACCCCGAACGACCCGCGTCTCGGCGAGCAGTGGGCGCTCGAGGCCATTCGCGCGCCCGAGGCGTGGGACCGCGGGACGGGGAGCCCGAGCGTCGTCGTCGCGGTGCTCGACACCGGCATCGCCCTCGGCCACGAGGACCTGGCCGCGAACCTGTGGGTGAACCCGGGCGAGATCGCGGGCAACGGCATCGACGACGACGGCAACGGCTACGTGGACGACGTCCACGGCTGGAACTTCCTCTCCAGTGGCGCGCCCCACGACGACGTCGGGCACGGCTCGCATGTCGCCGGGATCGTCGGCGCGGCCGGCGACAACGCCACCGGGATCTCGGGCGTGAACTGGTCGGTCGGGATCATGCCGCTGAAGATCTGCCAGCAGTTCTGCTCGTTGAGCGCGGAGGTCGCGGCGCTCGAGTACGCGGTCGAGAAGGGCGCGAAGGTGGTGAACGCGAGTTTCGGCGGCTTCTACGGGGGTACCGCCGCCGAGGAGGACGCGATTGCTGCCGCGGGTGCCGCCGGCGTCCTCTACGTCGCTGCCGCCGGGAACGACGCGAACGACAACGACGTCAGGGCGGTGCACCCCGCGGGCTACGACCTGCCCAACATCGTCTCGGTGGCGGCCACGACATCTGAGGAGACCCTCGCCACTTTCTCGAACTACGGCGCGACCTCGGTCGACCTCGCGGCTCCCGGCCACGAGATCCTCTCCACGGTCCCGGGCGGGTACGAGTCGTTCAGCGGCACCTCGATGGCGGCGCCGCACGTCGCCGGCGGGGCCGCCCTGCTCTGGAGCCAGAACCCGACCTGGACGCTCGCGGAGATCCGGTCGCGGCTCCTCGCGACGGCGCGACCCGTGGACGACCTGGCAGGCAAGGTCTCGAGCTGCGGCCAGCTCGACTTGGCCGCGGCGGCGGATCCGGCCGTGGTCGCGGGCCAGCGCGTCTGCGTCGTGTTCAGTGGCACGGGGCACGGGACGGTCTCGTTCTCGCCCGGAGCCGACCCGTGCTCGGATCGGTGCGTGGTCGAGTTCGCAGCGGGAACCGAGGTGACGCTGACCGCCAGCGCGTCGCCGGGCTCGACCTTCGCCGGCTGGTCGGGCGCGTGCTCGGGGACGGCGTCGTGCGTGATCCCACCCGCCGCCGCGCCGCCGGTGAGAGCCGTGTTCCGCAGCGAAGGGTCGCCGCCGGGCTGGTCGCAGGCGCCGCTGGCGGCGCCGGCCGGCAGTAATCCCGCGCCCGAGGGGGCGGACGTTGACCTCTCTTTCTACAACCTGTCGCTCTCGGACGATGCGACCGTGCGCGCGAAGACCGTGTACACGTTCCACGGGGACGGGTGCTACTTCGACACGTCCGACACCGGCGGCGTCTTCGTCGAGCGGAGGACGGCGGCGGCCTGGATTCCGGACGGCGTGATTCGCGCGCCCACCCTCGGCACGGACGTCGCCGCCAACTGGGCGAACTGCTTCCACTTCGGCGCCGTGACGGAGCTCTCGGGCGACGGGTCCAGCCTGCTGATCGTTCCAGATCACTTCGGAGCGGTGTTCACGCCGGAGCTCGGCTTTCACTTCCGCTGCGCTGCCTTCGTCTACCGTCGCGGCGCGTCCGCGTGGGAGCTCGACGGGACGCTGTTCCCGCCCGGCCTCGACGAGACCGGATCGCTCGTTGACGCGGACTGCCGCTTCTTCGCCGAGGGCGGCACGATCTCGAACGACGGGGGGCGAGTCGCCGTGATGACGCCGAGCCACACGCTCGTCTACGCTCGCGGCGAGGCAGGCTGGGAGCTCGAGGAGTCGCTCGCCCTGCCGCAGGGCGAGAGCTGCGCGAACAGCATCACGCGACGCCAGATCGCGATCTCCGGTGACGGCACGAGACTGCTCCGCGCCGACCTCGGGTGCGGACGTGTGTACGAGTACAGCCGAACCGGCGCCGGTTGGACGCTGACCGACACGATCGAGACCCCGGAGCCGGGCGTTCCGTGGAACGAGTTCGGCCGCGCGCTCGCGCTCTCGGACGACGGCTCGACTCTCGCGATCACGGCGCTGCGGGCTGACGACCTGCCGCTCTTCGCCGGTGCGGTCTGGGTGTACGAGCGCACCTCCGCCGGCTGGGTGCAGCGCACTCGGCTGACCGCGCCGGCCCCGTCCGAGCGCGCCGTGTTCACGTGCTCGAGCGTGGTGCGGGGCGGCGCTCGCCTCGTCTGCGGCACCGTTGAGACGGTCGGATACAACGAGCACCAGGGCGCCGTGTACGTCTTCGACCGGCCCGCCGCGGGCTGGACGGCGCCGGCGCCGCCGGTGCGCATGTTCGCCACCGAGGGTGTGGCCATCGAGCACCTAGGGGCCACATTGTGGGGAGGCTTGAACCACCACACCGTCCCCGAGAGTGGCGGTCTGATCGGTGCCACGATCTCGTTCAGACCGGCCACCACCGGTGAGTATCCTGACGACCGGATCGGCTACGAGTTCCTGTCGAGTCCCGTGGTGACGACGTCGACCCTGTTCAGCGGCGCCGTCGACGTCCCGTACTCGCAGACCCTCGCTGCGACCGAAGGCCTGGGGCCGTACACGTGGGCCCTCGACTCGGGCTCGCTCCCCGCGGGGCTGACGCTGGCGTCCGACGGCACCATCTCCGGCACGCCGACTGCCCTCGGCTCGTCCACGTTCACCGTCCGCGTCAACGACGACCTCGACCAGACCGCCACGAAGGAGCTCTCGATCGAAGTCACGCCGCTGCCGCTGCCGTACGTCACGACCACGAGTCTCCCGGTCGGGATCGTCGGCGACCAGTACTCGAAGGCTCTCGCCGCCGCGAACGGCTCGCCGCCGTACGCATGGACGCTCGACTCCGGGTCCCTCCCGGCGGGGCTTACGCTCGGCCCGGACGGGACGATCACCGGAACGCCGACGGCGCCCGGCTCGTCCACGTTCACGGTCCGCGTGACGGACGGCCTCACGCAGACGGACACGCAGGAGCTCTCGATCACGGTCGTTGCGCCGTTGGGTGTCACGACCTCGGGTCTCCCCGGCGGCTTCGTGGGCGTTCCCTACTTGCAGGCGCTCGCGGCCGGCGGTGGCACGCCGCCGTACACATGGAAGCGAGTGTCGGGGTCGCTACCGGCAGGGTTGACGCTGACTCCGAGCGGCACCATCTCGGGCGAGCCGTCGACAGTGGGCTCGTCATCCTTCACGGTGCGTGTCGCCGATGCGCGCGACCAGTTCGTGACGCGGGAGCTCACGATCGACGTCTCGGTTCTCACCGCCCCGGCCATCACCACCGCGAGCGTTCCCGGGGGCGTCGTGGGTGTCGCGTACTCCCACGGGCTCGCGGCGAGCGGGGGCGCCCCGCCGTACACCTGGACGCTTCAGTCCCACTCGCTCGTCCCGGGGCTGACTCTGGGCGCGGACGGGGTCATCTCGGGCATCCCGACGGCGCCCGGCTTCCACATGTTCAGCGTCCGGGTCACCGACGACCTGGGCCAGAGCGTCACGAAGGAGCTCTCGATCGCGGTGCTCGCTTCGGTCGACATCCTCACCACCGCGCTCCCGAGCGGCCTCGTGGGCAGTGGCTACCTCATGGCGCTGACGGCGGCCGGAGGCGCGCCGCCGTACACGTGGACGCTCGACTCCGGCGCGCTTCCCGGCGGGGTGACCCTCGGGCCGGAGGGCGTCGTTGCAGGCATCCCGTCCGCCGCCGGCACCTTCCCGTTCACCGTCCGCGTGACCGACAGCATCGGCCTGACCGACACGCAGGCGCTCTCGCTCACGATCATCGCGCAGCTCGAGATCACGACCACGAGCCTGTCCCCGGTCACCGCCGGCCAGGCCTACTCACAGACGCTCCAGGCGACCGGCGGGACGCCGCCGTACGGCTGGTCGCTCGCCGCCGGGAGCCTCCCCGCGGGGCTCGCCCTGAACCAGACGACGGGCGCGATCACCGGGACGCCGACGCAGAGCGGGTCGTTCCCCGTCACCGTCCAGGTGTCGGACGCCGGCAGCGTCGTGCAGACCCGCACGAGGCCGCTCACGATCGTCGTCAACGCAGCGCCCGCCCCGCCCGTCGCGCCCGCGCCCGCACCGAAGCCCGCGCCCACGCGCGTCACCGCGCGCCCCGCGGGCGCCGTCGTCGAGACGGGCTCGCGGCGCGCCGGGTCGGCGGCGAGCCTGGCGAAGGACGACAACGTCTACTTCGCCGTCGCCTCGACGGCGGCCGGTACGCGCACGGCGTCGTGGTACGGGCGCTTCACCAGGGTCCCGAGGACGCTCTCGAGCCTGCGCGTGACCTACACGGGAAAGAGCTCGCAGACGTGCGCGCAGACCGTCTCCATCTGGCGCTGGTCGACGCGCACCTGGGTCCGGCTCGCCTCCCGCTCGGTGGGGACGAAGGAGGTGTCGCTCGCGAACCTCGCGCCGGGCGGCGCGGCGAGCGCCTACGTGAGCGGCAGCGGTGAGCTGCGAGCCCGGGTGAGGTGCACGAGGCCGTCGTCCGCGTTCGTGTCCAGCGGCGACCTGTTGCTGATCACCTACCTGCGGCCGTAGCCGCCCGTCCAGCGCTCGACTAGCTCGTCGGGCGGGCCTGGCCCTCGCCGCCGTCGGCCTGGTCGGGCGGGAGATGCTCGGTCGGCTGGACGGTGAGGCGCTCGTCGTCCACGCGGGTACGGGCGCGCGCGAGGGCCGCCTCTCGCTCCCGCTCGCCCTCGGCGATCGCGTCGTCGATCTGCGCCATCCGCGCGCGGAGGGACGCGATCCCGGGCTCGTCCTGCGCGTACGCGGCCTCGCCCAGCGCCAGCTGCCCCTCCCCCCGCCCGCTGCGGAGCCGGCGCTGCTCGCGCTTGATCTGCACGACCCGCCGGCCCGCGCCGCTCCACGCGGTCGCCGACTCGCGGCCGAAGCGCACCCAGCCGAACACGCGCTCGACGCCGTCCACGGCTGCGCGCCCGACACGGCTGCTCTCGCGGTCGCGCTCGGCGGCGCCGTAGAAGAGCACGAAGAGTGCCGCCGCGAACGCGAGCAGCATCACTCCGGGGACGACGCTGCCGGTCGCGAGCGCGACGATCGAGCCGATCAGCACGACGCACGCGAGGACGAGCGTCGGCGTGGGGGTGAGGACTCCGAACAGGCGCAGCTCCGGCTGCGAGTACGAGATCGAGCCCGGCTCCCCGGGCTCCGCGTCGAGCCGCACGCCGCAGCTCTGGCAGAAGCGGGCGCCGGCGGAGACGGGTTGCGCGCAGGTTGGACAGGTGCGGTCGCTCACGGCACTACCTCCTTACCCGCCCGGCCGACACCGTACACGCGGCCGCGGCCCGCGCTCGGCACCCGGACGGGGGAGCCGCCGCGGCGCACAGGCCGCGGCGGCTCTCGCCGTGGCTACTTCTTCTTCAGGCCGTTCGCCTTCAGGAACGCGTCCGCCACCCTGGCGGCGGGCCGCTGGTCGACGATGACCGCCTTGTTCATCGCCTGCATGGCCTTGACCGTGAGCAGGCGCGTGACCTTGTTGATGGTGCTCGTGAACCTCGTCCCGTACTGCTGCACGAGCCGCTGGTCGACCACCGGGGCAACGTGCTGGAACCCGAACATGTTCTTCGGGTCGCGCAGCTGGACGTACTTGCTCCCGAGGAGCGGCGGGTCGGTGGTGAAGACGTCGGCCGCGAGCACGTCGCCCTGGTCGAGCAGCTGGTACGCGGAGATGCCCGCGAGCGGCACGAACTTGAACCCCTTCACGCCGTACTGGCGCCCGATCTGCCCGCGCCAGCGCGTGTTCCACTCCGGGAAGCCGGCGATCGACAGGTTCGGCACGCGCTTCAGGTCGGAGAGCGTCTTCAGGTTGTAGCGCTTGGCCGTCGCCCGCGTGACCGCGATCACGTCGCGGTCCTGGAACGGCGTCCGCGCGAGAAGCGTCTGCCCGCGCCGCTCGTACAGCTGCTTGGCGAGTGAGTACGTCGCCTGCGGCGTCTTCGGCAGCGACTTGCGCTTGAACGTCACCGAGAGCATGACCCCGGTGTACTCCGGGTAGAGCGTGATCTGCCTGCTCTTGAGCGCGGTGTCGATCAGCTCGGTGGAGCCGATGTTCTCCTTGTAGCCCACCTTGAACCCGGCTGCGACGAGCGCCTGCCGGTACAGCTGCCCGAGGATGTACTGCTCGGGGAAGTTCTTGGCGCCGACGATGATCGGCGTCGACTGCTGCGGTGCTGCGGGCGCCGCAGCGGCGGAAAGCCCTAACAGGAGAGCGACGCCGAGTGCGACGGAGTAGGCGGCCTTGGCGGCGCGCCGGTTGTGCTTGCGGATCACAGCACGACCCCCTTTCAGGGATAGAGAGGAAACCCGGCCCGAAGCCACCCTACAACCGGGTCACGCCCGTGGTCACGTCGGGCTCCAACGCGTGCACGTCGGCCCGTAGTCCCGGCGGGGTGAGCAGACGTTGCACGAGCCCGAGCAGGAAGTCCGCGGCGAGCGCGAGGACGGAGACGCAGATCGCGGCCCCGACGACGCCCTCGAGCCCGTACGCGGCGCGGTTCACGATGATGTCGCCCAGGCCCCCACCACCGGCCACCGCGGCGATGGTAGCGGTCGCGACCACGAAGACGACCGCCGTCCGGATCCCGGCGAAGATCAGCGGCAGCGCCATCGGCAGCTCGACCCGCCACAGGATCTGCCTCCGGGTCATCCCCATCCCGCGCGCCGCCTCGACCGCGTCCGGCTCGACCTCGTCCACCGCCACGTACGCGTTCGTGAGGATCGGCGGCACGGCGAGGACGACGAGCGCGAGCGCCACGTTCGCGAACCCGATCCCGAGGAACGCGAGGCCGATCGCGATGACGGCGAGGCTCGGGAGCGCGCGGCCCACGTTCGCGAGGTTGATCGCCACGAAGGAGCCGCGGTGGAGGTGGCCGAGCCAGGCGCCGAGCGGGAGCGCGAGCACGATCGCGATCGCGATCGCCGCGCCCGAGAGCTTCAGGTGCTCCCACGTCTTCTCGAGGATCAGCGTGCGCTCGTCGGCGACGAACCGCAGCGCGTCGGCGAACACACCGAGGTCGGCGGCGAGGAGCCAGCTCACGCGAGCCTCCTCGCGCTCGCCCACGGCGTGAGCGCGCGCTGCGCGGCGACGAGCAGCGCGTCCGCGACGAGCGCCATCAGCACGGCGAGCCCGCCCGCGACCACGATCTCGGTCTTGAACGCCTCGCGGAGCGCGAGGAAGATCGGGTACCCGAGCCCGTACGGGATCACGAGCGCGGCCACCGTCGCGAGCGCGATCGTCGACACGACCGCCACCCGCAGCCCCGCGAACATCGCCGGCACCGCGAGCGGCAGCTCCACCCGCCACAGCGTCTGCCCCCGCGTGTAGCCCATCCCGCGCGCCGCCTCGAGCACGTCCGGCGGCACGCTGCGCAGCCCCTCGAGCGTGTTCCGGAAGAGGATGAGCAGCGTGTACCCGACGAGCGCGATCTCGACCGTCGTCACCGTCAGCCCCGTCACCGGCACCAGGAGCTGGAAGAGCGCGAGGCTGGGGATCGTGTACACGACCGCCGAGAACGCGGTGAACGGCGCCTCGACCAGCCGGTAGCGGTGCGCGACGAGCGCGGCCGCGAACGAGAGCACGAACCCGATCGCCACGGCGATGACGACGAGCTTCACGTGCTGGAGCAGCGCCGGCTGGATCACGCCCGCCCAGTTGTCGCGCACCCAGTCGGGGCAGAAGAAGCGGTTCTCGACGACGCAGTCGCTCCCCTCGCCGAAGTCCGGGATGATCGGCTCGCCCTGCGCGAGGAGGAGGCCGCCGCTCACTCGGCCAGCGCCGCGAGCGCGTCGAGCGTGACGACGCCGCGCGGCTGCCCCTCCGAGTCGACGACGACGAGCGAGCGCGACCCGTGCGTGATCATCTGCGAGAGCGCGTCGCGCATGGTCGTGTCGCCGCTCGCGCGCAGGTCGATCGCGCCGTCCAGCGGCGCGAGCTCGAGCTCGTCGAGCCGGCGCAGTGAGAGCAGCTTGATCCCGCGATCGGAGCCGATGAACCGCTCCACGAAGTCGTCGGCCGGGTGCTCGAGGATCCGCGCCGGCGTGTCGTACTGCGCGAGCACGCCGCCCTCCCGCAGGATCGCGATCCGGTCGGCGAGCAGGATCGCCTCGTCGATGTCGTGGGTGACGAAGATGATCGTCTTGCGCACGGCGCCCTGGATCCGCAGCAGCTCGTGCTGGAGCCGCGCGCGCGTGATCGGGTCGAGCGCGCCGAACGGCTCGTCCATGAGCATCGCGGGCGGGTCGGCCGCGAGCGCGCGCGCGAGACCGACGCGCTGGCGCTCGCCGCCGGAGAGCTGCGACGGGAAGCGCGCCCGGTAGTCCTCCGCGGGGAGGTCGACGAGGTCGAGGAGCTCGTCCACGCGCAGCCTGGTCCGGCCCTTCTCCCAGCCCCGCAGCCGCGGCACGGTCGAGATGTTCTCGGCCACGGTCATGTGCGGGAAGAGCCCGACCTGCTGGATCACGTACCCGATCCCGCGCCGGAGCTCCGTGAGGTCGAGCGAGCGCACGCTCTCACCGCCGATCGTGATGTCGCCCTCCTCGAAGTCGATCAGCCGGTTGACGAGCTTCATCGCCGTCGTCTTGCCCGCGCCCGACGGGCCGACGAGGCAGCAGATCTCCCCCGCGGGCACCGTGAGCGAGAGGTCGCTCACAGCTGCCTCCGCCCGGCCCGGATAGCGCTTCGTCACGCGATCGAAGACGATCTCGGCGGCCGCGCCGCTCACGGGGAGTAGCGTAGACGCCCGACGATGGCGCGGAGGACGCTGGAGGAGCTGCTCGCGGAGGCGCGCTCGCGGATCGAGCGCCTGGAGCCGGCGCAGGCGTGGGCGGCGATGAGGGAGGGAGCGGTGCTCGTGGACATACGCTCGGACGCTGCGCGCGAGCGCGACGGCGTCGTCCCCGGCTCGCTGCACGTGCCCCGCACCGTGCTCGAGTGGCGGCTCGACCCGGACAGCGCCACGCGCAGCCCGCACGCGCCGGGGCTCGGCGAGCGCGTCCTCGTCCTCTGCGAGCACGGCTACTCGTCGTCGCTCGCCGCCGCGGCCCTCGTCGAGCTGGGCTTCGAGCGCGCAGGCGACGTCGCCGGCGGGTTCGAGGCGTGGCGCGCGGCCGATCTCCCGACCGCGTCGCCCCCGCCGCCTTCACGTGAGGGCGAGCTTCCAGGCATGGCCCCGCCCGCGTAGGTGCCGTGGTCGTGCGTGCGTGGGGCGCCGGCGCGGCCGTGACTGCGCGGAGTTCGCGGATGCGATCTGCGGGAAAGGGCTGATGCCGCCGCCGCGCTCCGGGGGCACCATCGCCGGAAAGGAGGTCGGAGATGGACGGCGGGAGCCGGAAGAAGGTCGTGATCGCCGGTGGCGGCGTCGCCGCGCTGGAGGCGATGCTCGCGTTGCGCGAGCTCGCGGAGGAGCGCGTCGACATCGAGCTCTACGCGCCCGACCCGCGCTTCTGGCATCGCCCGCTCGCGGTCGCGGAGCCGTTCGACCGCGGCCCCGTGCGCCACTTCGATCTCTCGGAGCTCGCGCTCGAGGCGGGCGCGGGCTTCGTGCCGAGCTCGCTCGTGTCCGTCGACGCCGACCGCCGGCTCGCGTACATGGCGCCGGGCGGGGCCGTCCCCTACGACGCCCTGCTGATCGCCTGCGGCGCCGCGCCGACTCGCGCCGTCGACGGCGCGATCACCTTCCGCGGCCCGGCCGACACCGCCCGCATCCGGGAGCTGCTCGCCGAGCTCGAGGACGGCGCGGCCCGCCACGTCGTCTTCGCGGTGCCGGCCGGCGCGGTCTGGAGCCTGCCCGCATACGAGCTGGCGCTGATGACCACGGCCTGGGTGAAGGAGCGCGGCCTCGAGGACGTCACCGTCGCGCTCGTCACGCCCGAGGAGCAGCCGCTGCGCCTGTTCGGGCGCGACGCCAGCCGCGCGGTGCAGGAGCTGCTCGACGAGAACGAGATCGCGACGCACCTGCGCGCGTACCCCGCGGACGCCAGGGACGGTGAGTTGATCCTCGTCGGCGGCGGCATCCTCCCGGCCGACCGCGTGGTTGCGCTCCCGCGGCTGCACGGCCCCTGGATCGGCGGGATCCCGCAGACGTTCGACGGCTTCATCCCGGTCGACACGCACGGCCGCGTGCAGGGGATCCCCGGGGTCTACGCGGCGGGGGACATCACGAGCTTCCCCGTGAAGCAGGGCGGGCTGGCGGCGCAGCAGGCCGACGCGGCGGCGGAGGCGATCGCAGCCGAGGCCGGCGTCGAGCTGGATCCGAGACCCTTCGAGCCGGTGCTGCGCGGGCTGCTGCTGACCGGCGGCGCGCCGCACTACCTGCGGGGCGAGCGCGAGGGGAGCGCGGCCGAGCGCTCCGAGGCGAGCCTCGAGCCGCTCTGGTGGCCGCCGGCGAAGCTCGTCGGCCGCCGGCTCGCCCCGCTCCTCGCGCGGCTCACCTCCGGCGAGCTCGCGCTCGAGCCCCAGCCGGAGACCGAGGGAGTCCCGGTCGAGGTGCCGCTCGAGGAGGAGCTGACCGCGCGTGCCGCAGGCCGCCTCCCCGAGCCGTCCGCCGACTGGGTCGACGAGTTGGAGGCGCAGCGCGTGGGCGACGTGATGACGCCAGACCCGCTGCTCGTGGCGCCCGAGGACACGCTCGGCGAGGTGGCCGAGCGGCTGGCCGAGCGCGATCTCGGCTCGGCGCTCGTCGTCGAGTACGGGCGCCTGATCGGGATCCTCACCTCGCGCGACCTGCTGCGCGCTGTCGCGGGCCGCGTCCACCCGAGCGACGGCCGCGTCCGCCAGTGGATGACGGCGGAGCCGCTGACCGTGCGGCCGAGCGCCGCGCTTCCCGCGGCCGCGCTCCTCATGACCGAGCATGGGATCCACCACCTGCCCGTGGTGGAGGACGACCGGCCGGTGGGCGTGGTCGGGATGCGCGACGTCGTCCGCAGCACCTCGCTCGGCGCCGGGATCGGCCTCGGGCTCTGACCCCGCGTTAGCCCCCGCGTTAGCCTTCGCGCCGTGGCGCCCACGGCCGCGCTCATCGGCGTCTACCGGGCCCGGAACGCGCACCTCGTCCGAGCGATCTGCGAGCCGGCGCTCGCCCAGGGCTGGACGGTGGCGTGGTGGGCGCTCGACGACATCCCGGACGAGCTCGCCCCGCACACGGTCGGCTCCGGCCCGGGGCAGAGGCTTCCGCTCCTGAACCGGATCCTTGGGAGCCTCGGCGCACCGGCCTCCTGGCTCGTCGTGAGCGACGACGACGTGGCCTTCGAGCGCGGTGACGTGGTCGCGCTCCAGCGCGTCTGCCGGCGCGGCGGGCTCGATCTCGCGCAGCCGGCGCGCACCGACACGCGCGTCGACCACCCGATCACGAGCGCGCGCCCCCGCTCCCGCGCGCGCAGGACGTCGTTCGTGGAGATCGGCCCGCTCTTCGCCGTCGGCCCCGCGTGGCGCGACCGCATCGTCCCGTTCCCGGAGGAGCGGGGGATGGGCTGGGGCCTCGAGCTCGACTGGTTCGAGCTCGAGCGGGACGGGTGCGCGCTCGGGATCGTGGACGCGGTGCGCGTGCGGCACGAGGGCACGCCGGGCGGGGACTACGACTTCGCCGGCGAGGTGCGGAGAGTCCACGCGGAGCTCGCCGCGCGCGGCCTCGAGTGGTCGGACGTCCAGCTCGTGCGCGGGACGTGGCGCCCGTGGCGCCGCACGCCGCCGTGGACGCGAGCGTAGCGACCGTCTCTCGCAGCCCAAGTCACGGTTGGCGGAGCGGATCATCGACGAGGGTCTACAGACGCCCGAGGAGCTCAGCCTGAGGAGCGTGCCCGCCGGGCGGCGAGCACCGCTGCGCCGGCCGTGACGCCTAGCAGCGCGAGCAGCATCCCCACGAGCTGACGGTCGCGCGTCGAGGACACCGCGGAGACGGTGCCCGCGAGCGCCTTCTCGACCGACGCGTCGGTGGGCGGCGGCGCGAGGCGAGTTGTCTTCGGCGGCTCCGGGTTCGCCGGCGCGCCGTAGTTCGACGACGTGGCGACCTGCTCGAGCGCGGCGGCGGTCTCGGGGTCGACGCCCTCGAGCGCGCCCTTGGCCTTCGGCGGCAGCGGCGTCGTCGTCTCCTTCCCGAGCCCCGGCGCTTTCGCCCCGCTCGCCTCGGGGACGAGCTCGACGTACTGGAACACCGAGGAGGGCGGCTCCTGCGCGTGCGCGGGCGCGGCCCACGCGAGCGACGAGACGAGCGCGAGGAGCCCCGCGAGGGCGGCCGTGCGCGCGAGGCGCGGCTCCCGCTTCACGTGTGTGCCCATCGGCGTCGAACAGTAGCCTTTCGCCTCGTGCGCGTCCTCCGCGGGGCCAGGGGGCAGGTCGAGCCCGGGCTCCTGCTCACGGGCCTCGTCGCCGCGGCCGTCACCTGGATCGCGTACGACAACGGCAGCTACTCGCTGTCGAGTCGCGCGACGGTCGCGATCGTCGTCCTGTGGGCGATCGTCCTCGGCGTCGCGCTCGGCCTGCTCCGGGTGAGAGGCCTCCCGGCCGCGACCCTCGTCACGGGAGGGCTGCTCGCCGCGCTCGCGGGCTGGACGCTCGCGTCCGTGCTGTGGGCGCCGAGCGCGGAGGCCGCGTTCGCGGAGTTCGATCGCGTCGCCCTGTTCTTCGCGCTCTACGTGCTGGTCGCGCTCGCGGCCACGCGCCGCACGCTCGGCCGCTGGGCGGACGCGCTCGCGCTCGCGATCACGGCGATCGCGGTGATGGCGCTCGTCAGCCGCCTCTTCCCGGACACGTTCTCCGACCGCGACCTCGCAGCCTTCTTCCGGGGGACGACGCGCCTGAGCTTCCCGCTCGGCTACTGGAACGGCCTCGCGATCTTCGTCGCGCTCGGCGTCCCGCTGCTGCTGCGGGTCGCGCTCGTCGCGCGGTCGAGCGCGGTGCGCGGCCTGGCGCTGGCGCCGATCCCCGCGATCGCGGCCGTGATCTACCTCGCGTCCTCGCGCGGCGGCGTCGCGACCGCGGCCGTCGGCGTGCTCGCGTTCCTCGTCCTCACGGAGCGCCGCTGGAGCGCGGCTACGGCAGTCGCCGTCGCCCTCGCCGCGAGCGCGGCCGCGATCGCGATCCTCCTCGAGCGCGACGCGCTGGTGGACGGCCCGCTCGGCACCGAGCTCGCGCGCGACGAGGGGCGATCGGCGGCGGCGTGGATCGGGCTCGCGTGCGCGGCGGCCGCGGTCGTGTACGCCCTTGGGTGCCGGCTGCTCGGGGAGCGGGTGCGGCCGGGCCTGTGGGTGAGCCGGGTCGCGGCCGGGCTCGCCGTGCTCGCGCTTCTGGCCGGGATCGTGGCGAGCGATCCCGTCGAGCGCGTCCGCGCCTTCAAGGCGCCGCCGGGCGAGTCGATCGACCGCGACGACTTCATCAAGGCGCACCTGCTGAGCGCGAGCGGGAGCGGGCGCTGGGAGCACTGGACGGTGGCCGTCGACCAGTGGCGGGCGCACCGGGCGCTCGGCGAGGGCGCCGGCTCGTACGAGGCGTGGTGGGCGGAGACCGCGACCAGGGGCGGTTTCGTGCGCGACGCGCACTCGCTCTACCTCGAGACGCTCGGCGAGCTCGGGCCGGCCGGGCTGGCGCTGGTCGTCGCGCTCGTCCTCGCCGGCCTCGCGTTCGGCGCGCGCCGCTCGCTCCGCTCGACGGGGAGAGACCGCGTGACCGTCGCGGCGCTGACCGCCGTCTTCGCCGGGTGGGTGGTGGCCGCGTCGGTGGACTGGGTGTGGGAGCTGACGGCGGTGAGCGTGGTGGCGGTGATCGCGCTCGCGGTCGTGACCGGGCCGGGCGCGCGGGTCGACGAGGCACCGGGCGCGGTCGCGAGCTCGCGCGGGCTCGTGGCCGGAGCCGTCCTCGCCCTCGTCGCGCTCGGCCTGCTCGCGGCGCAGGCGGTCCCGCTCGCGGCCGACCGCGAGATCGCTCGCAGCCAGGACGCCGCCGAGCGCCGCGACCTCGACGAGGCGCTGGCCGCGGCCGAGCGCGCGCGCGACGTGCAGCCGTGGGCGGCGAGCCCGTACCTCCAGCTCGCCCTCGTCAGGGAGCTGCGCGGCGAGCTCCGAACAGCGAGCGCGTCGATCGACGAGGCGCTCGAGCGCGACGGGAGAAACTGGCGCCTGTGGCTCGTGTCGGCGCGGCTGGAGACGAAGCTGGGGCGGGTGGAGGCAGCGGAGCGGAGCCTGCGGAGAGCGGCGGAGCTGAACCCGCGCTCGCCGCTGTTCAGAGACCAGCGCGGCGACGGATGACTTCTGTCCGCGGGAGGGCTACATTCTGTTACGGGTTCCGTGCGAGTCTAGGAGGCAACTGTGGCACGCAAGCAGAGCCTCGATGGTTCCGACCTTGCTGCGTCCGCGGTGCCTGGGGTGCAACGCCTGACGTTGGAGGAGGCGCGCAAGGCACTCCCCGAAGTCGCGAGGCGGTTCAGTCAGCTGACGGAGCCGAGCGACTCGCTCGTCGAGCAGGCAGTAGCAGTCGGCCCGCACCGCAAGACGGGCCTCGTGATGATCCCGGAGGTCGATGTCATCGCGGCGATGAGGGAGCTCGAGGAGCTCGAAGACGACCTGGAGGTCTTCGGGATGATGTTGCTCGCGCGGGAGCGTCTCGCGGAGCCGACCCCGGCCGAGGATCTGATCCCCGTCGAGGATCTCGCCAGACGCTTCGGAGCTGAGGAGCTGCTCGACGCGTGAGCTACGAGGTCAGGGCAGAGCCCCGGGGTGAGCGACGACCTCGAGGAGCTCGCCAGGACCGATCCCGATCTCGTCAAGGCCGCGATCGCGCTCATGCTCGAGCTTCGGCGCGATCCGTGGCTAGGAGGCGAGCTGCGGGAGCGCTACAACCTTCGTCTGCTCGAGGGCTGCCGGCGTATCGCGTTCGACCTTCCTGCGTGGGAGGGCAAGCCGGGCTTCCGGCTCGTCTATCGCAACGAGCCCGAGGACGGCGCGCCGGGGCTGTCCGCGTGTGGGCCGTCGCCCCGCGGGAGGGCCTGATCGCGTGCGCGCGCTCGGCGGCCCGCCTGAGCCGTGTTCGTAGGTATCCGGAAGCTGAACGGAAGTCCGGCCGCGCTTCTCGCGGCGTGGAGAGCGGGGCGGTTCGAGCTCGTTGTCTCGGAGCTACTGCTGGCCGAGCTACGCGACGTTCTCGCGCGACCGCACGTGGCCCGGTTCGTGACTGCCGGCGAGGATCGGGCTTCTGCCCGCACCGTCGCGCAGGCGATCCCGCTTCTTGCGGACCGGCAGGTCGCCCGGAGTCTGGACGCCGTCGAGCGCCGCGACCTCGACGAGGCGCTGGCCGCGGCCGAGCGAGCGCGCGACGTGCAGCCGTGGGCCGCGCGTACCTCCAGCTCGCACTGGCGCCTACCCTCAGGTGATGCGATGCGCGCACGTGCTTAGAACGGTCACCGTAGACGCGCGCACGCAACGTCAGGATCGACTGCAGTCGACGCATCTCTGACCGATGCGGTCAGGGGTCACCGCGCCTCCAGCGCAGTCGCCGCATGCGCAGCAAGACGAAGAATGCGCGCTGCGGAAGCATCAGTGCGGACGCGAGGAGCAGCCACGCGGAGCTGCAACCCAGTGACATACGCAGCGCTCGACACGCGTGGTATCTCGCCGAGCTCCGGTTGCCCGAGCCGAAGGCCAACCAACCAAGACGCGTGTGCGCCACTAGCAGAGCTTCCGGATAACGCGCGTAAACGTGAGGATGCTTCCTGCGAAGGATCTCGAAAGCGATCGCTCCAGTCCCGTAGTCAAGCGTCATGCGACTTGTGTGACCTCTCTCCACCACAACGAGCGGCTCGGGGATGACCGCGACTCGGAGCGTGCGTCCAATCCGCATCACGAAGTCCTGATCCTCCGCTTTCGGAAGTAGCGGGTCGAAGCCACCCAACTCGCCAAACGCCTCTCTTCTGATCAGAAGGGTTTGCACCGCGAAGAACTCGCCGGTCACCGCGGCATACGTTAGGCCGCTGCTCAGACTGGGTACGTGATCGGCTATCCGGCCGTTCGCGTGGAACCGAACGCCCGTGAACACGGCGTCGAACTCATCGATCCGCTGAACCTGGCGACTCAGCTTTTGCAGACGAAACTGATCGTCGTCGTCTAGGAATGCGACTAGGTCGTGTGCCGCATGGGACACCCCGAGGTTTCGCGCACGGCCAGCCGAGCAAGGTGTGGAGGCGAGCACGACGCGGAGTGACCGGTTCGGAGACTCAGGAATGTCGAGACAGGGACTGGAGTCGATCGCGACGATGAGCACCTCAATGTGGCCGGAGTACGTTTGTGCAAGCACGCTCCTCACTGCTCTCGCGAGCTCCTGCGGACGTGCGAGGGTCGGAATCACCACGGAGATAGCCGGTTGCGGCACGGAGTTCATATCGATCGAAACGCTACGAGCTGAAGCTCTCCGTCGCGCGGGCGCAGTTCGTGCCCGGTGAATCCGAACACCTCCGAGAGCCTCGCAATCCGCTCGACCGTGACGTGCGGCGAAAGGTGCTCTGGATGGATCTCGCAGATGAGCAGCCTGCACTCCGGTCGCGACAGCGTTCGCGCCAGCCCATAGAGCACTTGGTACTCATGACCCTCCACGTCGATCTTGACTACCGTCGGGAAGCGCAGAGAATTCGCGTCGAGAAAGTCGTCGCCTCGCAAGACCTCGACGGCCATGTCTGCGCGTTCTCCATCGGTCCGCACAAGATGCGATGTCTGCGCAACGTCTAAGGCGCCAGCCATGACGAAGCCGCCAGTTCCTGCCTTGTCGCTGAGGGCGACTCTGAACGATCCGATTACGCGCTGAGCATCGCTGAGTTCGATGTTGCGGCGCAGCATGGCGTAGGCACGAGGCGAAGGCTCGACTGCGTAAACGGACCCGTCGGGACCGACTGCGGCTGCCGCAAAGAGCGCGAATAGTCCGAGATTGCTGCCCACGTCCAACAGAACGTCTCCCGGCCGCAGTTCTCCCACGATGATTTCAAGGGTCTTTCGCTCCTTCAACCATGAAAACTCAGTCAGGCGATACTCGTATGGGTCGGGTGAGCAGAACGCGACTGTGTGTGAGTGCGCTGTCAGGGACAACGTCGGAGCGGATCGTGCAGCCAGCAGGTGATATACGCGTCGCGCGAGCGGCCGCAATCCGGCAGCACGGACGATCCGGGTCAGCAGCGGCGAGTAAGTAAGCCTGCGCGCGTAGTGGATCCGCCGCACACCTACCCCCTACGCCCGTCCGTAGTTCCGGCGAGTGCGACCTCGTATGCCGCCTCGAGTTCTGCAAGACCACGTTCCGGGCTGTATCTCCGTTGCCAAAGCGCGAAGGCGCGGATACCCATCTGCTCGGACTCTCTGTCGTTGAGGAGGCGTTCCATCGCCTCGTACCACCCCTTCCGGTCGCCGCCGTCAACTAAGAGCCCAGACTCATTGTGTTCCACGATCTCGGGGAGGCCCCCCGTGCGACTCGCGATCACCGGCACGCCGGCGGCGTAGGCCTCGACTACCACTCGGCCGAAGGCCTCCTGGCAGAGAGAGGGCACGACGACTGCGCGTGCCGCGCGGATGAGATCAGGAACGTTCGCCGGATCCACGACTCCGCGAAACTCGACGGACGGCGGTGCAGCTCGACGGAGATCGGCCTCGTCGGGGCCAGTGCCTGCGACGACCAGGCGATGACCTGATTCACGAAGTGCGGGGAGCAGTGTGGCAAGCCCTTTCTCCTGCGACAGTCGGCCGAGGTAGAGGAAGTAGTCGCCTGCGCCTTCGCGCACTGCCGAGGGCCACGCGAAGTTTGGCTTGATACGCATACGCTCACTCGGAAACCCCGCCCTGGCGTGTGTATCGCGCACGAACTCGCTTACGGGGAGGAATCGGCTCACCATGTCGAAGCTATGGACTCCCCGGTGGACGCTGAGCGAAGTTGCGAGGGCTCCGGAAGCGAGAACGGAGTCGCGATAGCACCCGTGCACGACACCTCTCCACGGCAGCCGACCCACGCAGACCGTGCACGGCGCCTCGTCGCGCAATAACGCTCCATCAAGGCAGATCAGGCGGTGGTTCCGGAGTGACAAGAGCACTGGCACGCCCTGTCCTCGTGCTTCGCGTAGGACGGCTGGCGAGAGACTGGGAAAGAGGTTGTGACAGTGGACGACCTGGGGACTGTGCTCGCCGATGAGTCGCCGAACCGTCTTTGCCGCGCTGCGAGCCCAGACCGCGCTCAACCCTCGCCCGACCTGCGAGCGTCGGTTGTCCGTGACGGAAGGCTGCCAGACACTGACGGTGTGTCCGGCCTCTCGGAGGAGGCGTACCTCGTCGTCGACCGATCGGTTCTCGCCAGAGGCGTGCTCCGACAGGTACCGGGAGTGGAGGACGAGAACTCGCATGACGTCAAGCTGTTGGCTGGGCAGGCTTCGCGTCGCCGACGTGCGCGCGGGGAGCGGTGGCATGCGTCTCAAGCGGCACCCGCTTTGCCGCTTCGCCGAAGTGCCACCAGGCGACAGCGGCGGTGCACCACTGTGCGATAGCGAGGCCGACTGCTGCGCCGACCGCGCCGTTGACGATTGCGCCTACACCGACAGCGAGGATGATCAGAGGAGCGCCGATGAGTCGGACGCGGAGACTCAGACTCGCCGCCGCGAGGGCGCGCATGCCTGCGAACGCACCAGCCATGGCGCCGGAACCAGCCATCGCCAGGGCGAGGTACAGGACGACCTCCCGCCCACCCGGCCAGGACTGGCCGAGTAGCGCGGTCCCGACGTCGTCAGGCAGGAGCAGCAAAAGCGAGCCCCATACAGTCGCGGCGCCTGCAAGAAGTGCGGACAGCATCTTCGCCCCATGGTGTAGCTCCCTCGGCGAGATCTTGAGCAAGCGCACACCTTCGGCGACCGCCGTAAGGCCCAGACCCATGAACAGAACGTGAAGTGGGCCGAGGAGAATCTGCCCGGCCCGCATGGCCCCTACGGAGGCCACCCCTGCGACTGCCCCAACGATGTAGAACGAGAGCTGACCTGCGCCGAGCGTCGTCCAGAACTCCGCGAGGTATCTCGGAGCTAGGTCACTTTGTTCGCGCAGCCAGCGGGCGCTTGCGCGAGCGTTGGGGATGGTCCGCAACTGCCTGGCGCCGTACAGGGCGGCTATCGCGGCGGCGCCGCCCCACGCGAGGATGTACCAGCCTGCTCCAGCACTCTGTCCGGCGAGCATCGCCAGGAAGAGGGCAAATCCGACCGCCCAACAGAGGTCGTTCATGAGAGCAGCCGAGCCCTGTCCCTCGACGAAGAAGGCAAACCGCCAGAAGTCCTGCAGGAGCAGGCACGGCATCACGATCCCCATCGCGAGGACTGGCGTGGTCACACCCCGTCCGGCCAGCGATCCGATGAGAACGAGAACGACACCCGCGAAGACGCCTGCGGCAAGAGCTGTGCCGGCTGCAGCACTCATGGCGTTCCGGCGGGCATCCGCGGCGGCATCCGTGTAACGGATGACGTAAGGCTCGGTGGCGATCGCTCGCGATGTACCCAGTGCGAGCCAGTAGGCCGTCAGAGCAAGGGCAAAGACACCAAACTCGCCGGGCGACACCGCTCTTGCGACCGCCACCCCGAGCGCGAGGTTCGTGAGGCTGGACAGGGACTGGTCGGCTAGCCCCCAGCCGGCCCGATGTGCACCCCCAAGCCAGCGATTCCGTTGGCGCTCCTGATTCATCGGGATCGTGGTCTAGGAGGCGCCCGCATCGTCCTGCCGTTTTGTGGCTCGTCCAACGCCGACGCCGAGCGCGAAGAAGAGCGGCACGGTCCCATACGGGAAGGCGAGCAAGGGCTGTGTCGCCGCGATCATCAGAAACACGAGCGACATGGCGAAGACCCACCAGAGAAACGGTGCTTCGCCGAGAGATGCGTTCCTGGCGGCGCGTGACACTTGGAACAGAGCCAGCCCGATGGCAGCCAGGAAGAGGCCCAAGCCCGCAATCCCGAACCGCGCGTACGTTTCCAGATAGTCGTTGTGCGGCTTCCGAACGGCGGCATCCTGGTCCGTGCGAAATCCACCCGCCAGATCCGGACCCAAGCCGACCCCGATGAGCCAGCCAACTGGCTGTTCTTCGACCGTTTGAAGCACACTCTCCATCCATTCGCGTCTGTGGGAGATTGAGCCGGCGAGGGGGCCGGCGTCTCCGCGAAGCGTTGCGAGTTGCGACGTTGCGAAGCTAGGTGTTACAGGCCCCAGGCGTCCGGCAGGGGCAAACGCCATGACTCCGAATGCGGCGACAACTCCGACAAGAAGGCCAGCGGCGAGACGCGATGCCACTCCGTTCGATCGACGGGCGATCAACCCTGTGACTGTCGCGGCGAGGGGAATGGCCAAGTACAACCCTCGGCTTTGCACCATGAGAATCACCGCGATAGCCGCTCCGGCCGGAATGAGCGAGAGACGTCCGAACGGTCGAACGAGTGCGAAGTAGAAGAGCGCTGCTGCAGCGGCTGGGCCTGCGGCCGAGTAGCTCCCGAGCAGTGGTACGGGGCGCTGGAGTCCTACCGTGGGGCTGACTGCTGCGAGTTCGTCGCGCCAGGGATAGAGCAACGAGTAGAGGACGCATGCCAGGAAGATCCAGCCGAGCGGCCGTACGAGGCGTGGGATTCCGAAAGTGACGGCTGCCCAGTAACCGACGAGAAGGAACGAGAGCTCGAGGGGAAAGGTGAAGTCGCGGACTGCGTCCCGACCCCAAACCGGGTAGTCGACGAGTAGGCGTATCCCGGCAAACCCCAGAAAGCACGCCGCAAGCGCGAACGACGCGGGGATCCTTTGCATGAAGGGTCTCGCCGCTACTGCCCAGAGCAGAGCTAGGAGCAGCAGCTCCGTGATCGGGATCGGGATCCACGGAGTCGGGACGCCGACGTTCGCGAAGCCGTAGCCGAGGACTAGCGACCCTCCGAGCACCAGGAGGAGCGCGCTCCATGCGAGCGAGCCGCTCCGTGCCAACGTCACGGCCGCCACGGCCGCCACGATCGCTGCCGCAGTCGACAGGGGCGCCACAGTCAGGGCGACTCCAGACGCGGCGCAGAGTACGACCGCGCCAATCAGATACCACTGATGGGAGGCTGGAGTCGTGCCGATGCTTCGGCCCGTGATGACCATAGGCGGCGAGCTCCTCACAGCGATCGAGTGCGCCCATTCGCGAGGGAGTCTCGGACCACGCCGATGACGAAGCTCGCGTTGCCGCGCAGATAGCGGCCCCCGAGGCGTCTTGGTTCACGCAGGAGGCGGTGGAGCCATTCGAGGCCACTGTTCTGCATCCACCGGGGTGCACGTTGCTTCGCTCCCGCGACGAAGTCGAAGGCTGCTCCCACGCAGAGGAGCACGGCACGGGCATCGGCCGAGGCAAGGCGCTCGGCGGCCCAGTCCTGCTTGGGTGCGCCGAGGCCGATCCAGACGCAGTCGGCTCTCGCGGCACGGATGCGCTCGGCGGTTGCATGCCACTCGGCATCCGTCAGCTCGCGGAACGGTGGCGACTCGACTCCGACGACCTGGATACCTGGGTACCTTCGAGCCAGTGTCTCGCCGAGCTGGCCGGCCACCTCGGGGGTTCCCCCGTAGAGGTAGTGCCGTAGTCCGATTGCGACGCCCCACTCGCAGAGAAACGCCATCGCGTCGGAGCCGGCAAGTCGTTCTGCCGGGCAGCCGAATAGTCGAAGCGCCCACGCGACCGGCTGCCCGTCTGGCACGGTGAGGTCGCCACGGTTGAGGAGCTCCCGGTACGCCTCGTCGTGCCTAGCGAGCACGGTCGGGTGTGCCGCGCAGAACCGAACGATGTGGCTGTGGCCGCACTCCACGAAGCCCGCCACGCGCTGCGCGAGCTCGTCCGGCGAGACCGGATCGAGGCGCACGCGGTTCACGTAGCCATGCCTCGCTGCGGCTCGATCGCACCGGCACTCGGAAGCTGCCAGTGCCGTCGCCACTACGCCACCTGCGCGGTCTCGAGGCCGAGTCGCTCGCGAAGCTGATCCTCGATCCAGGCGTACGTCCGCCGCAGCCCGTCCTCGAGCGAGATCTCCGGCTCCCAGCCGAGCACCTCGCGCAGCCTCGTGTTGTCGGAGTTCCGGCCGCGGACGCCCTGCGGGCCGTCGACGTGGACGAGCTCGATCTCGATGCCCGCGATCTCGGCGACAAGGTGTGCGAGCTCGCTGATCGTGACCATGCGGTCCTGGCCGAGGTTCAGCGGCTCCCCGTAGTCGGAGCGCATGAGCTTGTACAGGCCGGTGACGCAGTCGTCGATGTAGCAGAACGACCGGGTCTGCTGGCCGTCGCCCCAGATCTCGACCACCGGGTCACCGGTGAGCTTCGCGTAGGCCACCTTCCGGCAGATGGCGGCCGGCGCCTTCTCCCTGCCCCCGTCCCAGGTCCCCAGCGGGCCGAAGACGTTGTGGAAGCGGGCGATCCGGGTCTCGAGGCCGTAGTCCTGCGTGTAGTACTGGCAGAGCCGTTCCGCGATGAGCTTCTCCCAGCCGTACGCGTCCTGCGGCTGCGCCGGGTAGGCGTCCTCCTCGCGCAGCGGCGCGATGTCGGGCGTCTCCTGCAAGTGCTCGGGGTACACGCAGGCCGACGAGGCGTACAGGTAGCGCGTCACCCCGTTGCGCCGAGCCGCCTCGATCGTGTTGACGTTGATCAGCGTGTTGTCGTGGAGGATCTTCGCGTCGTTGGCCGTGATGTAGCCCATGCCGCCCATGTCCGCGGCCAGGGCGTAGACCTCCTCGATGTCGCCGAGCGTGGCGAGATGGCAGTTCTGCTGGTCGCGCAGGTCGAACCGGAAGTACTGGTCGGCGGCGGAGTCCTCGTACTGCGGCGCCTTGACGTCCACCCCGCGAACCCAGTAGCCCTGCTCCTTCAGGTGCCGGACGAGGTGGTGGCCGATGAAGCCGCCTGCGCCGGTGACGAGCACCTTGACCTGACCCATCGAGTTCTCCTTCGCTAGTGAGATCCGGCCGTGCCGCTCCTGAGCACGGCGGGAACCGTGCGGAGCAGCAGGCGGAGGTCGTTGCCGAGCGACCAGCTCGTGACGTACACGTAGTCGAGCCGCACCATCTCCTCGAACGGGATCGCGCTCCGCCCGAGCACCTGCCACAGGCCCGTCATGCCCGGCCTCAGGTCGAGGCGGCGGCGGGCCCACTCCTCCGAGATCTCGCCGTCCTCGTCGAGGATCAGCGGCCTCGGGCCGACGAGCGACATCTCGCCCTTGAGGACGTTCCAGAGCTGCGGGAGCTCGTCCAGCGAGAGGCGGCGCAGCACGCGGCCGACGCGGGTCATGCGCGGGTCGTCCGGGATCTTGAACATCCGCGCGTCGCCGCCGTTCCGCGCGTGCACGTTCAGGTGCGCGACCTCGGCCTTCCGCTCCTCGGCGTCGGCGGTCATCGTCCGGAACTTGCAGATCCGGAACGTGTGGTTGCGCGCGCCCATCCGCACCTGGCGGAAGAGCACGGGCCCGGGCGAGTCGAGCTTGATCGCGAGCGCGACGAGCGCGAGGAGGGGGGAGAGGAGGACGAGGCCGAAGGCCGCGACCGTGAGGTCGAGCGTCCGCTTCATCAGGCGCGAGGAGCGCGAGAGCCGCGTCGGGGGCAGGCCGACGAGCGGCATCCCCTCGATCGTGTGCAGGCCGACCCCGGGGCTGACGAGCTCGTACAGGCGCGGCACCACGTCGACCTGCACCTCGAGCTCGTTGAGCGAGCGGATGAGGTCGAGGGTCGAGGCGCTGTCCTCGGTCGAGAAGGCGACGATCACGCGCTCGATCTCGAGCAGGCGGGCGATTCCGGGCAGCCGCTCGGGCGGGCCGAGCAGCGTCAGGTGGTCGAGGTCGTCGCGCCGCTCGCGCGGCTGCGCGTCCACGAAGCCGACGAGGTTGATCCCGTACTCGGGGTGGTTCAGCAGCTTGCGGGCGATCGTCTGCCCGACCTCGCCGGCGCCGAGGATCACCGTGTTCTGGACGTAGGCGGGGCGGCGGCGGCAGATCGCGCGGGCGGCGGCGCGGAGCACGGTCACCAGCACGATCGCGAGTCCCCAGAAGAGCGCGACCTTCGAGATCTGCGGGTCGAGGACGCTGAGGACGTGGGCCACGACGTAGAACGACCACGCGCCGAGGGTCACCATGTTCAGGACGCCGACGAGGTCGTCCGCGGTCGAGTGGTCGGTGCGCTCCTCGTCCCGGTCGTAGAGCCCGTACAGCTTGGCCAGCACGACCCAGCCCGGGAGCGTGGCGAGGAAGAGCAGGAGCTCCGTCTGCGCGGAAAGGCCGTTGTTGCCGTTCGTCCCGATGACGAGCTCGGCGACGAGGAACGCGACGCCGAGGCCGAGCACGTCCGCCGCCAGCAGCATCCGCCGCATCAGCCAGCCCCGGCCCTTCACGACCGCGGTGCGCCGGCGGCGCTCGACGATCTCGAGCGTCCGCTCGTCGACCGTCGCCGTCAGCTCGTCGTGCAGGTCGATTGCGCCGTGGAGTGCCGCACGCTCCGTCGTGTTCACATTCCGGCCTC
>SIRU01000064.1 GCA_004366385.1 Actinomycetota bacterium
TATGCAAGGGGCTGCCGACGGCGTCGTCGACACCGCCGCAATCACCCGGGTGAACGGTGCCCCACCGCACCGCCGTCGCGACGGTTCGGCGGGACGTCGTCCGTTCGGTCGAGGTGGAGCGTACCGGGATCGAACCGGTGACCTCCGGCTTGCAAAGCCGGCGCTCTCCCAGCTGAGCTAACGCCCCGAGTGGGTCAAGTGTAGAGCGGCGTCACGAGGGCGGGGCGCCGTCGAGGCCGCGGCGCTCGAGGACGCGGAGCGAGTCTCCGAAGCTGCGCTCCGTGCTCGCCTCGCGCGTCTGGCGCTCGAGCCGGCGGATGCGCTCGTCGAGCTCGGCCAGCTCGGCGCTGCTCATCCCGCCGCTCCCTGCACCGACGGCTCCGAGCGCGCGTCCGTGCTCGAGCAGCTCCGCCTCGCGGCGCGCCAGCTCGTCGCTGCGCTCCGCGAGCTCCGCCTGCGTCCTCGCGAAAGCCTCCTCCATCTTCTGGAGCGCCGCCATCCGCTCCTCGAGCTGGCGCAGCGTCTTCTCCGGGGTCCGGGCGGCTTCCGCGGCCCGTTGCGTGAGCTCGGCCTCCGTCTGAACGAGGCTCCGCTCCCGCGCCATGAGCTCCCGCTCGCGGCGGTCGAGCTCCTGCGCGCGGGCGGCAAGCCCCACGTGCGCATGCGTCAGCGCTGCGTCCGCGCCCTCGGGAACGGAGCCGACGCGGCCGCGGCTGACCTTGGCCAGCGCGTCCGCGAGCTCGCGCTCCTTCCTCTCGACCGCGGCGACCCGGTGCGCCAGCTCGGCGCGGAGCCGCCCGAGCTCCTCCTCGGCGGCGACGCGTATCGCGTGCAGGCGGTCGAGCTCCGCGTCGACGGTGGCGGGCTCGTCGTGTCTCCGGCCGAACAGGGGCACGCGTCGATGATATGCGCGCGACGGCGCTTCTCCTGCCTCGACGTCGGAGCCCGTGGTCG
The DNA here is from genome assembly GCA_004366385.1 of Actinomycetota bacterium. Classification (GTDB taxonomy): domain Bacteria; phylum Actinomycetota; class Thermoleophilia; order Gaiellales; family Gaiellaceae; genus GMQP-bins7. The sequence goes on from SIRU01000064.1 coordinate 955, forward strand.
CGCCGGCGCTACGCGGCGCGCTCGAGGCGCTCCTCGGCGCGCGCCCGGCGGACGATGTCCTCGCGCTCGCCGAAGCGAAGCCGCGCCTTCTCCATGCGGAGCGCCTGCCAGAGCTCCTGGAGATGGGCGTCGAGAGCCTTGATCTCTTCTCGTACGGCGGGATCGAGCCCATCCGAGAGGCGCTGCCAGAGCTCCTGGCGCTCCTCCGAGATGCGCTCGATCTCGTCGTGGATCTGGTCGGGAGTCATGTGCCTGGAAACGGTCGCCACGACGCGTGAATTCCCCAGGCGGGCAACCGGGCAAACATGCGTTCAGTCGTAGCCGAGCTCCGCGATCCGCTCCTCGTCGAGCCCGAAGTAGTGGGCGAGCTCGTGGAGCACCGTGATGCGAATCTCCTCGCGCAGCTCGGCCGGGTCGGCGAAGGTCTCCTCGAGCGGGATCCGGTAGATCGAGATCTTGTCGGGGAGCTGGCCGGCCATGTCCCCGCGCTCGGGGAGCGGGATGCCGTGGTAGAGGCCGAACAGGTCGGGATCCTCGGGATGCTCGTCCTCCACGACGACGGCGATGTTCTTCAGCGCAGCCGCGAGCTTCGGCGGGATCTCGTCGAGCGCCTCGCGGACGTGGTCCTCGAACGTCACGGTCAGCGGATGACGAGGGCCATGAGCGCCTTCTGCGTGTGCAGGCGGTTCTCGGCCTGCTCCCACGCGAGGCAGCGTGGGCCGTAGAGGACGTCAGCGGTGATCTCCTCGCCCACGTGCGCCGGGAGGCAGTGCATGGCGACCGCGTCGGTAGCGGCGTGCGCGAGCAGGTCGGCGTCGATGCGGTACGGCTCGAGCTCGCGGAGACGGCGCTCGCGCTCGTCCTCCTGCCCCATGCTCGCCCAGACGTCGGTGTACACGGCGTCCGCGCCGCGAACGGCCTCGCGCGGGTCGGTCGTCAGCTCGACGCTGCCCCCGGCGGCCGCTGCCTCGGCTCCGGCGTCGGCGACGAGTGCGGCGTCGGGCTCGTACCCGGACGGCGTCGCGGCCGTGAACGTCATCCCGAAGCGGGCGGCGATGCGCATGAGCGAGCGGCAGACGTTGTTCCCGTCACCCACGTACGCGAGCTTCACGCCGTTCAGCGAGCCGAAGCGCTCACGGAGGGTCATGGCGTCGGCGACGGCCTGGAGGGGGTGCGCCTCGTCCGTGAGGCCGTTGATCACCGGGATCGACGCATGCTCCGCGAACTCCTCCACCTCGGCCTGCTCGAACGTTCGGATCATCAGGGCCGAGAGGAAGCGCGAGAGGACGAGCGCCGTGTCGCGATACGACTCGCCGCGCGCGAGCTGCAGCTCGGCCGCGGGGAGGAAGAGCGCCATGCCGCCGAGCTCGGCGATCCCGACCTCGAACGCGACCCGCGTGCGCGTCGACGGCTTGTGGAAGATGAGGCCGATCGTGCGGCCGGGGAGGACACGCAGCTCCCGGCGCCGCGCGCGCTCGGCCTTCAGCTCGTCGGCGAGGTCGAGCAGCGTCTCCAGCTCGTCGCCGGACCAGGACGAGACGCGGGTGAAGCTCCGGCCCTTCAGCTGCTGCGGGACGCCCGCCACGCGCCGATGCTACGCGCGCGCGTCGTGCGTTCGCGCCGCAGCGGAGCGACGGGGGAGGGCGAACGGGCCGAGCCCTCCCCCCGGGGATGCGGCGGTCGCTCCAACCGGCGCGCTCGAGGCGCGGCCGATCTCAGGCGCGCGCGAGCTCGGGCACGAGGCCCAGCTGCGCGAGCACGTCCAGCTGATCGAAGTAGAGCCGGATGTCGACGGCGACGCCGTCCTCGATCCGCGTGATGTCGGCGACGCGGCCCGAGAGCTGGCGCCCGGTTGCGGGGATCTCGCCCGTCGGTCCCGGCAGAGGCTCCGTGTGCGTGCCTTCGAAGGTGTACAGCGCCGCGACCCAGGTACCCGACACGATCAGCTGCTCCATGTCGACGGTCGCGTCCGGGAACGCGTTCAGCCAGCCCATCGTGTACTCGATGATCGCGTCCCGACCCTCCGCGTAGGTGTCGCCCGGCGCGCGGAAGACCGCGTCGTCCGCGACGAGCTTGCGGAGCCCCTCCTCGTCGTGGGCGTTGAACGCCTTCACCCACGCCGACGAGTACTCCTTGGGGTCTGTCATGTGCCTCCTCCTTCGGATGGCAGTCGTGGGGCTCGCCGTCCGTGCTCTGTACCCGACGCGACGGTCGTAGCCCCGTCTCCCGACGAGCCTGACCGCCCGGGCCGGCCGCGGCCATCGGGTGGTCGCCGTATCTCCGCGCCGATCGCGACCCCACGGGCATTGTGAGGTGTGCGTGACGTGGCGGAAAGCGACGCTCCGCACGAACTTGACTAGATATGACTCAGGTTTCATACTTCACATCAGTTCAGATCGAGAAGCACCTTCACTTGGACGAGAGGAGGAGTCCATGACCACGCTCGTACGCTGGGAGCCGTTCCGCGAGCTCACCTCGTTCCAGAACGAGATGAGCCGGTTCATGAACGGGCTCCTCGAGGGGCCCGGCCGCGTGACACAGAGCTGGGTTCCCGCCCTCGACGTCTGGGAGACCGACTCCGACGTCGTGTACGCCTTCGACCTTCCCGGCATCCCCGAGGAGGCGATCGCGATCGAGGTGAAGGACGACGTCCTGTCCGTCACCGCGGAGCGCGAGAAGACCGAGGAGGCCTCGGAGGACGGCTACTTCCGCTTCGAGCGCCGCTTCGGCTCGTTCGCGCGTGCGGTCGGCCTGCCGAAGGGGATCGACCAGGACTCGATCACGGCCCGCTACGAGAACGGCGTGCTCGAGATCCGTGTGCCGAAGCCGGCCGAGGCGAGACCTCGGACCATCTCGCTCTCGAAGACGATCGAGGGCGACGGCGCCTCCTCGTAGGCGCTGCCGCAGCCCCTCTCCGCGGCGAGGGCCGGGTTCGTCCCGGCCCTCCGCGCATCCGCGGTAGAGTCGCACCGTGGCCGGCTTCGGAGAGGCGCTGAACGGGCAGATCGCGTACGAGTTCGCCGCGTCGCAGCAGTACGTCGCGATCGCGGTCTACTACGACTCGGAGACGCTCCCCGAGCTCGCCGCGCACTTCTACCGGCAGGCAATCGAGGAGCGGAACCACGCGATGATGATCGTGCAGTACCTCCTCGACGCCGACGAAGAGGTGGCAATCCCGGGAGTCGAGGCGCCGCAGACGTCGTTCGGCGACCCGGTGGCGCCGGTGGCGCTCGCGCTCGCGCAGGAGAAGCGCGTCACCGAGCAGATCGTCGAGCTCGTGAAGCTCGCGCGCGAGGAGGGCGATCTCGTGGGCGAGCAGTTCCTGCACTGGTTTCTCCAGGAGCAGCGGGAGGAGGTCGCGTCGATGACCGAGCTCTTGGCCGTCGTCGAGCGCGGGCGGGACAACCTGCTCCACGTCGAGGAGTACCTCGCCCGCTCGGCGGGCGGCGAGAGCCCGCTCGAGGCCGGCGCGCCGCCGGCGGCCGGCGGGGCGCTCTGACAGAGGCCGTGCGCGAGCTGAGGATCCGGACCGAGCGGCAGAGTCAGCTCCTCGACATCACCCGCGACGTGCGCGCCGCGGTCGCCGACGACGAAGGGGCCGCCGTCCTCGTCTACGTGCCGCACACCACGGCCGGGGTGACGATCAACGAGCACGCCGACCCGGCGGTCGCGAGGGACTTCGAGGCGGCGCTCGAGCGGATCGTCGAGGACGGCTGGGAGTGGCAGCACCACGAGCCGGGCGAGGAGAACGCCCCCACGCACGTCCGCGCGTCGCTGATGGGGCCGAGCGTCGTCGTGCCGCTCGCGGACGACGGCTCGCTCGCGCTCGGCACCTGGCAGGGGATCTTCTTCTGCGAGTTCGACGGGCCGCGCGAGCGGTCGGTCTACGTCTCCGTGCTGCGGTAGCGAGCCCGCCGATACGCTGGCGCGGATGGCCGCACCGGTGCAGAAGGGGGAGGAGCTCGAGGTCCGCATCGACTCGCTCGCGTACGGCGGGAGCGGGGTGGGGCGCGTCGACGGGTTCGTCGTGTTCGTCCGCGGGGGGCTTCCCGGCGACCGCGTGCGTGCGACGGTGACGAAGGTCAAGCGCGGGTTCGCAGAGGCGACCGCCGCGGCTGTTCTCGACCCGAGCCCTGAGCGGGTCGAGGCGCCCTGCCGGCACTTCGGAGTGTGCGGCGGCTGCCGCTTCCAGGACCTCGCCTACGAGTCGCAGGTCGCGGCGAAGGAGCAGCAGGTGCGAGACGCGCTCACCCGCATCGGCCGCATCCCGGAGCCGCCGCTCGAGCCGATCGTCCCCGCGGCCTCGGTCTACGGCTACCGCAACAAGCTCGAGTACTCGTTCACGACGGGCGAGGACGGCGCAGGCGTCGCGCTCGGTTTCCACCGCGCCGGCCGCTGGGACGAGGTCATCGACGTCGAGGAGTGCCTGCTCACGACCGACCTGGGGAACGCGCTCCGCCTCGCGGTGCGCGACTGGGCCAACGAGGAGCAGCTCCAGCCGTACGACCAGGAGACCGGCGAGGGATACCTCCGCCACCTCGTGTACCGCGAGGGCTGCAACACCGGCCAGGTGCTCGTCGTGCTCGTGACCGCGCCCGGCGAGCGCTTCGAGACCGGCTACCTCGTCGACGTCCTGCGGCGCTTCCCGGAGGTGCGCTCGATCCACTGGGCGATCAACGACACGCCCGCCGAGCGGACGCACGACCTCCCGACGCGCCTGCTCTGGGGCGAGGACGCGATCGAGGAGGAGCTCCTCGGCCTTCGCTTCCGCGTGCGCCCGAGCGCGTTCCTGCAGACGAACACCGAGATGGCCGAGCGGCTGTACGCGATCGTCCGCGAGTTCGCCGCGCTCACCGGCGAGGAGAACGTCTACGACCTCTACTGCGGCACCGGCACGATCGGCCTCTCGCTCGCGCGCGACGCGGGCGCCGTCTGGGGCCTCGAGATCTCCGAAGAGGCGGTCGCGTGCGCGATCGAGAACGCGGAGCTGAACGGGATCGAGAACGCGAGCTTCTTCGCCGGGAACGTGGGGCAGACGATCGAGGAGCTCGCCGAGCGCGCGGGCGCCCCGGACGTCGCGGTCGTCGACCCGCCGCGCGCGGGCCTCGCCGGGAAGGCGCTCAGGCGCACGGGTGCCGTGGGCGCGCCGCGGCTCGTGTACGTCTCCTGCAACCCGACTACGCTCGCCTCGGACGTGAAAGTGCTGCGCGCGGACTACGGCTACGAGCTCCTCCGTTGCCTGCCGGTGGACATGTTCCCGCACACGCCGCACGTCGAGTCGGTCTCTCTGCTGGAGAAGGTGCGCTAGTCCGGATCGGGCGCCGGCTCGCCGCGCGTCGCCCACGCCTCGCGCGCGTCCCGCCAGAGCAGGTCGACGTTCGGGAGCAGGAACCCGAGACAGACCGCCGGCAGCGCCGGCAGCCCGTTCTCGTCGGCGAGCCAGACGAGGACCAGCGTCGCCGACAGGAGCCCCGTCATCGCGACCCACGTCCAGCCGATCCGCAGCCCGAACCGCTGCGCCGCGGCGAGGAAGAGCGCGAAGAAGACGATGTCGGGCGGGCCGATGTTCGCGGTCGACGTCTCGCCCGGCACGTGCAGCGCCAGCGAGATGCTCTCGAAGATGCCGGGGCGCTCCTCGGTGACGTAGCGCGTCGGCCCGGCGAACACCGACCAGATGTCGACCCAGGGCACGAGAAAGGCCACGACGGCGAGCCACCAGAGCGCCTCGAACAGCGACAGGAACCAGAACCCCACGAGCACGAAGCAGGCGAGCTTGCAGGCGTTCGCGACGACCTCGACTCCGGCGAGCTGGAAGCCGACCCAGCCGAGGCCGCCGAGCGCGCCTGCTCCCAGCAGCCACCACTCGTTCCCGCGGGCGAGCGGGAGCGCGAGCCAGATCGTCGCGAGGAACGCCGGCAGCACGACGAGGGCCGCGATCAGGATCGCGCCCGTCTCGGAGAGCCCGGGCAGGTCGGCCGCGACCGCGCCGAACCCGACGAGCACGGCGACGAGAGCAGCGAGCGCGACGGCTCGGTCTCGCCCGAGGAGCCTCAGTACGGGGGCTGCTCCGACCACCAGCGGCCGAGCGTCTTGAAGTCCTCCCAGAACGCCTTCTTCGCCGCCTGGTCGTCGAGCGACCCGTCGACGTCCGGGGTCACGAGCGCCTCGATCGTCGGCGTGAAGCGCTGGAGCGTCCCGCGCGCGCCCGGGTCGAGCTTGTCGGCGAGCGGGAAGCCGAGGCCGTTCACGAAGTCGACCGCCGTCTCGCCCATCACGACGACGAGCTTCGGCTGCACGATGTGGAGCTCGCGCGTGAGCCAGGCGGCGGCGTCCGCGGGGTCCTCGGTGCCGAACTTGAGGCAGTTTGTCCCGTAGATCGCGAGCGGGTCGACGTTGAGCCGCTGCAGCGACTTGAGCACGGCCTGGCCCGCGCGGCCGAAGAACGCGACGCCCTCCTGGATCTCCTGCGGCTGCGGTGCGTGCTTGAGCAGCATGACGTCTGCGAGTGGATGGCCCGATCCGACCACGGGCACGCGCAGCTCGTCGCCTGCCCGAGCGAGCTCGTCGCCGAGCTCGTTGATCTCGGCGATGGCTTTCTTCAGGTAGCGCTCGTAGATCTCGTCGGTGGGCACGGCCGCGGGCACGGAGACGGGAACCCCCTTCTTCCTCAGCGGACCTTTTCCTTGACCTGCGCGACCCACTTGAGCGACTGCAGGTACGCGAGCGACTTCGGCCGGCGCAGGATCTCGGCTGAGCGGAGCGAGAGCAGGAACTCCTCCGGCCCCTCGAAGCGGCGCATGCGGACGGCGCCCGTGCCGACGCCCTGGAGGACGTGCGCGTCCGAGCCGGCACCCTGGAGCAACCGGTACTTGCGCGCGAAGCGGAGCGCCTCGTCGTTGAAGGACTCGCGCAGGAGGCGCGCGTTGAAGACCTCGAGCACGTCGATCTCTGCCAGGTGGCGATGCAGGGTCGCCGGATCGGGGATCGTGTGCATGCGGTCGAAGGGGTGGGGGAGGTAGACGAGGCCGCCCTGGTCGCGGATGGCCGCGATCGTCTCCGCGAACGACATCCCGCGCGGGACCTCCTGCTCGAGGAAGAGCCCGATCACCTCGCCCTGCGTGTCGGTCTTGACCTCCTCGCCCGGGATCACGATCAGGTCGCGGCCGCGCGCGAGCTCGACGGCCTCGAGAGCGCCGCCGAAGGCGTTGTGGTCGGTGACCGCGATGCCGCCGAGGCCGATCCCCTCCGCGTGGTCGACGAGGTCGGCCGCGGGGATCGAGCAGTCGTGCGACCAGTCCGTGTGCATGTGCAGGTCGACCGCGATCCAGTCGCGGCCCTCGAGCGGGTCGCCGCCGTTCGCCGCCGTGTCCCGCGATCCGCGGCGCTTCCGGACGAGGCTCGAGTAGACGGCGTCGAGCTCCTCCGCGACGCGGTCGAAGCTCTGGCTCTCCGCGGCAGCGCGGCCGGCCGCCGCGTCGCGCGTGCGCAGATCGCCGTCCTCGGCGAGCCGCCGGATGCTCTCCGTCACGGCGCCTGCGTCGCCGCCCCGCGCGATCGCCGCTCCGGAGGCGGCGGCCTCGAGCGCGAGCCGCTCCTCGCCCTCGGGCGCCGGGACGAAGATCGCCGCCTCCGCGAGAGTCGCAGCGCGCTGGTCGGGGCGGCGCACGGAGCGGACGTGGACGCGCTTCCGCACGGCGAGCGGCACGGCCGGGCGGAAGCCGAGCGGCTTGGTGTGCAGGAGGAGGAGCTCCCAGCCCGGGAGGTCGCGGAGGAGCCGTGCGACGGCTCGGGTCACGGCCCTGCTGCCCGGCTCGAGCTCGAGCGCGATGACCTCGCGCTTGGCGCCGGGCCGGAAGCGCTCGGCGTCGACGCCGAGCGGCACGAGGCGGTAGTCGCCCTCCAGCCGCTCGGCGGCCGCGCGCGCGGTCTCCTCGGAGGTCGCGAGCAGCGCGTCGACACGGATACGCAGGCGATCCCGGCGAGAGCGCCGGACCGGGCCTCCCAGTCGCTCCGGCGAGAAGAACGTCGCGGCTGTCAGCGCGTGCGCCGAGGTCAGCGCGAGGTACGAGAGGCTCGGCAGGCCGGGCTCGAACCCGTGCACGACGTCGTAGTTGCCGTTCGCGAGCGCGAGCCTGAGGTTGGCGCGCACGCCGACCGGCACGCCCATGTTCGTGCGGCGCGAGATCGGGATCGAGGGGCCGACGGCGATGAGCTCGGCCTCGGCGCCGGAGTGCAGCGCCCGGCGGCCGGCGAGGAGATCGCGTGTGCGCGTGGACGGGGCGAGCACGGTCACGTGGTGCCCGCGTGCGCGCAGCGCTGCCGCGACGCCGTCGACGTGCGCGTTCACCTCGTGCGGCTGCGACCACGCGAAGGGCGTGACGAAGCAGATCCGGAGCCCCACGCCGATCGAGTCTAGATGCGCGCGGGACGCTACCGTGCGCTCGTGGACGAGGTCGTGATCACCGTGCGGGCGAACGGGCCGTACAAGGTCGCCGGGCCGGTGCGCGTGGTGGACGCGGAGGGCCGCGAGTTCGTCGTGGACGAGGGCCGGCCGATCGCTCTCTGCCGCTGCGGGCAGTCGAGGACGAAGCCGTTCTGCGACAAGAGCCATCGCGAGGCGTGCTTCGTCGCCGACGACGTCGCCGAGCGCGTCTCGGGCTGAGAGCGTCGGCGGGGGCATCCGCGAGAGTCGCGCGCCGCCTCGGCGTTGCTCCCTTTCACGATCAGCGCCGACGACGACGCGCTGCCGGGCTTGGTACGTACCTGACTGGCCCCCTTACGACTAGCACACGTGGTCGAGAAACGTCAACTGGCCATACCGGACATGTCCCTTTCGGACATCCGGTGACTCAAGTCGCTCGGCGCCGCCGCAGGAGCAGGCGCTCGCCCGGCTCGAGCTCGACGTCGAGTGCGCCTTCGCGTGCGTGCGTCGCGACCAGCTCGACCCCGTTCAGCTCGGCGAGCACGCGCTCCGCCGCCTCCGGCACGCCGGCCGACATGAAGCGCTGGAGCACGGGAACGAGAAGGTACGCCACGCCCGTCAGGATCCACAGGACCGCGATCACCTTCCCGGCCGTGCTGCCGGGGCTATCTCCCCAGATCGCCGCGACCGACGCGGCCGCCGCCGACACCGCCAGGCCGCCCGCAAGCCAGGCCAGCCGCGCCACGACCGGTGAGCGAGCGAGGAGCTGCGCCGTCACGGCGATGAGCGCCGCGAGGATCGCGAGCGCGCCGGTCCATCCCCACTGCCACGCGTTGTCCTCGCCGTCGAACGTGAGATCCCAGACGGCGAACACCAGCGCGGCGAAGCCGGGGCCGGAGACAGCGACCGCGGCCCACCCGAGCGCGCGCCCGCCGCGGTCGACGAGCGCGAGGCCGGCGACGATCGTCGCTCCGGCGAAGAGGACGGCGCCGAGCGTCCCGAGGATGCGGCCGTCCGTCTCGGAGAACTCGCCGCGGAGGACGGCCGTGAGCGCGACCAGGGCGGCGGCGACGATGATCGCGGCCGCCCCGATCCACAAGATCCGGCTGAGCCGGAGGCCGCTCACGCCTTGGCGGCCGCCTTCGCGCTCTTCGTATGCGCGTTCTTCACGATGAAGCGCTCGATGCGCTCGCGCGCCTCGTCGTCGCGGATCTGCACCGGCGGCGACTTCATGAGGTACGCGCTCGGCGCCTCGAGCGCGCCGGAGACGCCGTTGTTGAGCGCGAGCTTCGCGAGCCGGACGGCGTCGATCACGATGCCGGCCGAGTTCGGCGAGTCCCAGACCTCGAGCTTGAGCTCGACGTTCAGCGGCACGTCGCCGAAGGACGAGCCCTCCATGCGGATGTACGCCCACTTGCGGTCGGTCAGCCACGGCACGTAGTCCGAGGGGCCGACGTGGATGTTCTTCTCGCCGATGTCGTAGTCGAGCATCGACGTGACCGCGTTCGTCTTCGAGACCTTCTTCGACTCGAGGCGCTCGCGCTCGAGCATGTTCAGGAAGTCGGAGTTGCCGCCGACGTTGAGCTGCATCGTCTTGTCGAGGTGCACGCCGCGGTCGCCGAACAGCGTCGTCAGGACGCGGTGGGTGATCGTCGCGCCGACCTGCGACTTGATGTCGTCGCCGATGACCGGGACGCCGGCGTCCTCGAAGCGCTTCTGCCAGTACGGCTCGCGCGCGATGAAGACCGGCATGCAGTTCACCATCGCGACCTCGGCCTCGAGGATCTGCTCCGCGTACCACTTCGTCGCGGCCTCGGAGCCGACCGGGAGGTAGTTGACGACGACGTCCGTGCCGGTCTCCTTAAGGATCTTCACGACGTCGTCGGTCGGCCCGGGCGCCTTCTCCACGACCTGCGAGAGGTACTTGCCGAGGCCGTCGTGCGTCATGCCGCGCGAGACCTTGACGCCAGTCTTCGGCACGTCGGCGAACTTGATCGTGTCGTTCGGGTGCGCCCACATGGCGTCGGCGAGGTCGACGCCGACCTTGCCCTTCACGACATCGAAGGCGGCGGTGAACTCGATGTCCGAGATGTGGTAGCCGCCGAGGTCGACGTGCATGAGGCCGGGGACGGTGTCCTCCGGGGACGCGTCCTTGTAGTACTCGACTCCCTGGAGGAGCGAGTTGGCGCAGTTCCCCACGCCGATGATGGCGACGCGCACCTTGTCCTTCGCGCGTCCGTTCTTCGAGCCGTTGGTGGTTGGCATCGCTTCCTTTCCCTTGCGCGTGTGCGGGACGCCGAGCCCTTCGGCGAGCGCGGCGAGTATGACGTCGTTTGCATTCGAGCCGGAGCGGGCGGCCTCGGCGTGGATCTCGTACTTCAGCTCCTCGGGCACCCGGAGGAGGACGACGGGGCTGCCACCTGCTAGCACTTTGCGGCGGCGGCCCGTCGGGGTGTACGGGACGCCGAAGGCGGCCGCCAGGATCCCGGCCGCGACGTCGTTGACGTTCGACTCGCGGCGGGCGGTCTCCCGGACGAGCGCGCCCTTGAGCGCCGACGGCATGCGCACCAGGACGCTCGTTCTCTGTGAAGTGCTAGCAGACAAACTGCTAGCACTCTACACGACCACGGCTGAGCGAGGCAAGCCTCGCCCGTACGGCTCACGTTGCGCTGCGCCGCTACGACGTCGCTTCTGCCAGCTCGCGAAGCTGCTTGCGGACGAAGACCATCCGCTGGACGACCGTGACCCACACGATCACGGCCAGGGCGTAGATCGGCCACTCCAGCAGACCCCACGGCGCGAGGCCGAGACCGACGGAGATCAGCACCACGCGCTCGACGCGCGACCCGAAGCCCACGTCGCCGCGGAGGCCGAGCGACTCCGCCTTCGCGCGCGTGTAGCTGACCAGGAACGAGCCGATGACTGCCGCGAACGTCGCGACGAGCGCGAGCTCGTTGCCGTCGCGCATGAACGCGAGCCCGATCGCGGCGAGCATCGCCGCCTCGCCGAGCCGGTCGAACGTCGAGTCGAGGAAGGCGCCGAACACCGTGCCCTTGCTGGCCGCGCGCGCGAGCGCCCCGTCCAGGATGTCCGCGATCGAGCCGACGACGAAGAGCGCGCCGCCGAGCCAGAAGTAGAGCTTCTCGTTCCGGTCCTCGAAGCCGACGAGCACCGCGCCCGCGAGGCAGAGCGACACGCCCGCGAGCGTGAGCATGTCCGGGGTCAGCTTCGTCCTCGCCACCCCGCGCATCGAGCGCGCGAGGATCTCCCGCGCCGCCTGTGTGTACTCCTGCTTGACCCGATCCAGCTGGTTGACGCGGGCCTGCCCGTCGCCGGGCGACCGGTCTTCGCTCATGCGCGCGCGGGGTGCAGGCGACGCGTGCGTACGGCCCGGAGCAGGTAGCCGGCGACGATCGCGAGCACCACTCCCGCGGCCACGTCCAGCCAGTAGTGGTTCCCGGTCGCGATGACCGTGAATGCGACCCACGCGGGCCAGGCCAGCCAGAGCGCCTTCGCGAGCCGCGAGCGCACGACTGCGAACATCGCGACGCCGACGATGAACGCGTCCATCGCGTGCAGGCTCGGCATCGCGGCGTACGGGTTGGAGCCGAGCGCGATGAGGCCGCTGTCGTGGCTCACCGCGGAGTAGTGCGCGAGCGAGTCGATGAAACCCCACTCGGGGAACATGCGAGGCGGCGCCGTCGGCACGAGCACGTAGCCGACGAGGCCGAGCAGGTTCGCGACGATGAGCCAGTTGCGGAACCCGGCGAAGCGCTCGTGGTGCCGGAAGTAGACGTACAGGAGCGCGATCCCCACGACCGCGAACTGCGAGAGCCAGTACGTGTACGACGTGAGCGTGAGCATGATCGACGACGTGTCGACCACGCGCTGGACTGCCGGCTCGAACAGCGCGCCGAGCGAGCGCTCGGTCCGCAGCACCCACTCGCCGTTCGCGAACGCGGCCGCATGGCTCCGATCGGCAGCGCCGCGCGCCACCTGGTACACGGCGTAGAAGCCCATCCAGATCACGAACTGGAGGGCAAGGTGCGCCCAGCCACGCGGCAGGCGTCTCGAGGTCTCGGCGGCGAGGCTCGACACGACCACGGGATTCTACCGCCCGGCCGGATCGTGGCCGCGCAGGCCCGCACCCGGCGCGTAGGAGACGAGCGCGCGCATGTAGTTCCCGCGCTCGAACGCAGCCGGATCGGGGCACGCGGCCTGGCTGAGACTGCCCTTGAGCTGCTCGACGGAGACGTACTCGCGCTCCTCGAGCCACGCACGGAGCCCGTCCAGCAGCTCCTGGACGACGGCCGGGCCGCGCTCGAGCGCCGCCGACGCGACCATGACGGCGTCCGCGCCGGCGAGGAGCAGCTTGAGTGCGCCTTCCCAGTCGTGCACGCCTGTCGTCCCGGCCAGGCTCACGGGCACGCGGCCGCGCAGGATCGCGATCCAGCGCAGCGGGAGCCGGAGCTCGGTGGGCGTGGAGAGGACGAGGCGCGGCTCGACGGCCAGCGTCTCCAGGTCGACGTCCGGCTGGAGGAAGCGGTTGAAGAGGACGAGGCCGTCCGCGCCCGCCTCGTGCAGCCGCCCCGCCATGTGCGCGAACGCGGAGTAGAACGGGCCGACCTTCACCGCGAGCGGGATCGAGATCGCCGCGCGCACCTCGCGGACGAGCGCGACCGTGCGCTCCTCGACGGCTGCGCCCGGCACCGCCGGGTCCGCCTCGACCGCGTACACGTTGAGCTCGAGCGCGTCCGCGCCCGCCTCCTCGCACAGCCGCGCATAGCGCAGCCAGCCGCCGGTCGAGATGCCGTTCAGGCTCGCGATCACCGGCACGCCGAGCGCCGCCTTGGCCGCGCGCAGGTGCTCGAGGTACGCCTCGGGCCCCGTCGAGTAGTCGTCGAGCTCCGGGAACCAGGTGAGCGCCTCGCCGAAGGAGTGGGTCATGTGCTCGAGCAGCTCGTGCACGTCGACCTGCTCGTGCTCGATCTGCTCCTCGAAGAGCGACGGGAGCACGGCTGCGCCGACCCCGGCCGCCTCCAGCTCCAGGAGGGTGTCGAGGTCGCCGGTCAGCGGCGACGCAGAGGCGACGATCGGGCTGCGGAGCGGCAGGCCCAGGTAGGTGGTGGTGAGGTCCGGGGTCACTCGGCCTCCTCCTCGCTTTCGTCGGGCGCGTGCTCGTGCTCGATCTCGGCCAGCTGCTCGTATACGAGCCGGCGCTCGTCGACGTCGCGCTGGGCAAGCTCGGCGAGCTCCGCGGCCGTCTCCGGCTGCGCGCGTCCGAGCATCGCGAAGCGGGCCTCGCGCGACATGAACTCGGAGAGCGGGAGCTTGGGCGCGCGCGAGTCGAGGTGGAACGGGTGCTCGCCCGCGCTCGCGTGGCGCGGGTCGTAGCGGTAGAGCGGCCAGTAGCCCGTGTCGACGGCGAGCTTCTGCTGCTCCATGCCCTTCTTCATCTCGATCCCGTGCGCGATGCAGTGGCTGTACGCGATGACGAGCGAGGGGCCGGCGTACGCGTCGGCCTCCGCGAGCGCCTTCACGGTCTGCGGGTTGTCCGCGCCCATTGCGATCTGCCCGACGTAGACGTCGCCGTACGCAGACGCGATCATTCCGAGGTCCTTCTTGCGTGTGCGCTTGCCGCCGGCCGCGAACTTGGCGACCGCGGCGCGCGGCGTCGCCTTCGACGCCTGCCCGCCGGTGTTGGAGTACACCTCGGTGTCGAGGACGAGCAGGTTCACGTCCTTGCCGGAGGCGAGCACGTGGTCGAGCCCGCCGAAGCCGATGTCGTAGGCCCAGCCGTCGCCGCCGACGATCCAGACCGTCGTCCGCACGAGCGCGCGCGCGAGCGGGAGGAGACGCCGGGCCTCGGGCGTGCGGAGCCCGCGGCAGCGCTCCTCGAGCTCGGCGACGCGGGCCCTCTGGGCGGCGATACCGGCCTCTGTCGTCTGGTCTGCGTCGAGGAGCGCTGCCGCGAGTTCGGGGGCGACCACCGGGACGAGCGCGCGGGTTGCGGCTTCCTGCGCGTCGAGCGCGAGCCGCATCCCGAGGCCGAACTCGGCGTTGTCCTCGAACAGCGAGTTCGACCAGGCGGGGCCGCGGCCGTCGGCGTTCTGCGCCCAGGGCGTCGTCGGGAGGTTGCCGCCGTAGATCGACGAGCAGCCGGTCGCGTTCGCCACGAGCAACCGGTCGCCGAAGAGCTGGGTGAGGAGCTTGAGGTACGGCGTCTCGCCGCAGCCCTCGCACGCGCCGGAGTACTCGAAGAGCGGCTGCAGCATCTGCGAGCCCTTCACCGTGGCGGGCTGGACGAGCGACCGGTCGATCTCCGGGATGGTGAGGAAGAACTCGTACCGCTCGCGCTCGACCTCGAGGTGCTCGTCCTTGGGCAGGAGGTCGATGGACTTGTGCTTGACCTCCTCCTTCGAGTGCGCGGGGCACGTCTCGACGCAGATCCCGCAGCCGGTGCAGTCGTCGGGCGCGACCTGGATCGTCATCTGCATCCCCGGGAGGTCACGAGCCTTCCACTCCTTCGAGAGGAAGCCCTCGGGCGCGCCTGCGAGCGCCTCCGGCGCAAACACCTTCATCCTGATCGCGGCGTGCGGGCAGACGAGCGCGCACTTCGCGCAGTCGATGCAGATCGAGGGGTCCCAGATCGGGATCTCGGCCGCGATCGAGCGCTTCTCGTACTGCGCCGTGCCGGTCGGGAACGTGCCGTCGACGGGGAGCGCCGAGACGGGGAGGTCGTCGCCGCGGCCGGCGATCAGCGGGCCGGTCACGTCGCGGACGAAGTCGGGCGCGGTCGCCGGGACGGGCGGCCGCCGCCCGGCGGTGGCGGTGACGACCTGCGGCACCTCGACCTCGTGCAGGCCGGCGAGCGCGCGGTCCACCGCGGCCATGTTGCGGTCGAGGACCGCCTGGCCGCGCTTCCCGTACGTCGCGCGGATCGCGTCCTTGACCGCCGCGATCGCCTCGTCGACCGGCAGCACCTCGGTGAGCGCGAAGAAGCAGGTCTGGAGCACGGTGTTCACGCGCTTCCCGAGCCCCGCCTCGCGCGCGATCGTGCTCGCGTCGACCACCCACAGGCGCAGGCGCCGCTCGAGGATCGTCTCCTGCACCTCGCGTGGCAGGTGCTCCCAGACCTCGTCCGCGGGGTACGGCGCGTTGAGCAGGAACGTCGCGCCCTCCTTCGCGAGCGAGAGCACGTCGAGGCGCTCGAGGAACCCGAACTGGTGGCAGGCGACGAAGTCCGCCTGCTGCACGAGGTACGTCGAGCCGATCGGCCGCGGGCCGAAGCGGAGGTGCGAGACCGTCATCGAGCCGGCCTTCTTCGAGTCGAGCACGAAGTAGCCCTGGCCGTAGAGCCCGCCGGCGTCGGCGATGATCTTGATCGAGTTGCGGTTCGCGCCGACCGTGCCATCCGCGCCGAGGCCGTAGAACACGGCCGCGAACACGTCCTCCGGCTCCGTGTGGAAGTCCGGGTCGACGTCGAGCGAGAGCCCGCTGACGTCGTCCGTGATGCCGACCGTGAAGCGGCGGCGGGGCTCGTCGCGCCCGAGCTCGGCGAGCGCGGCCGCGGCCAGCGCGGGCGTGAGCTCCTTCGAGGAGAGCCCGTAGCGGCCGCCGATCACGCGCGGCAGCTCGCCGCCGCGCTCGGTCAGGGCGGTCACGACGTCCTGGAAGAGCGGCTCGCCGAGCGCGGCCGGCTCCTTCGTGCGGTCGAGGACTGCGATCGCGCGGACGGTGGCCGGGAGGGTCGCGACGAACGCCTGCGCGTCGAACGGGCGGTAGAGCCGGACGGTGAGGAGCCCGACCTTCTCGCCTTCGTCGCACAGGCGCTCGACCGCTTCTCCGGCGGCGCCTGCCGCCGAGCCCATGAGCACCAGGACGCGCTCGGCCTCCGGGTGCCCCGTGTAGTCGAAGAGGCGGTAGCGGCGGCCGGTGCGCTCGGCGAGCCGCGTCATCTCCTCCTGGACGATCCCCGGGATCGCCGCGTAGAACGGGTTCACCGCCTCGCGCGCCTGGAAGAAGACGTCGGGGTTCTGGGCGCTGCCGCGGAGCACCGGGCGGTCAGGGGAAAGCGCGCGGGCCCGGTGCTCTGCGACGAGCGTCTCGTCGAGCAGCGCGCGGACGTCGTCCTCGTCCAGCCGCTCGATCGTGCTCAGCTCGTGCGAGGTGCGGAAGCCGTCGAAGAAGTGCAGGAAGGGGACGCGGGCGCGCAGGGTGGCCGCGTGGGCGACGAGGGCGAGGTCCTGCGCCTCCTGCACCGACGACGAGCAGAGGAGGGCGAACCCGGTCGTGCGCGCGGCCATGACGTCGGAGTGGTCGCCGAAGATCGAGAGCGCGTGCGTCGCGACCGTGCGCGCGGCGACGTGGATCACCGCCGGCGTCAGTTCGCCGGCGATCTTGAACATGTTCGGGAGCATCAGGAGCAGGCCCTGCGACGACGTGAACGTGGTCGCGAGCGCGCCGGCCTGGAGCGCGCCGTGCACGGCGCCGGCGGCGCCGCCCTCGCTCTGCATCTCGACCACCTGCGGGACGGCGCCCCACGCGTTCGGGACGCTCTGCGACGACCAGGCGTCCGCGAGCTCGCCCATCGGCGTCGCGGGCGTGATCGGGTAGATCGCGATCACCTCGCTGCCGCGGTAGGCGACCCAGGCCGCGGCCTCGTTCCCGTCGACGGTCGCGCGCTCTCCCATGCGTCCAGCCTCGCGCACGGGCGCGGCGTGGGCATCCGCACGAACGCTGACCCCCTTTCGGCCTTCCCGCACGATCAGCGTGCGTGATCGACGCGGCGCCGAATCGGACTTGAGCGGATGGACGGACGGCGGCGATGCTTGAGCGATGGCGACGCGTCGTGATGCGAGGGTGTGGGCTGCGCTCTCGGTCGTCTACGTCGCCTGGGGCTCGACGTTCATCGCGCTCGCGATCGCGGTGCGCGACCTGCCGCCGCTGCTCTCGCTCGCCATGCGACACGTGGTCGCCGGGGCGATCCTGCTCGCGTTCGCGTGGCCGCGCGGAGACCGCGCGGGCGACCCGATCGGTCGCGACCAGGTCCGCGCGGGGCTCGTCCTCGGCTTCCTGCTCTTCGTCGTGAGCCACGGGACGCTCGCCTGGGCGCAGCAGACGGTGCCCGCGGGCGTCGCCGCGCTCCTCGTCGGGAGCATCCCGATCTGGATGGCGCTGTTCGACCGCGTCGCGTTCGGGCGGCGGCTGCGCCGCTCGGCGTACGTGGGGTTCGCCGTCGGCTTCCTCGGGCTCGCGTTCCTCGTCGACCCGTTCGGCGGTGGGTCGGTCGATCGCCTGGGCGCAGTCGCGATCGTGGCCGGCGCCGCGACCTGGGCCGCGGGCTCGCTCTACTCGAGAGGTGCGCCGCTGCCGCGGCGGCCGCTCGTGTCGGCCGGGCTCGCGTCGGTGTGCGGCGGCGTGCTGCTCGTCGTCGCGTCTGCGGTCACGGGCGAGTACCGCGACGCCGTGTGGTCGACCGAGGCGCTGCTCGCGGTCGCCTACCTGATCGTCGTCGGCAGCTTCGTCGGCTTCACGGCCTACGTGTGGCTGCTCCAGGTGGCGCCGACGTCGCTCGTCGCGACGTACGCGTACGTGAACCCGATCGTCGCCGTCTTCCTCGGCTGGCTCCTCCTCGGGGAGACGATCACGCTCCAGATGGCGGTCGCGGGAGCGGCCGTCGTCGTCTCGGTGGCGCTGATTCTCCGAGCGAGCGCCTCGCAGCTCGAGCCGGGGTGGGGGCTGCTCCGGCGGGAGTGGCGGCGTGGGCGGGTCGCCCCCGAGCCGACGGCCGACGCTCCGCGGTAGGCAGACCGCGGGTGCTGAGGCATGCCGCGAGCCTGTGGAGCGATTGTCGCTGACTCTTGACACATCCGTTCCCCACGCGCCAGCGCTTCGGCGGTACGCTCGACAGCGGGTGGAGGGTGGTCGAAACACCCCACCCAGGGTGGGGTGAGCTGACTTGGGCGGCGCGGCGCGGTGGTGCGGCGCGGGGCGCGGCGCGGTCAGCCGCCGATGTACGACATCTCGACCTTGCGGAGCGCAGCCGTCTCCTCGGTGCGGCGCTCGGAATAGCGGTCGGTGCGCTTCCCCCAGATCGAGCGGATCGACGCGGCGAGCTCTTCGTCGTCCGCACTCGAGCGGAGCACCGCCCGCAGGTCGTGTCCGCGCACGGCGAAGAGGCACGTGTAGAGCTTCCCGTCGGCCGAGATGCGAGCGCGCGTGCAGTCGCCGCAGAACGGCTGCGTGACAGACGCGATGACGCCGATCTCGCCCGCGCCGTCGAGGTAGCGGTAGCGCTCGGCGACCTCGCCGCGGTACGCGGCGTCGACCGGCTCGAGCGGGAACTCGGCGCCGATCGTGCGCACGACCTCGGCGGCCGGCACGACGTCGTCGAGCCGCCAGCCGTTGGTGGCGCCCACGTCCATGAACTCGATGAACCGCACCGTGTGGCCGGTGCCGCGGAACCGCCGCGCCATGTCCAGGATCGAGCCGTCGTTGAGGCCGCGCTTGACGACGACGTTCACCTTCACCGGCAGCCCGGCCTCCGCCGCGGCGTCGATCCCGCCGAGCACGCGTGCGACCGGGAAGTCCACGTCGTTCATCGCGCGGAAGACCTCGTCGTCGAGCGAGTCGAGTGAGACGGTCACGCGGGTGAGGCCGGCGTCCGCGAGCGCCTGCGCCTTCTGCGCGAGGAGCGCGCCGTTCGTCGTCAGCGTCAGGTCGAGGTCGCCGATCCCCGCCAGCTGCTCGATCAGCACCTCGAGGTCGCGGCGGAGCAGCGGCTCACCCCCTGTGATCCGCAGCTTCTCGACGCCGAGCCCGACGAACACGCGTGCGACTCGCTCGATCTCCTCGAACGTGAGCAACTCGCGCCGCGGCAGGAAGCGGTGGTCGCGGCCGAAGACCTCCTTCGGCATGCAGTACACGCAGCGGAAGTTGCAGCGGTCGGTGACCGAGATGCGGAGGTCACGGAGCGGGCGGCGAAGGGTGTCGATGACCTCCACGCGTAGAGCGTAGAGAATCGCCTCGTGCAGGCGAGCGACCGGTCATGAGCGGAAACCGCCTGCTCCCGACGGTCGCGCTGATCGGCGTCACCGCGGTCTGGGGCGTGACGTTCGTGCAGGTGCAGGACGCGCTCGAGCTGTACCCGCTGTTCGCGTTCCTCGCCGTGCGCTTCGCGATCTCGACGGCGGCGCTGCTGCCGTTCGCGTGGGGGTCGCTGCGGCGGATGCCGCGCGACGGTCTCAAGGCGGGGATCGCGGTCGGCGTGCTGCTCGCCGGCGCGTACGGCTTCCAGACCGCGGGGCTCGAGCTCACGACCGTCGCCAGCACCGGCTTCATCACCGGGCTGTACGTCGTCTTCACGCCGTTCATCACGCTCGCGCTCTTCCGGACGCCGGTGCCGCGGGCGGTGTGGGCCGGCGTGGGCTGTGCGCTCGTCGGGCTCCTGCTCCTGAACGGGGCACCCGGCGGCTCGCCGCTCGGGAACGCCCTCGTGCTCGCGAGCGCGCTCGTCGCGGCCCTCCAGATCGCGCTCCTCGAGCGGTTCGCGCCGCGCTACGACGTCCGTGCGCTGACGTTCCTGATGATGGCGACCTCGTTCGTCGGCTTCACGGTCATCGCGCTCGCGCTCGGGCAGATGGAGGTGCCGCGCGGCGCCACCGTGTGGGGCGCGCTCCTCGTGACCGGGCTCTTCGCGGGGGCGCTCGGCTACCTCGTCGCGACGTGGGTGCAGGCGCGGACGACGGCCGCGCGCGCGGCGATCGTCTTCACGCTCGAGGCGCCGTTTGCAGCGCTCTTCGGCGTGCTGCTCGCGAACGAGGTGCTCGGGTGGCCGGGGTGGCTCGGCTGCTCGGTGATGATGGCCGGGATCCTGCTCGCGGAGCCTGCCGCGGCGACTGCGCTCCGGCGTCTGGCGCCCCGGAGGAGCTGAGTGGGCGCCGTCCTGCTCGCTCTCGCGTCGGCGGCCCTCTTCGGCGCGATGACCGTGGCGATCCGGGTCGCGCTCGACCGCGGCGCGCGCGCCGAGGGCGGCGCGCTCTTCACGGTGCTGACGGCGCTCGCGGTGACGCTGCCGTTCGCGGCGTACGAGCGGGGCGAGCTCGTGGACGTCTGGCCGTTCCTGCTCGCCGGGATCCTCGGCCCGGGCCTCTCGCAGCTCCTCTTCACGCTCGCGGTCCGCGAGGCGGGGCCGTCGCGCACCTCGGTGGTTGTGGGCACGGCGCCCCTGTTCTCGGTGGCGATCGCGCTCGTCTTCCTCGACGAGCCGCTCGAGGCCGGCCTGATCGCGGGCGCGGTGCTCATCGTCGCAGGCGGTCTCCTGCTCGTCGGCGAGCGCGACCGGCCGGAGCACGTCCGCGTGCTCGGCCTCGCGCTCGCGCTCGCCGCGACCGTCGTGTTCGCGACGCGCGACAACCTCATCCGCTGGCTGGCGGTGGACACCGACGTCGCCCCGGGCGTCGCGGCCGCCGCGACGATCGCCGCGGGCGCGGCCGTGATCGCGCTGTACGCGCTCGCGACGCGGGCGCCGCTCCGCCGCGTCGACGCACGGGCCTTCCTCCCTGCGGGCGCGCTCTTCGGGCTCTCGTACATCTGCCTCTTCGAGGCGTACTACCGCGGGCTCGTCACGGTCGTGTCGCCGCTCGTCGCCACCGAGTCGCTGTGGGGCGTCCTGCTCTCGGCCGTGGTCCTCCGGAGGACGGAGGGCGTGGGCGCGCGGCTCGTCGCCGGCGCCGCCCTCGTCGTCTCCGGCGGGATCCTGATCGGCTCGTTTCGTTAGCGGCTCTCGAGCGCCTCGAGCCGCCGCTCGATCCGCTCGAGCACCGAGACGAGCTCGTCGTGCCGCTCCGCGTCGGGGCCCATGCGCCGCTGCTGGTACGAGATGAAGACCGCGGTGATCACGGCCGTGACCACTGAGACGGCCGCGGCCCCGACGAACATCACGAAGAGCGCCACGATGCGACCGCCGTTGGTCGCGGGCACCACGTCGCCGTAGCCGATCGTCGTCACGGTCTGCGCGCCCCACCAGAGCGCATCGCCGAGGCTGTCGAAGCTGTTCGGGCTCACGAGCTCGACGAAGAGCGCGCCGGCGACGGCGATCGCGGCCGTGATGAGGACGAGGACGGGGAGGATGCGGCCCGAGATGACGGCGCGGTTGAGTGCCGCGAGCTGGCGGTCGTTGAACACGGGCATGCCGAGGACGTTGTTCGCACCCGGCGCCGCGCCTCCTCGTTTTCGATCTGCTACGGTGCCACTCAGATTTTCAGCACTCAGAGACTCAAGACGAAAGGACGCTGACACATGGCGAAGACCATCGGAATCGACCTCGGAACCACGAACTCCTGCATGGCCGTGCTGGAGGGCTCCGAGCCGACCGTCATCCCGAACGCGGAGGGCGGGCGCACGACGCCGTCCGTCGTCGCCTTCGGTCGCGACGGCCAGCGGCTCGTCGGCGCCCCGGCCAAGCGCCAGCAGGTGACGAACCCGACGAACACGATCTTCTCGATCAAGCGCTTCGTAGGGCGCAAGTTCGACGAGGTCTCGGAGGAGATGACCATCGTCCCGTACGAGGTCGTCGAGGGCGCGGGCGGGGACGTGCGCGTGAAGGCGGAGGGCAAGGAGTACGCGCCGCCGGAGATCTCGGCGATGATCCTCCAGAAGCTGAAGCACGACGCGGAGGCGTACCTCGGCGAGCCGGTGACCGACGCGGTCGTCACCGTCCCGGCCTACTTCAACAACGCGCAGCGCGAGGCGACGAAGGACGCGGGCAAGATCGCCGGGCTCAACGTCCTGCGCATCATCAACGAGCCCACCGCCGCTGCGCTCGCGTACGGGCTCGACAAGGAGGGCGCGGAGCAGAAGATCCTCGTCTTCGACCTCGGCGGCGGCACGTTCGACGTGTCGGTGCTCGACCTCGGCGACGGCGTCTTCCAGGTGCGGGCGACGAACGGCGACAACCACCTCGGCGGCGACAACTTCGACAAGGCGATCGTCGACTGGATGATCGCGGAGTTCAAGCGGGACCAGGGCATCGACCTCGGCGCCGACCCGATGGCGCTGCAGCGACTGTACGAGGCCGCGGAGAAGGCGAAGATCGAGCTCTCGTCCACGATGACGACGCAGATCAACCTGCCGTTCATCACGGCGACGCCCGAGGGGCCGAAGCACCTCGACCTCCAGCTCACGCGCGCGAAGCTCACGGAACTCGTGCACGGTCTACTGGAGCGGACGGTCGAGCCGACGCGGAAGGCGCTCTCGGACGCGAAGCTCACCGCGGACGAGATCGACCACGTCGTCCTCGTCGGCGGCATGACGCGCATGCCGGCGGTGCAGGAGAAGGTCAAGGAGCTCACCGGCAAGGATCCTCACAAGGGCGTCAACCCCGACGAGGTCGTCGCCGTCGGCGCCGCGATCCAGGCGGGCGTGCTGAAGGGCGACGTCAAGGACGTCCTCCTGCTCGACGTGACCCCGCTCTCGCTCGGCATCGAGACGAAGGGCGGCGTCTTCACGAAGCTGATCGACCGGAACACGACGATCCCGACCCGCAAGTCGGAGGTCTTCACGACCGCCGAGGACAACCAGCCGTCGGTGGAGATCCACGTCGGCCAGGGCGAGTCGGAGATGATCGCCTTCAACAAGACGCTCGGGAAGTTCCAGCTCGTCGGCATCCCGCCGGCGCCGCGCGGCGTCCCGCAGGTCGAGGTCTCCTTCGACATCGACGCGAACGGGATCATCAACGTGTCCGCGAAGGACCTCGGCACCGGGAACGAGCAGCAGATCCGGATCGAGGGCGGCTCGGGCCTGACCGAGGAGGACGTCGAGCGGATGGTCGCCGACGCGGAGGCGCATGCGGGCGAGGCGCACCAGCTGCGTGAGCTCGCGGACGCGCGGAACCTCGGCGAGCAGCTTGCGTACCAGGTCGAGCGCACGCTCGCGGAGCACCGCGAGAAGCTCGACGAGGCGACCGCGTCCACGATCGAGGGCCGCGTCATGGAGCTCAAGCAGGCCGTCGAGGGCTCCGACGTCGCGGACCTCAAAGCCAAGACCGACGCGCTCCAGGAGGCGTCGCGCTCGCTCTCCGACGCGATCTACGCGCAGGCGTCGGCCGCGCAGGCGGCGCCGGGGGCGGGCGGCAACGGCGGCGCGTCCGAGGACGAGGTCGTCGAGGACGCCGACTACGAGGTCATCGACGAGGAGGAGGCCAAGACCTCGTGACCGATCAGCCGCTGGAGCCGCTGG
This sequence comes from Actinomycetota bacterium, assembly GCA_004366385.1. Classification (GTDB taxonomy): domain Bacteria; phylum Actinomycetota; class Thermoleophilia; order Gaiellales; family Gaiellaceae; genus GMQP-bins7. The sequence goes on from SIRU01000064.1 coordinate 24,617, forward strand.
AGCCGCTGGACACGCTCGAGCCATCCGGCCGCGGCGAGGAGCGCCAGGGAGTTAGTGGCTCTGAGCCACAAGGCACCCCGTTCGGCGACGAGGCGGCCGGACGGCTCGTCGCGCTCGAGGCCGAGCGGGACGAGTACCTGGCACTCGCGCAGCGCGTCCAGGCTGACTTCGACAACTACCGCAAGCGCGCGCTGCGCGACCAGGAGCGACTGGTCGCGCACGCGCACGAGCGGCTCGTGCGGGAGCTCCTCCCGATCCTCGACGACCTCGAGCGGGCGCTCGAGGCGGCCGGTGGCTCCCTTGAGACATCTCAAAGGAGCGACGCGCACGAGGAGGCGAAGCTCGTCGAGGGCGTGCAGCTCGTGGAGAAGTCGCTGCGGTCGGCTCTCGAGAAGGAGGGCCTCGCGGAGATCGAGACCGACGGCGCCTTCGACCCGCACATCCACGAGGCGATGCTCACGCAGCCGGGGAACGGCGCCGAGCCGGGCTCGGTGCTCCAGGTGCTCCAGCGCGGCTACCGGGTCGGCGACAAGGTCGTCCGACCCGCGAAGGTGATCGTCGCGGAGTGAGGCGCTGATGGCCACGAGCCCGTACGAGACGCTCGGCGTGCCGAAGAACGCCTCCGACGACGAGATCAAGGAGGCCTACCGGAAGCTAGCGCGCACGTACCACCCGGACGCGAACCCAGGCGACAACGGCGCCGAGGACAGGTTCAAGGAGGTGCAGGCCGCGTACGACCTCCTGAAGGACCCCGAGAAGCGGAAGCAGTACGACACGTTCGGCGCAGCCGGCCCGGGCGGGTTCCCGGGCGGCGCGGGCAACGTGCGCTTCGAGGAGTTCGACCTCGGGTCGCTCGGCGACCTCTTCGGCGGGATGTTCGGCGGCGGCCGGCGGGCAGGCGGCGCCGGCGCGCGGCAGCCGCTGCGCGGCGACGACGTCGAAGCGCGCGTCCGCATCTCGTTCGAGGACTCGCTGGACGGCGTCCAGGTGCGCGTGCCGGTCGAGACCGAGACGGTCTGCTCCGTCTGCTCGGGGACGGGCGCGGAGCCCGGCACCTCGCCGGTCGTGTGCCCGCAGTGCTCCGGCCGCGGGATCGTGTCCGACTCGCAGGGCCTGTTCGCGTTCTCGCAGCCGTGCCCGCGCTGCCAGGGGAACGGCACGATCGTCGAGAAGCCGTGCCGCAACTGCCGCGGCAGCGGGCGCGAGCGGACGACCAAGCGCTACTCGGTGAAGATCCCGGCCGGCGCGAAGACGGGCACGCGCGTCCGGCTGAAGGGCAAGGGCGAGGCGGGGCGGAACGGCGGGCCGCCGGGCGACCTGTTCGTCGTCGTCGACGTCGAGCCGTCGCCGCTGTACGAGCGCCGCGGCTCCGACCTCGTGCTCGAGGTCCCCCTGACGTTCGCGGAGGCCGCGCTCGGCGCGTCCGTCGAGATCCCGACCCCGGACGGCCCCGTCTCGCTGAAGATCCCCGCCGGCACCGAGAGCGGGAAGCTCCTGCGCGTGAAGGGCCGCGGCGCACCGCACCTGCGCGGCTCCGGGCGCGGCGACCTGCTCGCGCGGGTCAAGGTCACCGTCCCGAAGAAGCTGACGAAGGCCGAGAAGGAGGCGCTCGAGGCGTACGGCAAGGTCTCGCGCGAGAACCCCAGGGAGGCGTTCGCGCGATGACGACGCCGACGAGGAACCTCGGGCCGCTGCTCGTCGTGATCGGCGGGGCGTTCGCGGCGCTGAACGTCACGGAGCTCCTCTTCCTGGACGGGGGCTGGCCGCAGGTCGTCGGTCTCGCCTTCGGAGCCGTGCTCGCGGGAGTCGGCCTTGCGCGCTGGCGAGGGGCCTCGGGGGTGGCGCCCGATGCCTGAGCGCGGGAGGTACATGATCTCGGTGGCGGCCGAGCTCGTCGGTATGCACCCGCAGACGCTGCGGCTGTACGAGGCCAAGGGGCTCGTGCGGCCGTCGCGCACGCCCGGCGGGACGCGGCTCTACTCCGACGCCGACCTCGAGCGGCTGCGGCTCATCCAGCGGCTCACGACCGAGCTCGGGCTCAACCTCGCCGGCGTCGAGCACGTGCTTCGGCTCGAGGACGAGTTGCGGAAGATGCAGGCGCGCATGGAGCGGCTCGAGCGCGAGCTGCGCGCGGAGATCGCCGCCGTGCACAGGACGTACAAGCGCGAGGTCGTCCTCTACCGGCCGGCCGGTGAGACGACGCCCGCGAGGAGGGCCTGACGTGGACTTCAACAAGCTGACCCTGAAGAGCCAGGAGGCCGTGGCGGCCGCGCAGGAGCTCGCGCGGCGCACCGGCAACGCCGAGCTGACGCCCGACCACCTCGTGGTCGCGCTGCTCGACCAGGAGCTCCCGCGGACGCTCGCGGACCGTGCGGGGCATCCCGCGGCCGAGCTGCGCGCCGAGGCGGAGGCGCGAATCAGGAACCTGCCGACGATCTCGGGCGGCGCCGCGCAGCCGCAGGCCTCCGCCGCCTTCCGGCGCGTGCTCGACGCGGCCTTCGACGAGGCGGGGACGCTCGGCGACGAGTTCGTCTCCGTCGAGCACCTGCTGCTGGCGCTGGCCGTCCTCCCCCGCGACGCGCTGCTCGCCGCGCTCCAAGACGTGCGCGGCGGCCAGCGGGTCACGACGCAGGACCCCGAGGGCACCTACCAGGCACTGGAGAAGTACGGCCGCGACCTGACCGCGCTCGCCGAGGCGGGCAAGCTCGACCCGGTGATCGGGCGGGACGAGGAGATCCGGCGCGTGATCCAGGTGCTCTCGCGGCGCACGAAGAACAACCCGGTGCTGATCGGCGAGCCCGGCGTGGGCAAGACCGCGATCGTCGAGGGGCTGGCGCAACGGATCGTCGCCGGCGACGTCCCCGAGGGGCTGAAGGGCAAGCGCGTGTGGGCGCTCGACATCGGCGCGCTGCTCGCGGGCGCGAAGTACCGCGGCGAGTTCGAGGAGCGGCTGAAGGCCGTCCTCGCGGAGATCCAGAACGCGGCCGGCGACATCGTCCTCTTCATCGACGAGCTGCACACGATCGTCGGCGCGGGCGCGGCCGAGGGCGCCGTCGATGCCGCGAACATGCTGAAGCCGATGCTCGCGCGCGGGGAGCTGCGCGCGGTCGGCGCGACGACCCTCGACGAGTACCGGCAGCACATCGAGAAGGACGCCGCGCTCGAGCGCCGCTTCCAGCCCGTCTTCGTGGGGGAGCCGTCCGTCGCGGACACGATCGCGATCCTGCGCGGGCTCAAGGAGCGCTACGAGGCGCACCACGGCGTCGAGATCCGGGACTCGGCGCTCGTCGCCGCGGCGGTGCTCTCCGATCGCTACGTCAGCGACCGCTTCCTCCCCGACAAGGCGATCGACCTCGTGGACGAGGCCGCCTCGCGCCTGCGCATGGAGATCGACTCCTCGCCCGTCGAGCTCGACGAGGCCGAGCGCCGCGTGCGTCAGCTCGAGATCGAGCTGGCGGCGATGGCGAACGAGACTGAGTCGGTGCGCGAGCCGCTCGAGCGGGAGCTCGCGGACGCGAAGGCGGCGCGCGACGAGCTGGCGGCCCGCTGGTCGCGCGAGAAGGAGTCGCTGCAGCGGGTGGCGGAGATCAAACGGCAACTGGACGAGCTGCGGATGGAGGCCGAGCGCGAGGAGCGCGCCGGGAACCTCGCCCGCGTCGCCGAGATCCGGTACGGCGTCCTCCCGGAGCTGGAGCAGGAGCTCGCCGAGCGCGAGCAGCCGGCCGAGGAGCCGATGGTCAAGGAGGAGGTGGACGAGGACGACATCGCCGCCGTCGTGTCGTCGTGGACGGGGATCCCCGTCTCGCGGCTGCTCGAGGGCGAGGTCGAGAAGCTCATCCACATGGAGGAGCGCCTGCACCAGCGGGTCGTCGGTCAGGACGAGGCGGTCGAGGCCGTGTCCAACGCCTTGCGGCGCGCTCGCTCGGGGCTCCAGGACCCGAACCGCCCGATCGGCAGCTTCGTGTTCCTCGGCCCGACGGGTGTGGGGAAGACCGAGCTCGCCCGCGCGCTCGCGGAGTTCATGTTCGACGACGAGCGGGCGTTGGTCCGCCTCGACATGTCGGAGTATCAGGAGCGGCATACGGTCGCCCGGCTGGTGGGCGCGCCGCCCGGCTACGTCGGCTACGAGGAGGGCGGCCAGCTCACGGAGGCGGTGCGGCGCCGCCCGTACGCGGTGCTCCTCCTCGACGAGATCGAGAAGGCGCACCACGAGGTCTTCGACGTACTCCTGCAGCTGCTCGACGACGGCCGCCTGACCGACGGCCAGGGCCGCACGGTCGACTTCCGGAACACCGTCGTGATCATGACGTCGAACATCCGCTCCGCGGACGAGCTGCGCGAGCGCTTCCGGCCGGAGTTCCTGAACCGGATCGACGAGATCGTCGTCTTCCAGCCGCTGACGCGCGAGCAGCTCGCGGAGATCGTGGAGCTCCAGCTCGGGCGGCTGCGCGAGCGCCTCGCGGAGCGGAAGCTCTCGCTCGAGGTCACGGACGCGGCGAAGGAGCTGATCGCGGAGGAGGGCTGGGATCCCGCCTACGGCGCGCGCCCGCTGAAGCGCGCGCTGCAGCGGCTGGTCGAGAACCCGCTCGCCCTCGAGCTCCTCGAGGGCCGCTTCGCGGAGGGCGACACCGTGCGGGTCGACGCCAGAAACGGCGAGCTGGTATTCGAGCGAGCCGAGGCGCGTGCGCCGACGCTTGCTTAGGAGCCCGTGACGCTCGCGCGGCGGGATGCCCGCAGCGCGCCGACGATCCCGATCAGAACGAAGACTCCGATGAACAGCAGGGCCGCCGGCCATCCGGCGTCCGCCGGTGCCGGGCCACCGCCTGCAAGGAGTAGTGCGAGCATGAGTACCCTCCTTCGTCCGTTTCGAGGAGTACGACGCCGGGGGGACCTGAGGTCCGCTGCCGGCTACGCGACGCTCTCGAAGAACTCCGCCTGGCCGGTGACCGGCGGGGCGCCGTAGATCAGGAGCACGAGCTCTTCGGTGCCCGCGTTCCGGAGCTGCAGCGGCGTCCCGATCTCCGCCACGACGACGCCGCCGCGCTCGACCTCGTGCCGCTCGGGCGGGTCGCCGAGATCCACTGTCAGCGTCCCCTCCAACACGACGAAGACCTCCTCCTGCCCGTGGTCGGCGTGCCGCCTGCCGACTGCGCCCGGTGGGTAGCGCCAGATGTTCGCCCGCGACTTGCTCAGCGCGTCCGAGAGCGACGCGAGCGCTCGGCCGCTGCCGTCGTCGCGCTCGATCCACTCGACCTCGTCCTGCCGGAAGATCGTGTAGCCCACGCGCGGGAGTATCGCGCACGCGGCCTGGGCAGCGCTTCCGCAGAGGCGTACGATCGAAGCCGATGTCGGGGATCGTCGGCCGGGAGGCCGAGCTCGCCTCGGTCCATGCGTTCGTGGAGGGCGTGCCGGACGGCGCGGCCGTCCTCGTGCTCGAGGGCGAGGCGGGAATGGGGAAGACGACGCTCTGGACAGCGGGCGTCGAGCGCGCGGAGGAGCGAGAGGCCGTCGTCCTCCAATCGAAGCCGTCCGAGAGCGAGACCGCGCTTTCCTTCGCCGGGATCGGCGACCTGCTCGACCCGGTGCTCGACCGCGCGCTCGAGCCGCTGCCCCCGGCACAGCGGCGGGCGCTCGCGCGCGCGCTCGTGCTCGAGGACGACGAGGGCCCCGCTCCGACGCCGCATGCGGTCGGGGTCGCGGTGCTGAACGCGCTCCGCGGGCTCGCCTCGATCGGGCCCGTGATCGTGGCCGTCGACGACGTCCAGTGGCTCGACGCGGCGTCCGCGGCCGCACTCGCGTACGCGGCGCGGCGGCTGCGCGCCGAGCCGGCCGGCGTCCTGCTCGCCCGCCGGACGCCGCACGTGAGCGCGCTTGCTACCCAGCTTCGCCGGTCGCTGCCCGCCGGGCGCCTCACCGAGCTGGAGGTCGGCCCGCTCGACGTCACGTGCCTGCACCACGTCGTCCATGACCAGCTCGGGATCGCCCTGCCCCGCCCACTCCTCGCCGAGGTGCACCAGGCGGCCGGCGGGAACCCGTTCTACGCCCTCGAGATCGTCCGCTCGCTCCGGCGCACCGGCGCCTCCGTCGAGGCCGGCCAGCCGCTGCGCGTCCCCGAGTCGCTGCACGACCTCGTCCACGGGCGGCTGCTCGCGCTCCCGGAGGAGACGCGCTCGTTCCTGCTCGCAGCGGCGGCGCACGCGCATCCGACGGTCGCGATCACCGAGGCGGCCTCCGGCGTCCCCGCGGCGGCCGCGCTCCCGCCCGCGCTCGAGGCGCGCGTCGTGGAGGTCGATCGCGACCGCATCGCCTTCACGCACCCCCTGCTCGCGGCCGGGGCGTACGAGGTCGCGGGCCTGCTTCGCCGGCGGGAGGTGCACGCGCGGCTCGCGAAGATGCTCGAGGAGCCGGAGGCGCGGGCCTGGCAGCTCGCCGCATCCGTCGACGAGCCCGACGAGGAGGTGGCGGCGGTGCTCGAGGAGGCGGCCCGGCACGCGCGGGCCAGGGGTGCTCCGCGACCCGGCGCGCTGCTCCTCGACCGCGCCCGCGAGCTCACGCCCGCGGACAGCCGCGAGGCCGCGCTGCGGCGGGCCGTGGACGCCGCCTTCCTCCACTTCGAGTCGGGGGACTCGCGCCGGGCCGAGGAGCAGTTCCGGACGTTGATCGCGGAGCTTCCTCCGGGCCGGGAGCGGGCCCGGGCGCTCGTGCGCTTCGCGCGTGTGCGGTCGTACGAGACGCAGGCCGAGGGCACCGAGCTGTTCCTCCAGGCGGTCGAGGAGACCGAGGGCGACACGGAGACACTGGCGGTCTCGCACGAGGGCGTCGCGACGTGCCTCTTCCGGATGCGCGAGCGGCTGGACGAGGCCGTCGAGCACGCGGACACCGCAGCCGAGCTCGCCTTCGGGCTGGGCGACACCGCGCTCGCGGCGGAGGCGCTCGGGACGCGGCTGCTCGCCGAGACGCTGCTCGGCCGGCCCGAGGCGGCCGCCACCCTCGAGCGTGCGCTCGAGCTCAAGGACGACGCGGCGAGCCGCCGGGTCATGGCGCAGCCGCTCGTCCCCGCGGCCGTGCGCTGGTGGTGGACGGACGAGGTCGAGCGCGCGAAGGAGGCGCTCGAGGAGTTGCTCGACCGCGCCGGCGAGCTCGGGGACGAGAGCTCGACGCCCTACCTGCTCGTGATCCTGGGCCAGGTCGAGTGCGCGCGCTCCGACCTCCCGTCCGCCCTCAACTGCGCCGTCGATGGCCAGGCGGCGGCCGAGCAGTCCGGGCAGCGGACGCTGCTCGCCTACCACGTGGCGCTCGAGGCTCTCGTCGAGGCCCTGCGCGGCAACGGCGAGCGCGCGCGGGCGGCAGCGCTCGAGGCGCTCGAGCACGTGCCGGAGACCGGAGGCCGGCCGGCAGAGCTCGTGGCCGTCCGCGCGCTCGGCCACCTCGAGCTCGCGCTCGGCGACGCCGCCGCGGCGGTCGAGCGGCTCGCGCCCTCGGTGGCGTTTGCACGCGAGCAGGGGATCGTCGAGCCCGCCGCGATCCCGTTCGTGATCGATCAGGTCGAGGCGCTCGTCGAGACCGGCCGCGGCGACGAGGCCGTCGAGTTGCTCGACCGGCACGAGCAGCACGCGCGGCGGCTCGGGCGGGTGTCCGCGCTTGCTGCGTGCCTCCGCTGCCGCGGCCTGCTCGCCGCCGCGGAGGGAAGGCTCGACGACGCCCTCGCCGCCTTCGAGGACGCGCTCGAGCGGCACGGGGAGGCGGACGTGCCACTCGATCGGGCCCGCACGCTGCTCGCGCTCGGCTCTCTCCGGCGGAGGCTGAACCGCAGGCGCGAGGCCCGCGCCACGCTCGAGGAGGCGCTCGCGCTCTTCGAGCGGGTCGGTGCCGCGCTCTGGGCGGAGCGGGCGCGCGCCGAGCTGAGGCGGATCAGCGGCCGTGCGGCGAGCCCGGGCGCCCTCACGCCGGCCGAGGAAAAGGTCGCCGCGCTGGCCGCGGAGGGGAAGACGAACCGCGAGGTCGCGGCCGCGCTCTACCTCTCCGACCGCACCGTCGAGGGCCATCTCTCGCACGTCTTCGCGAAGCTCGGCATCAGGCATCGCACCGAGCTGCCGGGGGCGCTCGCCGCCCGCCAAACACGCGGGGTCGCCGCTCCAAACACGGGGGAGTCGCCCGTTTCGGCGGAATCGCCCGCTCCCTAGCCTCGAAGGAGGTGGTCAGAAGGGCCACCAGGAGCAGAAGGAGAGAGCGATGACCCGCCTCACCACACTCGTCACCCTCGTCGGAGTCGGCCTCGCGGCCCTCATGATCGGCGCCTCCGCCGCCTCCGCCGACCCGTGGGGCAAGGACATGCAGCAGGCCCACGTCGACTTCTGGAACTACGACCAGCAGACTGGGAAGAAGATCTCGAACACGTCTCCCGGCATCGCGCCCGAAGAGCTCGCGTCGCTGTACGGCGTGTCGAGCGACCTCACCGTTCCCACCGTGTACCCGGACGCGTTCGAGCGCGCGGCCGCTCAGGGGAACGTGCACGGGGCGGCGACCACGGCTCCGCCGGACGCGTTCGAGCGCGCGGCGGGCGTCCACGGCGTCACGTCGTCCGAGCAGGCGCTCACCGTCCGCGGCGAGGAGCTGAACCGGCAGAACGCGCTGGGGGCGTTCACGAAGCTCGCGCCCGACGCGTTCGAGCGGACGGCGCTGAGCCAGGGGACGACGTCCTCCGGCGTCATCTCCGGCGACGACAGGGTCCGCATCGACCCGGCCAGCCTGCCGACCCTCACCTCGCCCTCGACGTCGCCGACGTCGGGCACGGCGATCGAGTGGCCGCAGGTCGGGATCGGGCTGGGCCTGGGGATCGCCCTGATGCTCGGGGTCGTGCTGGCCCTCCGTGCCACGCGGATCCGCCAGCTGGCCCACTGACAACCGATCGGCAGCCGCGAGGGCGAAGCCGAGGCCGCCTGGGGAGGGCGGCCTCGGCACGTGCAGGGTCGGGGTGCGACGATGCGGCCCTGACGATCCGGCCCTATCGCAGGAGCTACTGGCGGCGCGCTCTGAACTCGCTCGTCCGCCCGCTCGCGCGGCTCGGGCTCACCGGGCCGCGCACCCATCTCCTCACCGTCGCCGGCCGCAAGACGGGCAGGCCGTGGTCGACTCCGGTCTCGATCGTCGAGGAAGGCGGCGAGCGCTGGCTCGTCGCGCCCTACGGCGACCGGAGCTGGGTCAAGAACGCGCGCGCGGCCGGCCGGGTCGAGCTCCGGCGCGGCCGCCGCCGCGAGCAGCTGGGCGTCGAGGAGCTCGCCGCCGAGGACGCGGTCCCGGTGCTCCGCCGCTACTACGAGCTGGGGCGCGTGACGCGGCCGTTCTTCGACGTGTCGCTGTCCTCACCGGCGGAAGAGTGGCTCGCCGAGGCGCCTCGCCACCCCGTGTTCCGCCTCGTCGAGCCCGCGGCTGTTGGCGAGCGGGCCGATCGTCCGTAGGATTCCCGCAGGGACGCGATGAAGATGACCGAGAGGGGAATCCTGCTCGTGGCCGCGACGGACCTCGAGCTCTGCGGGCACCCGGGCCTCGAGTGCGGGGTCGGGCCCGTGGAGGCGGCTGCCACGACGGCGACGACGCTGCTCGGGTCGAGGCCGGCCGCGGTTCTGCACGTCGGCATCGCCGGCGGGCGCGGGATCACGCCCGGGTCGCTCGCGATCGGCACGGAGGCGGTGTACGCCGACCTCTCGGCTGCGATCCCGGTCGTCCAGCGCGTCCAGGCCGCCCCGGCTCTGCTCGCCGCCGCCCGGCTGGTGATGCCGGGCGCGATCGCGCTCCCCATCGCGACGAGCGGGACGGTCACCCAGGGTCCGCCCGCGCACGAGTTCCGGGTCGAGGGGATGGAGGGCTTCGGTGTCCTCCGTGCATGCGAGCTCGCCGGCGTGCCGGCGGTGGAGGTGCGCGCGATCTCGAACGACGTCGGCGAGGGCGACCGCTCACGCTGGATGATCCGCCGCGCGCTCGAGGTTCTCGACGACGCGATCCCGAAGCTCCTCGAGGCGCTCGAGTCGACTACCGTTCCCGTGCATGGCGCGGCGGCGGACGTCGAGCACGCGCGAGCTCCCACCTCCGCTCCCGCCTGAGCGGCGGACGGTCGGCCAGCTCGTCGCCGAGGCGGTTCGCCTCTACGGCGCGACCTTCCTGCACGCGCTCCCGCTCGGCGTCGTCGTCGCCGTCGTCAACCTCGTCTCGACCGGGCTCACGCGCTTCGAGGCGGCGCTCGTGCTCGCCGCGGCCGCGCCCGCCTTCACGCTCTCGTACGCGTACGCCTCGCGGCTGGCGACAGGCGCCCGCCCGCCGCTGCGCGCATGGGCTGTCGCCCTCGCCGCCGGTGTCGTGCTCTGGCTCCCCGCCGCGTTCCTCTTCCCGTGGTTCGCGCTCGCGGGGGTGCTCTGGCTCGCGCTCGTCGGTCTCGCCGTCCCGGCCGCGATCGTCGAGCAGACGTCCTTCGGGCGGTCGCTGCGGCGGGGGCTCCAGCTGGGGCGCGCCGACTACCTGCACGCGGCCGCGTCGCTGGCGACGCTCGTCATCCTCTTCGTCCTCACGCGGATCGGCCTCGCACTCCTCCTCGAGTCGCAGGCGGAGAACACCGTCCGCACGGCCGTCTTCCTCGCCGACGCCGTGCTCGCGCCGCTGCTCTTCCTCGGAGGCGCTCTCCTCTACGTCGACCAGGAGGCTCGGTTACGCTCGCCCGCAGCCGACCGACGAGAGGAGCGAGATGCCGACCTACCTGATGCTGACCACGCTGACCGAGAAGGGGGTCCAGACCCTCAACGCCAATCCCGGCCGTCTGCGTGAGGTCAACCGCGACGTCGAGGAGATGGGCGCGAAGGTGCTCCACCAGTGGGCCTCGCTCGGCGCGTACGACTTCGTGAACATCGTCGAGGCGCCCGACGACGTGACCATCGCGAAGGTCTCGGTCGCCCTCGGCGCCCGCGGCAGCGCGAAGCTCGAGTCGCTCCCGCTCATCGCGATCGACGACTTCCTCGCGACCTTCTCGTAGGGCCGAGGCCTGCGCAGCCGCGAGCCACAGGTGGTAGACATCCGTGGCAAGAAGGTGGACGAGCGGTACACCATCGCGGAGGCGAGCGAGCTGACGGGGCTCTCGAAGCGCGCGCTGGCGCGCAGGATCGAGCGCGGCCAGCTCGCCGCCACGAAGGACGGGCGGCTGCGGTACGTGTCCGCCCGCGACCTCGCCACGGCCGGCCTCCTCGACCCCACGACGGGCGCGCCGCACGCGTGGGCCAGGCAGCGCGTGCAGCCTGACGTCGTCGCGCGCGAGGTCGTGCAGACGCTCGTCCGCCAGAGCGTCGAGATCCACGAGCTCCAGCGGCGGCTCGAGGAGCTGAGCGACGAGTCGAGGTCGGACGACGACGCGCTCCGCATGGAGATCGACCGCGCTCGCGCCGAGCGGCGTGAGCTCCGGAAGGCCCTCGAGGAGGCGCGCGCGGCGATCGAGCAGCTCCGAGCCGGGGCGTAGCTCGAGCCTCATCGTCCACAGGTGGCTGCCACGCGTGGCTCGCTCACCGTGTAGGCTCAACCCTGAGTCGTGGCAGCCGTAACCTTCGAGGGAGTCGGCAAGGTCTACGCCGACGGGACGCGCGCCGTGGCCGGGATGGATCTGGAGATCCGTGACGGCGAGTTCATGGTGCTGGTCGGCCCGTCGGGCTGCGGGAAGACGACGGCGCTGCGGATGGTGGCCGGCCTCGAGGACATCTCGGAGGGCGTGGTGCGGATCGGCGAGCGCGTCGTGAACACGGTGCCTGCGCGGGACCGCGACATCGCGATGGTGTTCCAGAGCTACGCGCTCTACCCGCACCTCACCGTGTACGAGAACATCGCGTTCGGGCTCCGGCTGCGGAAGGCGCCGAAGCGCGAGATCGACGGGCGTGTCCGCGAGGCCGCGCGTGTCCTCGGCCTGGAGGAGTTCCTGGAGCGGAAGCCGCGCGCCCTCTCCGGCGGCCAGCGCCAGCGCGTGGCCATGGGCCGCGCGATCGTGAGGCAGCCGCAGGCGTACCTCATGGACGAGCCGCTCTCGAACCTCGACGCGAAGCTGCGCGTGCACATGCGGGCCGAGATCTCGGCGCTCCAGGACGAGCTCGGCGTGACCACGCTCTACGTCACGCACGACCAGGTCGAGGCGATGACGATGGGCGACCGCGTCGCCGTCATGCGGAAGGGCGAGCTTCAGCAGGTGGCGCCGCCCCAGGAGCTCTACGAGAAGCCCGTCAACCTGTTCGTCGGCGGCTTCATCGGCTCGCCGGCGATGAACATGGTGGAGGCGACCGTCGAGCGGCGAAACGGCTCGCTCGTCGCGCTCGTCGGCGAGCAGGCGCTCACGCTCGGCGACGAGCTCCTGAAGGCGAGGCCGGCGACCGAGCAGTACGTCGGGCGGCGGGTCGTCCTCGGCATCCGCCCGGAGAGCCTGGAGGATGCGGCTCTCGCGCCCGAGATCCCGCGCGACCGCCACCTCAAGGGCGTCGTCGTCCTGCGCGAGCCGCTCGGCTCCGAGATCGTCGCCCACTTCGAGGTCGAGGTTCCGCCGGCGCTCACGGAGGACGTCCGCGAGCTCGCGCGCGACGTCGGGCAGGAGAGCACGGTCCCGGAGGTGGGAGAGGGGGCGACGAAGACGACGATGGTCGGCCGCTTCGGCCCGCGCTCCCGGATCCGCGCCGGGGACGTCATCGACGTCGCGGTGGACACGGGCTCGCTCCACGTCTTCGACCTGGACACGAGCCTCGGCATCTATTCAGGGAACTGAGGGTATGCAGAGACCGACAACCGAGACCCGGGAAGGAGCTCGAGCGATGAAGAAGCGATGGATGGCGTTCGCGCTGCTGGTCGGTGCGCTCGCCTTCGTCGCCGCCGGCTGCGGCGGGGACGACGGCGGCCCCGAGGGCAGCGAGGACATCACGGGCGAGATCTCGATCATGGCGATCTGGGGAGGCGCGGAGCAGGAGTCGTTCCAGGCCGTGATCGACGGCTTCACCGACCTGTACCCGAACGTGACGGTGAGTTACACGTCCGGCGGAGACAACCTGGCGCCGCTGCTGTCGAGCGCGGTCGAGGGCGGCAACCCGCCCGACATCGCGGCCGTCGGCCAGCCGGGCCTGATGCAGGGCTTCGCCGAGCAGGGGGCGATCCAGCCGATCGACGACCTGCGCGACGAGATCGTCGACAGCTTCGGCGAGTCCGTCGCCGACGTGGGGGCCGTGGACGGCACCCAGTACGGCGTCATGTTCAAGGGAGCCAACAAGGCGACCATCTGGTACAACGTCGCGTCCTTCGAGGAGGCCGGCGTGGAGCCGCCCGAGACGTGGGAGGAGCTCCTCGAGGTGGCCTCGACGCTGAAGGCCGCCGGGATCACGCCGTTCTCGGTGGGCGTGGACGTCGGGTGGCCGATCACCGATCTCTTCGAGAACGTCTACATCCGCACCGCGGGCGAGGAGATGTACGACCAGCTCACGAACCACGAGATCCCCTGGACCGACCAGTCCGTCAAGGACGCGCTCGCGCAGATGGCCGAGATCCTCGGGGACGAGTCGAACCTCGCGGGCGGCCGTGAGACGTCCCTCCAGACGGAGATGCCCGCGTCGGTGGCAAAGGTGTTCTCCGAGCAGCCCGAGGCGGCGATGGTCATCATCGGCGACTTCGCGCCCGGTGTGGTCGCCGACAACCCGCTCGAGCCGGAGACGGGGTACAACGTCTTCCCGTTCCCGTCGATCGACGGCTCCGGGCCGGCGGTCGTGGGCGGCGGCGACATCTTCATCCAGTTCCGCGACAGCCCGGCCGCGGACGCGTTCCTCGAGTACCTGACGACGGCCGAGGCGGCCGAGATCTGGGCTGCCCGCGGCGGGTTCTCGTCCCCGAACAAGGACCTCGACGACGGCGTCTACCCGGACGAGATCACGCGGGCGACTGCGAGCGGCCTCGCCGAGGCGGAGTCGTTCCGGTTCGACATGTCCGACCTCCAGCCGTCCGCCTTCGGCGGGACGCCGGGAGCAGGTCTGTTCAAGGCGTTCACCGACTTCGTCGCGAACCCCGACGACATCGACGGGATCGCGCAGCAGATGGAGCAGGAGGCGGCGAGGGCCTTCGGCTAAGGCCGAACGGCGCTCGACGGATGAGCGAATCGGTCTCGACGGCGGAAGCCCCGGGCGCGGGGCTTCCGCCGCAGGACGGCGGGCCCGGGGTCTTCCAGCGGCACTGGACGACCATCGTCTTCCTGGGCCCCGCGCTCGCGCTGCTGGCGGTCTGGATCGTCTACCCGACGATCCGCACGATCATCCGCAGCTTCTACGACCGGAGCGGGGACGAGTTCGTCGGGCTCGACAACTACCAGACGCTCTTCAGCGACGACACGCTCGTCACGGCGATCAAGAACAACTTCCTCTGGCTGCTCGTCGTGCCGGCGATGGTCACCGCGATCGGTCTGGTCTTCGCCGTCCTCATCGAGCGGATCCGCTTCTCGGTCGCGTTCAAGGTGGCGGTCTTCATGCCCATGGCCATCTCGCTCTTCGCGGCGGGCGTGATCTGGCGGCTGATGTACGAGAAGGACCCGTCGCGGGGCACGATCAACGCGGGGATCGCGGTGGTCAAGGACGCCGTCTCGCCGCCGGGCGCGCTCCAGGCGGCGCAGCCGTCGACGGACGCCGTGGAGGTGGTGGCCGACGGCAGCCTCGTGCTCGAGACCCCGCTCGAGCCGGGAAGCGTCGCGCAGCTCGGGCTCACGGGCATCCGCGCATCCGACGTGCGCGACGACGCGGTGCAGGCGGTCGTGCCGGAGCCGCTCCAGGGCGGCATCACCGGCGTCGTCTGGAGAGACTTCAAGCCCGGCGGCGGCACCCCGGGCGTCCTCGAGGAGGAGGAGGTCGGGCTGCCGGGCGTCACGGTCGAGCTCCGCGACGTGAACGGGCGCGCGGCCTACACGGCGAAGACCAACCCGGACGGCACCTTCGGCTTCGAGGAGGTCGAGGCCGGGACCTACCGCGCCGCGATCGGTGCGGCGACGTTCGCGGTGCCCTACGCGGGCGTCTCGTGGCTCGGAGAGCGACTGATCACGCCGGCCATCATGATCGCCTACATCTGGGTCTGGGCCGGGTTCGCGATGGTCGTGATCGCGGCCGGCCTGGCGGCCATCCCGCGCGACCTGCTCGAGGCGGCCCGCACCGACGGCGCCAACGAGTGGCAGGTGTTCCGGAGGATCACGATCCCGCTGCTCGCCCCCGTCCTCACGGTCGTCTTCATCACGATGCTGATCTACGTCCTCAAGGTGTTCGACATCGTGATCTCGATCGCGCCCGGCTCGGTGCAGGACGACGCGAACGTGATCGCGCTCGCGATGTGGCGGACCTCGTTCGGCGGCGTGAACGACTTCGGCCTCGGCTCGGCGATCGCCGTCTTCCTCTTCCTGCTCGTGATCCCGATCCTCGCCCTGAACATCCGCCGCTTCCGGAGGGAGGTCTGATGTCGACGGCCGAGGCCACCGACGCCCGCGTCGAGACCCGCGCTGCCGTCGGCGAGCCGCTGTCCGCGCGGATCGTCCGCTTCCTGAGCCGGACGCCGGTGTACCTCTTCCTCGCGTTCGTGGGGCTGCTCTGGCTCGTGCCCACGCTCGGCCTGCTCTTCACGTCGCTGCTCCCGGCCTCGATCCTGAACACCACCGGGTGGTGGGAGATCCTGTCGGAGCCGAGCCTCGCGACCTTCGACAACTACCGCTCGATCTTCGACAACCAGGCGATCACGTCGGCGGTCTGGACGACGCTCTGGATCTCGCTCGGCGCGACCATCCTCCCGATCCTCGTCGCCTCGCTCGCCGCGTACGCGTTCGCGTGGATCGAGTTCCCCGGCCGCGACTGGCTGTTCCTCGTCGTGGTCGGCCTCCTCGTCGTCCCGATCCAGATGGCACTGATCCCGATCTTCTCGCTCTACAACAGCCTCGGGCTCTTCGACACGATCGCCGGGCTCGTCCTCTTCCACACCGCGTTCGGGCTGCCGTTCGCGATCTTCCTCCTGCGGAACTTCTTCATCGGGATCCCGAAGGACCTGCTCGAGGCCGCGCGGATCGACGGCGCGTCGGAGCTCCGCATCTTCTTCCGGCTGATCCTCCCGCTCGGGCTGCCGGCGATCGCGTCGCTCGCGATCTTCCAGTTCCTGTGGGTCTGGAACGACCTGCTCGTAGCGCTCACCTTCGGGCGCGAGACGCAGCCGATCACGGTCGCGATCTTCTCCCAGATGCGGCAGTTCAGCGCCAACATCGAGCTGATCGCGCCCGCCGCGTTCGTCTCGCTCGCGATCCCGCTGGTCGTCTTCTTCGCGTTCCAGCGCTACTTCGTGCAGGGCCTGCTCGCCGGCTCGGTCAAGTAGGGGGCGAGGCTTGCCTCGTCGCCGTGGGCGTCAAACCGCCAGGAACCCGGTCTCGCGCGGCGTGACCGTGAGCGGGCTCGTGGGGAGCCCCGCGGCCGGGTCGAGGTTGTACTCGCGCGGCGCGACGTCGTTCGGCGTCGTCGGGTGGTTGAGCGCGGCGAGGAGCTGGATCTGCCCGCGGCCGGGGCCGAGCTCCCACTGCCCGCCGCCGTACGCGCCGATGCCGTTCGCCTCGCAGTAGTCGTAGGCGGCGAACAGGCGCTCGACGGAGCCGAAGCGCGACGGCTTCACGTTCACCGTCTTCGGCGGCCAGGGGAGGCCCTGGATGTCCTCGACGGAGTGGATGATCGCGTCCCAGGTCACGCGGTCGGCGTGCGGGTCGAGCACCGCGATCGTCTCCTCGGTGAGGCCCGGGTCCTCGAGCCATGCGTCGGGGAGCGCCTCCGCGACGCGGCGGTAGAGGTCGGCGTCCGGCGGCTGGTCGACGATCGTGCCGTGGTACTGGCCCTTGAAGTCGATCGAGTCGACGGCACCCGTGGCCGCGAGCTCGGCGAGCAGCTCGTCGGACCACTCCGGGCTCGAGTCGAGCTTGAAGCGGAGGCCCGGGTAGAGCGCGAGCCACGCGCGCATCTTCTCCGTCGAGGGCGGTGAGCCGAGCGGGCCGGAGGTCACGAACTCGACAGGCTTCGTCTCGCGGCCGAGCGCGCCGCCGAGCGAGAGACCGTTCTGCCGCAGCGCGAGATCGAGTGCCGCGCTCTCGAACGCCCAGCGGCGGTAGTCGAGGAACGCGTGCATGGACGGCTCGCGCTCGAAGAGCGGCTGCGCCGACAGATGCTGGGAGAAGCGGTGCAGCGTCCACTGCCCGGCGAGCGGCAGCGTCGGCCCGCGCCGCTGCATGAGGTCGTGCGCCTCGCCGTCGTAGGTGACGTCCTCGCCGACGCCCTCCTCGCCGCCGCCGTGGAGCCGGATCACCGTCGTCTTCCGGAGGAAGTCCTCGCGCGCCTGCAGCTCGAGCGGGTCGAGCTCGTAGCCGTCGACCTCGAGCGGGAGGTCCTTGACCTTGTCGTAGAGGCTCACAGCGCGCCGTACGCTACCGCTACCTCGCCCGCGAGTCGCGCGTTGGCGACGATGAGCGCGCGGTTGACCGCGCGCGTGCGGCCTCCGCTCCGCTCGTGGATGCGTCCGAGGACGAACGGCGTGACGGCCTGGCCGGAGACACCCTGGCGCTTCGCCTCGACGAGCGCCTCCTCGATCAGCTCCACGGCGTCGAGGGACTCGGGCGGCGGGGACGCGAGCAGGAGCCCCGCGCCGCCGAGCTCCCAGTGCGCCCGGGCGACGCGGGCGGCCTCGTCCGGGCTCTCGACACGCTGCGGCACGGGCGGCCCGCCCTCGGCGGCGTAGAAGAGCGGGAGCGTGTCGACGCGGAAGCCGAGCACGGGCACGCCGAGCGTCTCCAGGAGCTCCGTGGTCGCGGGGACGTCGAGCAGCGACTTGATCCCGGAGGAGACGACGACCGTGGGGGTGGCCGCGAGCGCGGGCACGTCCGCGGAGACGTCCTCCGGGGCGCCGCGGTGGACGCCGCCGATCCCGCCCGTCGCCAGGAAGCGGATCCCGGCCGCGCGCGCGACCGCGAGCGTCCCGCCGACCGTCGTCGCGCCGACCGCGCCCTGCACGGCGCACGCGGCGAGGTCGCGCGGGCCGAGCTTGCGGGCGTCCGGCGTGAAGCGTTCCAGCTCGTCGGCGGAGAGCCCGACGCGGATGCGGCCGTCGAGCACGCCGACCGTCGCCGGTGTCGCCCCGGCGTCGCGCACCGCCGCCTCGCTCGCGAGCCCGACCTCGACCCCGTCCGGCGCCGGGAACCCGTGCGCGACGAGCGTCGTCTCGAGCGCGACGACCGGCAGACCCGCGTCGAGCGCCTCGCGCACCTCGTCCGAGAGCTGGAGGAGCTCGCTCATCGCTCCTCCATGTCGACGAACTCGACGTCACCCCAGCGCTCGAAGCTCCGTGTGTGGCGCCCTGTGATCGCGAAGCCGGCTCGCTCGTAGACGATGCGGGCGCGCTCGTTGAACGCGGCGACGGCGAGGACGATGCGCGCGGGGTGGAAGCGCTCCCGGCCGTACTCGAGGCCGGCGCGGAAGAAGTCGAGGCCGAGGCCGCGGCCGGTGAGGTCGGGGCGGAGCCCGAGCCCGTACTCGAGCACGTCGCCGCGCTCCTCGAAGTAGTAGAAGCCGACGAGCTCGCCGCCGTCGCGCGCGGTGAAGAAGCGCTCGGGATTCACCACGGGCTCCTGGTCGCCGTCGTAGAAGTCGTGCGGCGGCTCGTAGCGCCAGGCCGCGATCTCGTCGAGCTCCTTTCGCGTCGCCTGTGTGACGGAGAGCTTCACGGCATCGCTCCCAGCTTGGAGACGCAGCGCGCGGCCGCCTCGAGGGCCAGATCGGGGCCGCCGACGATCCAGCCCGCCGCGAGCGCGTCTCCGGCGCCGGTGGTGTCGACGACCTCGTCCACCGGGAGTGCCGCGCGCTCGTCGCCGTCGAACCACGCGCCCGCTGCGCCGCGCTTGAGGATCCACGTCACGTCGGGAAGCATGCCGCCGACGATCCGCTCCTCGTCCTCGTTCGCGAACACGACGTCGGGTGCGAGCGCGACGACGGCAGCGCGGAACTCGGACACGCCGACGTCGCGGATCCCGCTCCACGAGGCGAGGTCGACGCTGACCGCCGCGCCGTTCCCGCGCGCGAGCTCGGCGGCCCGCGTCGCCGCGCTCCGGGCGGGCTCGCGCATGAGCGCGTAGCCGGAGACGAACAGGTGGTCGCAGTCGTCGACCCAGCCGGCCTCGAGCTCGTCGGGCCGCAGGTCGGCCGCGGCGCCTCGGTCCGACGCCATGGTGCGCTCGCCGTCCGCCGAGACGAGCGAGCAGATGATCCCGTTCCGCTCGGCCACGGGCCCGACGACGTCGACGCCGTGCTCCGCGAGGCCCTCGATCGCCATCCGCCCCGCGCGGTCGTCGCCGCGCTTGCCCACGAAGCGCGCATCCGCGCCGAGCGCTGCCGCCCACGCTGCGACGTTCGCCGCCTGCCCGCCGGGCGCGAGCAGGATCTCGGCGTCCGTGTCCCCTCCGGCCGCGAGCGGCGCGGCGAGCCGCACGACGACGTCGAGCGTGAGGTCTCCGATCGTGCAGACGCGCACGGCGGCAATCGTAAGATTCGACCGTGGACGGCGAGCAGAGACGCGGAAAGCTCCGCAGCTTCGCGCTCGGAGGCTTCGTCGGCGCGTCCGCGACGCTGGCGGCTCTCGCACGCCGTCGGCGGGCCGCGCGGCGGCGCGGGCGCCCCCGCGGGCTCAGGGCCTTCGAGAGCGCTCCCTGCTACCGCGAGCTCCTCGACCAGGAGCGCGAGGCGGGCGGAACCGTCGCAGGCCGGGAGTAGGCTCTCCGCCACGTGCCGATCTACGAGTACCGCTGTCCGAACGGGCACACGTTCGAGGTCTTTCAGAAGATGACCGACCCGCCCGTGGAGGCGTGCCCGACGTGTGCGGCCGGGCCGGTCGAGAAGATCCTCTTCCCGGTCGCGGTGCACTTCAAGGGCTCCGGGTTCTACTCGACCGACTACGGCCGCGGGGCAAGGAAGTCGGACAGCGGCGCCTCGACCGACAAGAGCGCGGACAAGCCGGCCGAGAAGGCGCCGACCGACAAACCGGCCGCGGGCGAGAAGAAGACGGCCGACTGAGCAGCAGGGCGTCGCCGTTCTCGCGGCCCTCAGCGTGCTGCCGCTATGTGGTCGTCCGGCGAGAAATCGGTGTCAGACACCGTGTCTAGCGGATGCCTACTCGTCTCCGCTCGCGAGCAGGAGCTTCGCCCTCGTGGTGGACACTCGCTATTCGAGCTCGGGGCGGCCGTCCGGGCCATGTCCCGGACGGACACCTGGCGCCCCGGCAGTCCCGCGACGAGCTCGGCGCCGGGGCTAGCCCGGCTGGCGGCGGCAGCCGCCCTGGTAGAGCGCGCCCTTCGGCGGCGGCTGCGGCGCGCTGCGGCGCATGAACATCGCCACCACCTCGAGGTTCTCCTCGCTCGGGAGGAGCACGGACTCGCCGCCGATCGACGCGGGCTCGCCGCCGAGGCGGCAGTGGATCGAGCGGCCCGAGTCGGCGCGGAAGCGCACCCAGCCGAGCTTGACGAGGTCGCCTGCGCTCATGTCGGTCACGAGCGGCGCCGCGAGCGAGTCGCCGATGAACGGCAGCCGGAGGAACGTCCCGAAGCTCGCGATCTGATCTCCGACCGCCGCGGCGACCTCCTGCTGGCGCCCGCCGCGCGAGAGGTCGTTGTCCGAGGGGTCGAGCTTGTTCGTCCGGATCCGCGAGTAGACGAGCGCGCGCTTCCCGTTCATCGTCTGCGTCCCCTTCGCGAACCGCCAGCCCTCCCACTGCGAGCACTCGGCTGCGGTCTTGTACGGGCAGTCGAACTTGTTCGAGAGGATCGGCTTCGGGACGTCGACCTCGACGCCGCCGAGCGCGTCGATCAGCTCCTTGAAGCCGTCGAAGTCGAGGACGACGACGTGGTGGATCGGCAGGCCGGTGAACTGGCGGACCGTCTGGATCGTGAGCGCGGGCCCGCCGAACTGGTTCGCCGCGTTGATCTTCTCGGAGCCGTAGCCGGGGACGTCGACGCGCAGGTCGCGCGGGATCGAGAGGTACGAGAGCCGGTGCCGCTCCGGGTCGGTGCGCAGGAGCAGGAGCGAGTCGGAGCGGTTCGAGTCGCCGCGCCCGGGGGCGCTCCCGCCGTCGGTGCCGATGACCAGGATCGTCGCGGGGTCGGAGAGGAGCGAGCCGTGCTCCTCGAGCTGGGCGTACGCGCGCTGCGGCAGCCGCTCGTTCGCCTTCTCCACGCCGCCGGCGAACGAGAGGTAGCCGAGGACGCCCCAGACCACGAGGAAGACGAGGAGCCCCACGAGGCCGAGCACGACCCAGCGCCACCAGCGCCGACGGCCCTTGGGGGCGGCAGGCTTCTGCTGCGACGGCGCCGCCCGCTTGCCTCGGTCGAGAGGGACCCTGCCCTTGACACGGCCACCGCGGTAGCGCCGGTAGGGCTTGACTCCCTCGGCCACGTGCCGGTTATGGTAGCCCGCGGCCGTGGACGCACCCGTGATCGGAGTCGACGTGGGCGGCACGAAGATCCTCGCCGGCGTCGTCGACCGGGAGGGACGCGTGCTCCGCAGGCACATGTCGGAGAGCCCGGTCACCGCAGAGCCGGACGTGCTGGCTGCGCTCGAGGGCCAGATCGCCGCGCTCCTCGACGACTCGGTCGCCGCGATCGGGGTCGGCATCCCGGCGAACCTCGAGCGCGGGACAGGCCGCGTCACCCGCGCGACGAATCTCCCGCTGACCGACCTCGACGTCGCGGGGCACGTGCGCGACCGCTTCGGGCTCCCCGTCGGGATCGAGAACGACGCGGGCGCGGCCACGCTCGCCGAGTGGAGGCTGGGTGCGGGGCGCGGGACGTCCAACCTCGTCCTGCTCACGCTGGGCACGGGCGTGGGGGGAGGCGTCGTCGTCGACGGCGCGCTCTACCGCGGCTGGGCAGAAGTGGGGCACATGGTCGTCGTCACGGGCGGGCCGCCGTGCCAGGGCGCCTGCCACGGGCGCGGCCACCTGGAGGCGCTCGCGTCCGGGAGCGCGGCCGACCGCGCGGCGCAGGAGCTGTGGGGCGCGGGGGCGGACGCGCGCCTGCTGGTCGAGCGCGCGCGGAAGGGCGACGACGCGGCGCTGGCCGTGTTGCGCGAGATCGCCGGCTACCTCGGCGCCGCGATCGGGTCGCTCGCGAACCTGTTCGACCCCGAGGTGGTCGTCGTCGGAGGCGGGTTCGGCGACGCGGCCGCGGATCTCCTCCTCGAGCCTGCGCAGGAGGCCGCGCGGGCCGAGGCCCTCGCGCCCGCGGACGAGCGGCTGCGAGTCGTGGGCGCCGAGCTGGGCGCGGAGGCAGGCCTCGTCGGCGCCGCGCTCGTGGGCTTCGAGGCCCTCGACGGAGTGCGGTAGGCCGTGCCGCTCGCGGTCTGCGCGACGCCGATCGGGAACCTCGGGGACGTGACCCTGCGCGTGCTCGAGGAGCTGCGCGCGGCCGACGTCGTCCTCTGCGAGGACACGCGGCGGACGCGCGTCCTGCTCGACCGGCACGGGATCGACGCTCGGCTTCTCAGCTACCACCGGCACAACGAGGCGGCGCGCGAGCGGGAGGTGCTCGGGCGGCTGTCGGCCGGCGAGCGCGTGGCGCTCGTCTCGGACGCGGGGCTGCCGGGCGTGAACGACCCGGGTGCGCGGCTGATCTCTGCCGCGCTGGAGGCGGGCGTCGCGGTCACCGTGCTGCCGGGGCCGTCGGCCGTCGAGACCGCGCTCGTCGCCAGCGGGCTCGTGGGCGACCGCTTCCAGTTCGCCGGGTACCTGCCACGCCGGGCGGGAGAGCTGCGCGCGCTGGTCGAGGAGCTCGCGCGCTGGTCTCATCCCGTGGTCGCGTTCGAGTCGCCGCGGCGGCTGCCCTCGTCGCTCGCCGTGCTGGCGGAGGCGATGCCCGAGCGGCCGGCCGCCGTGTGCCGTGAGCTGACGAAGCTGCACGAGGAGGTCGTGCGCGGGACGCTCGCGGAGCTGGCCCGGCGGTTCGCCGAGGCGCCGCGCGGGGAGGTGACGCTCGTGCTCGGGGCGTGGCCGGCTGTGGGCGAGGGTGTGGGAGAGGAGGCCGCGCTCGCCGCGGTCGCCGCGCTCGTCGCGGCCGGTGCCGGGCGCCGGCGGGCGGCCGAGATCGTCTCCCGGCTCACGGGGACGTCGCGCAACACGCTGTACCGGGCGACTCTGTAACAACTTCTCAAATTGCGTTGCGACCCCGGCGGGACGCTCGCTACTCTCGACCGGTGTTCACGCAACGGGCAACGCGAACCGCCGCGGCGCTGCTCGCGGCGCTCGCGTGGGCGCTCGTCAGCGTCCAGGAGGCCCGTGCCTGGTCGTGGCCCGTGGAGGGCGACGTGCTCCGTCCGTTCGTGCTCGGCGACGACCCGTACGCGGGAGGGCAGCACCGCGGTATCGACGTGGCGGTCGGCGGCTCGGAGACGGTCCGCGCGCCGGCCGCGGGCGAGGTGACGTTCGCCGGCCAGGTGCCGACGCACGGGCTCACCGTCACCATCCTCACCGGCGGCGGGCACAAGGTCTCGCTCACCCACCTCGGCTCGCTGCTCGTCCGGCGCGGCGCGCTCGTCGCGGAGGGCGACCAGATCGCGCGGCCCGGGCTCTCCGGCGTCTCCGAGCACGACGTCCCCTACGTCCACCTCGGCGTGCGTGTGAACGGCGAGACGTACGTCGACCCCCTGTCACTCCTTCCGCCGCGGGCCGTCACCCCTCCGCCGGTGCCCGCGGCGCCGCCCGCACCAGCCCCACCGCAGCCGGCGCCGTCCCCTCCCGCTGTCGTGCCGCCGGTCGCGGTGGTGCCGCCGTCGGAGGCGACTCCTGCGGCCGCGGATGCGCGCGCCGCCTCGGCAGGTCGGCGTGCTGCGCGCCCGGCGAGCGCTCCGGAGACGGGCAACGTCCGTTCTGCGCGCGGTAGCGCCGTCGAGCCAGGCGGGCGCGAGCGCTCGGCTAGCGCGACGACCCGTCGTGCCACGGTCGCTGCTGCTTCCGGGAAGAGCGTGCGCGGTGCACCGGCCGCGGCAGCGAATCCGCCGGCCGGTGAGGCGAGCCCCGAGCGGTCGCGCGCAGCTCGTCCCGCGGTCACCGAGGCTCCACCGAGTCACGGGCCTGTTCCGCAATCGGCGTCCCGGAGCTCGAGACCGGATGCCTCGCGGCTCGAGGCCCGATCGTTCGGGCGTCCGGAGACGGACGTTGCCGCACTCGCGGCCGTCGCCGGCGGCGCGCTGCTGCTGCTCGCGATCGCGGCCGCGTGCGTGCTCCGCGCCGGACGGGCCGGTCGAGAGCCTCTCCCTATGATTCACGGCCGTGAACCAGAGCCAGTCCGGCAAACGGAAGATCCTCGTGGCCGTCGCGTGGCCATACGCGAGCGGGCCGAGACACATCGGCCACGTGGCGGGGTTCGGCGTTCCCTCGGACACGTTCGCCCGCTACCACCGCCTGCGCGGCAACGACGTGCTGATGGTCAGCGGCACGGACGAGCACGGCACGCCGGTCATGGTCGCCGCGGACGCGCTGGGCGAGTCGCCGCGTGAGACCGCGGATCGCTTCAGCCGGCTCATCCGCGAGGATCTCTACGCGCTCGGGCTCTCGTACGACCTCTTCACGCGAACGACGACCCCCAACCACTACCGCGTCGTCCAGGACCTCTTCCGGACGCTGTACGAGAAGGGCTACATCGTCGAGCAGGAGACGCTCGGCGCGTTCTCCGCCTCGACCGGGCACACGCTCCCGGATCGCTACATCGAAGGCACGTGCCCGATCTGCGGCTACGACGGCGCGCGCGGCGACCAGTGCGACAACTGCGGGAATCAGCTCGACCCGGCCGACCTGATCGAGCCCCGCTCGAAGGTGGACGGGACGCCGCCGGTGTTCAGGCAGACGAAGCACCTCTTCATCGACCTCCCGGCGCTCCGGGACGAGCTGACCGCGTGGATCGAGGCGCAGAAGCACTGGCGCCCGAACGTCCGTCGCTTCTCGCTCAACTTCGCGAAGGAGCTCAAGCCGCGCCCGATGACGCGCGACCTCGACTGGGGCGTCCCGATCCCCGTCGAGGGCTACGAGGACGACCCCGACAAGCGCATCTACGTCTGGTTCGACGCGGTCATCGGCTACCTCTCGGCCGCGATCGAATGGGCGACGGTGACCGGCGACCCCGACGCCTGGCGCGCGTGGTGGCAGAACGAGGACGCGGAGCACGTGTACTTCATGGGGAAGGACAACATCGTCTTCCACACGGTCATCTGGCCCAGCATCCTCATCGGCTATCGCGACGACGGCGAGTTCGGCGCCGGCCGCGGCCCGCTCGAGCTCCCCGACACCGTCGCCTCGAGCGAGTTCCTGACGATGGAGGGCAAGAAGTTCAGCTCCAGCCGCGGCGTGCAGATCCTCATCCACGACTTCCTCAGCCGGTACGACCCGGATGCCCTGCGCTACTTCCTCTCGATCGCGGGCCCGGAGACGCAGGACACCGACTTCACGTGGGCCGAGTTCGTCCGGCGCAACAACGACGAGCTCGTCGCGACGTGGGGGAACCTCGTGAACCGGACGCTCCGGAGCGCGTACAAGAACTTCGGCGCCGTCCCGGAGCCAGGGCCGCTGACCGCCGCCGACGAGGCGTTCCTCGCCGAGGTCGAGCACGGCTTCGACGTCGTCGGCTCGCTGATCGAGGAGACGCGGTTCAAGAACGCGCTCCAGGAGATCATGCGGCTCGCGGCACTCGGCAACGTGTACGTGGCGGAGCAGGCGCCGTGGGCGCTGCTCGAGCCCGACCGGGAGCGCGCCGGGACGGTGCTGTACGTCGCCCTGCGTGCGATCGACAACATCAAGACCCTGATCTCGCCCTACCTGCCCTTCTCGGCTCAGCGTCTGCACGAGCTCCTCGGTTACGAGGGGCTCATCGCCGGCCCGCTCGAGCTGCGCACGGTCGAGAACGGCGAGGGCGGCGAGCACGTCGTCATCACCGGCGACTACTCGCAGGGCACGGGCCGCTGGGAGCCCAGCGCGCTGCCGCCCGGTCAGACGCTGCTCGAGCCGCAGCCGCTCTACGTGAAGCTCGACCCGGACGTCGTCGTCGCCGACGAGCTGGAGCGGATGGAAGCGGCCGCGGCAGCCGCGTGACCGACTCGCACGCTCACCTCGACATGTGCGACGACCCGGCGGCCGCGCTCGTCCAGCGCGCCGCTGCGGCCGGCGTCACGCGCATCGTCACCGTCGGCACCGGCATCGACTCGTGCCGCCGCGCGGTCGAGATTGCGGACGCGCACGACGGCGTCTTCGCAGCGCTCGGCATCCACCCGCACCAGGCCGCGACGCCTGAAGCCGGCCGGCTCGACGAGCTCCGCGAGCTGCTCGCGCACCCGAAGGCGGTCGCGGTCGGCGAGACGGGCCTCGACACCGCGCGCGACTACGCGACGCCCGCGGAGCAGTGCCGGTTGCTGGACGCGCAGCTCGCGCTCGCGGACGAGCTCGGGCTTCCGGTCGTGATCCACAGCCGCGACGCTGCCGAAGAGACGGCTGCCGCGCTCGCGCCTTTCACGGGCACGGTGATCCTCCACTGCTTCTCGTCGCCGGCCTTGCTCGAGCCTGCGCTCGAGCACGGCTACTACGTCTCGTTCGCCGGCAACTCGACCTACCCGAAGGCGCCGGAGCTGCGCGAGGCGGCCGCGGCCGTGCCCGCCGACCGGATCCTCGTCGAGACCGACAGCCCGTACCTCGCTCCGCAGCCGGTCCGAGGCCGTCGCAACGAGCCCGCGTACGTCGTCCACACGGTCGAGGCGCTCGCGGAGGCTCGCGGCGAGAGCGCCGAGACGCTCGCCGCCCTCACCCGTGCGAACGCCGCAGCCGCCTTCGGCCTCCCGTGAACGTCCAGCCGAAGAAGAGGCTCGGCCAGCACTTCCTCGTCGACAGCAACATCCTCGGCGTGATCGGCCGCCTCGCCGAGCTCGAGCCGGACGACGTCGTGCTCGAGATCGGCCCCGGCCTCGGCGTCCTCACCCGCTACCTCGCCGACCGCGTGGCGCGGGTGCACGCCGTCGAGCTCGACCGCTCGCTCGAGGCCCCGCTGCGCGAGACGCTGGCCGGGCGCGAGAACGTCGAGCTCGCCTTCGGCGACGCGCTCGCGCTCGACCTCGCCGCGCTCGATCCCGCGCCGACGAAGCTCGTCGCGAACCTCCCGTACAACGTCGCCACGCCGATCGTCGTGGAGAGTCTCGAGGGGATCCCGACCCTCGAGCGCTGGTGCGTGATGGTGCAGCGCGAGGTGGCCGACCGCTTCTTCGCGGAGCCTCGGACGAAGGCGTACGGCGCCGTGTCCGTGCTTGTCCAGCTCAAGACCCGGCGAGTCGGATTCCATGCCGTCCCGCCGACCGTCTTCCGGCCGCGGCCGCGCGTCGACTCGGCGCTCGTGGCGTTCGTGCGCACGGACGGGCCCCCGCTCGGCGAGCTGCGCCTCGTCGTGGACGGCGCGTTCGCGCACAGGAGGAAGACGCTCGCGAACTCGCTCGCGCTCTCGGACGTGGCGACGCGCGGGCAGGCCGAGGCGGCGCTCGCCGCGATCGGGAGGCCGCCGAACGCGCGCGCAGAGGAGCTCGCGCCGGAGGAGTTCGTCGCCCTGAGCCGCGCGCTCGCATGAAGGCGCACGCGAAGCTGAACCTCGCGCTCGTCGTCGGCCCGCTCCGTGCCGACGGGAAGCACGAGGTCGCAACAGTGCTCCAGGCGCTCGCGCTTCACGACGACGTCGACGTCGAGCCCGCCGCCGAGCTCGCGGTCGAGGGCTTCGCGGAGGACACGCTCGTCCGCGCCGCGCTCGAGGCGCTCGCCGCCGCGGCTGGCGTCGATCCGCGCTGGCGCGCGCGGATCGAGAAGCGCATCCCCGTCGCGGCGGGCCTCGGCGGCGGCAGCTCGGACGCGGCAGCCTCTCTCCGGCTAGCGAACGCGCTCGTCTCCGAGCCGCTCGACGACGTAACCCTCCACGGCCTGGCGACGGGTGTCGGCGCCGACGTCCCGTTCTTCCTCCGCGACGGCCCGCAGCTCGGCACGGGCGACGGCACCGAGCTCGAGCCGCTCGAGCTGCCGACCGACTACACCGTGCTGCTCGTGCTCCCGGAGGACGAGACGAAGCAGTCGACGGCCGCCGTCTACGAGCGCTTCGACGAGCGCGGCGGCGCGGCCGGCTTCGCCGAACGACGCACGAGGCTCCTCGACGCTCTCAGCCGCATCGAGCACGCGCGAGACCTCGCGCACCTCCCGCCGAACGACCTCGCGGCCTCCCCGCTCGCGGCCGACCTGCTCGCCCGAGGCGCCTTCCGCGCCGACGTCACCGGCGCCGGCCCGGCCGTCTACGCCCTGTTCGAGGACGAGATCGCCGCTGCCGCGGCGCGCGGGGCGCTGGCGCCGGGGAGCCGGAGCTGGCTCACGCGCCCGCGCTAGCTCCGCCCCGGACTCGTGCGGCTGCCAGCGAGAGCGTCCTCGACTCGGGGTCGTCCGTGTCGATGCCGGCGGCCGCTGCGGATCAGCGTCGAGCCGCCAGAAGCGCACGCGTCTGCTTCTCGTGCCATCCGAGGTCCATCGCCTCGAAGCGTGCGATGGACTGCTCGAGGAGCTCGGCGTCCTTGCGGACGACACCGAGCGCGCGCAGAGCGAACGGCTCGAAGGAGGGGCGGGGCAGGAGAAGAGCGCGTGCTTCCGTCTCGACCCGCTCGCGGTCTCCGAGGACGGCGAGAGCGTCAAGACGCGGCGGAAGAACATAGACGCCCCACGGGGGCCGGCCGCCGGGAAGCGGGGGCTCGGCCGGAAGGAGCTCGGCCACAGCACCGACATCCCCGCGCGCCAGGGCGAGGCCGACCCTGGCCATGACGGTGAGGGTGCTGGCCGGGAGCGCAATCGCGCTTGCGTTCTCCTCGAGCCTCCGCGCCTCCTCGAGCTCGCCAGCGTGCACGTGTGCGGTGGCACAGAACAGGAGGCTGCAGGCGTTGAGCACGCAGGGCGTGTTCTCGTTCGCCGCAACGGCGTGCTCCGCACGCTGCGCGAGCTCGCGGATCGAGCTCCAGCGCCCGTCGACCGCGTCGACGAGTTGGGCGTAGCCAACCGCGTGGAGCCGATGATGCGGCGTGAGCTCGGCGCTCAGCTCGTCCAAGTCCCGCGCGAGCCGCCTCGCCTCGGAGATTCGGCCGACACCGAGGTAGGCGCCGATGGCGCTCAGATGGGCCTCCGCCTGGTGATCGGGATCGTTGATCCCTCGCACGATGGAGAGCCGGAGCTCCGCCCACTCGGAGGCCTCCTGGTACTCGCGGGCAGCGGTCGCCGTCGCCATCAAGCCCTCGACGGCGAACGAGCGGAGCTCGTCATCGCCGAGGCGCTCGGCTATCTCGGACGCCTCGCGGGCGGCGTCCTTGGCCCCTGCACTGTGGAATGAGTAGGCCGCGAGCGCCTTCGCGCGCGCCGCACTCTCTGGCGCCGCGAGCGCGAGAGCCTGTTCGATCCAGCCGTCGACGACACCGTCCGCGGGCCTCCCTTTCCACATCCCGGAGCGTGTCGCCGTCTCAACCGCGAGGTCGGCGTACACGGCGGCGACGGTCTCCCGCTCGTCGCAGAGATCGACGACGCGTAGCAACGCCGCCCAGAACGACTCACCGTCGAACTTGAGCACGCTGGCCCGACCGATCGCTCGCCAGAGGTCGACCTGGACGGACCTGCTCGGCTCCAGCTCGAGCGCCCGGTGGAGCAGGGCGAGCGCCTCGTCGAGGGCATACCGCGCGATCGCGAGCTCGGCAGCTCGCCGTTGCCAGGCGACCGCTCTCTCCCGGAGATCGTGCAGCCTCTCGTCCTCCCCTGGCCAGGCGAGATCGGCGTACTCAGTACTCGCTGCCTCCGCGTAATGGTGCGCTAGCAGCGGCGCGATCTCATCGCGCCCTCGCGTGCCGGACTCCAGCCAGCCCGCGAATGCCGCGTGGCGGCGCGCACGCTTCGCCTTCGGCAGCGTGCCGTACGCAACCTCGCGCGTGAGCGCGTGCTTGAACGCGTACTCCTCGTCGCCGGCCACCGAGGAGGTGGGCAAGCGGCGAATGAAGTCGCGTTCCTCGAGGGCGCGAAGATCCGGCTCGGCCCCCTCCAGCAGGTCACGGAGAGGACTCGGCCAGAAACTCCTGCCGATGACGGCAGCCGCCTGCAGCGTGCTCTTCTCACTCTGGCCGAGAAGGTCGATGCGCGAGGCCAGGAGCGATTGGACCGAGTCGGGAATGGCGAACCCGGCCGGCAAGTCTCGAGCCGACCAGCCGCCGTTCGATCGCTCGAGCACGCCCTGATCCACCAGCATTGCGATGAACTCCTCGAGGAAGAAGGGGTTGCCCTCGGCCCACGAGATGACGAGCTTCCGAAGCGCGTCGGGCAGCTGGGCCCCGAGCAGCTCGTCGACGATCTGCTCCGCCTCGTCTCCGGAGAGAGGATCCAGCCGGACGCGGGTCGCCCCGACCGGGCGTTCCGTCCAGCCTGGACGCCGCTCGAGCAGCTCGGGGCGTGTGGTGCAGAGCATGAGCAGCCGCCCGGGCATCTCGTCCAGGACCCGCTCGAGCAGATCGAGGAGCGGATCCTCGGCCCAGTGGAGATCCTCGAGGACCAGCACGACGGCCGACCCTGCGCTGAGGCCTGCGAGCAGACGCAGCCAGGCGGCCTCGAATCGCCTGCGGGCGACGAGCGGATGCAGATCCGGCGGGGCGTCGAGCCCGAATGTCAGTCGCAGGATGTCTCCGTCCTCGACCTCGGCGAGCAAGAGCTCGGGCTCCGTGTCGACCCCGCCGAGGTGCTGTTTGAGCACGTCGGCGAGCGCCCGGTAGGTGATGCCTCTGCCATACGCCGGGCAGCGGCCCGCGAGTCTTCGCGGCGCCGGCGCTGCGGAGTCCAGCCAGTCCCACACCTCGCGGGCGAGGCGAGTCTTTCCCACGCCCGCCTCGCCCACGATCGTGACGAGCTCGGGCCTCTCGTCTCTGACGACGCGACCGTAGGCGGCTTGCAGGGCCTCGAGCTCACGTCGACGACCCACGAACGTCGGCCTGAAAGCGGTGACCCGCAGCGGCCGCGAGGGCGAGAGCGCACGGACGAGACGCCGACAGACGACGCCTTCGGACTTTCCTCTTGCCGCCACCGTTTGGGGCTCGTCCAACTCGAACGTGCCACGGATCGCGGCGGCCGTGCGCTCCGAGACGAGGATCTCGCCGGGAGCAGCGGCCTGCTCGAGTCGGGCGGCGACGTTGACCGCATCGCCGCTCGCGAACGAGCTCCCAACGCGCGGCTGCCCGACGACGACCTCCCCGGTGTTGACTCCGATCCTGAGCCGAAAGCGAGTCCCGAACAGCTCCTCGAGCCGCCTACGCATCGAGACGGCGGCTTTGAGCGCCCGCTCGGTGTGATCCTCCTGTGCGGCGGGCGCGCCGAACACGGCCATGACGGCGTCGCCGGCGAATTTCTCGACGGTCCCCCCGGTCTCTGCGATCTCCGCCGACATCGACTCGTAGAAGCGGTCGAGGAGCGCTCGCGTCCGTTCGGGGTCCTCGTTGTCGGCAAGGTTGGTGGAGCCGACGAGGTCGGCGAAGAGGATGGTCGCGAGCTTGCGCTCGATGCCGCGCTGCGGCGGTTCGGTCGCGTGCCCGCACGAGGGGCAGAACCGCGCGCCGGCGGGAACCGCGGCGCCGCACTCGAGGCACGTCGTCACACGATGCATTGTTCCGCGGCTGATGGCGTCGTGCCAGGGGCGGGAAGAGCGATCGGCCGTCGGTCGCCCGCTGGGCCTCGCGTGGCCCGTCCTCAGACCGCACCGCGACTGCGGTGGCGGCCATCCCTGTCCGCGGCGATGTGCGACGCTATCCCCGCTCTGGGGCGTGGCCAAGCGGTAAGGCAACGGGTTTTGGTCCCGTGATCCCAGGTTCGAATCCTGGCGCCCCAGCCTCGATGCCGCCGGCGGACGACTCACTCGGCGCGGTCGTCATGGCCGCGGGCCTCGGCACGCGCATGCGCTCGGCCACGCCGAAGCACCTGCACCCGCTGCTCGGCCGGCGCATGGTCGACTGGGTGCTCGCGACCGCGCGCGAGCTCGGCGCCGACCCGCTCGTCGTCGTCGCGGCGCCCGCGATCGCCGACGCGTTCGCGAGCGAGCAGGTCGCCGTCCAGGAGCAGCCGCTCGGCACCGGCGACGCGGTGCGCAGCGCGCGCGCCGCGCTCGAGGGCCGCGCGCGAGACGTCCTCGTCCTCTCGGGCGACACGCCGCTCCTCACGGCTGCGCTCCTCCGCGACCTCCTCGAGACGCACCGTGCGTCCGAAGCATGGGCGACCGTGCTCTCGTTCGAGCCGGACGACCCGCGCCAGTACGGCCGCGTCATCCGCAACGGTCACGGCGGTCTCGAGGCGATCGTGGAGGCGAGGGATGCGACCCCCGAGCAGCTCGCGGTGCGCGAGGTGAACTCGTCGATCTACGTCTTCCGCGGCGAGCGCCTGTGGCCGGTGCTCGAGCGCCTGATCCCCCAGAATGCGCAGGGCGAGCTCTACCTGACCGACACGGTGTCGCTCCTCGTCGAGGAGGGAGGCACGGTCGCGGTGCACAAGGGAGGTGACTCGATGGAGACGGAAGGCGTCAACACCCGCGAGGAGCTCGCGGCGGCCGCGGCCGAGCTGCGCGACCGGGTCAACCGCAGGCACATGCTCGCCGGCGTCACGATCGTGGACCCGCAGACGACCTGGATCGACGCGGAGGTCACGATCGACCCGGACGTGACCATCCATCCCTTCACCATCGTCCGGGGCGCGGCGCGCATCGCGTCCGGCGCCGAGATCGGGCCGCACGCGGTGGTCGTCGACTCCGAGATCGGCAGCGGCGCCCTCGTGGGGCCGTTCTGTTACCTTCGCCCCGGAACCGTCCTGGGAGCGGGCGCGAAGGCCGGGACGTTCGTGGAGATCAAGAACTCTCTGATCGGGGACGAGACGAAGGTGCCTCACCTGTCGTACATCGGTGACGCCGAGATCGGCGAGGGGTCGAACGTGGGCGCCGGCTCCATCACCGCGAACTTCCCGCACCACGCCGGCCGGCCGAAGGGCCGGACGTCGATCGGGCGCAACGTCAGGCTCGGCGTCGACACTGTCCTGGTCGCGCCCGTCGAGGTCGGAGACGATGCATGGACAGCAGCAGGCTCGGTGATCACGGAGGATGTTCCCGCCAACGCGCTCGCGATCGCGCGCGCTCGCCAAGAGACGAAGGAGGGACGCGGTGGAAAGCGGGACGATTGAGCAGGCCCTCCCCGGCCTCGACGTCGACCAGGCGCGGCCCGAGGTGAGCACCGGCCACGCGATCCCGCTGACGCCGCAGAAGCGGCTGATGGTCTTCGCGGGCCGCTCGCACGGCGAGCTCGCACACCGGATCGCCGAGAAGCTCGACGTGGAGCTCGGCGAGGTCGAGCTCAAGACGTTCGCGAACGGGGAAACCTACTGCCGCTACGGCGAGTCGATCCGCGGCGCGGACGTCTTCATCCTCCAGACCGGCTGCCAGCCGGTCGACCGAAACCTCATGGAGCTCTGCTTCATGATCCAGGGCGCGAAGCTCGCCTCCGCGAAGCGGATCACGGCGGTCATGCCGCTGTTCCCGTACGCGCGCCAGGACCGGAAGGCGAAGCCGCGGGAGCCGATCTCCGCGCGCCTCGTCGCCGACATGCTCCAGCTCGCGGGCGCCGACCGCGTGCTGACGATGGACCTCCACGCCGGCCAGATCCAGGGCTTCTTCACGATCCCGGTCGACCACATGACCGCGCTCCCGCTCTTCGCGCGGCACTTCCGCGACCTCGGGATGACCGGGCCGGGGGTGGTCTCGGTGTCGCCGGACGCCGGCCGCGCGCGCCTCGCCGTCCGCTTCGCGGAGATGATCGATGCCGAGTTCGCCCTCATCCACAAGACGAGACCTGCGCACGAGCAGGTGTCGGTCACGGCGATCACGGGCGAGGTCGAGGGCAAGGTCGCGATCGTCGGCGACGACGTGATCATGACCGGCGGCACGCTGCTCGCGAACGTCGACGCGCTCAGGGCGCACGGTGCGAAGGAGGTCTGGGTGTTCGCGACCCACGGCCTCTTCTGCGACGGTGCCCTCGCCCGCTTCGCGGAGAGCGACATCACGGGCATCCTCGTCACCGACACGGTCCCGATCGACGTCCGGCTGAAGCCCGACAACATGACCGTGCTGACGGTCTCCGGCCTCCTCGCCGAGACGATCATGAACGTGTTCGCCGACGAGTCGGTGAGCGCGATCTTCGGCGGCGAGAACCAACTCTTCTAGCGTCTCCCTGCCGACGAGCTACACGCGCCGAGTCGATGCAGACTCGCAGGGAGGAGCTCGAGATCCGACTTCACTCCTTCGTCGCCGGTCTCTCGACGGCCTTCTCGACGGTGACGACGACGTGGATCTCGGCGTGGTGATGCTCGTCACCGAGGTGAAGCGCAGGCATCACCTGAGGAGATCGAGCACCTGGCAGGTCTTCGGCGGGCTCATCCCGAGTCCGTCTACACGCCCGAGGCCGAGTGGGATCACGACATTGCGGTCAGCTCGACAGACAGTCGGGAGTGGATCAAGCTCGGGCTACTTCGAGCCGCCATTCGAATGCTCGAGGAGCCCTGGGACGGATCGGATCCAGTCGACGACCCCGAGTAACCGGTCGCACAGCTCTCAGCCGCTGTAAGCGGAGCATCGCTACAATCCGCCGCCGATGTCCGGAGACCGGATCAAGCTCGAGGTGCGCGAGCGGGAGGAGCTCGGCTCACGGCACACGCGGCGCCTGCGCAGGCAGGGGCTCATCCCCGGCGTGCTGTACGGGAACGGCGAGCCTGTGGCGATCGTCGTCGGCGAGCGCGAGCTGCGCGCGGTGATGACCGGCCCCTCCGGGCTGCACGCGATCCTCGACGTCGTCGTCGAGGGGAAGACCACGGTGCACCCGTCGGTGCTCGCGGAGTACCAGCGTGACCCGATCCGGGGCACGCTCTCCCACTTCGACCTCCGCGAGGTGCGGCTCGACCGGCCGATCACGGCCGCGGTCTCCATCAACCTCGTGGGCGAGGCGGCGGGCGTGAAGACCGGCGGCGTGCTCTCACCCATCGCGCGCGACCTGCCGGCCGGGGCGCTGCCGGGCGACATCCCCGAGCACATCGAGATCGACGTCACGCACCTCGAGGTCGGTGACGTGCTCCGGCTGGAGGACGTGACGGCGATCGAGAAGGTCACGTTCCTCGACGATCCGCACGAGACCGTCATCGCGACCGTCTCGGTGCCGCGCGGCTTCCAGGAGCTCGAGGAGGCCGAGGCTGCGGCCGCCGAGGAGGCCGCCGAGGCCGAGGCTGCGGAGGCGGCGGAGGAAGGCGCGCCCGAGGCGGCCGCCGAGGCCGAGCCGGCCTCCGACGAGTCGGCCGAGGAGTAGCCCTTGCGGCTGTTCCGTCGAGGCTCGGGCGCCTCGACGCTCGACCTGCTCGTGGCGGGTCTCGGGAACCCCGGCCCGGAGCACGCGGCCGACCGGCACAACGCGGGCTGGATGGTCGTGGAGGAGCTGGCGCGCCGGCACGACGGCTCGTTCCGCGGCAAGTTCAGCGGCCGGCTCGCGGAGACCCGCATCGGGGACGCGAAGGTCGCGCTCCTGAAGCCGGAGACGTACATGAACGAGTCCGGGCGCTCGATCTCCGCCGCCGCGCGGTTCTTCAAGCTGCCGCCGGAGCAGGTGCTGGTGGTGCACGACGACGTCGACCTGCCGGTGGGGCGCCTCCAGGCACGGCTCGGCGGCGGGCTCGCCGGGCACAACGGGCTGCGCTCGATCGCACAGGCGCTCGGGACGCCGGAGTTCCTCCGCGTGCGGATCGGGGTGGGGCGGCCGGAGCGCGGAGATCGGCGGCCGGTCGCGGACTATGTGCTCTCGCCGTTCGCTCCGGAGGACGACGCCGAGGCGCTCGTCCTGCGGGCAGCCGATGCCGTCGAAAAGCTCGTCGCGGACGGGCTCGTCGAGACGCAGCAGCAGTTCAACTGACGTCGCTGCGCGTCCCGCGCGCCGCTCGTCTCGGAGTCGCGCTAGGCACCGCGGCTGCCCTGCGACGTCCAGCGTACGGCCGGGCATGAGCAGTCGTACGCCTGGGCGGCAGGTTCACGGTGTATGGAAGTCGGCACGGAATCGTGACCCACGCGGGAGCGGATCCTCGATACCGTGACCGAAGGGACACGGGAGTGCCCCTGGGGGCAGTTGGGGGAGGTGCGGGCTGCAGCGCGGCGTCGTCGGCGGGCCGTGAGCACGGTCGTCCGCGCCGTCCCGTCGTTGGGCGAGACCGAGAGAGCGTGCCGCTCGTGCGTCCCGGCACGCGAGTTCGCGCGGGTGAAGAGCCCGGATACGATGGCCGCCGCGGGACGCGAGTCCCGCCGAAGCCATGGACCGAGCTCCCTCGCCGCTCTACTCCCTCGTCGCCACGCTCGCCGAGAGCGAGGGCTTCCGCGCGTTCGCGGGTGACTTTCCCGCCGACGCACGCGTGTCCGAGGCGGCGCTGCCGCTCGTCCTCGCGACCCTGCTCGAGGAGCGCGGCGGTCCGCTCCTCTGCGTGCTCCCCGAGGACGAGCACGCGCGCGACGCGGCCGAGGCGGTCGCGTGGTACGTCGACGCCGAGCGCGTCGCACTTCTCCCGAGCCGCGGCGTCGGCGTCGGCTCCGGGCTCGAGCCGCCCGCCCACCTCGTCGGCGAGCGGGCACGCGCGGTCACCGTCCTCGAGGCCGGAGGCTTCGTCGCTGCGTCCGCGCGCGCGCTCGCGGAGGGGATGCCGCCCCCCGCAGCGCGCCCCGAGCCCGTCCGCATTGCCGTCGGCGAGGAGATCGGCCTCGAAGCGCTCGTCGAGGCGCTGACGCTCGCCGGCTACGAGCACGCCGAGCGCGTCGACGAGCGCGGGCAGATCGCAGTCCGCGGCGGGCTCGTCGACGTCTTCCCGAGCACCGGGCGCGAGCCGCTCCGCATCGAGCTCTTCGGCGACGAGATCGAGCAGGTGCGCGCGTTCTCGCCCTTCACGCAGCGCGCGCTGCACCCCGTCGGCCACGCTCTGATCCACCCGGCCGCGGAACGCAGGCGCGACCTCGTCGAGCCGACGCTCGACGACGACCCGGCGACGCCCGACGACCTCGTCCCGCCCGTCACCCGCCCGCCCGACCTCGTCTGGGAGCCGGAGGAGGTCCGGCGAGTCTGGGAGGAGGCCAACGCCGGCCCGCCGCCGCTCGAAGGCGCCGCCGAGCTCGACCCGTTCCCGCGCGGACAGCGCCACTCCTTCGACGCGCACCGTCCCGCGATCGCGGCGCGCGGGCTCGCCGAGGCCGAGACGGAGCTCCAGGGGATGCTCCGCGCAGGACGCCGCGTGCTCGTCGCGTTCCCGCACAAGGGCGAGGCGCTCCGCACCGAGCGGCTGCTCCGCAAGGTCGAGGTGGAGGTGCTGGAGGAGGACGCACCGCTCCCCGAGGAGGCGACGCTCCGCTTCGTCGTGAGCCCGGCCCGCCGCGGGTTCGTCTGGCGCGACCTCGGCATCTCGC
Organism: Actinomycetota bacterium; assembly: GCA_004366385.1. Taxonomy (GTDB): domain Bacteria; phylum Actinomycetota; class Thermoleophilia; order Gaiellales; family Gaiellaceae; genus GMQP-bins7. Next base: position 62,226 of record SIRU01000064.1, read on the forward strand.
TCCTCCCGGACGTCCAGGTCTTCCGCAAGCGCCCGCCGCGGGCCGACGCGCGCCTCGGCCGCGCGCTCCAGTCCTTCGCCGACCTCCGCGCCGGCGACTACGTCGTGCACGAGGATCACGGCGTCGGGAAGCTGCTCGCGTTCGAGACGAAGACGGTCGCCGGCGTCACGCGCGACTACCTCCACCTCGCGTTCCGCGGGGAGGACCGGCTGTACGTCCCGCACGAGCTGCTGCCGAAGGTCAGCCGCTACATCGGTGCCGACGCGACCGCGCCCGCGCTGTCGAAGCTCGGAGGCAAGGCGTGGGCGAATCTCAAGAGCCGCGCGCGCCAGTCCGTCCGCGAGCTCGCCGGCGAGCTCCTCGCGCTGTACGCGCGCCGCCAGCAGGCGCCGGGGTTCGCCTTCGACCTCAACCAGGACTGGCTCGAGCGGCTGGAGGCGTCGTTCCCGTACCGCGAGACCGACGACCAGCGGCAGGCGATCGAGGCGATGAAGGAGGACCTCGAGGCGGGCCGCCCGATGGATCGGCTCGTCTGCGGCGACGTCGGCTTCGGCAAGACCGAGGTCGCCGTCCGCGCTGCGTTCGCCGCCGCGCTGAACGGGAAGCAGACGCTCGTCCTCTGCCCGACCACGATCCTCGCCGAGCAGCACTGGAACACGTTCCGCGAGCGCTACCGTGACTTCCCGGTGCGCGTGGAGATGGTCTCGCGCTTCCGCACGAAGGCCGACCAGAAGCGCATCCTCGGCGAGTTCCAGGAGGGGAAGGTGGAGGTGCTGATCGGGACGCACCGCATCCTCTCGCGCGACGTCATCCCGAAGGAGCTCGGGCTCGTGATCCTCGACGAGGAGCAGCGCTTCGGCGTCGCGCAGAAGGAGCTCCTGCGCTCGCTTCGGCTCGAGGTCGATGTGCTCGCGCTCTCCGCCACCCCGATCCCGCGCACGCTGCACATGTCGCTCTCGGGGCTTCGCGACATCTCGGTCATCGAGACGCCGCCCGAGGGTCGGCTGCCGATCCGCACGACCGTCGGCGAGTACGACGAGGCGCTCGTCAAGACCGCGCTCGAGCGCGAGCACGCGCGCGAGGGGCAGGCGTTCTACTTGCACAACCGCGTCGAGTCGATCGACGAGGCGGCCGAGAAGCTGCGCCAGCTCCTGCCCAGCCTCCGCTTCCTCGTCGCGCACGGGCAGATGTCGGAGCGCGAGCTCGAGGAGCGGATGCACGCCTTCCTCGCCGGCGACGCGGACGTTCTCGTCTCGACCACGATCATCGAGTCGGGCATCGACATCCCGCAGGCGAACACGCTCGTCGTCGAGCGCGCGGACCTGCTCGGCCTCGCGCAGCTGTACCAGATCCGCGGGCGCGTCGGCCGCTCCGACGTCCCCGCCCACGCGTATCTCTTCTATCCGGACGCGGCCGAGCTCACGGCCGAGGCGCGCGCGCGGCTCTCGACGCTCGCCGACCACACGGAGCTCGGCGCGGGGTTCCAGATCGCGATGCGCGACCTCGAGATCCGCGGCGCGGGCGACCTCCTCGGCCCGGAGCAGTCCGGCCACGTCGCCGCGCTCGGGTTCGAGCTGTACGTCGAGATGCTGAACGAGGCGGTCGCGGAGCTCTCGGGCGAGCGGCGGATCGCCGTGCGGCCGGTGCGCGTCGATGCGCGCGTCGACGCGTTCGTCCCTGCGAGCTACGTCGCCGGCGAGGCGCTGAAGATCGACCTCCACCGCCGCATCGCGCTCGCGGAGACGGAGGACGAGCTGCGCGAGCTCGTTGCGCTCACCGAGGACCGGTACGGCCCGATCCCGGAGCCGGTCGAGAACCTGTTCGCGATTCAGGGCGCGAAGCTGAAGCTCGCGCGGCTCGGCGCGGACTACCTCGTCTACCGCCAGGGGCGCGCGACGGTCGGCCCGGTCGCGCTCGGCTCGGTCGAGCTCCAGCTCCTGCGCGCGGCCGCCCCGACCGCGATCTACTCCACCTCGAAGCGCGAGGTCTCGCTCCGCGTCGAGACGCTCGAGGCGGCGCTCGAGCTGCCCTCGACGATCGTCGGCGCCCGCCTGGCAGCATGAGGAGGAACGCTCACGCCACCGGTTCGCAACCCGGCGCTAACACCCGCTCGGCTATAACCTTCCGGCCCGCATGAAGCTCCTGCGACTCACGTTTCTGCCGCTGCTGGCAGCGCTCCTCGTTGCCGCCCCGGCGTGCGGCGGCGACTCCTCTGTCCCCGAAGGGGCGATCGCCGTCGTCAACGGCACCGAGATCCAGCGGGCGGCGCTGGAGGAGCTCATGCAGCGTGCAAAGAAGAACACCGAGGCCCAGAAGCAGGAGTTCCCGAAGGTCGGGACGCCCGAGTACCAGAACATCCAGCGCCAGTACGTCGCGTTCCTCGTCCAGCGCGAGCAGTTCGTGCAGGAGGCCGAGAAGCTGAAGGTCGAGGTCACCGACGCGGAGATCGACAAGGAGGTCAAGTCCTTCGTCGAGAGCCGCTTCGAGGGGAAGCAGAAGGCGTTCGAGAAGGCGCTCGAGGAGCAGGGCTTCACGAAGGAGGCCTTCCGCGACACGATCCGGATCTCCGTCCTCTCGCAGAAGCTGTTCGACGCAGTCACGAAGGACGTCGAGGTCGAGGACGCCGAGGTCGTCAAGTGGTACCAGCAGAACCAGTCGCAGTACTCGACGCCCGAGTCGCGTGACGTCAGGCACATCCTCATCGCGGAGAAGAAGGGCGACGAGGTCGACTTCGCGAAGAGCAAGGCCGAGGCCGACCGCGTCTACGCGCTGCTCGTGAACGGCGGGAACTTCACCGCGCTCGCGAAGCAGGTCTCGCAGGACCCCGGCTCGAAGGACCAGGGCGGCAAGCTCACGATCTCGCGCGGCCAGACCGTCCCCGAGTTCGACAAGACCTCGTTCGCGCTGAAGGTAGGCGTCGTCTCGAAGCCCGTGAAGACGACGTACGGCTACCACCTCATCGAGGCGCTCTCGCCCGTGCGGAAGGCGACGACGACGCCGCTCGCGAAGGTGAAGGCGTCGATCAAGGCGAACCTCCTCCAGGAGCGGCGGACCGAGGTCATGACGAAGTGGGTCGAGGACCTCCAGGGCAAGTACGAGAGCAAGGTCCGCTACGCCACCGGCTTCGAGCCGCCCGAGCTGCCGGATCCGACCGAGACCGAGACGACCGAGACCGAGTAGGTTTCGCGCGTGACGGCGCTCGCGGAGGCCCTGCTCGACCTCCAGGAGCTCACGCGCCGACTTCGCCGCGACTGCCCGTGGGACCGCGAGCAGACTGCGCGCACGATCGTCCCGCACACCGTCGAGGAGGCCTACGAGGTTGCGGACGCGGCCGTCTCCGGCGACGACGGTGAGCTCGAGGGCGAGCTCGGCGACCTCCTCTTCCAGGTCTACTTCCTCGCGCTCCTGCTCGAGGAGCAGGGCCGGGGAGACCTCGAGAGCGTCGCCCGCCGCGTCCACGAGAAGCTCGTCCGGCGCCATCCGCACGTGTTCGGCGACGCGGAGGCGCGGACGGCAGACCGTGTGCGCGAGCGCTGGGAGGAGATCAAGACGGCGCAGGAGGGGCGCGAGGGGATCTTCCACGACGTCCCCGCGTCGCTGCCCGCCCTGCTTCACGCTCGGAAGGTGCAGCGGCGCGCGGCGGCGGCCGGGTACGACTGGCCGGACCTCGCAGGGCCGCTCGCGAAGCTGCACGAGGAGCTGGACGAGCTCGTCGGCGCGGTCGAGCGGGCGGGAGAGCCGGCGCCGGAGACCGAGCCGGACGCGCAGGTCTTCCACGAGCTCGGCGACGTCCTGTTCACGATCGTGAATGTCGCACGGCGGCTGAACGTCGACCCCGAGCTCGCGCTGCGCGCGACCACGCGGCGGTTCGTGGCGCGGGTCGAGCGTGCTGCGGAGATCGCGGAGGCCGCGGGCGAGGACTGGCGCGCCCTCGGGCTCGAGGCGCAAGACCGCTACTACGACCAGGCGAAGGAGGAAGAGCTGTGAGCGGGATCGCAGAGGTGCACGGCCGGCAGATCCTCGACTCGCGGGGGAACCCGACGGTCGAGGTGGACGTGCGCCTCGAGTCCGGCGCGCTCGGGCGCGCCGCGGTCCCCTCCGGCGCGTCGACGGGCGAGCACGAGGCGGTCGAGCTCCGGGACGGCGGCGCCGCGTTCCTCGGGAAGGGCGTCACGAAGGCGGTGGCCAACGTGAACGGCGAGCTCGCCCGGGCGCTGCGCGGCGTCGACGCGTCCGACCAGGCGGCGCTCGACCGGCTGCTCGTCGAGCTCGACGGGACGCCGACGAAGAGCCGCCTCGGCGCGAACGCGATCCTCGGCTGCTCGCTGGCGGGGGCGAAGGCCGCTGCCGCCGACGAGGGCATCCCGCTCTGGCGCCGGCTCGGCGGCGAGAAGGCGCGCGTGCTCCCGGTGCCGCTGCTGAACGTGGTCAACGGCGGCGCGCACGCGCAGAACCGCCTCGACCTCCAGGAGTTCATGGTCGCCCCCGCCGGGGCGGAGACGTTCTCGGAGGCGCTGCGGATCGGCGCGGAGGTCTTCCACCACCTGCGGGCGGTGCTGCACGAGCGCGGGCTCGCGACGGGCGTGGGGGACGAGGGCGGCTTCGCACCCGACCTCGAGTCGAGCGAGGCGGCGATCGAGGCGATCCTCGAGGCCGCCGAGCGCGCGGGGCACCGGGAGCGGGTCGCGATCGCGCTCGACCCGGCGGCGAGCGAGCTCTTCTCCGACGGCGTCTACGACTTCGCGGGCGAGGGCCGCACGCTCGACCCGGCGGCGATGGTCGACTTCTACGCCTCGCTTGCGGAGCGCTACCCCCTCGTCTCCATCGAGGACGGCCTCGACGAGAACGCGTGGGGGGACTGGCGCGCGCTGACCGAGCGGCTCGGCGGCGCCGTGCAGCTCGTCGGCGACGACCTCTTCGTCACGAACGTCGACTTCCTGCGGCGCGGGATCGACGAGGGCGTCGGCAACGCGATCCTCGTGAAGGTGAACCAGATCGGGACTCTCACCGAGACGCTGGAGACGATCTCCGTCGCGCGCAGCGCGGGCTACGCGACGGTCATCTCCCACCGCTCGGGCGAGACCGAGGACGTCACCATCGCCGACCTCGCGGTCGCCGTGAACGCCGGCCAGATCAAGACGGGCGCGCCCTCGCGCTCGGACCGGGTGGCGAAGTACAACCAGCTGCTGCGGATCGAGGAGGAGCTGGGGTCGCGCGCCGAGTACCCGGGCTGGAGCGCGTTCCCTCGCGCCTTGTAGCCTCAGGCGACATGGCCCAGTTCGACCGCAGGACGAAGATCGTGGCCACGATCGGCCCCGCGTCGAGCGACGAGCGCACGCTCGCCCGCCTCATCGACGCAGGGATGGACGGGGCGCGGCTGAACTTCTCCCACGGCGCGCACGAGGAGAAGGAGCGGAGCGCCCGGCTCGTGCGCGAGGCACAGGCGGCGGCGGGTCGCCCGATTGCGCTCATCGCCGACCTCCAGGGCCCGAAGCTCCGAGTCGGCCGGCTCGCCGAGCCCGTCGACCTCGAGGTCGGGGAGACGATCGTCATCGCCGGCCCGGAGGCGGCGCGTGAGAACGACCTCCCGGTGGCGCCGCCGGTGCTCGCCTCGGTCATCCAGCCGGAGCAGGACGTGCTCGTCGACGACGGCCAGGTCCGGCTCCGGGTGGTGACGGTCGACGAGGGCCGGATCCTCTGCCGCGTCGTCACGGGCGGCGTCGTCGAGCCGCACAAGGGCGTCAACGTCCCCGGCCTTCCGCTCCCGGTGCCGTCTCTGACCGAGAAGGACCTCGACGACCTCCGCTTCGCCCTCGAGCTCGGTGTGGACTACGTCGCGCTGTCGTTCGTGCGCTCGCGCGCCGACGTCGCCGCCGTGCGCGCGCTTATCGAGGCCGCGGGCTCGGAGGCGTGGGTGATCGCAAAGGTCGAGCTGAAGGAGGCCGTGTCCGCGCTCGAGGAGATCCTCGACGAGGCCGATGCGGTGATGATCGCGCGCGGCGACCTCGGGGTGGAGGTGGGCCCGGCGGAGGTACCGCTGCTCCAGAAGCGCATCATCCTCGCGGCGCTCCAGCGGGGGAAGCCGGCGATCACGGCGACGCAGATGCTCGAGTCGATGGTGCAGCGGCCGGAGCCGACCCGCGCCGAGGCCTCGGACGTCGCGAATGCCATCCTCGACGGGACCTCGGCCGTGATGTTGTCGGCCGAGACCGCGATCGGCTCCTACCCGGTCCAGGCGGTCGAGACGATGGCGTCGATTGCGCGCGCGGTCGAGCCGAGCCTCGGCTACCGGCACCAGCTTCCCGAGGCGTCCGAGGCTCCGACGGTCGGGCACGCGATGTCGAACGCGGCCTGCGACCTCGCGGAGGCGCTCGCCGCGAAGGCGATCCTCGTCCCCACGTTCACGGGGCGCACGGCCTCGGCGGTCGCGCGCCTCCGTCCCCGCCGCCCGGTGGTCGCGCTGACGCACGTCACCGGCTCCCTCCAGCACATGGCGATCGAGTGGGGCGTCACGCCGCTCGAGATCCCGGAGTCGTCCGATGTCGACGACCTCTGGCGGCACTCGATCGAGGCCGCGCGCGAGGCCGGCCTCGTCGCCGCGGGCGACCGCGTCGTCCTCACCGCCGGCACCGCCGTGAACATCCCCGGCTCGACGAACGTGATCAAGGTCGACACGGCCTGAGCAGGCCGCCAAGTTGCAAGTTGTAACTTGGGCTCGAGGCGCCCGGAGCGTCCCACGATCGCCGCGAGCAGACGGTCGGCGCCTGGCCTCGTACAACCGTGCAGCCAGGTGCCTGGCACGCGGGAGGGGTCGCGGGGGGTGCCGTTGAACCTGTGTCCCGTGGCGGGGAGACACGCAGCGAAGTCGCGTCCCGCGCGACGGAAGCGACCGGCCCGGCGGCTGCGGGCGCGGCCGCGTCTGCGCCTGCTCTGGCTCGTCGCGTTCCTCGGCCTGGTCGCGTACCTCTACTACCAGCCGCTGACGTCGTACTTCGACACGCGGGCCGAGCTCGCAACGGAGCGCGCGCGGCTCGAGACGCTCGCGGTGGCGAAGGCCGAGCTCGAGCTGCGCCTCGTCAACGCGACGAGCCTCGAGGCGACCCAGCGGGAGGCGCGACGCATCGGCTTCGTGCGCCCGGGCGAGACGCTGTTCGTCGTCAAGGGCATCCCGGAGTGGAGGAAGGCGACCCGTAAGCTCCGGAGCGATGGATGACGAGGCCGCGGTCGCCCGCCAGCTCGGCCGCCGCCCGCGTGCGTTCCGGCGCGTCGTGGTGCGCTGCCCGTTCGGCGCTCCCGCCGTCACCGAGCAGGAGCCGTACGACGCGCACGGCGAGCCGTTTCCCACGACGTATTACCTGACCTGCCCCCACCTCGTCGCGGCGCTGGCCCGAGTGGAGGCCGCCGGCGGCGTCGGCCGCTGGAGTGAGGCGGTCGCGGAGGACGCCGAGCTCGCGGCGTCGCTCGCCGCCGCGACGGAGGAGCAGCGCTCCGTGCGCCGGGAGCTCGCCGGCGAGCGCGTCGGGAAGGACGGCGGCGCGTCCCTCGAGCTCGGGATCGGCGGCTCGGGCAATCCTGGGGCGCTGAAGTGCCTGCACGCGCACGCCGCGTTCGCGCTCGCGCGGCCGGGCTACCTCCTCGGCGAGCGCATCCTCGCCGAGCTCGACCCGCCCTGGCCCGACCGCTGTTGCTCCGAGGCGCTCCTCGCCGGTATCTAGGATCGTCCACGTGACCACCGAGGTCGAGAGCGCGCGGCGCGAGTGGGAGGACGCGTACCGCCGATTCGAGGAGGAGAGCCGCGACGCACGGAGAGCCCGTGGCCTGCACCTCCAGCTCGCGGCGGTGAGCGGCGAGCTGCGCAAGCGCGTCGGCTCGACCTTCACCCTCGGCGAGCTGGCAGACGAGTACCGCCGCGCCGACTCGTGGGTCCCCGAGGCGGTCGGCGTCGCCGAGCTCGACCCGGCGTGGCTCGCGATGCTCTCCACCGTCGAGGGCGCCGCGTTCCGGCTGTACGCGCGCGGGGCGGTGGACTTCGAGCCGTGAGCGTGCTCGAGACCGACCGCGCCCGCCGGCGCGCCCGCCGGCGCACCCGGACGACCGTCGTGCGCGGCCTCCTGCTGGGGCTGCTCCTCGTCCTCGTCTTCCTGCTCGGGATCGCGTTCGCGCAGGCGCTCGACGAGCGGCCCGAGCGGGGTGACCTCGTCACGGACGTCCGCACGCTCGCGCCGATGCCTCAGCAGCCGCCGGCGCGCACGGTCACCGTGACGGTCACGTCGCCGTGACCGAGGGCGAGGCGAGCCTCGGCCCTACAGCTCCTCGGACGCCTCGAGCAGCCCCGCCACGATGATCCCGATCGCGAAGACGAGGCTGAGCCAGATCCCGACCCCGCGGCTGGCGAAGAAGAACTCCTCCGGGATGGAGATGAGCCGCACGAGCACGAGCACGGTCGCGACCGAGCCGATCGCGATCGTGAGCAGGCTCTCGGGCACCGCCTCGGGGAGGTCGACTCCCACCTCTCGGAGCACGACGAGCAGCACGGCTGCGAGCCCGAGGAAGAGGACGATCTTCCCGAGCGTCCCCGTGTGCCACCCGATCACCGAGACCGTCGTGCCCTCTCCCTCGCCGGTGTACCACCCGGTCAGCGCGGAGACTGCGAGGAGCAGGCCGAAGAGGAACGTGAGGCGGCTGCCGAGCCCTGGCACTCCGCCGGAGCCGGCGAAGGCGAGCCGTCCGCGCCGGGGGACGCTGGAGCCTTCCATGGGGTGAAGAGTATGGTCTCGCGGGCGGTCGGAACGCCCGAGGCGGCCGATCGCGCCCGCTCGCTGCCTACAATTCCCCGCGTGGCCGAGGCAGAGCCCACCACGATCGCGGTCGTCGACGAGGAGGAGTCCCCGCCGCTCGACCCTCACGCCGTTCAGCGCGCGTATCGGCTGCACCGCGCCCGCCGGGCGGCGCGGGACCGCTGGCACCGGGAGCGGCGCTGGGCGAATCTCCGCTTCTGGCTCGTGCTCGCCCTGGTCTTGACGGCGGCCGTCCTCCTCGCGGCGAGGACGCTCGGCGAGATCGAGCGCCTCTTCGGGCTCTGACGAGATGGGCGCCGGACGCCGGAGCCGCCTCGCGCTCGGGGCGCTCGTCTTCGGCGCCGGGATCGGTGCGCTGGCGACGGAGATCACCGCGTCGCGCCTGCTCGCGCCGTACTTCGGCTCGTCCACGATCGTGTGGTCGAACCTCATCGGCATCGTCCTCGCGGCGCTCGCGCTCGGCTACTGGCTGGGCGGCCGGATCGCCGACCGGAGGCCGCATCCGGGCCTGCTCGGCTTCATCGTGCTCGGCGCCGCGGTCTTCGTCGCGCTGATCCCGTTCGTCGCGGAGCCCTTTCTCGACCTCACCGTCGAGGGGCTCGACCAGGCCTCCGCCGGCGCGGTCGTCGGGAGCTTCGTCGCCGTGCTGCTCCTGTGCGCCCCGCCCGTCGTCCTGCTCGGGATGGTTTCGCCGTTCGCGATCCGGCTCGCCGTCTCGGAGATCGCGACCGCCGGCTCGGTCGCGGGACGCCTGTACGCGCTCTCGACGGGGGGCTCGCTGCTCGGGACGTTCCTGCCCGCGCTCGTGCTCATCCCCGCGATCGGGACGCAGCGGACGTTCCTCGTCATCGCGGCGCTGATCGCGGCGTCGTCCTGCTTCCTGCTCGGGCCGCGCTACCTGCTCGTCTCAGGTGCGCTCGTCGCCCTCGTCGCCCTGCCGCCTGGAGTCGCGAAGCCGACCGAGGGGCTCCTGCACGAGGAGACGTCCTACCACCAGTACATCCAGGTGGTCGAGCGCCCCGACGGGCGGCGGCTCCTGCACCTGAACGAGGGCGTCGCGGTGCACTCGCTGTGGAGAGAGGACGCGGTGCTGACGGGCGGGGTCTGGGACGCGTTCCTCGCCGTGCCGCCGCTCCTCGGGCGGCCGCTCGAGCGCGTCGCGATCCTCGGGAACGCCGCCGGGACGACGGCCCGTGCGCTCGGCGTGTTCTACCCGGGCGCCGAGGTCGACGGCGTCGAGCTCGACCCCGCGGTGAGCCGCGTCGGGCGGGAGTACTTCGGGATGGGCGAGATCGCCCGGCTCACCGTCCACGACGCGGACGCACGTCCCTACCTGCGCTCGACGGACGAGGAGTACGACCTCGTCGTCGTCGACGCCTACCACCAGCCGTACGTCCCCTTCTACCTCGCTACGAGAGAGTTCTTCCGGCTCGTGCGTGAGCGGCTGGCGCCGGGCGGGATCGTCGCCCTGAACGTCGCGGGCGTGCCGGGCGACCGCCGGCTCGTGGACGCGATCGGCCGAACCCTCGCGGCCGAGCTCCCGCAGGTGCTCGAGTGGCCGGCGCTTCGCTTCAACACGATCGTGCTCGGGCTGACCGAGCCGCTCTCGGCCGAGGAGCTGAGCCGCCGCCTGCGCGACGGCCCCGCCGAGCTCGCCGTCCTGCGAGACCTCCTCGCCCGCGACGTCTCGCCGATCGAGCCCGGCGGCACTCCCTGGACGGACGACCGCGCGCCGGTCGAGTGGATCACCGACCGGATGATCGTCTCGTACGCGGCCGAGGGCGGCCGGCTCGACGAGGACTACCTGCCCACGCGACCGTGATCCCGCTCGAGCGACGGAACGGCAGGCCGGTGCGCATCGGCCATCGCGGCGCCGCGGCCCTGGCGCCGGAGAACACGCTGCGCTCGTTCCGGGCCGCGATCGAGGCGGGCGTCGACGTCGTCGAGCTGGACGTGGTCCGGCTCCGCGGCGGCGAGCTCGTCGTCGGCCACTCGCACAAGCTCGTCGAGCTCAGCCACGGCGCGACGCGTGGCCGCGTCGGGAGGCGCGGGCTCGACGAGCTCCGGGAGCTCTGCCCCGAGCTCCCGACGTTCGACGAGGCCCTCGCGTTCTTCGCGGAGGAGGCGCCGGAGACGGGCGTGCACGTCGACCTCAAGAGCGCGCGCGCCGCGGAGGCGGTGGCGGAGGCCCTGCGCAGGCACGGGCTGCTCGGCAGGAGCCTCGTCGGCTCGTTCCAGGCGGGGATGCTGCGCCGCCTGCGCCGCCTGGAGCCCGGCCTGCGGACGGCGGTCTCCTTCCCGCGCGACCGCGCCGGGATCGGCGAGCGGCCGGTCCTCGACCCCGTCGTCCGGGGCGGCCTGCGAGCCCTGCGGACGCTGACGCCGCCGCTCGTCGGCTTCCTGCTCGCCCGCTCGCACGCGACGGCGCTCGCCGTCCACCACGACCTCGTGACGCCGGCGGCCGTGGCGAAGGCGCACGCCCGAGGCGCCCGCGTCGTCGCCTGGACGGTCGACACCCCGGAGGATCTCGCGCGCGTCGATGCGGCAGGGGTCGACGCAGTGGTGACGAACGATCCGGCGATCTTCGTATCTACACTCCCACCGTGAAGCCTGCGGGGCGCGCACTTCGGGTCGGGCTGCTCGCAGCCCTCGCAGCGGCCGGGTTCTCGGCCGCGTTCGTGCTCGCTGCGACGGGCGCGGGCGCCTCGACCCAGCAGACGACCGATCCGCCCACGACCACGGAGCCTCCCACCGAGACGACCACGCAGCCGCCGTCTCCGAGGCAGCCCGGCATTCCCAGCGGCGTCACGATCGGGGGCCTCGACGTCGGTGGCCTCCTGCCGTACGAGGCGTCCGCGGCCGTGCGGAAGGCGTTCGACCGGCCGCTCGTCCTCGTCGCGTCGCCGACGCGCCAGTACCGCGTGAAGCCGACGCGGCTCGGCGCCCAGCCGAACGTGAAGAAGGCCGTCTCCCGCGCGCGCTTCTCGCGGCCGGGCGCGGCGATCTCGCTCGACGTCCAGGTCGACCGGTTCAAGGTCCGGCGCTACGTCCAGCGCCTGGGGCGGGAGCTCCACCGGCCCGCGGTGGACGCGCGCATGATCCTCCGCGGCTCGCGGGTGCGCGCCGTGCCTTCGTCCGACGGGCGCCGGCTGCTCCTCCTCGCCAACGCGCGCACCATTCGCACCTCGCTGGCGACGAATCAGCGCGCGCCCCTCAAGCTCGAGCTCGGCGTCGTGAAGCCGCGGGTCACGGTGAAGGACCTCGGCCCGGCGATCGTGATCCTGCGCGAGTCGAAGAGGCTGCGGCTGTTCGACCGCGGGAAGCTCGTGCGCACGTTCGGGGTGGCGACCGGGCAGTCGTCCTTCCCCACGCCGATCGGGAGCTTCGAGATCACGACCATGCAGCGCAACCCGTGGTGGTACCCGCCGCCCTCCGACTGGGCCGCCAGCGCGAAGCCGGTGCCGCCCGGCCCGGGCAATCCGCTCGGGACCCGGTGGATGGGCATCTCGGCGCCGTACGTCGGGATCCATGGGACGCCGGACTCGGCCTCGATCGGCTACTCGGCCTCGCACGGCTGCGTCCGCATGCGCATCTCGGAGGCCGAGTGGCTGTTCCAGCGCGTGAAGATCGGCACGCCGGTCTTCATCGTCAGGGTCTAGATGGCGGCTCGGCGCGCGAAGCTCGTCGCGCAGGGCGTCGCGATCGGTCTCGTCGGGCTCCTGCTCGTCCTCCTCGTGTGGGCGCTCGTCAACGAGGAGGGCGGTGACCTCGCCGCCGCCGCCGCGCGGGGCGAGCGGCCGCAGGCGCCGGACTTCACGCTCGAGCGGCTCGACGAGGAGGGCGAGCTGACGCTGTCCTCGCTCGAGGGGAAGGCGGTCGTGCTGAACGTCTGGGCCTCGTGGTGCGTCCCCTGCAAGCAGGAGGCACCGTTCCTGGAGCAGGTGTGGAACGAGGGGCGCGACCGCGGGCTCGTGGTCGTCGGGCTGGACGCGAAGGACTTCCGCCGAGACGCGCTCCAGTTCGCGAAGCGCTTCGGGCTCACGTTCCCACTCGTCTACGACGGGCCCGGCGACACGCTCCCGGACTGGGGCGTGACGGGGTTCCCCGAGACGTTCGTGCTCGACCGCGAGGGCAGGGTCGTGGAGGCGTTCGTCGGCGGCATCGAGTCGGACGAGGAGCGCACGAGGCTGCGCGACGCCGTCGAGCGCGCGCTCGCGTCGTGAGGCTCGTCGCCGTCGCGCTCGTCGCGCTCGCCGCACTCGCGGTGGTGGCGGGGGCCCTGGCCGCCGACCCGCCGCGCGCCGCCGATCTCGAGGCGGAGCTCGTGTGCCCGGTCTGCGAGACGACGCTCGACCAGTCGAACGCGCCCGTCGCCGAGCGCATGAAGGTCTACATCCGCGAGCGCATCGCGGCCGGCGACAGCGAGAAGGAGATCAAGGACGCGCTCGTCGCGGAGTTCGGGCCGGGTGTGCTCGCACGGCCTCCGGAGGGAGGCTTCGGGCTGCTCGCGTGGGCGCTCCCGCTCGTCGGCGCGGTCGTGGCGCTCGTCGCCGTCGCCCTGCTCGTGCGCGGCTGGAGCCGCCGGCGGCCTCCAGGAGCGGCGAGCGAGCACCCGCTCGACCCGGAGCTCGAGCGCCGCGTGGACGACGAGCTCGCCCGCTTCGAGGGCTGAGCGTGAGTCTCTCCTCGATCCCGGTCGCGTTCCTCGCGGGCCTCCTCTCGTTCCTCGCCCCCTGCGTGCTCCCGCTCGTGCCCGGCTACCTCTCGGCGGTGTCCGCAGTGGACGCGGATCGGCTCGGAGAGCGGGGGACGGCGCGGCGCGTGGTGGTCTCGAGCGTCCCCTTCGTGCTCGGCTTCACGGTGTTCTTCGTCGCCCTCGGGATCGGCGCGGCGCTCGTCGGCGGCCGGGTCGTCACCAACCAGCTCCTGCTCGAGAAGGTCGCGGGGTTCGTCCTCGTCGTCTTCGGGCTCGCGTTCATGGGCCTGCTCCCGTGGCCGGAGCGGCTGGTCGGGGCCGGGCTCGTGCAGGGAGCGCGCGGCCGCGGCTCGCGCGTGCTCCTCGGCGGCGCGTTCGCCGTGTGCGCAGCTCCGTGCATCGGGCCGGTGCTCGCGTCGATCCTCGTGCTCGCCGGCTCGACCGAGTCGGCGGTCCAGGGAGCGGCGCTGCTCGGCGTGTACTCGCTCGGGCTCGCAGTCCCGTTCGTGCTCGCGGGCGCCGTGTTCACGCGGGCGATGGGCGCGTTCCGGTGGCTCCGCGACCACTACCGCGCGATCCAGGTCGCGGGCGGGCTCGTGCTCGTCGCGCTCGGGCTGCTCCTCTTCTTCGAGCGCTTCTACGTGCTGCGGATCTACCTGAACCGCTTCCTCGATTGGCTCGGCGTCGAGCCGGCCTTCTGAGACGCGGCTGAACGAGCCGCCAAGTTGCAAGTTGTAACTTGGCTCAGAGTCGCGGGCGCTGCAGGCGAAGGTCGCCGGCCGTGACGGCTGCGCGCGCCCGCGCGACGTCGCCGAGCACCGTCGCCACGTCGACGCCGCGATGGGCCGGCGCGTACGGGCCGAGGCGGCGCGCCGCCTTCTCGAGCTGGCGCTCGCAGCCGTTGCGGTTCCCGCGCTCCGCGTGCAGCCAGGCGACCGCGACGTGGACGAGGCCCTGGAGGAAATCGCGCTCCTCGGCGGGCGCCTCGCGCCACTCGTCCTCGAGCTCCTCGTGCGCGTCGAAGTAGTCGCCGGAGCGGATCAGCGCCAGCCCCTCGGAGAGCCCCATCGCGCGATTATCGGCGTCCGCGCCCGTTGCTACGCTCGAGCGCGTGGCCACGATCCTGCTCGTTGGGGTCGACCTCTACTTCCGAGGCAAGCTCGAGGGTCTGCTCCCGGGCCATCGACTGGTCACGGCCGACAGCGTCGACCCGCCGGACCTCGTGCTCGTCGACATCTCTCGCGTCGAGCCGGAGGAGGTCGCGGACCAGTGGCCGGACGTCCCGATCATGGGCTTCACGAACCACACCGACCGCTCCGGCCTCCAGCGCGCGCACGCCGCGGGCTTCGACCAGGTGCTCGTGAAGTCGGCCCTCGCCGAGCGCGCGGCCGGGCTCGTCGACGAGCTCACGGGCGCGACGGAACCGGGCCGGAGCGGACGGGCCGCGGACTAGACTCGGTCCCGTGACGTACATCATCGCCGAGCCCTGCATCGACATCAAAGACCGCTCCTGCGTCGACGTCTGCCCCGTCGACTGCATCCACGAGTACGAGCGGATCCTGATCATCGACCCGGAGGAGTGCATCGACTGCTTCGCGCCGACGGAGCAGCTGATCACGGAGCACGGCCTGCGGACCTTCGCGGAGCTCGAGGATCACTCGTGCCGCGTACTGACGGACGACGGCTTCAAGCCCGCAGTCGTGAAGCGCTTCCGGCGTCGGCCGCTCGTGAAGATCGAGCTGGCGCCTGCGTTCGAGGAGCGTGACCGCTACGGCGGCACGCGGCTCACGACCCGGAACATCTCGAGGTTCCGGCGAACGGTGTGGGCGACGCCGACGCACGGCTGGGTGCTCGCCGACGGACAGAAGACCAACGCGCTCGGCGTCGGCCAGTTCGTGCCCGCGGTGCGCTCGATGCCGAAGCGCGATGGCGAGACGTACAGGCTCGGCGTCCTGCACGGGTTGGTGTTCGGCGACGGCTCGTGGAGTTGGTACGCCGAGACGACGGACGAGCATCTCCACCATGTGCCGATGTTCGGCGACCGGGTTGCTCGGTACCGCGCCCTCTTCGAGCGGGTCAGCTTCGAGCGCTCGCGCAGCCTTCATCCGGGCTATTCGGGTACAGGAGTCCTGCGCTCGTGCGTCAACCTCAAGAAGCTGCTTCCTGAAACGGCGGATGCGGAGTACATCGCCGGGTTCGTGGACGGGTGGGTCGCAGCTGACGGGGATCCGGTCAAGGCGGGTTCGTGGCGTCTTCGCTCGACGGATCATCAGGCGCTTGCGTGGCTCGAACGTGCTGCGCCACTCGCAGGGTACGTAGCTATCGGTTCGGGCGAGGAAAGCACCATGGCTACGAACGGTGGTCGGCGCAATCGCTCGATGCGCTGGCTCTACCTCGCGACGCGGGAGTCGTACTGGCGAGTCATGTCGGTCGAGGCGCAGGAAGCCGACGACGTCGATACGTTTTGCGCCGTTGTCCCTGGCAAGCATGAGTTCGCGCTTGCCGGCGGTATCACCAGCAGGAACTGCGGGGCGTGCGAGCCGGAGTGCCCGGTGGAGGCGATCTTCCCCGAGGACGCGCTCCCGGACAAGTGGAACGCGTTCGTCGAGATCAACTACGCGTTCCCGGACCCCGAGAAGATCAACTCGCTCACGGACGCGTACGCGACCGAGCACAACGTCCAGAACGAGCCGCTGGAGTAACGGCGAGGGCGAGGCAAGCCTCGCCCCTACGGCTCCGCGCTACGCCGGCAGCAGGTACGCGCACTGCCGCTTGTCGCCCGGCAGCGGCGACGGCGCGATCTTCGTCACGCGGAACCGGCTGTCGCCGTCCTCCACCTCCGCGCCGACCTCCGGTGGGTCGCCGGGCCGCTCCTCGAGCGTGTAGCCCGACGCAGACCAGCGGAAGAGGAGGTGCACGCCCCGTCCGTTCCCGTCCATGCGCAGGGGATGCTAACGCCGGGCGGCGGACGGGGGAAGCTCCACCCGCACGGTCGAGCCGCGTGGGTAGCGAACCTCGGAGCTGAAGCGCGCGTTCAGCGTGGCCGCGCGCTCGGCCAGCACCTCCAGCACGGCGCTCCGCCGCTCCGGCGGGCCGTCGTCCGAGACGACGAGCTCGGCGCCTCCGGCGGCCGTCGCCCGAAGGGAGACCTCGATCCGCGACGGAGCCCCCCGCCGTACCGCCTGGTCGACCGCCTCCCGGAGGATCTGGTACAGCGCCGTCTGCGCATGCTCGCCGAGCGCGTCTCCGTGCTCGACGTCGACGCTCATCTCGACGTCGTGCCGGCTCGAGTACCGGCGCGCGAGCGCCGCCACCGCCGCGGCGAAGCCGAGCTCGCGCAGCGCCTTCGGCTCGAGGTCCTCGCCGAGCGCCCGGAGCTCCCGCGCTGCGTCCCGCGACAGCTCGAGCCCGCGCGCGAGGATCTCGTCCGCTCGCTCGCCCTCGCCCGCGCGGAGTGCCGAGAGCGCGGCGTCGAGGATCTGCGCGATCGCGGACAGGTGCTGCACGGGGCCGTCGTGGAGCAGCTCGGCGAGCCGTCGCCGCTCCTCCTGCTCCGCGAGGATCCGCTCCGCGAGGAGCGCGCGCTCCGCGTCGTCGGCCCGCGACGGCTCGGCGCTCAATCGATCATCGCCTCGCGCAGCGCGATGGCGACCGCCTGCGTGCGGGTGTCCGCCTCGAGCTTCGCGAGGATGTGGCGCACGTGGCTCTTCACCGTCTCCTGGCTGATGAAGAGCTTGTCCGCGACGTCGACGTTCGACATGCCGTCGGCGAGGAGCTGGAGGATCTCGCGCTCGCGCGGCGTGAGGATGTCGACGCCGCTCTTGCCGGAGACGAACTCGGCCATGAGGCCCGGGTCGACGAAGGTCTCGCCGCTCGCGACCTTCTCGATCGCGCGCAGGAGGGTCTCGTGCGGCGTCTCCTTGAGGATGTAGCCGCGCGCGCCGGACTCGAGCCCGCGCTGGAGGAGCGACTTCTCGCCGTACGCCGTGAAGATGAGAACGGCGGTGTCCGGGGCCTTCTCGAGCAGCACCTCGGTCGCCTCGAGCCCGTCCATGTCGGGCATGCGGAGATCCATGATCACGACGTCCGGGCGGCGGCGCTCGGTGAGCGAGACCGCGGAGGCGCCGTCTGAGGCCTCGCCGATGACGCGGATGCGCGGCGAGCGGGAGAGCGCGAGGCGGAGCCCTTCGCGAACGACCTCGTGGTCGTCGGCGATCAAGCAGGTGATCTCATCGGCCACGACTTCGATTCTACGAGGCGCCTCGGGCGGTTCCTTCCCAGACCGTGAGGACGAGCTGCTCCGGGCGGGGCGGTGCGACGCTCTCTCGTGCAGCTCGCCTCCGCGGCGAGGCGATCGTTCGGGACGCCGAGCGGACGTGCTCGACGATCGGCTTCGTGACCGCGGCCGGGAGGTAGGCGCGCGTCGCGAACAGCGCCTCGTAGCGCTCGACCTCCTCCGGCCAGTCCTCGGCGAGCGCCTCGAGGAAGTGCTCGCGCACCCCCGGCCGCAGGTGCACGACGCTCGCCCAGACGCCGCGCGCGCCGGCCCCACGGGCCGCGCGCACGACCTCCTCGAGCTGCTCGGGCCGGTCGGAGAGGCCGGGGAGGATCGGCGCGATGCCGACGCCGACGTCGATCTCCGCGTCGGCGAGCCGGCGCACCGCCTCCAGCCGGCTCCGCGGCGGCGCGGTGCCGGGCTCGGTCGTGCGCCAGACGCGCTCGTCCAGGGTGGGGATCGAGAGGTAGACGCCGACCTCCACTGCGCGCGAAGCCTCCTGGAGGACGTCGACGTCGCGGACGATCAGCGGCCCGCGCGTGACGATCGAGAACGGCGTTCCGGAGGCTGCGAGCTCGCCGATGCACGCCCGCGTCAGTCGGAAGCGGCCCTCGGCGGGCTGATACGGGTCGGTCGCAGTCCCGAGCGCGACCTCCTCGCGCTCCCACGAGAGCCGCGCGAGCTCGCGGCGCAGCACCTCGGCGACGTTCGTCTTCACGCGGATGGACTGCCCGTAGCGATCGTCCGATGGCCGGTCTGCCCGCCGCTCGAAGTGCCGGACGTAGCAGAACGTGCACCGGTGGACGCAGCCCATGTACGGGTTCAGCGACCAGCGGAACGGCATCCCGCGGACGGGGTTCAGCGCGGACCTGCAGGGCTCGAGCCGGTACTCGGCGCGCACGTCCACCAGGATAGAACATACGTTCGACGAGGCGGGTTGACTCGCCTCCGGTCGCACACGATGATCGCCGCAGCTTGGGTGTCAGGTTGTCCACCGTCGGAGCCGTGTGCGCGATCCTGACGACCGCGAGCTTCGTCGCAGGAGCGGCCCTCGTCAGCAGATCCGGGGTCGAAGCGCTGATTCCCGAGACCGGGAGCGAGGGTCTCGAGTGGATCGTCCTCGTGGACGACGCGAGCGGGGCGTTCTTCGCCGGTGGCTGGCTCATCGTCCTGACGACGCTCGTCGGGACGGTGGCGCTCGTCGGCTTCTACGACCTGCTGCGCGCCGCCGGCCCGGTTGTCGGCCTCGCGCTGGTTCTCGGCATCGTCGGTCTCGGCCTGGTGACGATCTCTCACCTGATCCCCCTCGCGCTGGCCTACGAGCTCGTGCCGGCGTACGCCACAGCCGACGAGACGATGCAGGGCTCTCTGGTCGTGACCTTCGAGACGCTTGCAATCCTGAGCCTGATCCTGAACTACACCGGGAACGCGCTCGGCTGGGGCGTCGCGATCCCGCTCTTCGCCGTGGCGATCCTCACGACGCGCGCGGCGCCGCGCTGGCTCGGCTGGCTCGGGATCTTCGTCGGCGCCGTGGCAGGCTGGCTCGGGCTGTTTGCACCCGCGTCCAGCGCGATCGGGGGCATCACCATCCTCGGCTTCCTCGCGTTCTTCGTCTTCATGGCGAGCATGGGCGTCGCGATTCTCCTCCGGCAACGGCGCGAGACGCCGGCCTGAGCGTGTCGCGAGTACCGCGTCTGCCGGGCTAGAGTCGCGCCCGTGGACGAGCTCGAGGGCGGGATCCGCCGCGTCACGCTGCCGCTGCCGACGCGGCCCGGGCACGTGCACGCGTACCTCCTTCCCGGCGAGGACGGGTGGATCGTCGTCGACTCAGGCGTCGGAACGCCCGATGCGAAGGAGAACTGGCGGCGCGAGCTCGAGCACGCGGGAGGGCCGGTCCAGGCCGTCTTCATCACCCACTTCCACCCCGACCACGTCGGAGCCGCGGCCGACCTGCACGAGCTGACCGGCGCACCCGTGCACCAGGGCGCGCTCGACTACGCGCAGTGCGAGCTCGTCTGGGGAAACCCGGCCTGGTCGGAGCGGCTGCTCGACTGGTTCGAGCTCCACGGCGCGCCGCACGACGTCACCGAGGAGCTCGTGGGGCAGAGCTCCCTGTATCGCCCGTTCATCCGCTACCAGCGCGACCCACTGCTCATGCGCGAGGGCGAGCGGCTCGACGGTTGGGAGCTCGTCGCCGCCGCCGGCCACGCCGACGGGCAGCAGTGCCTGCTGAAGAACGGCGTGTTGATCGCAGCCGACCACCTCCTCGACCGCATCACGCCCACGGTCGGCCTGTGGCCCGCGAGCCGGCCGGATCCCCTCGGCGACTACCTCGCCGCGCTCGACCGGACGATCGAGCTCGATCCGCGGATCGCGTTCGCCGGCCACGGCGAGCCCGTCACCGACCCCGCCGGCCGGGCGCGGGCGCTGAAGGAGCACCACCGCCTCCGGCTCGAGGAGACCGTCGCCGCGCTCGGGCCCGAGCCGCAGACCGGCTACGAGCTCTCGTTCCCGCTCTTCGGAGACGATCTCAAGCCCGCGAGCAGGCGTTTTGCGATCGCCGAGACGCTCTCGCATGCCGAGCGCCTCGTGCTCGAAGGGGCGGCCCGGAGGCAGGAGGACGACGGGATCGTCGCCTATACTGCGGCCTGATCGATGGTGGAAGACCACCCGCCTAGTACCGGCGCCCCCTGCGGGGCGCCTCTCGTCCTGACGAACGACCTCCGACGGCCCGCGGCGGCGGGGTCTCGATGAGCACGTCACTCCGCATCGTCGTCATCTTCCTGCTCGTCCTCGGGAACGCGATCTTCGTCGCAGCCGAGTACGCGCTCGTGACGGCTCGCCGGAGCCGCCTCACCGAGCGCGCGGCGAACGGCGGGCTCGGGGCGCGCACGGCGCTCCGGCTGATGGACGACCCGGTCCGCTTCATCTCGACGGTGCAGATCGGGATCACCGTCTCGGCGATCCTGCTCGGCGCGATCGGACAGCCGCTGCTCTCCGGTCTCATGAGCCCGACGCTCTCGACCACCGTCTCGTTCCTCATCGCGTTCGCGATCCTCACGTACCTCTCCGTCGTGCTCGGCGAGCTTGTGCCGAAGGCGGTCGCGCTCCAGAAGGCGGAGCTCCTCGCGATCGCGCTGGCCGTCCCGCTCGACCTCCTGGCGCGCATCACGTACCCGCTCGTCTGGATCCTCCAGCGGTCGGCGAACGCCGTCCTCCGCGTCCTGCGGGTGAAGCCCGCGCCCGCGGGGATGATCGCCTACACGCGCGAAGACATCCGCCACTCAGTCGCCGCCGCCGAGGACGTCGGCGAGCTTCAGCAGGCGGAGGAGGAGATGCTCTACAAGGTCTTCGACTTCGCGTCGAAGGAGGTGTCGGCGGTGATGGTGCCGCGGCCGGACGTGGTCGCGATCTCCGTGGACATGCCGCCCGAGGACGCCCTCGCGACCGTCGTCGACTCCCCCTTCACGCGCTACCCGGTGTACCGGGGGTCGCTCGACGACATCGTCGGCATCCTCCACGTCCGCGACCTGTTCGCGGCGATGCACGACCTCGGGATCGCGTCCGTGCGGCTCGAGTCGATCACGCGCCCCGCCTACGTCGTGCCCGAGACGAAGGATCTCGCCGCGCTGCTCGCCGATTTCCGGCGCGAGAAGCAGCACATGGCGATCGTCGTCGACGAGTACGGCGACGTGGACGGCATCGTCACCCTCGAGGACGTCCTCGAGGAGATCGTCGGCGAGATCGAGGACGAGTTCGACCTCCCGGACACCTCCGTCGAGCGCATCGACGAGCGTCGCATCCGGATCGACGGCACGTACACGATCGACGACTTCAACGAGGAGTTCGCGACGAACCTCGAGCAGGAGGACTTCCACACGGTCGCCGGTCTCGTGTTCGGCGAGCTCGGCCGGGCCGCGGAGGTCGGAGACTCCGTCACGGTCGACGGGCTCCAGCTCACCGTGCTCGAGGTCGAGGGGTCGCGGATCCTCCGCCTCGAGGTCGAGTTCGGCATCGAGGCTGCGCAGACCGGCGAGCCCGAAGCCGCGTAGGACCGCGGCGTGAGCCGCCGCGACTCCCCGTTCGCGCACCGCGACTTCGCGCTCTACTTCTCGGCGCAGGTCGTCGAGGCGTTCGCGCTCACGATGGCGACGGTCGCCATCGGCTGGCAGGTCTACTCGGTGCGCGAGAGCCCGCTCGACCTCGCGCTCGTCGCGCTGGCGGAGTTCCTGCCGCTGCCGCTCCTCGCGCTCCCTGCCGGGCACCTCGCCGACCGGCTCCCGCGCAGGCGGCTGTGGGTGTCGATGCTCGCGCTGAACACGCTCATCCTCGGCGCGCTGCTCGCGGTGACGGCGTCGGGCGCGGGCAGCGTGTGGCCGTTCTTCGCTCTCGCGTTCCTGCAGGGGACGGGGAGCGCGATCGGCGCGCCTGCCTCGCGCGCGCTCATGCCGTCGCTCGTCCCGCAGAGCCTGCTCGTGAAGGCGCTCGCGCAGCGCTCGATCGGGTTCCAGCTCACGGTCGTCGCGGGGCCGGCGGCGGGCGGGCTCCTGTTCGCGATCGAGGACGAGCTCGTCTACGCGGTCGGGATCGTGCTCTCGCTCGCGGCCGTGGCGTGCGCGCTCTTCGTGCGCAAGGGACGCGAGCCCGCCTCGGACGCGGCGGCGGAGCTCGGGGACGTGCTCGCAGGCGTGCGCTTGATCCGGCGGACGCGCGTGCTCTTCGGCGCGATCTCGCTCGACCTCTTCGCGGTGCTCCTCGGCGGGGCGGTCGCGCTGCTGCCGATTTTCGCGAAGGACATCCTCGACGTGGGGCCGACCGGGCTCGGGCTGCTGCGAGCCTCGACGCCCGCCGGAGCGTTCGTCGCGGCGCTCGTCCTCGCGCGCTTCCCGGTCCGGCGGCGTGCAGGCCCGACGCTCTTCCTCGTCGTCGCCGGGTTCGGCGCCTCGATCACCGTCTTCGGGCTCTCGCGCGAGATGTGGCTCTCGATGCTCGCGCTCGCCCTCTCCGGCGCGTTCGACCTCGTGAGCATGGTGCTGCGCTCGACGATCGTGCCGCTCGTGACGCCGGACGAGCTGCGCGGGCGCGTGACCGCGGTCGAGATGGTGTTCATCTCGGCGTCGAACGAGCTCGGCGCGTTCGAGTCAGGGGTGATGGCTGCGCTGATCGGTGCGGTGCCGGCCGTCGTCCTGGGAGGGGCCGCGACGATCGTGATCGCTGCGGTGTGGTGGAAGCTCTTCCCGGAGCTCGGCCGCATGGACCGGATCGACGAGCTACGCCCCGTCGCCGTCGGGGCTCGAGCCGGGCCGGACGATCCCGCACTCGTACGCTAGAACCACCGCCTGGACGCGGTCGCGGAGGTCGAGCTTCCGCAGGATGTGCGCGACGTGCGTCTTCACCGTGTGCTCGCTGACGACGAGGTGCGCGGCGATCTCGGCGTTCGAGAGCCCGCGCGCCACCAGCCGGAGCACCTCGAGCTCGCGGGAGGTCAGCTCTGCGAGGCCGGGCGGAGGCTCGCGTCGTCGCGTCCCGGAGAAGCGCTCGATGAGCCGGCGCGTCACGGCCGGGGCGAAGAGCGAGCCGCCGTCGGCCACGATCCGGATGCCGGCGACGAGCTGCTCCTCGGGCGCGTCCTTCAGCAGGAAGCCGCTCGCACCGGCGCGAAGCGCCTCGAAGACGTACTCGTCCAGGTCGAAGGTCGTGAGCACGAGCACGCGCGGCGACTCCTCGTCGTCGACGATGCGGCGGGTCGCCTCGATCCCGTCCATGACGGGCATGCGGACGTCCATCAGGACGACGTCGGGTGCGACCTCCCTCGCGAGCGCGACCGCCTCCGACCCGTCGCCCGCCTCCCCGACGACCTCGATCGCAGGCTCCGCCTTCAGGATCATCCGGAAGCCGGCGCGGACGAGCGCCTGGTCGTCGGCTAGGAGGACGCGAATCACCGCTCGCTCGCGTACGGGAGCCGCGCGCGCACGGCGTAGCCGCCCTCGGGCCGTGCGCCGGCCTCGACGTCGCCGCCGAAGACGGCCACGCGCTCGCGGATCCCCGTCAGGCCGTGGCCGCCCCCGCCCCCGCTGCCGTTGGCGCCTCCGACGCCGTCGTCGGAGACCTCGAGGTCGAGCTCGCCGTCTCCGTAGCGCACGGTGACCCGCGCCGTCGCGGGGCCGGCATGCCTGAGCGCGTTCGTGAGCGCCTCCTGCACGATCCGGTACGCGGAGAGGTCGACTCCCGGAGGCAGCTCGGCCGGCTCGCCCTCGACCGCGAGCTCGACCGGGAGGCCGGCGTCGCGCACCTGCGCGACGAGCTCGTCGAGGCGGGCCAGCGTCGGCTGAGGCGCCAGCGCGAGCTCGTCGTCGCTCTCCCGGAGCAGCCCCAGGAGCCTCCGCATCTCGCCGAGCGCCTGCGTCGCCGTGCGCTCGATCGCGTCGAGCGCCTGCCTCGTCTCGCCGGGCTCCTCGTCCAGGAGCTTCCGCCCCCCGCGCGCCTGGAGGACGATGACGCTGATCGCGTGCGCCACGACGTCGTGGAGCTCGCGGGCGATGCGCGTCCGCTCCTCGGCGATGGCCGACTCCGCGGCGAGCTTCTCCTGCTCGAGCCGAGCCTCGCGCAGCCGTCGACGACGGATCGCGCGCCCCGCGAACCAGGGCGTGGCGAAGAGGAACCCGAAGAAGAAGAGCGCGCCGGGATCGACGCCGCCCGGGTCGGAGACGAGAACGACGACGCCGGTGGCGACGGTGAGACCCGCTGCGACGACGGCCCGGCGACCGCTCGTGTGCGCCGCGACGGTGTATACGCCGACGAGCACGAAGAGCCCGATCCACTCGCCGCCGTGTGCCTCGGGCAGCCGGCCTTCCAGGAGCGCGAGGACGAGCATCGCGACCCCGACGGCGAGTGGGGCCCGGCTGCGGACCGCGTAGACCGCACCTGCGGCGACGGACAGGCCGGCGAGGAGCAGCCGCTGGCCGACCGTCAGTCCGCTCGCGGTCCAGAACTCCACCTGGGCGAGCGCCACGATTCCGGCGGCGAGCAGGACGTCGCCGTGCCGTCGGACGAGGTCTCGCGCAGCGGTCACGGCGCGCACGGTACTTCGCGGGCGGCCCGCTGTCATCGGTTCGGCGAGCGACCCCGAATCGCTCTCGAGAGCGAGGGCGATTCGTCCGCTGCGGCGATGCGGCGTCGCGGCGGGGCGGCGTACGGTCGGAGCGTCATCGACCAGGAGGGCAGTGATGAGCACGGAGATGGTGGCTGGGGGCGGTTGGAGCACGGCGGGCCGCGACGGCGTGACGATTGCGTCGCAGGTGCTGGCCGGGGTGCTCGGCATCGGGTACGTGGCCGCGGGGTTGGCGGGAGTCGTCCTCGGGGGGACGGGCGGCGGCACGGATCTCGCGATCTGGCTCGGGCTGCTCGTCGGGGGCGGGGCCCTCGTGCTCGTGGGCTCGTTCGCGCTCAGGCCGGGCACGCCCGGCGTCCTCGCGACCGCGATCGGGTCGGTCGCCGGCGCCCTCGCGCTGTTCTGGAGCGTTCTCGTGCCGGTGCTCGCAGTGGCGCTCGTCGTACTCAGCGTCCTTCGCGCCCGGCGGGCCGCCCGCGGAGCTCGAGGCGCGGCTCGTGCGTAGGCTCGCCCTCCTCCTGACCGCTCTCGCCGCAGCCGGCTGCGGCGGGAGCGGCACGGCGTCTCCGGATCCGGTCGTCGTCGAAGGTGGCGAGTACGCCTTCGCGGCGCCCGGCGAGATGGAAGGCGGGCTGGTCTCGCTGCGGTTCGTCAACACCGGGGACGAGCCGCACGAGCTCGCGCTCGGCCGCATCGGCGAGGGGAACACGCTCGACGAGGCGGTCGCGGCCCTGGACGAGGGCGACGACGTGCCGTGGCTGGAGGACGTCGGCGGCGTCCCGCTGCTGTGGGCCTCGGTCGAGGACTTCGAGCGCTGGATCGAGGGCGGCCAGGAAGGAGTCTCGCCGCTGACCTTCCTCGGCGCCATGCAGTCCTTCCCGTCGGGCAGCTCCGTCTTCGTGATGCTCGAGCTCGAGGCGGGCCGGACGTACCGGCTCGAGGACGACCCGGGCGGCCTGCCGCCCGTCGAGATCGTCCCTCGCTAACGGCGCACGCCGGCGAGGAGGCGCTGCGCGCCTGCGTTGCGGATCGACGCGTCCACGAGCTCGATCGGGTGCAGCGCGGGGAGGGGCCGGCGCGCGCGGCGCAGCGCCTGCGAGACCTGGACGAGGCAGCCCGGGTTCGCACTCGCGAATGCGTGCGCGTGAGTCGCGAGGACGTGCACGGCCTTGCGGTCGCCGAGCTCGCGCGCGGCCTCGGGCTGCGTCACGTTGTAGATCCCGGCCGAGCCGCAGCAGAGCTCCTGCTCGGCGGGCTCGACGACCTCCAGGCCGGGGATGCGGGCGAGCGCGGGGAGCGACGCGAGCGGGAGCCGCTGCGCGTGCCGGAGGTGGCACGAGTCCTGGAGCGCGACTCGCAGCGGGAGGGGGTGGCGCGGCGCGCGCGGCCTCGTCTCCGCCAGGAGCTCGCCCACGTCGCGGACGCGCTCGGAGAACGTCTCCGCGCGTTCGTTGTCGAGTAGCCACCCGAGCTCCTTCAGGTGCGAGCCGCAGCCGGAGGCGTTCACGACCACGAGGTCGACGTCCTCGAAGGCGTCGATCAAGGAGCGCGCGAAGCGCTTCCCCTCCTCGAGCCGGCCCGCGTGGACGGAGAGCGCGCCGCAGCAGCCCTGGCGCGGCGCGACGACGTCGAAGCCCTCGGCCGCGAGCACGCGCGCGGTCGCGGCGTTCACGTCGCCGAATACCGCCGACTGGACGCAGCCGGTGAGGAGGCCGGCGCGGGCTCGCCTCGGGCCGGCCGCGGGAGTCACCTCGGGCACGGTCTCCCGGGAGCGCCAGCGCGGCGCGAGCTCGACGAGCGGCCGGAAGCGTCGCGGCATCGGCGCGACCCGGCCGAGCGGCGCGAAGCGGAGCGCTGCGCGCATGCGCCGGGGGTACGGCAGCGTGCGGAAGAGCAGCCCGCGCAGGGCGCGCTCGGCGAGCGGGCGCTCGTGCTCCTCCTCGACGGCCGCGCGCGTCGCCTCGATCAGCCGGTCGTAGCGCACGCCGGACGGGCACGAGCTGAGGCACGCCATGCATCCGAGGCAGCGGTCGAAGTGCTGCGTCACGGTCGCGTTCAGGGTCACCGTCCCGTCGAGTCGCGCGTCCATCAGGTGGATGCGCCCGCGCGGCGAGTCCATCTCCTCCCGCCAGAGCACGTACGTCGGGCAGGTCGGCAGGCAGAACCCGCAGTGGACGCAGTCGGCGGTCAGCTCGCGGATCACGCGCGCTCCCGGACGTCCGCGACGCCCACGTTGCAACTTGCAACTAGGCGTCCAATTCGGACGACGCGCGAACGAGCGGCTCTCACGCCAGGATCCCCTGCGGATCCAGGGAGTCCTTGATCCGCGCCGTCAGCCGTGCGAGGGCGTCGTCTGCTCGTAACAAGTTGTAACTTGGCTCGGTCTGGGCAGTCGTGTAGGCGATGCCGGGTGCGGGGCGGACGATCGCTTCGTCCAGGCCGGCGAGCGTCTCCGCGACGGCGCCCGGGTCGAAGCGGATCCGTCCGCGCGCGGCCCCTTGGCGCTCGCGGGACTCGTGCCAGACCTCCGGGCCCGCATCGTCGCCGCCGACGAGAGCGCGCGCAGCGTCCAGCTGCGCCTCGACCGCGCGCTCCGAGCCCTCGAAGAGCACCGCGACGCGGCCGGGGTGGAGGACGTCGAGCGCGCTCGGCTCGAGCTGCGAGCGGCGGAGCATGGTGACCACGCCGGCCGCGTCCTCCGTCGCGATCACGAGCGTGCGCGCCGCCCTCGGCAGCGGATGCAGCCGGAAGCTCGCGCGCGCGATGAGCGCGAGCCGCCCGCGCGACCCGCAGACGAGCCTGCCTAGGTCGTACCCGGCGACGTTCTTCACGACCTTCCCGCCGGCGTTCGCGATCGTCCCGTCGGCGAGCACGAGGGTGACGCCGAGGAGGAGGTCGCGCGGCGCGCCGAAGCGGTGGCGCAGCGGGCCGGAGGCGTTCTCCGCCAGCAGCGCGCCGACCGTCGGGTCGCCCGGCGGGTCGAGCGAGAGCCGTTGCCCGGCTACCGCGAGCGCCGCGTGCAGCGCCGACAGCCGCACCCCCGCCTCGACCGTGCACGTGAGGTCGCCGGCCTCGTGCTCGAGGACTCGCGACAGCCCCTCGGTCGTCAGCGACTCGCCGATCCGCAGCCGGCGCCTCTCCGCCGAAGCGGCCGCGAGCACGCGCGAGGCGTCCTCCAGGCTAGAGACGCTCGGCAACGCCGATCCTCTCCAACGCATGCATGCGGTACGGCCCGGGGACCTCGCCGCAGAGCCGCGGCGTGGGGACGACCTTCCCTGGGTTGCAGAGTCCGTCCGGGTCGAACACGCGCCGGACGCGGGAGAAGACCTCGAGGTCGCGCTCCGAGAACATGCGCGGCATCGAGCAGGCCTTGTCCATCCCCACGCCGTGCTCGCCCGTGAGCGAGCCGCCGGCGTCGAGGCACGCCTCCAGGATCGCCTCCGCGAGCTCGCGCGCCCGCTCGGTCTCGCCCGCCTCGGCGTCGTAGAGCACGAGCGGGTGCAGGTTCCCGTCGCCCGCGTGGAACACGTTCCCGACCCGGAGGCCGTGCTCTGCGGAGAGCTCTGCGATCCGCCGCAGCACCTCGGGCAGCCGCGTGCGCGGGACGACGCCGTCCTGCACGTAGTAGTCGGTCGCGATCCGGCCCATGGCCGCGAACGCGGACTTGCGGCCCTTCCAGAGCAGCGCGCGCGCCGCGTCGTCGGCCGCCGCACGAACCTCGAACGCTCCCGCGGCGAGACACAGCCGCTCGACCTCGGCCGTGTCCTCCTCGACCTGCGCCGCGACGCCGTCCAGCTCGACGAGGAGCACCGCGCCGGCCCCCTCCGGGTAGCCGGGCGAGACAGCCAGCTCGGCGGCCTCGATCGTGAGGCGGTCCATCATCTCGATCGCGCCCGGGAGGATCCCTGCGGACACCATCGCCGAGACCGCGGCGCCTGCAGCATCCGTCGACTCGAACCCGGCGAGCAGCGTCACGACCACCTCGGGCATCCGGACGATCCGCACCGTCACGCAAGTCACGATCCCGAGCGTCCCCTCGGAGCCGATGACGAGCCCGAGCAGATCCGGCCCGTCCGGGTCGAGCGGCTTCCCGCCGAGCTCGACGGCCGCGCCGTCCGGGAGCACGAGCGTGAGCCCGGTGACGTGATGGACGGTGAACCCGTGCTTCGGGCAGTGTGAGCCGCCGGAGTTCTCGGCGACGTTGCCGCCGATGGTGCACACCTGCTGGCTCGACGGGTCGGGCGCGTAGAAGAAGCCGTGCGGCGCGACCGCGCGCGTCACGTCGAGGTTCGCGACGCCCGGCTCGACGACGACGCGCTGGGAGTCGAGGTCGACCTCGAGGATGCGGTTCATCCGCGCGAGCGAGATCACGACGCCGCCCGCGACCGGCGTCGCGCCGCCGGAGAGCCCGGTGCCTGCGCCGCGCGCGACGAACGGGACGCCCTCGCGCGCGCAGGCGCGCACGACCCCCTGCACCTCCTCCGTCGAGGCGGGGAGAACGACGAGCTCCGGGATCGCGCGGTGCCCGGTGAGCCCGTCGCACTCGTACACGCGCAGCTGCTCGGGCTCCGCGAGGACGTGCTCGGCGCCGAGGACGCCGCGGAGCTCGGCGGCGAAGGAGGCAGCGAGGGCCATGCGCCGAGTCTAGGCCCGGCTCTCGAGCCCGGCGCGGAGCTCGCGCAGGCGTGCCGACTCGACGGCGAGCGCGGCGACGAGCGCGCCGACCGAGAGCGAGAGCACGACGAGCGCATCCGCGTCGTCGAGCGTGAGGACGACCGCGACGATGACGATCGCGGCGCCGATCCGCTCCCACGCGAGCGCCCGGAGCACGCGGTAGCGGATGAGCACGAACCCGAGGAGAAAGAGCGCCAGCCCGAGGCCGAGCGCTGCGCGCCCCGCCTCCGAGAGCGGCTCGGCGGGCGCCGACAGCGTCTTCTTCGCCGCGACCGCGAGGAGCACGATCCCGAGCACGATCGGGTAGTGGAAGAACGTGTACACGTCGCGGGCGAGCGGCCCGCGCCGGACGGCCCGGCGCGACCCAGGGCACGCTCGGCTGCGAGCTGGACGAGGTCGAAGTACGCCCACCACGCCGCGGCGGCGCCTGCGAGCGCTACGGTCACGGCGAGCGCGTACGTCAGGTCCTGCTCGAGCCCCTCCGCGGCGAGGCCGATCGCGACGATCGACTCGCCGAGCGCGATGATCACGATCAGCCCGTAGCGCTCGGCGAAGTGGGAGGCCGAGACCTGGAACCCCGAGGCGGAGCGGCCTGCAAAGAGCGTTCCGAGGACGTCGATCGCGAGCGACGCGACCCAGAGCCAGGTGCGCGCGGGGTCGTTCACGAGCCCACCCGCGAGGACGAGCGCTGGCGCGACCAGGAACCACGGCGCGAGTCGCGCGACCGCGGCGAGCTGGACGGGGTCGTGGCGAACGCCCCAGAGGTAGAGCGCGACGTGCAGCACGCGGACGGCGAGATAGGCGACCGCGAACCAGGCCGCCTCGTCCGCGAACGCGTCCGGCACGGCGAGCGCCATGAGGAAGACGGCGAGCATGGCGCCGAAGAGGAAGAGCCGCGTGGGCACGTTCTCGACGTCGATCGCGTCCGTCAGCCACGCGTACGCCGACCACGCCCACCAGACGAGCGCGAAGACGAGCGCGGCGCGCGCGAAGCCCTCGGCCGACGTGTCCGCGAGCACGAGCGTCGCGACCTGCGTGAACGCGAACACGAAGACGAGGTCGAAGAAGAGCTCGATGAAGCCCGTTCGTTTCTCCTCCTCGGCCTCGGTGACTGGAGCGAGGGCGCGCTCGTCGGCCGTCGTCATCGCGGCTCGAAGCGGTAGACGAAGAAGCCACGGCCCTGCGTGTACGCGAGCCGGATGACGAGGTGCGCGAGCGCCTCGACGAGCGGCGTCTGGTCCGAGCCGCCCACGTCGACCGGCTCGAAGCCGAGATCGCGGACGAGCTCCGCCGTGATCCCCTTCGCGCCGTCGTCGTCGCCGCAGAGGACGAGCGACGCCGGCCGCTCGGGCGGCGTCTCGTGCATGAAGGTGGCGAAGACAGTGTTGAAGGCCTTCACGTAGCGCGCGCCCGGGGCGAGCGCCGCGATCTCGAGTCCTCCCGGCCCGCCGGAGACGTTGTTCGTCGCGTCGACCAGCACCTTCCCGTCCAGCGGCCCCGCGGCGGCGAGCGCCTCCGCCACGGCCCGCGCGGGCAGGGCGAGGACGACGACGTCGACCGGGCCGGCGGTCTCCGCGACGGTGTCCCGGCTCGAGACCGACACGTCGTGCCCTCGCTCGCGCCACGTCGCCGCGAGGGCGCTCCCGACCCGTCCTCCTCCGAGAATGCCGATCCGCACGACCGGATTCCTACACGGACCAGAAGTTCTCGAACTCCTGGGCGTCGGTCGGGAGCGCGAGCACCTCGCTGACGACGCCGTCCTCCATCCGGAAGAGCAGGACTTGGTCGAGCTCGAGCGTCCGCCCGCGCCGCGTGCCCCGTGCGGTGTAGTACGCCGCCGCCCGGTCGCCGCTCACCAGCACGTCGTGCAGCGTGGAGCCGTAGGTGCCGTCGGTCTCCTTCGGCAGCCGGGCGAGGAAGCGGAAGATCTCCTCGCGTCCCCGGTACACGCCGGCCATGACCCCGTCGCCGGGGACCGTCCAGACCGCGTCCTCGGCGAAGAGCCCTCGCAGAGCGAGGCCCTCCTTGCGCGCGAAGGCGTCGAAGATCCTGCGCACGAGCGCCTCGTTAGCGGCCGCGCCCACGCGACTCCTCCCAGCGGTCCAGAAGCCCCTCGACGTGGCGCCGCTGTGCGTCCGTGAACTCGAGCTGGTCGAGCAGGCGCCTTGCCTCGGCCGGGTCGTCGTTCGCGACGGCGGCCTCGAGGTGCTCGCGGATCGGGGTCGGCTGGCGCAGCTGGCGGCGAAGCCAGCGCAGGAGGCTCACCGTCGCCTGGTCGGTCACGCCGTGACGTTACTCGGCGCGCTGCTCGTCCGTCTCGCTCGCCTCGTCGGCCGCGCCGGAGTCGTCGGGCTCGGCCTTTCCTTCCGGCATCTCCTCACCGGTGAGGCTGTACGCGCTGAGGCGCGACGAGAGCCCGTCCATCCACGTCGTCGGCTCCACCTCGTCGCCGGGCTCGGCTGCCTTCCTGCGCCGCCCGCGCCGCTTCGGCTGGGGAGCGGGACGGCCCTTCGCCTCGGGCGCGCGGCCGCGCTCCTGTGGGCGTGGCGCTTCCGGCGCGTCGCGCGAGATCCCCGGGAACTCGCTGAGCGGCGGCAGGCCGAGGTTCTCGAGCGCGGGCTCGGGGGGCTCCGAGATCGCGTGCGTGGACTCCGGGAACCCGGCGCTCGGCCACGTCTCGGCCGGCGGGTCAGGCTGCACGACCGGACCACTCGGCGGGTCCTCGCCCCGATCCGGGTCGACGATGTAGTCCGGCAGCGGCCCGTGCTCGACGGGCTCGTCGGCGAGCGGGTCGGCCACGATCTCCGGCGGGCGCGGTGCGCTCTCCGGCTCGATCACCAGATCCGCCACCGGGTCGGCCTCGAGCTCGGGCTCGACGTCGGCTTCGACCTCGGCCTCCGGCTCGAGGATCGGCTCGGCGGCGTGTGTCGGCTCGGTCTCTGCCTCGTTCGTCGGTTCCGCGTCCGGCTCCGGCACGATCTCGGCCTGCTCCGGCTCGCCGGGCCCGATGCTCGGGACGGGCGACCAGACCGCCTCGAACGGCGCCTCGGGCTCCGGCTCGCGCACGGGCTCGAGGCTCGGGAGCGGCGTCCAGACGACGCCTCGCTGCTCCGGTTCGGGCTTTGACTCGGGCTCGGGAGCCGCCTCCGGGACAGGCGGCGTGGTCTCGACGAGGGCCTCGGCTGCCGGCGCGTCGATCGTGGCGGTCGACTCGGGCTCCGGGTCGGGCACGGCCTCGAGCGCGGGCTGCGTGGCCTCCTCCTCGGCTGCGTCGGCCTCGGGCTCCGGAGGCGGCTCGGGAGCGACCGGCTGCGCCTCGGTCTGGATCGGCTCGGCAGGGAGCGGCTCGGCGCGGAGCTCGGCGACCGGCTCGAACTCGGCCACGTGCTCGGGCTCCGGGTCGGCCGCCGGCTCGGGGGCGGGCTCCGGCGCCGACTCGGCCGGCATCGGCTCGGGCGGATCGTCCTGCGGCCGCGCGCCCCAGTTCGGGAGCGGGACGCTCCACTCGGGAGGCCGTGAGAGCGCTTGGCCGCCCGGCTCCTCGGGAGCCGGCTGCGGCCGGGACG
Source organism: Actinomycetota bacterium (assembly GCA_004366385.1). GTDB lineage: Bacteria > Actinomycetota > Thermoleophilia > Gaiellales > Gaiellaceae > GMQP-bins7. The sequence goes on from SIRU01000064.1 coordinate 95,347, forward strand.
GTTGCTCGGGCTCGGCGGGCTCGGGCTGCGCCCTGGGAGCCGTCTCCGCGCGCGGCGCTGCATGCTCGACATCCACGACCGCCTCGGGCTCCGCAGGCCCGCCCAGGTCGTAGTCCGGGAGCGGCTCGAGGACGGGCTCCGGCGGGGGCTCCGGTGCGGCGATCGGCTCGGCGAGCACCTCTGCGACCGGATGAACGGTCTCGGGCTCCGGCTCCGGCTCGGGAGGGACGATGTAGTCGGGAAGCGGCTCGCCGGCCTCGTCCACGGCCGGAGGCGCGGAGGACGAGGCGGTGCCGCCGTCTGCGGGCCACGGCTCCAGCATCCCGGCCCACGGGTCGGGCTCGTCGTCGCCGTCGGTCGTCGGCGGCAGGTCCCAGAGCGGGCGGCCGACGACGAGGCGCTCGCGCAGCTCGAGCCTGCGGATCTTGCCGCCCGGCGCCGTCGGGAGCTCGTCCACGAACTCGATCTCGCGCGGGACGGCGTGGTCGGGGAGGACCTGCCCGACCTCGTGCCGGAGCTCCGCCTCGAGCTGCTCGGACGTCGTAACCCCGGCGGCAGGCACGACGAACGCGCGGACGAACTGGCCGCCTCGCTCGAGGTCGCGCACGCCGACCACGGCTGCGGCGGACACGGAGTCGTGGGCCCGGAGCGCGCGCTCGGTCTCGTGCGGGCCGAAGCTCTCGCCGCGGCTCGTGATCATGTCCGCGCTGCGGCCCACGAACCAGAAGAAGCCGTCGTCGTCGACCGTGGCGATGTCACCGGTCGCGTACCAGTCGCCGCGGAAGGCCTGCTTGGTCTCCTCGGGGGACTCCCAGTAGCCCGCGAACAGCGTCGGCGGGCGGCCGCGCACGGCCAGCTCACCCTCGACGCCCGGCGGCAGCTCGTTCCCCTGATCGTCGACGACCGCGACTTGGTGACCGGGGAGCGGGTAGCCGAGCGAGCCGGGCCGGAAGCCGGCCTCGCCGCTGTTCGCCACCACAATGCCGGTCTCGACCTGGCCGTACCCGTCGTGGATCGTCAGCCCCCACGCCTCCTCGAAGACACGGCTGACCTCGGGGTCGAGCTGGTCGCCGGTCGAGACGAGCCGTCGCAGCTGCGGCGGCTGGAACCTCGTCACCTCGCGGAGCTCGGCGAGCGCGGCGTACTCCGCGGGGCTCTGGCAGAGGACGGTCACGCCCAGGCGGTAGATGAGGTCGAGACGCTCGAGCGCGTCGAAGGGGCCGTCGTGCAGCAGCGTCTCGGCGCCCCGCGACCAGGGGCCGATGAGCGCGTACAGGATGGAGACGAACGAGCCGGGGTCGGCGGGCGCCCAGACTGCGTCACCGCGGCCGGCGTCCAGCCAGTGCTCGGCGGCGACGCGCGAGGCGAAGACGGAGCCGTGCGAGTGCCCGACCGGCTTGGGCGTCCCGGATGTCCCGGCCGTCGAGAGCACGAAGGCGAGGTCCCGCGCGGACGTGTCATGGGTCGGCGCGTGCTCCGCGACCGTGTCGAGGAGGCCGCGCCCCTCGTCGACGTAGAGCACCTGCGGCCGCTCGACCATGCGTGCGATCTCCGGCTCGACGGACGGCTCGGCGACGATCAGCTCCGCGCCCGTCCGCTCGACCCGGACGTCGAGCGTCTCGGCCGTCACGTGGGGCGAGCCGGGGACGACGACCGCCCCCACCTTCAGGCAGGCGAGGACGACCTCGAGCCAGTCGACGTTCGTCCCCGCGAGGACGAGCACGGGATCTCCGGGCCGGACGCCGCGCTCGCGCAGGAGCCACGACCAGCGCGCGCTCCGCTCGGAAACCTGGAGGAACGTGCGCGGCTCGATGATCCCGTCCTTGCCGATGAACGTGACCGCGCGGCGCTTCGGGTCGTCGGCGAGCGCCTCCGCGACGTCGCGCGAGAAGTTGAAGCTGTCCGGGACGTTCCAGCGCGCGTCCGCCAGCGCTGGGTAGAGCGCGAGCTCCAGGGGCGAGAGGGCGACCTCGTCTCCTCGTCCCCGGCGGCGGCCGATGCGGAGCTTCCTCAAGGCTCACCCATTATCGACCCGATCGGGCTGAAGACTGAACGGATTTCCCCTCTTTGCGCGCAGAATCTCCAGAGGTTAGACGAGACCGTGGTCGGTTCCGAAGGCCGTGGCCGACCCCAGGGTCTCCGGCAGCCGGAAGCCGCCCGCCTCCTCGAGCGCAGCGATCCGCGCTCCGATGGAGGGGTGCGTGTTGAACCAGGAGGTGAGCGCGAGCACGCCGCGGCGCTCGCTGTCGACGCGATCGGTCGGGCTCTCGACCCAGAGGTGCGCGGTCGAGGCCTCCGCGTACCGGATCGTGGTCGGGTCGAGCTCGAGGCGGCGGAGCGCGAGCGCCATCGCCTCCGGGTCGTTGAGGATCTCGGCTGCGCCCGCGTCGGCGAGGAACTCGCGGCGGCGCGAGAGGCTCATCCGCAGGAGCAGCGCCGCATACGGCGCGAGCACGAACCCGACGATCGCGGCGACGACGACGAGCAGGCCGCCCTTCCGCGACCGGCCGCCGTACGCGATCGCGCGGAAGCCGATGTCCGCGATCAGCGCGATCACGCCGGCGAAGACGGTCGCGACCGTCATCAGGTACGTGTCGCGGTTGCGGATGTGCGCCACCTCGTGCGCGATGACGGCCTCGAGCTCGCGCTGCGGCATCGTCGCGAGCAGCCCCGTGGTGACGCCCACGAAGCTGTTCTCGGGCCGGAGCCCGGCCGCGTACGCGTTCGGCGCGGAGTCCTGGACGACGCGGAGCTCGGGCGTCACCGGCAGCCCGGCCGCGATGGAGACGTTCTCGACCAGGCGGCGCAGCGGCTTCAACTGCTCCGGCGCGACGTCCTCGGCGTGCGTGAGGCGCGAGACGAGGCTGCGCGAGCGGAGGAGCGCGAAGATCCCGTAGGCCGCGGCCCCGACGAGCGCCGCCGCGCCGAGCGAGAGGTCGAGCGCGAGCCCGATCAGCGCCGCGAGCGCGAGCAGCAGGAGCGCGAACCCGGCGACGACGATCGTGCTCCGCAGCCGGTTCGCGCGGATCTGCTCCTGGAGCGTCACGCCGACGCGCGGCCCGGGAACGACACCTCCGGCACCGCGGTGTCGCCCTGGGCGGAGAAGAACTCGCGCTCGCGGAAGCCGAGCGGCTTCGCGATCAGGAGCCAAGGGATGCTCTGGACGGAAGTGTTGAAGCGCATCACCGTCGCGTTGTAGTAGCGGCGCGCGGCGCTGATCTTGTCCTCGGTGTCCGTCAGGTCGTTCTGGAGCTCGAGGAAGTTCTTCGACGCCTGGAGCTCGGGGTAGGCCTCGGCGACGGCGAAGAGCCGCCCGATCGCGGCGGTCAGGCCCTCGTTCGCGTCGGCGGCGCTGCCGGGCGTCGACGCGCGCTGGAGCGCCGCCCGCGCGCGCGTGACCTCCTCGAAGACGCCGCGCTCGTGCGCCGCGTAGCCGCGCACGGCCTCGACCAGGTTCGGGATCAGGTCGGCCCGGCGCTGGAGCTGGACGTCGATGTTCGCCCAGCCGGTGTCGACCTCGTTCCGCAGCCGGACGAGCCGGTTGTAGCCGTACACCGCCAGCAGGAGGAGCAGGACGAGGGCGCCGACGAGGATCCAAAGCCAGGGCATCGCTGCGCGCGAGTCTAAGCGCCGAGCGCGGACGCGAGGGCCGCGTGGCCGTCCGCGAGCACCGGCTCGCCGTGCGAGACGAGCACCCGCTCGACCGGGAGCTCGAGCAGCGGCCGCAGCGACTCGCGGAGGTCGTCCACCGTCTTCCCCTGCGGCAGCCAGTCCTGCGGGCAGAGGCGGAGGCCGGCCTCGTCCGCGATCAGCACGTCGCCGGGGACGAGCGTGCGGTGCTCCGGGAGCCAGTAGACGACCTCGGCCGCGCGGGCGGTGCGGAGGGCCTGGATCCCGCCCGGCAGCTCGTCGTCCGGGCGATACGGGTCGGTGACGACGCCGGCGCGGCGCTCGACCGCCGCCTTCCCGGAGCGCGGCGCCCAGACCCGCGCGCCGTAGCGCTCGACGACGGCTGCGGTCGAGCGCACGTGCCAGAAGACGGTGACGACGACGTGCACGTCGCCGCCGGCGCGCTCCACGTCTCGGTCGAGCGCATCCCAGTAGCGTTCGGCTTCGTCCTCGGGGACGAGCGGGTCGACGAGGACGACGCCGGCGGGCGTCTCGCAGTACACGCTCCCGACCTCCTCCTTCCACTCCTCGTGGAACGCCGTCCAGCGCCAGAGCCCGTCCGCGATGCGCGTCACCTCCATGCGCGGCATTCTCGTGGAATCGCCGCGCCTCACTCTCGGTCAGGCGCTCGTCAGGTCGAGCGGCTCGACCGCGCCGTCGGCGATCCGCCAGCCCGCGAGCTCGCCGGTGCGCTCGGTGAGGATCAGGTACGGCCGCCCGGCCCAGAGCCCGACGTTCTCGACGTCCGTCCGCGACGGCCGCGGCGGCGAGGAGACGTGCGAGTGGAAGACGGCGAGCTCGAAGCCGTCGTCTTCGAGGAACCAGATCTCGGGGTCGACGTCGAGCTCGAAGCGGTACGGGGAGGCGGCCGCGTTGCGCCCGGGGACGTAGCGCTCGGCGACGCCGTCCCTGAACGCGACGAGCCCGCACGCCTCGTTCGGGAGCTCCGCGCGCGCGTGCTCCGCGAGCGCCGCGCGGATCTCGTCCGGGACTACCACCAGACCGAGCGCTCCATCGCCGACTCGACGTCGTCCGCGTCCCAGAACCCGGCGGAGAGGTACTTCCACCCGCCGTCGGCGAGGATGCAGGCGACGACGCCCTCGTCGAGCTCGCCCGCGAGCCGGAGAGCCGCGTGGACGACCGCGCCGGAGGAGACGCCGCCGAAGATCCCTTCGCGCTCGAGCAGCAGCCGCAGCCCCGAGACCGACTCCTCGTTCGACACGAGCAGCTTCCGGTCGAGCTTCGAGACGTCGAGGATCGGCGGCACGTAGCCGTCGTCCAGCGAGCGCAGGCCCATCACCTCGTCGCCGGGCAGCGGCTCTGCTGCGGCGACCGTGATCTCGGGGAACGAGTCGCGGAGGCGCGCGCCCGCGCCCATCAGCGTCCCGCCCGTGCCCAGGCCTGCGACGAGGACGTCGACCCGGTCGAGCGCGGAAGCGATCTCCGCGCCCGTGCCCTCGTAGTGCGCCCGCGGGTTCGCCTCGTTCGCGTACTGGAACGGCATGAAGTACGAGGGGTCGCGCTCCGCGAGCTCGAGCGCGAGGCGGACGGCGCCGTTCGAGCCCTCCTCGGCCGGGGACTCGACGAGCTCGGCGCCGTACAGCCGCAGCAGGCGGCGGCGCTCGTCGGTCACGCTCGCCGGCAGGACGCACGTGAGCGGGTAGCCGCGGAGCTTCGCGACGAGCGCGAGCGAGATACCCGTGTTGCCGCTCGTCGGCTCCAGCAGGCGGCGGCCCGGCTCGAGCTCGCCGGAGGCCTCGGCCACGTCGACCATCGCCTTCGCCACGCGATCCTTGATCGAGCCGGTCGGGTTCTGGCCCTCGAGCTTCGCGAACAGGCGGACGCGAGGGCTCGGCGAGAGCCGCGGGAGCTCGACCAGCGGCGTCGAGCCGACGAGGTCGAGGAGCGTCGGTGCGAGCGTGTTAGAGGCCACCTGCCATCGCGGGCAGGAGAATGATCGTCGCGCCGTCACGGACGGGCGTGTCGGCGCCGTCGAGCATGCGGACGTCCTCGCCGTCCAGGAAGACGTTCACGAACGGCGCGGGCTCGCCGTCCTCGAGCAGCTGCCGCTCGAGGGCCGGGTAGCGCTCGACGAGGTCGTCGATGACCTCTGCGACCGTGTCGCCGCGCGCGTCGAGGTGCCGGAGGCCGCCGACCTCGGCGCGGAGCGTAGGCGGGATGCGGACGGCTGCCATCTCTCTCCTCAGAGCTGGAGGGGCGCGTTGCAGAACTCGACGTAGTCGACGTAGTCCGTGATGGATGGGCTGTCGCCGCACACCGGGCAGTCCGGGTCGCGGCGCACGGTCACCTCGTCGAGCGTCGTGCCGAGCGCGTCGAAGAGCAGGAGCCGCCCCGCGAGCGTGTCGCCGCGCTCGAGGATCAGCTTCAGCGCCTCGTTCGCCTGGATCGAGCCGATGATCCCGGGGAGGACGCCGAGGACGCCGCCCTCCGCGCAGCTCGGCGCGAGCTCGGGCGGCGGCGGCTGCGGGAAGAGGCAGCGGTAGCAGGGGCCCTGATGCGGGGCGAAGACCGTGACCTGGCCCTCGAAGCGGAAGATCGAGCCGTGCACGACCGGGATCCCGTGCCAGATCGAGGCGTCGTTCACGAGGTAGCGCGTAGGGAAGTTGTCGGCGCCGTCCACGATCACGTCCCAGCCGCCGGCGAGGATCCGCTCGACGTTGTCCGAGGTCAATCGCTCCTGAAACGGAACGATCCGAACGTCCGGGTTCAGCGCCTCGAGCGTCCGCTTTGCCGAGAGCACCTTCGGCTCGCCGAGGCGCTCGGTCGAGTGGACGACCTGGCGCTGGAGGTTCGACTCGTCCACGACGTCCGCGTCCACGATCCCGAGCGTTCCGACGCCCGCGGCGGCGAGGTAGAGGGAGGCGGGGGAGCCGAGCCCGCCCGCGCCGACGAGGAGCACGCGCGCGTCGAGGATGCGCTGCTGGCCGTCCTCACCGACCTCGGGGATGAGCAGGTGGCGGCTGTAGCGCGAGCGCTGGTCGGCGGAGAGCACACGCGGGATCGTGATCTCGAAGCCGTTCCGCTTCCAGTCGCTGAAGCCGCTCGCGAGGTTGAGGACGTTCTCGTAGCCCAGCTCGCCGAGCGCCTTCGCGGCGAACGCCGAGCGGTTGCCGGCCGAGCAGTAGACGACGAGCGGGCGCGTCTTGTCGGGCACGAGGCCCTCGATCCGCTGCTCGAGCCGGCCGCGGCCGGTGTAGACCGCACCGGGGATGTGGCCCTCCTCCCACTCGTCCGGCTCGCGGACGTCGACGAAGAGGGGGCGCTCCGCGGGCTCGGACGACGTGAGGCGCTCGTGCGCCTCGATCGTGGAGATCTCCTGAATCTCCGCCTTCACCCGTGCGAGCAGCTCGCGGTACCCGGCCATTACTTTCCGAACTGTAGCGGCTGGCCTCGCGCCGGTAGAAGACCGGTGTCAGACACCGTCGGGACGCGTCCATTCGAGCCACGGGTGGTTCCGGACACGTCGTTCGCCCGCCAACGGCTCAACCGAGCCATGTGCCTGTGGGGCGATTGGCACGAAGTTGTCACTGAGGCCCCTTGACAACCCCGGTGTCTGACACCGGTCTTTATGTTCGGGGTGCGCTGCGGCTGGCTATCGTCGCGGCGTGTCCGCCCGACGCCGGGTTCTGCTCTTCGTCGGCCTCGCTGCCGCCGCCGCGGTCGCGGTGGTCGGCGTCGCGGTCGTCTCCGCCGACGGTGACACGGCCACGACGACCGCCGGCTTGCCCGAGCCGCGGCCAGGCCGCCCGCCGCTCTCCTTCGCCCTCGGCTTCCGCGACGACGCCGAGGCGCGCGATCTCGAGCGCGGCGCGACGCTCCTCAACCGCGGCCGCACCGACGAGGCGGCCGCGCTCTTCGCGAAGCACGACTCGCTCGAGGCGAAGGTGGGCGCGGCGTTCGCATCCTGGCCCGACGGGACGTACGACCGCATGGAGCAGCTCGCGAAGCTCTACCCCGGCTCGGCCGCGGTTCAGCTGCACCTCGGGCTCGCGCGACTCTGGGCGCAGCGCGGCGACCCGGCTGCGGCCTGGCGCGCAGCGGCCGAGGCCGAGTCGGACACCCCGTACGCGATCCTCGCCGGCAACCTCCTCTTTCCGAAGCTCCCGCGCGGCCTCCCCGCGTTCGTGCCGTCGTTCTCGGCGCCCGCCGAGGTGACGCGGCTCGCGCCCGTTCGCCAGCTCGCCGCGCTCGAGCGACGCGCGCGGGGCGGAGGCACGCGTCAGCTCCTGCTCTACGGCGTCGGCCTCCAGCGCGTCGGCCGCCCGGTCTCTGCGGCCGCAGCCTTCGACCGCGCGGCCCGCGGCGCGCCCGGGGACGTCGAGGCGCAAGTCGCCGTCGCCGTCGGCCGCTTTCAGAAGGAAGCGCCCGAGAGCGCCTTCGGCAGCCTCGGCCCGCTGACCCGCCGCTTCCCCGGTGAGCCATCCGTTCGCTTCCACCTCGGCGTGCTGCTGCTCTGGACGGGTCGGGTCGACGCGGCCCAACGGCAGTTCCGCCTCGCCTCGCGCCAGCGGCCGGGATCGCCGCTCGCGCGCGAGGCCGCCCGCTACCTGGAGACGATCCGGAAGGCGAGGTCCTAGTCGGACCTTTGGGGGGTTGCTTTGACGCCGGCCGCCCGCGCGATTACCGTGTGATCCGCCGACGAGCTAAGGGGGGCGGTCTGGCAGCAGCAAAATCCGAGAGCAGGGCAGCTCGCGCGCCGGTCGACGACGTCCTGGCGACCGACGAAGCACAACGACTGCTCGAGAGCGGCCTGCGCGACGGTCGTCTCGACGCCGACGAGGTCGCGCTCGCGCTCGACGAGCTCGAGCTCGAGCCGAGTCAGCTCGACGAGTTCTACGCCGCGCTGGACGACGCCCAGATCTCGGTCGTGCACGCGGGCGAGGAAGAGTCCGCCCCGGAGCAGCGGCCGGAGCCCGAGGTCGTGCCGGCGGCGACCGAGATCACGACGGACGCGCTCCAGCTCTTCCTCAAGGACATCGGGAAGGTGCCGCTGCTCACGGCGGCGCAGGAGGTCGAGCTCGCGAAGCGGATCGAGCGCGGGGACCACGGCGCGAAGCAGGCGATGGTGGAGGCGAACCTCCGTCTGGTCGTCTCGATCGCGAAGCGCTACCGAAACCAGGGGCTTCCCTTCCTCGACCTGATCCAGGAGGGGACGATCGGGCTCGTGCGCGCCGCCGAGAAGTTCGACTACCGCAAGGGCTTCAAGTTCTCGACGTACGCCACCTGGTGGATCCGGCAGGCGGTCGCACGCGCGATCGCGGACAAGGGCCGGACGATCCGCATGCCCGTCCACGTCGTCGAGAAGCTGAACAGGATCCTCCGCGCGGAGCGCAAGCTGCGGGCGGAGAAGGGGCGGGAGCCGTCGATCGAGGAGATTGCGCGCGACGTCGACATGTCCATCGACGAGGTCGAGCACATTCGGCGGAGCGCGCAGACTCCCGTGTCCCTCGAGAAGCCGGTGGGCGACGACGACGAGTCCGAGTTCGGCCACTTCCTCGCGGACGACTCGACGCCGCTCCCCGACGAGCTCGCCGAGACGACGCTCCAGCGCGAAGCGCTCCGGAACATCCTCGGCTCGCTCTCCGAGCGCGAGCGGAAGGTGCTCGAGCTCCGGTACGGGCTGGACGGCAACCAGCCGCGCACGCTCGACGAGGTCGGCCGCGCGTTCAACGTGACGCGCGAGCGCATCCGCCAGATCGAGCACCAGGGCCTGAAGAAGCTGCGCGCCCTCGCGGACGCGGCGCGCGTGCGCGACGTCGCCTGACGCCCGCGCGCTCTGTCGGCCGGAGGCGCCTCGACTGCTCACGGCCGATCTCGGAGTCGCGCTGCTCGCGGCCGACCGCCTCGGCGATGTGAACCGGCACCCAGTGCTCCGGGCCTGGTGGACGCGCTAGGTTGCGTCGGTACCGACCGAAAGGAGTCGTTGTGTACGCACGTATCGCCCGCTTCGAGGGCAGAGACCCGGCCACGATCGACGAGCAGGTTGCGGAGCTGCGCCGGCAGATCCAGGGGATGCGGGAAGGCGGCCTGCCGCCGGACCTGCCCGAGGAGGCGCGGGTGCTGACCGAGACGGTCACCCGCGTGCTCCAGCTCGTCGACCGTCGGACGGGAGCGGCCGTCGGCATCACGTTCTCCGAGACCGAGGACGACATGCGCCGCGCCGACGAGGCTCTGAACGCGATGTCTCCCGGCGAGACCGGCGGCCGCCGGACGGGCGTCGAGATCTACGAGGTCGCGCTGGACGAGAGCTTCGGCTAGGCGGAGCCTGCGCGACTAGACTGCGCGCCCGATGGCGCCCACGCACGAAGAGCTGCGCGACCAGCTCGCCGAGCTGATCGCGATCCCGTCTGTCAGCGCCGACCCCGCCCACGCCGACGACGTCGTCGCCGCCGCGGAGTGGGCGGCGGGACGCATCCGGGATGCGGGCGGCACGGCGGAGGTCGTCCCGTGGGACGGCGGGCGGCCGCTCGTGATCGGCGACGTCCCGGCGTCGAGCGGCGCCGACTCCGCACCCACCGTCCTCTGCTACGCGCACTTCGACGTCCAGCCGCCCGACCCGCTCGACCTCTGGGAGTCGCCCCCGTTCGAGCTGACCGAGCGCGACGGCTGGCTGTACGCGCGCGGGGTTGCGGACGACAAGGCGCACCTCTTCCTGCTCGTGGAGGCCGCGCGCCAACTCGCCGACGAGGGCGCGCTCCCCGTGAACCTCCGGTTCGCGCTCGACTCGGAGGAGGAGGTCGGCGGCCAGTCGGTCGGCCAGTGGGTCGACGCGGACGAGCGCGGAGCGGACGCGGCGATCGTCTTCGACGGCGACACGTACGAGCGCGGCGTGCCCACCTTCTACACCGCGCTCCGCGGCCTCGCGTACTTCCACGTCGTGGTGCGCACGGGCGAGCGAGACATGCACTCCGGCATCTACGGCGGCGCCGCGCTGAACGCGATGCACGCGCTCATGCAGACGCTCTCGGCGGTGGTCCCGCGCGACGGGCGTATGCCGGAGCCGCTGCGCGCAGGGATCGACCCGCCGACGGAGGAGGAGCTCGACGGGTGGGCCGCGCTGCGGCCGGGCTCGGAGGTGCTGGCCGCGGCGGGGGCGACGCCGGCGGACGCAGACGCAGCGGAGGAGTTCTACGTCCGCACCTGGGGCGAGCCGGCGGTCGACGTCCACGGCCTCGCGGGAGGCTCGCCCGACCTCGTCAAGACCGTGCTCCCGGTGGAGGCGCGCGCGAACGTCTCCATCCGGCTCGCGCCCGGCCAGTCGGTGCAGGCGATCGCGGCCGCGTTCGAGCAGCTGCTCCGCGACGCCGCCCCCGCCGGCGCCGAGCTCTCGGTGGAGCTCCACTCGCACGGTGAGCCTGCGCGCGTGTCGCCCCATGCGCCCGCCCTCGAGCTCGCGCGCGAGGCGTTCGAGGCTGTCTTCGGTCGCGAGGCGATGCTCGTCCGCGTCGGCGGCTCGATCCCGGTCGCGGAGCGGATCGTCTCCAAGGGCATCCCCGCGATCGTCACCGGCCTCGCCACGCAGGACGCGAACGCGCACTCCCCGAACGAGAAGTTCCCTGCCGAGTACCTCACCCGCGGCGTCGAGGTCGTCCGCGAGACGTACCGGCGGCTCGGCGAGCTGGCATAGCCGTCCGGGGGACGCCGGCCCGCGCCGGCGCCGGTACGCTGGGCCCATGCCGAGGCTCGTCGGCATCAACCACGTCGCAGTCGAGGTCGGAGACGTCGACGAGGCGATCGCGTTCCTCGAGCGCATCTTCGACCACGTCCGCCTGCGCGGGCGCTCCTCGGGGATGGCCTTCGTCGACCTCGGCGACCAGTTCATCGCGCTCGCCCGCGGGATCACGCACACGCCGGATCACGACCGGCACATCGGCCTCGTCGTCGACGACCTCGAGGAGACGGTGCGCCGGCTGCGCGAGGCGGGCGTCGAGATCGTCGGGCACCACGACTTCCTCGACCCGTGGGGCAACCGCTGGCAGCTCGTCGACTACCGCGAGATCCAGTTCACGAAGACCGAGCGCGTGCTCCAGGGCATGGGCCTCGACGGGCTCGAGAAGTCCGAGCACGCCATCGAGGAGCTGCGCGCGAAGGACCTTGCTGACTAGGTCGTAGGGTGAGGCTTGCCTCGCCCGCCGAGGCGAGCTCCGCGTCAGGCGTCGTGGACGCCGCAGCCGAGCCAGTCGTGGCCGAAGCGGCGCATCTCGTGCACGATCGGGAGCAGCGCGCGGCCCTTCTCCGTCAGCGCGTACTCGACGCGCGGCGGCGACTCCGGGTAGCTCCGCCGCGCGACGATGTCCTCCGACTCGAGCCAGCGGAGGCGCTCTGCGAGCGTGCGCGGGCTGATCCCGGCGCACGAGCGCTCGAGCTCGGTGAAGCGGCGCGGGCCCTCGGAGAGGTCGTGGACGATGAGCACCGTCCACTTCGAGCCGACGATCTCGGCCGCGCCGGCGACCGAGCACGTCGGGGCGGCGTGAACGGGGAGCATCGTGCGCGTCGAGGCGTGGGTGGCCACGCTCGGATTGTACGACTGCCTGCTCAGGACGGCTTTCGCGCGGTGTAGAGCGACGTCACGAGCGGCTTCGTCACGCTGCCGCCGAAGTCGCGCTCGGCTATCTCCGCGATCGAGTCGAGCAACCTCTCCCTGCGCTCGGAGTCGAGGGAGAGAACCGGCGAGAAGCTCCCGAACAACCCGCGAATGCCGTCCGTGTCCCACGTGTGCCACCACTCGATGCGGCACGGCAGCACGTCCGTCAGGCCGGCCCGCTCGAGCGCGGCGATGCGGTGCTCGGCGTCGTGCGCGAACGGCCGGCCACCCTCCACCGCCGACCGGCTTTGCGGTAGGCCTTCCATGAGGCCGTCCGTCGCAGCCCGGAACGGGTCCGGGCGGTTCGCGTCACCGAACGCCGTCCACCAGAGCGCGACCCAGCCTCCGGGCACGAGCGCGTCGCGGATCCTCGCGAGCCCGATCTCCTCGTCGACCCAGTGGAACGACGATGCGGCGACGGCGAGGTCGAAGGCCGCGTCCGGGAGGTCGGCGTCCTCGAGCGTGCTCTCGCGGATGTCGACGCGCGCGTCGAGCCTGCCGGCGAGGAACTCGGCGAGCGCGGGGTCGGGCTCCAGCGCGACGATCGGCGCTGCGCCGAGCTCGAGCAGCCGGCGGGTCGCCTGGCCCGTCCCCGGCCCCACTTCGAGGACGCGGGTGCCGGGCCTGAGGCCGCACCGCTCGCGAAGGATGTCGTAGACCTCGTCCGCGTGCCCCGGCCGCCCGAGCTCGTAGGCGGCAGGATCGGAGCCGAACAGCCGCCGGCCGTCGGTCTTCGCGACGCGCGCGCAACCCTCGGTGTCAGACACCGAATCTCGCCTGTCCGGTTCCGACGTGGCCGGCGGCAGCATGTCCCTCAACGGTCAGATGCCCTCCAGCCCCTATGGGAGGCCAAATCGCATGTGGGACGATTGTTGCGAACTCGGCACGCCTCCCCCTTGACAGAACCGGTGTCTGACACCGGTTTTTATAAAGCGCGGACGTCAGCCCCAGGGCGGCGGGTTGTGCGTCCAGTGGCCGCCGACCATCGTCGCCACCACCTCGACGGACTCGAGCTCGTCCGGCGGGCACTCGAGGGGGTCGCGGGAGAGGACGACGAGGTCGGCGAGGTAGCCGGGGAGGAGCTTGCCGCGGCGGCGCTCGTCGCCCGCGAGCCACGCTGGGTTGACCGTCGTCGCCGCCAAGGCCTCCTCGACCGTCACCCGCTGGTCGGGATGCCACGCGTCGCGCTCGTCGATCGTGCGCAGCACGCCCGCGCGTATCCCGGCGAGCGGGTCGAGCTCCTCGACCGGCGCATCCGACCCGTTCGCGACGAGCGCGCCCGAGTCCCACAGCGACCGGAACGCGTACGCGCCCTCCGCCCGCTCGCCCCAGAAGCGCTCCGCGAGGTCACGGTCGGAGGGCGCGTGCGAGAACTGGACCGAGCACGCCACCCCGAGCGCCGCGAAGCGCCCCACATCCTCTGGGGCGAGGCACTGTGCGTGCTCGACCCGCTGCCGGAGCCCGAGCGGCGCCCACTCCGCCCGCGTCGCCTCGAACGCGTCCAGCGCAGCGCGATTCGCCAGGTCCCCGATCGCGTGCACGCCCACCGGCCACCCGGCCTGCGCGCCGCGGCGCACGATCTCCGCCAGCTCCTCGCCGCTTGTGATCACGACGCCAGACCCGTCGAGCATCCACGCCGTCTGCGACCCGAGCGTCCCGTCCATGAACGCCTTCAGGTAGCCGATCCGGAGGAAGTCGTCGCCGATCGGCGAGCGCAGCCCCAGCGCCTCGAGCTCCGGCAGCCGCTCGTACGGCACCGACTGCCAGACCCGCAGGGCCAGACCCCCGTCCGCGTGGATCCGCTGGAAGATCCCGGCCGCGCCGAGCCAGCCGTCCTTGTCGTGGATCGCGGTCACGCCACGCGAGGCCGCGACCCGCAGACCCTCGCGGGTCGCGTCCACGAGCTCGTCCTGGCTCGGCATCGCGAACCGCTCGCGGAACTGCCACGCGGACTCCTCGCGGAGCACGCCGGTCAGCTCGCCGTGGCCGTCGCGCTCCACGACCCCGCCCTCGACCTGGAGATCGCCGCCCGCGAGCGCGAGCGCGGCCGAGTTGAGCCAGAGCGAGTGGTAGTCCTTCGAGAAGAGGAGGGCGGGCGTGTCGCCCGTGACCTCGTCCAGCGCGGCCGCCGTCGGCTGCACGTCCCACTCCGCCGAGCGCCAGCCCGTCCCCCGGATCCACGACCCGCGGCGGGGGTGAGCCTGCACGCGCTCGAGCGCCTCCGCCAGCGACGCGACACCCTCCAACTGCACGTCGTGCTGCGCGAGCGCCCACGACGGGAAGTGGACGTGCGAATCGGTGAAGCCCGGGACGACGCAGCGCCTGCCGAGGTCGACGACGTCCGGCGTCGGGAGAGCCCACTCGTGCGTCCCGACCCCGCCCGCGATCCGGTCGCCGGCGATCCCGAGCCCGCGCGCGAGCGGCAGCGAGGGATCCATGGTGCGGACGACCCCGTTTTCGAGGATCATGGCGGCGACGATAACGACGCGAGAGGAGCGGGGATGATCGACCACACCGCCGTCAACGTCACCGACTTCGAGGCCGCCAAGGCCTTCTACTCCAAGGCGCTCGAGCCGCTCGGCTACTCACTCGCGTTCGAGGCGGGCGAGTTCATGGGCTTCGCCGACCGGCACGGGCTCGACCTCGGCGTCGTGCGACGCGACCCGGTCGGCGGCGCCCACGTCGCCTTCAAGTGCCCGGATCACGCGACCGTGAACGCGTTCTACGAGGCGGCGATGGCCGCGGGCGCGAAGGACAACGGCCCGCCCGGCCTGCGCACGCACTACCACGAGCACTACTACGCCGCCTTCGTCCACGACGCCGACGGCAACAACATCGAGGCCGTCTGCCAGCAGCCGCAGTGACCGTCGCGCACGTCGCCGTCAACGTGTCGGACTGGGAGCGCGCGCGGCGCTTCTACGACGCGGTGCTCGCCTTGTTCGGCTACCGGGTCGTGTACGAGGAGGAGGGCGCGCTCGCGTACTACGCGGACGCGCGCGGGCTCGACTTCGGGCTCGGCCGGCGCGACCCGGTCGGCGGCGCCCACGTCGCGTTCGACGTGGAGGATCGCGCGACGGTCGACCGCTTCCACGAGACTGCGCTCGCGGCCGGCGGCACCGACAACGGCTCGCCGGGGATCCGCGCCAAGTACGCGCCGGACTACTACGCCGCGTTCGTGCTCGACCCCGACGGGAACAACATCGAGGCGATGTGCCACGGGTGACCGAAGGCGAGGAGCGCGAGGCCTAGGCCGAGGCGACCCTCGCCCGGACGACTCGGAGAACCCCGAGGCGCTTTGTGGCTCTGAGCCACTTGGGCCGTCCTTGCGCTCCGCTCGTCGAGCGAGGAACGGGTGCGAGTCGCCCTAGAATGCGCGCGTGCCCTGGGAGCCGCTGACCGACGAGCAGGTCGAGATTCGCGACCTCGTGCGCCAGATCGCGCGCGAGCGGATCGCGCCCCGTGCTGCGGAGATCGACGAGTCGCACGAGTTCCCGTGGGATGTCGTCGAGCTCTTCCGCGAGCACGGCATCTTCGGGCTCTTCTTCGAGGAGGGCTACGGCGGCACCGGCACCGGGACGCTGCTCTCGCTGGTCGCGATCGAGGAGGTCTCGAAGGTGTGCGCGACGAGCGGGCTGATCCTCGCGGTGCAGGAGCTCGGCTCGCTCGGGCTCAAGCTCGCGGGGACGGACGAGCAGAAGGCGCGCTTCCTCCCGTCGCTCGCGTCCGGCGAGCAGCTCGCCGCGTACGCGCTCACCGAGGCCGGCTCGGGATCCGACTCCGCGGCCATGCGCACGACCGCGCGCCGCGACGGCGACGAGTACGTCCTCGACGGCTCCAAGCGCTTCATCACGAACGCGGGCGTCGCCGGGCTGTACACCGTCTTCGCGAAGACCGACCCGGACGCGGGCCACTCCGGGATCTCCGCCTTCGTGGTCGAGAAGGACACGCCCGGCTTCGAGGTCGCGCGGCTCGAGCCGAAGATGGGCATCGCGGGCTCGACCACCGGCGAGCTCATCTTCGACGGCGCGCGCATCCCGGCGGCGAACCTGCTCGGCGAGGAGGGCGAGGGCTTCAGGATCGCGATGCGGATCCTCGACCGCTCGCGTCCGGGCGTCGCCGCGCAGGGGCTCGGGATCGCGCAGGGCGCGACCGACTACGCGCTCGAGTACGCGCGCACCCGCGAGACGATGGGGAAGCCGATCGCGGAGCACCAGCTGATCGCGGGCAAGCTCGCGGACATGGAGACGCGCACAGAGGGCGCGCGCGGGCTCCTCTACCGCTTCGGGCGCATGGTCGACGAGGGTGCGCCGGACGCGGAGCTGACGAAGGCCTCCGCGATGGCGAAGCTCGCGTGCACGGACACCGCGATGTGGGTCACGACCGAGGCGGTGCAGGTGCTCGGCGGCTACGGCTACATCCGGGAGTACCCGGTCGAGCGCATGATGCGCGACGCGAAGATCACGCAGATCTACGAGGGCACGAACGAGATCCAGCGCCTCGTGATCGCGCGCGAGATGCTGAAGGAGAGCCGGGCGTTCCTGCTCGAGGGCGTGGCGTAGGCGCCCGTAACCCGCCCGCCGCGCGCGACTTTTCTCGCTTTCGGCACACAGCCGTCACGATTTTCTTGCTTCGCTTGTCCCGTGACCACGACCCGGCTCTCGAAGCCTCGCGCGAGCGCGTTCGCGTCCGCGCTCGACCTCGACCTCGACGCCGCGGGCGTGTGTCACGCCTGCCTGTCGTTCGTCTCCTTCGCGATGGACGCGGGCGACGTCGCGGAGATCGAGCGCCAGCTCCGGCACATGACGAAGGACCTATGGGCGGACGGCCTCGACGAGCCTGCGCTCGCCGCCGCTCGAGACGCCCGCGCGCGAGGCGTACGTGACGCGGAGCGCGCGCTCGCCGATCTCGAGGAACGTGGAGGCCGAAGCGTGATCGCGCGTGAGATCGTCCGGCGACTCGCGGCCGAGCTCTCGCGGCGTGCCCGCGCCATGCGGCAGGCCCGAGCGCTCTCGCGAGAACGTCTGCGAAGCGCCCCGCCCGAGCTCAACTGACAGCGCCGCCTCTACCGCAACCTGGCCGAGAACCGCTTCGTGAAGCTCTTGCCGCCGGCGGTGAAGGAGATCGAGCCCGTCAACGTCTTCCCCTTCGCCGAGCGCGGCGTCTTGTAGGTGCACCTGGCCGAGCCTGCCGCGGCGCGCGCGGCGCCCTTGACCTTCGTCTTCCCGATCGAGCCGGCGCACGCGACCTTCGACGGCTTCACGGGCGACCCGCCGGCGAAGACGCCCACGCTCGCCGTCACGCTTGCCCCCGCCTTCGGTTTCGCGGGGGCGAGCCTCGCGCCGCCGGCGGTGACGGCGGGAGCCGCCTCCCGCGCGAGCACGACCGTGATCTCGGTCGAGTTGTCGGCAGGGCTCGGGTCGGGCGTCGACTCGTCGAAGATCTCTGCGCGCAGCCCGTGCCGGCCATACTCGGAGGCGACGATCTTCCACTGCGGCGCGAACGCGGCGCCGGTGCCCGCGGGCAAGGGCTCCGGCGCCGTGCAGGTCGCCTCGGTGGCGGTCGTGACGCAGTCCTCGGCGTTCGTGTCCGGCTCGCCGTCGAAGTGGAGACCCTCGGTGAGCTGGAAGCTGAAGGACATCGTGGCGTCCTGCGGCCCGGCGTTCACGACGATCGGCATCGCGAAGAACGTGAGCTTCCCCGTGATCCGCTTCGTCCCGCCGTTCGGCGTGGGCGCGATCAGGGCGTCGACGGGAACGGCCGTCGGGCTCGCGCCGATCATGATCGCGAGGTCGGTTGCCATCGGCGCGGCGCCCGCGGTGGCTGCGAGTAGAGCTGCGGAGGCGGCGACTACGGCGAGTGGGCGTGCGCTGCGCATGCGAATGAGTGAAGCCGACGCTGCTCAACGCTCGATCAACAACCGCTCAAACGCCGCGTGGCAGAGTTCCGGCGTGGAGTACCACCGCGGCCGCCTGCTCGACCACGTTCACCTGCGCGTGCGCGACCTCGAGTGGAGCCGGCGCTTCTATCAGGCGGCGATCGGCGCGCTCGGGCTCGAGATCACGAGTGGGGACGGCTACTTCTTCTCCGACGAGCTCTGGGTGAGCGCGGACGGGCCGCCGACCGGGAGCCTCCACGTGGCGTTCGTGGCCGAGGACGAGGACGCCGTGCGCCGCTTCCATGCGGCCGCGATCGCGGCCGGCGGGAAGGACAACGGCGCTCCGGGCGAGCGCGACTACCACCCGGGCTACTACGCGGCCTACGTCCTCGACCCGGACGGCAACAACGTCGAGGCCGTGTACCACGGGCCGGCCGCGCGCTCCGCGCGCTCCGTGGTCGTCACGCCGCTCGACTGACCTCGCGCGCTGGGCGCGGGAGGGGCCTCCGCAGAAGCCCCTCCCGACCTCGGATCGACCCGCCGCGGAGGTGGGTCGGGGCCGATCCGGACCGATCTCTCCTCTCCGTACGTGCGGAGACCCTTGCACGGGCACGTCAACGTCGGGTCAACGACGGCTCAAACGGGAGGCGTGCGGTTCGTGGGCGTGCGAGGATCGCGGCGTGGAGCGGGACTCTCTCGCCCTGACGCCCGAGGAGATGCGGGCGCTCGGGTACCGCGCCGTCGACCTCCTCGTCGAACGCGTCGACCCGCGTGCCGAGCCGCCGATCCGTCGCGCCGCGCCGTCGGAGCTCGCGCGCCTGCTGAGCAAGCCGCCGCCGGAGGACGCAGGTGGCCCGGAGGCGCTCGAGCGGCTCTTCCGCGACGTCCTGCCGTACGTCGCGCGCGTCGACCACCCGCGCTACTTCGCGTTCATCCCCTGCTCGGGCACCTGGCCCGGGGCGCTCGGCGACCTGGTGGCGAGCGCGCTTGACGTGTACGCGGCCACCTGGCTCGAGGGAGCGGGTCCGACGCAGCTCGAGCTCACCGTGCTCGACTGGTTCAAGGACTGGGTCGGCTTCCCGCCGGAGGCCGACGGCCAGCTGACGAGCGGCGGCTCGCAGGCGAACCTGCAGGCGCTCGCGTGCGCGCGCGAGCTGCGGGTCGGCGCGATGCGCGACGACCTCGCGCTGTACGTCCCCGACCAGGCGCACTCGTCCGTCGCGCGCGCAGCCCGCGTGCTCGGGTTCCGGCCCGACCAGGTGCGCGTGCTGCCCACCGACCGCGAGCTCCGGCTGCGGCCCGAGACGCTCGCGGCCGCCGTCGACGCGGATCTCGCGCGCGGCCTCACGCCGCTCGTCGCGGTCGCGAGCGCGGGCGCGACCAACACCGGAGCGGTCGATCCGCTCTCCGAGCTCGCGGAGGTCGCGCGCGAGCGCGGCCTTTGGCTGCACGTCGACGCCGCGTACGGCGGCTTCGCGGCGCTGACCGAGCGCGGGCGGCGCGCCCTCGCCGGGATCGAGCTCGCGGACTCGCTGACCATCGACCCGCACAAGTGGCTCTACCAGTCCTTCGAGTGCGGCGCGCTTCTCGTCCGCGAGCCCGACGGGCTGCGGCGCGCGTTCGAGATCGTGCCGCCGTACCTCGGCGACACGGTCGTGGGCGAGGGCGAGGTGAACCTCGGCGACCGCGGGATCCAGCTCAGCCGGACGAGCCGCGCGTTCAAGGTCTGGCTCTCGATCCAGACGCTCGGCCTGGCCGCGTTCCGCGAGGCAATCGACCGCTCGCTCGACCTCGCCGAGCACGCCGCGCGGCGGGTGGAGGCGAGCGACGGGCTCGAGCTCATGGCACCCGTTGTGCTCGGCATCGTCTGCTTTCGGCGCCGGTTCGCCGCCGCCGAGGACGAGGACGAGACGGCCCGCTTGAACGCGCAGCTCGCCGCCGACCTCGCGGCGAGCGGGATCGGCCTCGTCTCCTCGACGACGCTGCGCGGACGCTTCGCCCTGCGGCTCTGCCCGCTCAACCACTCGACGACGCGGGAGGACGTGGACGCGGTGCTCGACTTCCTCGAGACCGCCGAGCCTGCGACGGACGCGCCGCCGCTGCTCCGCCGCGGCCGGGTCGACGACGTGCGCGACGCGTGGCTCGTCTCTGCTCCGGAGGAAGGAGACGCGCGCGCCGAGCCGGGCGACCTGATGGCGCTGGAGCTGTTCGCCGACGTCCCCCCGAAGAACCTCGAGCGGCTCGCCCGGCTCGCGACCGTCCGCGACGCAGCCGCAGGCGCGCTCCTCGTCCGGCAGTGGGACGCCGCGCGGGAGCTCTCCGTCGTCCTCGAGGGCGAGGTGGAGGTCGAGCGGGACGGAGACGTCCTCGAGCGGGCGGGGCCGGGCGAGTTCTTCGGCGAGATCGCGGCCCTCGACTGGGGCCACGGCTACGGCTACGCGCGCACGGCCACCGTCACCGCGGCGACGCCGGTGCGGCTGCTCGTGCTCCCCGAGGGGACGCTCGAGACGGCGATGCGCCTTGCGCCCGGGCTCGCCAAGGCGGTCGAGCGCGCCGTCGCCGCGAGGCTCCCCGGCTGACGTGACCAACCCGGGCCGCGTGCGCACGTTCGCGGCGCAGGTGCCGGAGGCGTTCGGCGTCGTCTTCGGGAACCCGAGGCTGCGGAGGGTCGAGCTCGCGTTCGCCGGCTTCAGCTCCGCGGAGTGGGCGACCTGGGTCGCGATGGTCGTGTACGCGTACGACCGCGGCGGTGCGACGACGGCAGGGCTGGTCGCGGTCGCGCAGCTCGTGCCGTCCGCCGTCTTCGCCCCGTTCGCGGCGACGCTCGGCGACCGGCATCGGGCCGGGCGCGTGCTCCTCTGGGGCTACCTCGCGCAAGCGCTCGGGATGGGAGCGACGGCAGCCGTGCTCCTCGCGGGCGGACCGGCCCTCGCCGCGTACGGCCTCGCCGCCTGCGCCGCGACGGCCGTCACGATCACCCGGCCGACGCAGGCCGCGCTCGTCCCGACGCTGGCGCGGCGGCCACACGAGCTCACCGCTGCGAACGCCGTCACCGGCTGGATCGAGAGCCTCACCGTGCTGCTCTCCCCCGCGCTCGCGGGCGTGATCCTCGACCTCGGCGGCCCGGGCTGGGTGTTCGCGTTGATGGCCGTCGTCGCGCTCGGGAGCGCGCTGCTCGTGCTCTCGGTCCCGGGCCCGCCGGTCGCGGGGGCGGGCGCCGGCGGTGGCGGCGGCGTCGTGCGCGAGACCTACGAGGCCGTCGCGGTGCTCCGCTCGGCGGCGTCGCCGCGCGCACGCGTCGTCGTCCTCGGCTTCTCGTCCGTCGCTTTCGGCGCGCTCGACATCCTGTACGCGGAGCTGGCGATCGGCACCCTCGGGCTGAGCGGAGGCTGGACCGGGTACCTGAACGCCGCGTTCGGCCTCGGCGGGCTCGCGGCGGTCGTCGTGACCGCATCCTTCGTCGGGCGCCGCCTCGCACCCGCGCTCCTCGGCGGGCTGCTGGCCTGGTTTGCGACCTTCCTGCTGCTCGGCGTCGAGCCGACGGTCGCTTCCGCGCTCGTGCTGCTCACGCTCGGAGGGGGCGCGAGCATGGTCGTCGAGGTCTCGGGGAGGACGCTGCTCCAGCGGACCGCCCCCGCGCACCTGCTTGCGCGCGTGTTCGGGCTGCTCGAGAGCGTCTCCTCGGTCGGGCTCGCGCTGGGCTCCCTGCTCGTTCCCGCGCTCATGGCGCTCGGAGGAGTGAGGGCCGCGCTGATCGGGGTCGGCGCGCTCCTGCCGTTCGCGGCGCTGCTCGTCGGCGGGCGCCTCCGGCAGCTCGACCGGACGGCCGACGTGCCCGTGGTGGAGATCGGCCTCCTCCGCTCGCTGCCGATGTTCGCACCGCTTCCCGCGCCGGAGCTCGAGAGCGTCGCCCGCGCGCTCGTCCCGCTCGACGCCGAGGCGGGGACGGTCGTCGTGTCGGAGGGGGACGTGGGCGACCGTTTCTACGTCGTCGCCGACGGGCGGGTGGAGGTGTCGCAGGACGGCCTCGCCGGGCGGGTACTCGAGCGCGGCGACGGGTTCGGCGAGATCGCGCTCCTCCACGACGTGCCGCGGACGGCGACGTGCACGGCCCGGACGCACGTGCACCTGTACGCCCTCGAGCGGGAGGACTTCCTCGCGGCCGTCGCGGCGCATCCGCACGCTGCCGCGGAGGCGCACCGGCTCGCGAGTCAGCGGCTCGACGGCTGACGCTCGTCAGCCCGCGCGCGACTCGGTGCGCCGCAGCGCGATCCCGGTCAGCGCCTCGCGCACGATCCGGTCGGCGACGAGCGCGGTGACGTCCGCCGAGCCGACGGCCGCCGGCAGCACCTCGACGACGTCGAGGCCGGTGAGCTCGAGCCGCCGTGCCACCTCGCGGCAGGCCCAGAGGAGGTCGACCGAGGTCATCCCGCCCGGCTCCGGCGTCCCGGTCCCGGGCGCGAGCGACGGGTCGAGCACGTCCACGTCCACCGTGAGGAACACCGGACCTACGCCGACGGCGGCCACGGTGCGCTCGACCACCTCGCGGATCCCGAGGTCGCGGACGTCGTGCATGAAGAACGACGTGATGCCCTGCCCGCGCTGCCAGGAGAGCTCGGTCTCGCCCGGCCAGTAGCCGCGGAGCCCGACTTGCACGTACCGGCGCGGGTCGACGTGGCCGTCGCGGACGAGCCGGTACATCGGCGTCCCGTGCGAGAGCTCGACGCCGAACACCTCCGTGCCCGTGTCCGTGTGCGTGTCGAGGTGGACGAGACCGACCGGCCCGCGCGCTGCTGCCACCGCGCGCACGGTCGGCTCCGTGATCGAGTGGTCGCCGCCGAGGACCACCGGGAGCGCGCCGGCGGTGACGACCTGCGAGACGGTGTGCTCGATCCGCTCGTGCGTCCGCTCGGGATCGGCCGGGAGCACGGCCGCGTCCCCGAAGTCGACGACGCGGAGCACCTCGAAGGCGTCCACCTTCGTCTCGAGGTGCGGCCCGGGCGGGCAGCTCGCGGCGCGGATCGCGCGCGGGCCGAACCGCGTTCCCGGCCGGTCGGAGACGAGGTCGTCGGTCGGCGCACCGACGACGGCGACGTCCACGCCCGCGAGCTCGGCGGGATCCTGCGTGTACGGCATCCCGGCGAACGTGAGCAGCCCCGCGTAGTCGGGCTTGTCCGGGAGGCCGAGCTCGCGCCAGCGCTCGAGCGGGTCGATCACGACGCGATCCTACGCCCCGTCGCGCGCGCCGATCCCGGCGCGAGGCGCGCCGCGGCTACGTGCAGACCCGCGTGCTGGGCCCGCGGCGGTCCCAGAAGAAGCCGGCCGCCGCCGCGCGCGCGACCTTCACGGTCACGCAGCCGCCGACGCGCGGCAGCGGGAGCCGCGCGTGCCCCGCCGGCCCCGTCCTCGCCTTGAGTTGCGCCGCCCGGCGGCCGTCGCGCAGCACGACGGCGACGACGGTGGCGTGGGAGACCGGCTTGCGCGCCGCGTCGACCGCGCGCAGGACGACATGGGATCCGGCTTCCGTCCTGCGGTGGGCGAGCGAGTCGATCCGCAGCGGCGCGGGCTGCACGTGCACGCGGGCGGAGCCCGAGACGGTGCGGGCGCCGGAGACGATGCTCGCGCTGACTCTGCCCCTCCTCACGATGCGCTCGGCCTGGAACGTCGCCTTGCCGGCGCCGGCGGGGGCGATCGTCCCGAGCCCGGCCGGTCGCACGCGCCAGACGAGCCGCCCGGCCGCGGCGTTCCCGTACGCGTCCTTCGCGGTCGCGACGAAGCCCCGGGCCCCGCGGGCGCGGACGGCGCCGGTGCCGGGTGTCACCTTCACCCTCACGGCCGGTCCCGCGCGCACGACGAGCTGCTGCGTCCCGCTGAAGGAGCCGCCGGCCGTGACCGTGATCGTGTGCGTGCCCGCCTTCGGGTCGCGGTAGTAGACGACGGGGTCCGGGTCCGCCGGGACGCTCACCGAGACGGTCGGGGCCCACGGCCCGGCCGGGCTCGCCGCGAACGTCCCGGGCGGCGAGCTCGAGCGGACGGTTGCGGCGCGTGCCGCTCCGGTCGTCGTCCGGGCTCCGGTCGTGGTCAGGAGCGAGACGGCGATTCCGTTCGAGGGTGTACCGGCAACGGCCGTCCGCGCGGGAGTGGTGAAACCGACGCCGGAGGTCGTCCAGCTCCGGAACGACCGCCACGCGAGGTTGTGCCGCGCGCCCTCGAGGTCGAGGGCGCACCACGCGTCGAGTCTCGGCGGCCCGCACGCCCCGCTGCCGGGGCTGCCCGGCTCGACCGGCGCGCCGGAGTCCCGGATCGCCGCGGCCAGGCGGTCGAGCAGGAACCCGGTCTGCGCGGCGAACTCCGCGGCCGACACGCCCGTCGCGTTCTTCGGCGCCCAGGCGAACCCCCAGCGGTCGCGGGCCTGGCCGGACGCAGCGCTGAACTCGCGCAGGGCGTGCACCTGCGCCGAGATGTACGCCGCCATCTGCTCGGGCGGGAGCGCGGTCCAGCCGTAGGCCTGGTCGTACTGCCAGGCTGCGTTCGCGAGCGGGCTGTACGCCTGGCGGAGGTACCCACGCGCGGTCCCGGCCTCCGCCGGCCCGGCCCCGGCGAGGAGAAGCTTGTGCTGGAGGTAGTCGTTCAGGTACTCCCTCCGCGTCTCCGGCGGCGAGCCGGGGACCGCGTGGCTGCGGGCGTCCCCGTACACCTCTTGCGACCAGTCCGCGACGTAGCGCGCCATGTCCGACCAGAACGCCGAGTCGGTGAGCCAGTGCTGGAGCGTGCTCTGGTAGACGGACACGTCTGCGCTCCCCTGGCCGTAGCCGATGACGAACGCCGCGCCCTGCGCCGGCTGCGTCCCGTCGCCCTCGTACAGGCCGCGCAGGAACTCGCGGATGTTCGCCCGCGCGTTCCCCAGGCCGCGGCGGACCCCCGTGCCGAGCTCGTTCACCACCCACGAGTCGCCCTGCGCGACGTCGTAGCCGGCCGCGGCCATCCGCTGGCGGGCCGTGACGCCCGCGGCGTGCCACGAGCTGCCCGTCTCCGCGACCCACCGGCTCCAGGTCGCGAAGTGGATCTCGGCGAGGGCGTGGAAGCGGGGCCCGAGCGCGCGGATCCGCCACGCCTGGTCTGGTCTCGGCTGCGTCTTGTCGGCGACGATCGGCGGGATCGAGACGTAGTACTCGGCGCACGGCGACGCCGTTGCCGCGAGCCTCGTGGCGAGCCGCAGCCAGTCGGAGGCGGCGTAGAAGACCGCCCGGAGCGGGCGGCACTGGGTCGTCGCGGCGCTCAGAGAGCGGCTGGAGACGAGCTGCGCCCAGAGCGCGGACGTCTTCGCCGGCTCCAGCGAGGCGACCGGTGCCGTGCTCGCGGGGACGGCCTGCGCAGCAGCGCGCGCGTCGGCGCTCGCGGCGCGTCCGGCCGAGAGCACGAGCGAAAGGGCGAGCAGCGACACGAGCCACAGACGTGCGCCGCACATTGGCGGCCACGGTAGCGATCGCCCGCGAGACGTGGGTTAACGCCGTGCAGCGATCGGGCGCGAGAGCCGGCCGCACGCGATCGAGGCGGCATCGTCAGCGCGTCTTGACGACGGCGTATGTCTTGCGGATCGTCTCTCGCACGTCCCAGCGGCCGGACCAGCCGTCCGGGCACAGCATCACGACGCCCGGTCCGATCTCCGTGACCTCGCCGTCGGCGGCCGTGATCGTCCCCGCGCCGGCCACGAAGTGCATGAGCTCGTAGATGCCGTCCGTCTCCCCCCGGAAGGAGCCGGGCGTCACCTCCCAGATCCCGAGCTCGACCCGGCCGTCGTCGGAGAGGACGTGCCAGGACTCGTACGGCTCGCCCTCTACCGCGGTCGGGACCGGGCGGCCGGTCGCGAGCTCGACTGCGAGAACGTCGTCGACGGTCACGGCGCGACCGTACTCGACTCAGGCCGGCGGCGTCGCAGGCGGGTACAGGGCCCGCACGCCGTCCACGAACGCGGCCAGCCGGTCGGCGATCCCCGCGTCGCGGATCTCGAGCACGTTCTCGGCGTTCCGCTCGCCCGAGCGCGAGAAGTTGAAGCTTCCGAGGAACGCGGTGTCGTCCGCCACGACCACCTTCGCGTGCATGAAGTCGTGCACCGCGTCTGGCTGCCAGGGGGTCGACGTCTTGCCACTGAAGTCGCCGCCCTCGAGCACGCGCAACAGCAACGGGATCTTCCACTCGCTGACGCCGTTCGTCTTCCACTGCTGGAAGACCTGGTCGACCTGCGTGTCGTCGATCACGCCCGCGACCGAGCAGCGGCGCTCGTTCACGACCTCGACCAGCGTGGCGAGGATCGGGCCCGAGGTGAGCACCGGGGACGCGATCCGCACCCGCTCTCTCGCCTTCCCGATGTGCTTCGCGACGCGATGGGAGAGCGCCTCGCCGTGCTCGGGGCAGAACCAGGCACGCACGCGGGCGCCGTCGACCGACTCGGGCCGCGGCTGCACGTCGCCCGAGCCCTCGACCGTCCCCGTCTTCCAGAGCTGCTCGAAGTCGAGCGTGTACGCGTACGCGATGTCCGGGGAGCGGACGACGGCGATGACGTTCTCCTGCCGCGTCCACGAGTCGTCCGTCCAGTTCGTCGAGCCGGTCCAGACGGCCTCGCGGTCGCGCACGGCGAACTTGTGGTGCATGAGGTCGGGGATCCCGGCGACGCCGCGCGTCGGGATGGGGAGCCGCTCGATCGCCTCCGGGGTCGTCTCCGGCGGCGGCGGGACCGCGATCGGGCCCGGGTGGGCGACGTTGTAGAGCAGCCGGACCTCGACGCCGCGCTGGTGGGCGGCGAGGAGCGAGGCGAGCACGAGCCCGCCCGCGTCCGTCTCGAAGCGGACGTCGTAGAGCGCGAGGTCGAGGCTGCGCTCGGCGGGGGCGAGGAAGCCTGCGATCCCGCGCGCGACCTCGGCGGCGCGCTGGCCCCCGTCGGTGAGCGTCGTGATCTCGATCGACCCGGCGTCGATGACGCTGAAGGCTACGCCGAGCCGGCTCCGTGCGGCAGCGCGGCTCGCCGGTCTGCCGCGCGTCGCCGCCGCGGCGGGTAGCATCCCGCGCGCTCGGCCTCGCGATCGAATTGCTCGAGATCGAGGGCGCCGAGTAGACGAGTCGAGGAGGCAGCGATGTCGAGCACGCAGTCACCGACCGACCAGGCCCTCGCCGGCCTCGAGAATCCTGCGTTCTGGTCTCACTTCCAGGCGCTGACCACCATCCCACGGCCCTCGCGCGCCGAGGAGCCGGTCATCGCCCACGTCACGGCGTGGGCGGAGGAGCACGGCTTCGAGCTCACCCAGGACTCGGGGCGGAACCTCGTCATCCGCGTGCCCGCCACGCCGGGCCGCGAGTCGGCCCCGACCCTCATCCTCCAGGGGCACCTGGACATGGTCTGCGAGCGCGATCCCGCGAGCCCGAACGACCCCGCCGAGGGACGGATCGTCCTGCGCCGCGAGGGTGACTGGCTGACCGCGGACGGGACGACGCTCGGCGCCGACGACGGCGTCGCGATCGCCGCGATGATGGCGCTCGCCGAGGACGAGTCGATCCCCCACGGGCCGCTCGAGCTGCTCATGACCGTGGCCGAGGAGGTCGGGCTGGAGGGCGTGAACGCGCTCGACGGCTCGCTGCTGACCGGCAGGACGATGATCAACCTGGACAGCGAGGAGGACGGCGTCCTCACCGTCGGCTGCGCCGGGAGCACCGACACCTGGGTCCGGGTCGAAGGAGAGCGAGCGCCTGCTCCTGCCGACGTCGTCACGCTCGCGGTCGTCGCGGGCGGCGGGCTCGGCGGCCACTCCGGCAGCGAGATCCACCTCGGACGCGCGAACGCGATCAAGGTGCTCGGGCGGGTGCTCCGAGAGACGTACGCGGCCACGCCGTTCGAGCTCGTCTCGCTGGACGGAGGCAGGAGCCGCAACGCGATCCCGCGGGATGCACGGGCGGTGTGCGTGGTCGCCCGCGACCGGGAGCAGGCATTCCGGGCCGCCCTCGAGTCGGCGACGGACGTGGTGCGAGACGCGTACGCGAAGACCGATCCCGGCGTCTCCGTGGCCATCGAGAGCGCCGACGCCGCCACCGAGGCGTGGACCGCCGAGGCGTCCGCGCGGCTCCTCGACGTGATCGCGCTCGTGCCGAGCGGGCCGCTCGCGATGAGCCCCGACTTCGACGGGCTCGTCGAGACGTCCACGTCGCTCGGCGAGGCGACGACCGAGGGTGCGCAGCTGACCCTCCACAGCCTCTCGCGCTCGTCCAACGACTCGGCCCTGCCCGAAGTGGAGTCGGCGCTCGACGCCGCCGCGCGGCTCGCGGGCGGGGCGCTCGAGGTGAAGCGCAACTACAAGGGCTGGCGTCCGAACCTGGACTCGGAGCTCCTGGCCGTCGCGAAGGACGTCTACGAGCGCCTCTTCGGCGAAGCGCCGACGGTCACGGCCGTGCACGCCGGCCTCGAGACGGCCGTCATCGGCACCAAGGTCGACTGGCCGCTCGACAACCTCGCGATCGGCCCCCAGATCGACTCTCCGCACTCACCCGACGAGCGGGTGAGCATCCCGACCGTCGAGCGCTTCTGGAAGCTGCTCGTCGGCATCGTCGACGAGTACTCGGCGGGCAGAGGCTAGGGATGCGCGGCGGGCTGGCCTGGGTGGTCGCGATCGTCGCCGGTGTCGCGCTCGTGGTGGTCGTCACGGCGGTGATCGGCACCCGCGACGACGAGGGCGAGGTCGTCACCGCGGGCGAGTGGGCCCAGAGCACGTGTGGCGCCGTCGCCGTCTGGCGCGGCGAGATGGAGTCGATCGCGGAGAGCGCCAAGACCTCGGCTGCGACCGGGGCCGCCGGCACCGAGACGGGCGCGCCCAGTGGCGAGAGGCGGGTCGGCGCCGCGCGGGCTGGGCTCACACGCGCGGTTCGGGCGACGGAGACCCTCGTCACGGCCATCGACAACACCGGCATCCCCGACACGTCGGGTGGCGAGGAGGCGGCGGAGCAGGTCTCGAGCTGGGCGAACGGAGCACAGAACGATCTCGAGCAGGCCGAGGAGTCGCTCGAGGACGAGCCCGGCTCGCTCGAGGAGTCGATCGAGCAGTCGACGGCGGCCGCACGGACGATCGCGGCCGTGCTGACGAGCGGAGTGCAGACGCTCGCCGATGTTGCGGTCGCGGATCCGGAGCTCGCCGACGCGCTGCGGGACGCGAGCACGTGTCAGCAGCTTCGTGAGGAGAGGGGCTAGGCGATGACCACGGCCGACTGGATCCTCATGGCCCTGCAGGGCCTGATCGTGGTCTTCTTCATCTTCCTCGGCGTCCGCTCGGGCGGTATCGGGCTCGGGCTCTGGGGAGGAGTCGGCACGCTGATCCTCGTCTTCGCGTTCGGCCTCGAGCCGGGGGAGCCGCCGTTCAGCGCGATGCTCATCATCGTCGCGGTCATCTCCGCGGCCGCGGCCATGCAGGCGGCGGGCGGCATCGACTACATGGTCAAGATCGCGAGCGCAGCGCTCCGCGCACGGCCGAAGTCCCTCAACTTCGTCGCCCCCTACATCTCGTACCTCTTGACCATCCTCACCGGGACCGGGAACACGTTCTTCTCGATCATCCCGGTGATCAACGAGATCGCCTACGCGAACAAGATCCGGCCCGAGCGTGCGCTCGCCGGGTCCACCGCCGCCTCTACGATCGGCATCACCTCGAGCCCGGTCGCGGCTGCGACGGCAACCCTCCTCCCGCTGGTCGAGCCGTTCGGGTACGACCTCATCGACGTCCTCCTGATCACGATCCCGGCCAGCATCGTCGGCATCTTCGCGATGTCGCTCGTGATGAGCCGCCACGGCAAGGACCTCGAGGACGACGAGGAGTACCAGCGCCGGCTCGCCGCCGGCGAGGTCAAGCCGCCGGCGCCGCCCGCGGAGATCGTGCTCATGCCCTACGCAAAGCGCAGCGTCGCCATCTTCCTCGTCGGCGTGCTCGCGATCTGCGTCTTCGGTCTCTGGGAGGACCTGCGACCGACGGTCGCCGCCGAGGGAGGCGGCGTCGAGCCGATGTCCATCACGCCGCTGATCCAGATGTTCATGCTCTCCGCGGCAGCACTGATCCTGCTGCTCGGCCACGTCAAGGCCGGCGACGTCGCGGGCGCGCCGATCTTCAAGTCGGGCATGGTCGCGATGATCGCCCTCTTCGGCATCGCCTGGATGGCCGACACCTTCATCGCCAACAACGAGGACGCGATCGTCGAGCTCCTGGGCGGCCTCGCCGAGAACTGGCCGTTCATGATCGCGGTCGCGATCTTCCTGGTCGCGGGCCTCACGACCAGCCAGTCCGCTGCGACCCGGACCATGATCCCCCTCGGCCTCGCGCTCGGGATCGGTGCCGGCTACATGATCGCGATGTGGACGGCGGTGGCGGGCGTGATCTTCCTGCCGGCGAACGGGACGCAGATCGCGGCGGCCGAGGCCGACACGACGGGGACGACGACGCTCGGCAAGCGCGTCGTCGACCACTCGTTCCAGCTCCCGCTGCAGGTCGTGTGGATCGTGACGGTGCTCGTCGGCCTCGCGATCGTGTGGTTGTTCTTCGGCGGCCAGACGCCCGCGCCACCGGTGCCGACCACGCCCACGACCCCCTGAGAAAGAGAGCGATGAGCGACCTGGCCACACCTCCCGGCCCATCTGAGCCGGCGGAGACCTCGTCGAAGACGATGTCGGTTCCGGGCGCGACGGTGCTCGGGATCGGCGCCATGATCGGCGCCGGCATCTTCGCCCTGCTCGGAACGGCGGGCGAGGTCGCCGGTGCGGCAGTCTGGATCTCGTTCCTCATCGGCCTCGCCGTCACCTCTCTGCTCGCGTACGTCTGCGTCAAGCTCGGCAGCCGCTACCCGTCCTCGGGCGGCCTGATCACCTACCTGATGGAAGGGTTCGGGACGGGGCGCCTCGTCGGCGTCGCGTCGTGGCTCGGCTACATGGCGGCGATGGTGATCGTCTGCTCGATGGTCGCGGTGTCGTTCGGCAGCTACGCGACCTCGCTCTTCGTCGGCGACGACGCCGCCTCGTGGTGGGACAACGTCTTCACGACGGCCCTCCTGGTGGCGATGGTTGCGATCAACATGGTCGGGGGAACGTTCGTCGCTCGCGCGCAGAAGTTCATCGTCGCCCTGGTGCTCGCATCGTTCGCCTTCTTCGTCATCGTCACCCTGCCCGACATCGACCTCGACCTGCTCGCCTTCGACGTCTATCCGCCCTTCTCGAAGATCGTCGCCAGCGTCGCGCTCACGTTCTTCGCCTACATGGGCTTCAACGTGATCACCTTCACCGCGGGCGACCTGCGCAATCCCTCTCGCGATCTCCCCCGGGCGATGACCGGGGCTCTGGGGATCACGGGACTCACGTACGTCCTGATCGCGATCGCCGTGTTCGGGACGCTCACGGTCGCCCAGGTCGTCCAGTACGGCCCGACCGCGATCGCCGAGGCGGCGCGACCGGCGCTGGGCGACTTCGGGTTCACGCTCATGGCCGCCACCGCGATGCTCTCCACCGCCGGGGCCACGAACGCGACGCTCTACGCCTCTGGGAACATGACCGGGATGCTCGCGCAGGTCGGGCTCTTCCCGTCGTTCTTCGGCCCCGGCCACCGCTTCGGCCCGAAGGCCGGGTTGCTCATCACCGGCGGGGTCGTGCTCGTCGTCGCCAACCTCGTCGACCTGTCGTCGATCGCCTCGGTCGGGAGCGCGACTGCGCTGGTGCTCTTCCTGATCATCTGCGCCGCCGCCTACAAGCTGCGCGCGGAAACGGGCAGCAGCGTCCTGCTGATCGGGCTGGCGACGCTGGTGACGGCCATCGTGCTCGTCGCGTTCTCCGTGGACACGGCGCGCAACGCCCCCGAGACGTTCACCGCGATGCTCGCGATCGGCGTGCTCGCGATCGTGTTCGACGCCGTGTGGCGGGCGCGGAAGCCGGCCGGACCGGACGCAGCCGTCGAGACCGGCTGAGAGAGGAGACCGACATGTGTCGCTGGCTGGCGTACTCGGGATCACCGGTGCTGTTGGAGGATCTGCTGCTGAAACCCGAGCACTCGTTGATCGACCAGAGCCTGCACTCGCGGATGGGGGCGACGACGACGAACGGCGACGGGTTCGGGCTCGGCTGGTACGGGGTCGGTGACACGCCCGGCGTGTTCCACTCGATCGAGCCGGCGTGGAACGACCGGAACCTCACGGATCTCGCGTCCCATCTCGTCTCGCCGCTCGTGTTCGCCCACATCCGGGCCTCCACCGGCGGCGCGATCCAGCAGACGAACTGCCATCCCTTTCGCCACGGCCGCTGGCTGTGGATGCACAACGGCCTGATCCGCGACTTCCTCACGGTCAAGCGCGACCTCGCGTTCGCGGTCGACCCGTCGCTGTACCCGGAGATCGAGGGCTCGACCGATTCGGAGCTCTTCTTCTACCTCGCGCTGACGTTCGGGCTCGAGGACGACCCGCCGGCCGCCGTGGAGCGCGCCGTCGGCCTCATCGAGGAGACGGGACGCCGTCACGGAGTCGAGCTCCCCATCCAGATGACCGTCGCCACGACCGACGGCAAGAGCCTGTGGGCGTTCCGCTACTCGAGCGAGGGCGACTCGCGCTCGCTCTTCTACTCGACGCGCGTCGACACGCTGCGCGAGCAGTACCCCGACAACCCGGTGCTGCACGGTCTCTCCGACGAGACGCGGATCGTCGTCTCCGAGCCGCTCGGCGACCTCGCCGGCGCCTGGAACGAGGTGCCGGAGGCGAGCCTGGGGGTCATCCAGGAGGGGCAGGACGAGCTCCGGCCGTTCACGCCGCGAACGCCCTGACGCACGTGCTTCCTGACGCACGGCCCGAGCACGAGTTCCGACGAGGAGCACCGGGGCTGGGCCGCGTCGGTAGTCACCCGCGTCGCGCGTCGGCGATTCCCGGATGCCCTCCTGCGAGCCGCGGGGCGACGATGACCTCGTGGTACCGCCCTGGAAGATCAAGGTGGTCGAGCTGATCGCGCTGCTCGACCCGCGCGAGCGGCGGCGGGCGCTCGTGGAGGCGGGCTACAACACCTTTCTGCTCCGCTCGGAGGACGTCTTCGTCGACCTCCTCACCGACAGCGGGACGTCGGCGCTCTCACAAGAGCAGCGCGCAGCGATGGAGCTCGGCGACGAGGCGTACGCGGGGTCGCGGAGCTTCTTCCGGCTCGAGCGCGCGATGCGGGAGGTCTACGGCTACCGGCACCTGGTCCCGACGCACCAGGGGCGCGGCGCCGAGCACCTGCTCTCGAAGGTGCTCGTCCGGCCGGGTCAGCTCGTCCCGTCGAACCTCTACTTCACGACCTCGCGCGAGCACGCCGAGCTCGCTGGCGGGCGTTGGGTCGACGTCGCCGTCCCTGAGGCCCAGGACACGACCTCGACGCACCCGTTCAAGGGCAACGTCGACCTGGCCGCGCTCGAGAACGTGCTGCGGGCCGCCGCGCCCGAGCGCGTGGCGTTCGTCCGCGTCGAGACCTGCGTTAACATGGCGGGTGGGCAGCCGGTCTCGGTCGCGAACCTGGCCGCCGTGCGCGAGCTGACCCGCGCGCACGGCGTGCCCCTGATCCTCGACGCCACGCGCCTGTCCGAGAACGCGGTCTTCGTCAAGGACCGGGAGCCCGCGGGCGAGAGCGCGACGCTGCCCGGGGTGATCGCCGAGATCGCCGCGCTCGCCGACGGCGCCGTCTTCTCTTCGAAGAAGGACCACTTCGTCCCGATCGGAGGCTTCCTCGCGCTGAACGACGACGAGCTCGCCGAGCGCGTGCGCGAGCTGGTCGTCGTCTACGAGGGGTTCCCGCACTACGGCGGCATGGCGGGCCACGACCTGGAGGCGCTCGCGCAGGGGATCCGCGAGTCCACGGACGAGGCGCTCGTCCGGCACTACCTCTCGCAGAGCGCGTACCTCGGCGGGCTCCTGCTCGAGCGGGGGATTCCGATCGTGGTGCCGGTCGGCGCGCACGCCGTCTTCCTCGACGCCAAGCGGTTCCTCCCGCACGTCCCGCAGACGTCGTTCCCGGCGCAGGCGCTCGCCGCGGCGCTGTACCTCGCAGGTGGCATCCGCTCGATGGAGCGCGGCATCGTCTCCGGCCAGCACGGCGACGAGCCGTACGACGGCCTCGAGCTCGTCCGCCTGACGATCCCGCGGCGCGTGTACACGGAGGAGCACCTCCGCTACGTGGCCGACGTCGTGACCGAGGTGTTCGAGCGGAGAGAGCTCGTGTCCGGCCTGCGCATGACCTACGAGCCCACCCACCTCCGCTTCTTCCAGGCGCGCTTCGAGCCCGAGGGCGGCGAGCCCTTCGCCGGCTCGTTGGAACCGGCGCTCGCGTCCGAGCCGGCCTCGAGCTAGGCGTATGTCCCAGGGAGGTTGTTGACGCGCTGCAGCGGCGCTAGGCCTCCGAGTGCGCGGTGGGGTCGGTAGCGATTGTAGAAGTCGAGCGCGGGCCGCAGCGCGGCCAGGCGTCGTGACTCGTGCTCGTAGGGATAGGCGTATGCCCAGCGCTCGAGCAGTGTGCGGATGAAGCGCTCGGCTCTGCCGTTGGTCTGTGGCCGGTAGGCACGCGTCTTCATGACGGAGATCCCGTGCGAGGCACAGGCGTCCGCCCAGCGGCGTTTGAAGCAGGTGCCGTTGTCGGTCAGCACGCGCTCGACGGTGATGCCGTGTGAGCGGTAGAAGGCGACGAGCTCGTGCAGGAAGGCGAGCGCCGAGTCGGTGGTCTCGTCGGGGAGGACGGAGGCGAAGCCGAGCCGCGAGTGGTCGTCGATCGCGACGTACACGTGCTGCCAGCCGGCCTTGCCCTTGGCCTGGCTCGAGCGGTCGCCGGTGACGCGATGACCGGGCCGGATGATGCGTCCGAGCTTCTTGATGTCGACGTGCACGAGCTCTCCGGGTCGCGAGCGCTCGTAGCGCACCACCTGCTCGGGCGGCGTGCGCACGACGAGCCGCGAGCAACCGTGGCGGCGCAGCACCGCATGCAGTCGAGGCCGCAACGCCGAGCGCCCAGCTGATCACGTGCGGTCCTTCGCGAAGCTCTGCCCGTGCACGCAGGATCGCCTGCTCAATCTCGGAACTACAGCTAGCCGCAACGGCGCGGGCGTGGCATCGTTGAACGCGCCGATACTTTACGCGCCGCGGTCGTGCCTCGTAGCATCCCGCGCGATGACCGTCGACACCGCTCTCGGCGATCGCTCACGCGAGCTGGTCGAGCTCGTAACCGGCCTGTCGAGCGTGCGCATGAGCGACTACGCGGTTGTCGGCGCATACATGCGGTTCGGCGAGGACGTGCGCGAGCGGCTCAAGGACGCACGCCTCCAGATCGCCGAGGCGTGCGCCCACCCTGCGAAGCGGCGCGACAACCACCTCCTGTGGGCCGCGCCGGGGAGCGGCAAGACGTACTTCGTCGAGCAGGTCGCGGCCTCGCTCGACGGCGTCGTCTACCAGGAGCTGAACCTCGCGAAGCTGTCCGAGGAAGCGTTTCGCTCCGCCTTGGGCGAGGCCATGTCGGGAGACTGCCCGACCATCTGCCTGGTCGACGAGGTCGATGCCAGGCCGGAGGAGCCGTGGCCGTACGAAGCGCTCATGCCGTTCCTCGATGCGAACCTCGAGCGAGGCGGAGGCGTCGTGTTCGTGCTCGCCGGCAGCTCGGGCGCCACGATCGACGAGTTCAAGGATCGCATTCGCAGCCGGCCGAAGGGCGCCGACGTCCTGAGCCGCGTTCCCGAGGCGAACGGCTGGGAGATCTCGCCGATGAACGGGGGCGATCGCATCCTCGTCGCGCTCAGCCAGATGCTCGGCGCGGCGGAGGAGCTCGGTCGGCACGTCGCCGAGGTCGAGAAGCTCGCGTTGTACTACGTCGCGTCCGCCGAGCATCTCGCGAACGCGCGCCAGCTCCGCGAGTTCGCGGTCCGTGCGGTTGCGCGCGGGTCACAGAGCAACGACCGCATCCGCTATGACGACCTCTTCGACTCCGGCGATCCCGAGAACAAGCGCTTCTGGATGAGCGCGATGCCCGTCGCGGAGGCTCTCGAAGGAAGCTTCGTCCACATCCGTCCACGGGAGCCGGTGACCCAGTCCCGGCCCGCGTTGCCGAGACCCGCGCTGCCGGTCCCTGCCACCCGCCTGGTCGGGCGCGAGCGCGAGCTCGCCGAGCTGACCGCGCTTCTCGGCGACGCTCGCCTGGTCACGCTCTCCGGTCCCGGAGGGAGTGGGAAGACCCGGCTCGCCCTCGAGACCGCGACCTCGCTGGTCGATCGCTTCGCGGACGGCGTCTTCTGGGTCGGCCTCTCCTCCCTGCGCGACCCCGCGCTCGTGACCGACACGATCGAGCAGGCCTTGGGCGTCGAGGACGGTCTCGCCGAGTTCGTCGGCGACCAGGAGCTGCTCCTCCTGCTTGACAACTTCGAGCAGGTCATGGGCGCGGCGCCCGACCTTGCACGGCTGCTCGCGAGCTGTCCGAACCTCAAGCTGCTCGTCACGAGCCGTGAGGTGCTACGGATCGGCGGCGAGGTCGAGTACCCGGTCCCGCCGCTCGCCGAGCGCGAAGCGGTCGAGCTCTTCTGCGAGCGCGCGCGGGTGGAGCCGGACGAGTTCGTCGCGGAGCTCTGCCGGCGACTCGACGAGCTGCCGCTCGCACTCGAGCTTGCTGCCGCGAGAACCAGCGTCCTCTCCCCGGCGCAGATCCTCGAGCGGCTCGGGCAGCGCCTCGACCTGCTCAAAGGCGGCCGCGACGCCGAGGCGCGGCAGCAGACGCTGAGGGCGACGATCGAGTGGAGCCACGAGCTGCTCGATACCGACGAGCAGTGCCTCTTCGCTCGCCTCGCGGTCTTCCGCGGCGGCTGCACGCTCGAGACGGCGGAGGATGTCGCAGAGGCGGATCTCGACGCGCTCCAGTCGCTCGTCGACAAGAACCTGGTGCGCCACACCGGTGAGCGTTTCTGGATGCTCGAGACGGTGCGCACGTACGCACGCGAGCGGCTTGCCGCGAGCGGCGAGGAAGACGAGCTACGCAAGCGGCATGCAGCCGCGGTACTGGGTCTTGCGCGCGCCGCGTTCCGGGAGTTGATGGGTGGAGCCGAGCACGCCGGCGTGTACGACCGGATCGAGGTCGAGCACGACAACGTGCGCTCGGCGCTCGAGTGGGCCCTCGACGCCGGTGAGTACGAGATCCTCATCGGCCTCGTCCACCACCTGGCGATGTTCTGGGCGCGCCGCGGCCACTGGCAGGAGGTGGACGGCTGGCTCGACGTCGCGCTCGAGCATGCTCCGCCGGCGCCGACTGGAGACTGGATGAACGTCCTGCGCTGGGCATCCATGCGCGCCGCTTTCGTCGGCGACTACGCGCGCTCCGACGAGCTCGTCGCCGAGTGGTTGCGGCTAGCGGAGGAGGCGGGAGACGAGCACGCGGTGCTACGCGCGATGAACTCGGCGGCGTTGAATGCGACCGAGCAGGGCGAGCTGGATCGCGCCAGGTCGGAGTTCGTCGCGATCCGCGAGCGGGCGGACGAGCTGGGAGTCCGGGAAATGGTGGCGTTCGCCATCGTCAACCTCGGAGAGGTCGAGTGGCGCGCACGCGACTTCCCGAGGAGCCTCGAGTACTCGACGACCGCCGTCGAGCTCTTCCGGGAGCTCGGCGACGACGGGGGTGTGACGACGGCGCTCCAGGGTTGCGGCTGGGCCGCGCTTGCGCTTCCGGACCTCCCGCGTGCGCAGGGGTTCTTCCGCGAGTCGCTCCTGCTGGCAGGTCGGATGGGCTGGGTGCGAGGCGCCGCCGAGAGCGCCACCGGGCTCGGCGCCACTCTGGTCGCGCTGCGTGAGCCGGAGCGCGCAGCGGAGCTCCTCGGCGCGGCGGGGTCGCTCCTCGAGGAGCTCGGCACGGACCTCGACGAGGCGCTCCAGCAGGAGATTCGCGACCGGATGGTCGCCGGTGCCGAAGCCGCGCTCGGTGAGCACGCCTTCGCCGCTTCCTGGGCACGGGGCGAGGGGATGACCCTCGAGGAGATCGTCGCGCTCGTGGCGGCCTGATGCCGCTCAGGCGTGCGCCGCCGCGGCCTTCTCGGCGCGGAGGGCGGCCTTGCGCGCGCGCTTGGCCGCCTGGTACTCGGCGAGCGCCTCGGGCGAGTCGACGCCGCCGAGGCACGGGTACTCCGGCACGAGCTCTTGCGCCTGCTCGACTCCGAAGCGGAGCGCGAGCACGGAGCCGAAGCCCGTGATCTTCATCTTCCCGAAGCCGGGGAGCGCGCCGATCCGCTTCTTCAGGTCGGCCGTGTCTGCCGCCTCCGTCCAGATCCTCGACGCGTCGCCGCCGTACTCGTCCGCGACGACGGCGCAGAGCTCCTGCACCCGCTGCGCCATCGCGCGGGGGAAGCGGTGGATCGCCGGGGTCGTGCGGAACGCGGCCTCGAGCTCGGCGGGATCCATGGCCGCGATGCGCGCGGCGTCGAGGTGGCCGATCCGCTCGCGCAGCTTGAGCGGCCCGGAGAACGCCTGCTGCACGGCCACCTGCTGGTCGATCGCGAACCCGATGAGGAGCGCGAGCGGGTCGGACGCGATGAGCCGGTTCGCCTCGTCCGAGTCGGTGAAGTAGAGCGCCTCGGGCACGGTCTCGATGCTAGCTCGCCTGAGGGCCCGCGAGAAGTGCAGCACACGCAGACGCCGCACTTGTGAGCGATTCTCCCGGCTCGAGGATGGGAACGCGAAGCTCCCACGCGTCGCGCTCGTAGTCGCGACGGACGACGAAGAGCAGCTCAACCCTTCTCCCACGGTGCGTGGCCTCGATGCTCATCCCGTCCTCGAGCGCGTCCCACCGCCGGATCCCTTCCCAGCCGCGCCAGTCTCTCGCGAGCTCAGCCATGAACCCGGCGAGACCGTCGCCTTCATGACTCAGCGCACCGTGGTCGCAGGAGATGCCTTGCGCCTTGACTCGTACCCTGAACAGGTCGAGGCCGAGACCGGAAGCATCACGCTCGAAAGAGAGACCGACGACCGCGTCACCAGTGCCGTCGGACCGGGACTCCACGAGATGGCTTCCCTCGTCCAGGCGCGAATCATGCAGCAGGTGCGAACTCGGTATGGAACGGCTAGAGCAGGTCGTTACCCTGGCCGTATGCCTCCGCTCGACGTCTTCTCCGCGCCGACCCGGGGCTGGTTCGAGCGCGCGTTCGAGGCGCCGACTCCTGCGCAGGAGCTCGGGTGGCCGGCGATCGCTCGCGGTGGGCACGTTCTGATTCAGGCGCCGACCGGATCCGGGAAGACGCTCGCGGCCTTCCTCACCGGCATCGACCGGCTGAACGCGACGCCCGGCGAAGGGCTCCGGCTGCTCTACGTCTCGCCGCTGAAGGCGCTCAACTACGACATCGAGCGGAACCTGCGCGCGCCGCTCGCGGGGCTCGAGTCGGAGCTCTCCGTGGCCGTCCGCACCGGCGACACGCCCGCGGACGAGCGCCGGCGGATGCTGCGGACGCCGCCCGACATCCTGATCACGACTCCCGAGTCGCTCTTCCTGCTCCTCACGTCGCAGGCGCGCGAGACGCTGCGCGGGGTCGAGACCGTGATCCTCGACGAGGTGCACGCGGTGGCGGGGACGAAGCGCGGCTCGCACCTCGCGCTGTCGCTGGAGCGGCTGGAGGCGCTCGTCGAGCGCCCGTTCCAGCGCATCGGCCTCTCGGCGACCCAGCGCCCGCTGGCGGAGATCGGCCGCTTCGTCGCGGGCACGCACCGCGACATCGAGCTCGTGGACGCGGGCGTGCGCAAGGAGCTCGACCTCGAGGTCGTGATCCCGGTCGAGGACCTGCGCGAGCTCGGCTCCACCGCCGACCTCTCCGTGCCGCCGCTCGCGGACGGCGTGCAGCACGCGCCCGGCGTGGAGCAGTCCTCGCGGTCGATCTGGCCGTCGATCTACCCCGCGATCCTCGACCTCGTCCGCGCACACCGCTCGACGATCGTCTTCGTCAACAACCGCCGCCTCGCCGAGCGGCTCGCGCTGCGGCTGAACGAGCTCGCGGAGGAGGAGCTCGCCCGCGCGCACCACGGCTCGCTCGCGCGCGAGCAGAGGCTCGTCGTCGAGGAGCTGCTGAAGGCCGGGCAGATCCCGTGCCTGGTCGCGACCTCGTCGCTCGAGCTCGGGATCGACATGGGCGCGGTCGACCTCGTGATCCAGGTCGAGAGCCCGAAGTCGGTCGCGCGCGGGCTCCAGCGCGTGGGGCGCGCAGGGCACGACCTGCACTCGGTCTCGCGCGGGCGGATCTTCCCGAAGTTCCGGGCCGACCTGCTCGAGTCGGCGGTCGTGGCGAGAGCCATGCGCGAGGGCGCGATCGAGGAGACGCAGATCCCGCGGAACCCGCTCGACGTGCTCGCGCAGCAGATCGTCGCGATCTGCGCCGACGAGGAGGTCGCGGTCGACGACCTCCGCGACCTCGTCCGGCGGGCCTACCCGTTCGCGGACATCTCGCGCGCGCAGCTCGAGAACGTCCTCGACATGCTCGCGGGGCGCTACCCGTCCGACGAGTTCGCGGAGCTGCGGCCGCGGATCGTGTGGGATCGCACTGCGGGTTTCGTGCGCGGCCGCTCCGGCGCGCGGCGGCTCGCGGTCACGAACGCGGGGACGATCCCCGACCGCGGGCTCTTCGGCGTCCACCTCGCCGACGGCGGCGGTCGCGTGGGCGAGCTCGACGAGGAGATGGTGTACGAGGCGCGCGAGGGGCAGACGTTCGTCCTCGGCGCGTCGACGTGGCGGATCGAGGACATCACGCGCGACCGTGTGCTCGTGTCGCCGGCGCCCGGGGTGCCGGGCGTGGCGCCGTTCTGGAAGGGGGAAGGCGTGGGCCGGCCGGCGGAGCTGGGCGAGCGGATCGGCGCGACGACGAGAGAGTTAGTGGCTCAGAGCCACAAGGTCGCTCTCGCGCGCCTGCGGGAGGAGTACGGGCTCGACGAGCGCGCTGCCAGGAACCTCATGACGTTTCTTCGCGAGCAGGCCGACGCGACCGGCGTCGTCCCCTCCGACCGCACGATCGTCGTCGAGCGCTTCCGCGACGAGATCGGCGACTGGCGCGTCTGCGTCCTCACGCCGTTCGGCGGGCGCGTGCACGCGCCGTGGGGGATGGCGCTCGCGGCGCGCCTCCGCGACTCGCTCGACCTGCACGCGCAGTCGATCTGGTCGGACGACGGCATCGCGCTCCACTTCCCGGACGCCGACGCGCCGCCGCCGCTTGCCGACCTGCTCATCGACCCGGGTGAGATCGAGGAGCTCGTCCTCGCGGAGCTCGCGCAGACCGCGCTCTTCGGCTCGCGCTTCCGCGAGAACGCCTCGCGCGCGCTGCTCATCCCGCGCCGCCGGCCCGGGCAGCGGACGCCGCTCTGGCAGCAGCGGCTGAAGGCGCAGTCGCTCCTCCAGGTCGCGCGCCGCTACCCGCAGTTCCCGATCGTGCTCGAGACCTACCGCGAGGTGCTCCAGGACGTGTTCGACCTGCCCGCGCTCAAGCGGATCCTGCGCGGGATCCAGACGCGCGAGCTCGACCTCGTCGAGGTGGAGACCGCCTCGGCCTCGCCCTTTGCGTCCTCGCTGCTCTTCGACTACGTCGCCACGTACATGTACGAGGACGACACGCCGCCCGAGGAGCGGCGCGCGCAGGCGCTCTCGCTCGACCGCGGGCTCCTGCGGGAGCTGATGGGCGTGGAGGAGCTGCGCGAGCTGCTCGACGCGGGTGCGATCGCGGACGTCGAGGGGTCGCTGCGGCGGCCGCCGCGGAACGCCGACGAGCTGCACGACCTGCTGCGGCGCGCGGGGCCGCTGGTGGCCGGGGAGTACGACGCGGGGTTCGCGGAGACGCTGCTGCGCGAGCGGCGCGCGATCCGGGTCCGGCTCGGCGAGCGCGAGCTCGTCGTGGCCGCCGAGGACGCGGGCCTCGTGCGCGACGCACTGGGCACGGTGCCGCCCGGCGGGCTGCCGCAGGCGTTCCTCGAGCCGGTCGACGACCCGCTGCGCGCCCTGTTGAGGCGGCATGCGCGCACGTCCGGCCCGTTCACGACCGGCGAGGTGGCGGCATGGCTCGGGCTCGAGGACGCGCGAGTCGAAGCTGAGCTGGCGGCGCTGGAGCGCGACGAGCTCCTCGTGCGCGGCGAGCTGCGTCCCGGCGGGTCGGAGCGCGAGTGGTGCGACCCGGACGTCCTGCGCCGGATCCGGCGCGCGACGCTCGCCGTGCTCCGGCGCGAGGTCGAGCCGGCGGAGCAGGCCACGCTCGGCCGCTTCCTGCCCGCGTGGCACGGGATCGGGCGGCGGCAGACGCTGCGCGAGGCGCTCGTCCCGCTGCAGGGGCTGGCGCTGCCGGTCACGCTCTGGGAGAGCGACGTGCTGCCGCGGCGCGTTCCCGGGTACCGGCCGGTGGACCTCGACGTGCTGTGCGCGTCAGGCGACGTGGTGTGGGTCGGCGCTGGGATGGATCGCGCGGCGCTCTTCTTCCGCGAGGACGCTTCGGTGCTGGGCGCGCCGGCTGCGGAGCAGATGCCCGAGGGCGACGCGCACGCCGCGTTGCGGGCGGCGCTCGGCGGCGGCGCGCTGTTCTGGTCGGACGTGCTCGAGGCGTCCGGTCTCGCGGCCGAGGACGCGCTCGCCGCCCTCTGGGAGCTCGTGTGGGCGGGCGAGGTGACGAACGACTCGTGGGCGCCGCTGCGCGCGTCGCGGCGGTACCAGGCGCCGCGGCCCGAGCGCTCTCGGCGGCGGTTCGTGCGCTCGCGGGCAGCGGCCGCGTCCCCGACGCAGGGCCGCTGGTCGCTCGCGTCGCGGCTGTTCTCTCCAAGTGGCTCAGAGCCACAAAGTCCCGACCGCCGCGCGCTCGCCGAGCTCCTGCTCGAGCGGCAGGGGATCGTGACCCGCGACGGCGTCCGCGGCGAGGGGATCAGGGGCGGGTACTCGGCCGTGTACTCGGAGCTGCGCGCGCTCGAGACGCTCGGCGTCTGCCGACGCGGGTACTTCGTGGAGGGGCTCGGCGGCGCGCAGTTCGCGCTCCCCGGGGCGGTCGAGCGGTTGCGCGAGCTGCGCTCTCGGGAAGACGACGAGGCGGGCGAAGCGCTCGTGCTCGCGGCTGCGGACCCGGCGCAGCCGTACGGCTCAGCGCTCCCGTGGCCCCGGCGGGCGGGCGCTCGGGCGGCCCGTGTCGCGGGCGCGTGGGTCGTCCTGCTCGACGGCGAGGCGGTGCTGTTCGTCGAGCGCGGCGGCCGGTCGCTCGTCCCGCTGCGCGACCCCGATCCCCACTGGCTGCGGCCGGCGATCGAGGCGCTGGTCGCGCACGTTCGAGCCGGTGGAGCGAAGCGTCTGGCAGTCGAGCGCTTCGACGGCGAGCCGGTGGTCGAGTCGGAGGCGCTGGAGCTCCTCGTCGAGTCCGGTTTCCTCGCGGGCCCGCGCCGCGCTGTGCTGCGTCCGTACTAGGGCACGCGGAGCGGCAGCGCGGAGTGCTCCTCGATGTCGATCAGCGTGGCTTTCGACGAGAGCTCCGACCACTTGGCGACGAAGTCGCTTGTGGAGAGGGCGGGGTGGAGCGGCCCCCAGCTCGCCGACGCCTGCCACACGCCGAGGAACTTCCACCCGCCGTTCTCGATCCAACGCTCGAAGTCGATGAGCTGCTCGTGGCCGTGCCGTGACCTCTTGTACCCCTCGAAGCTCGACCGTGAGGTCGAGAGGAGCAGCGACCCGTTGCCCGTCCCGGTGCGCCAGACCGCCACGTAGCGGCGCGCGCCGCCGTCCTCGTAGCTCTCGACGTCGGCGAGGTACGCGCTGCCGCCGAAGGCCTTCCATTTCTCG
Organism: Actinomycetota bacterium; assembly: GCA_004366385.1. Classification (GTDB taxonomy): domain Bacteria; phylum Actinomycetota; class Thermoleophilia; order Gaiellales; family Gaiellaceae; genus GMQP-bins7. The sequence goes on from SIRU01000064.1 coordinate 139,309, forward strand.
ACGAGCCCGTTCCAGGTGAGCCCTCTGAGCAGCCCCCCGTCGCCGGCCTTCGGATCCGGCTTCTTGCGGTACACGCCGATGTAGCGCAGGTCGGGCCCGTGTTGGTAGACCTCCACGTCGATCAAGTCCTGCGAGCCCTTCGTCCTCGCCCAGTGCGACGCAAACGGCTGCCACGTCGCGGCGTAGAGGTCGCCGTTGCCGAGGCCCATACGCCAGAGCCCGGCGTAGCGCCGCTGGCCGTCGCGCACGTACGTCTCGACGTCGGCGAGGTACTGGCCCTTCTTCGAGAGCTCGTTCCAGCGCGCGACGAGCCCGTTCCAGCTCATGTCGTAGTAGAGAGCGCCCGTCCGGCCCGGCGCCTTCGCCGCCCAGCTGCCCGAGAACACCGGCTTGGCCGCTCCGACGCCGCGCGTGAAGTACGCGTAGGTGTCGTTGTTCCGCTTGGCCCAGCTCCGCTTGTTCTCGGCCAGCCACGTGACGTTGTCCAACCCGTAGTACTTCTTGTCCTTGGTTCCGCCCGCGCCGTCGTACTGCCGATCGCGGACGTACTTCCCGTTCACGGCCAGGTGATGCATCAGCTCGTGGACGAGGACGGCCGCGGAGCTCCTCAGCAGGAGCGCGCGATCGACGAACTTGTTGTCGACGTTCCTCAGAAAGCCGGGGCAGACGACGATCGTCTTGATCGGGAAGTGGTATGCGTCAGGGGGCCCGCTCCCGCCCGGATTGCCCTTGGGGCAGACGTCGACGTGCTCGTTGTCGATAATGCCCGGCTGGCCGCACCGGATGGTGTTGATTCCCTTCACGCCGCTCGCCTTCTTCCGGAAGCGCGCCTCCGCCTTGTCGACGGCCTCTCTGATGAAGCTCGCATTCCCGGCGTCGTAGGTCCCGAACCAGCGGCGCGGCGATGCCGACCAGGCGTCGCCCACCACGAAGTCGCGGTTCCAGAGCGCCGGGCGCTCCGACACCGGTCTCGACTGGATCGACTGGAGCAGCCGCTTCGCGCGCCACGTGGTGAAGTGCGCGAGCCTCCAGGCCTCCTCGAGGTAGGTCCGCTGCGATGACGAGCAGCCCTTGATTGAAGGCATCGGGGTTGACGGCATCGACGACGGATACCCGCCCGGAGGAACCTGCGACGACACCGACCCTGCGAGAACCAGCGTCCCGGCGAGTCCGGCAAACCCGGCGAGCACGAACGTGGCGACGAGTCGGTGCACCGGGCTCCTTTCGGGCTCGGGGTCGGGGCGCGAGCGCTGCGTCGGACGATACGAGACGCCCTTCGGGTGGTCAATCTGGTCCAGCGGGCGCGGACGAGCGCACGGCGCGCCTTCTCCACGCGGCGGAGCGTGCCGCAACGGTCGAGAGCCGACGGCGCGGGAGCTCGAAGGCGAGAGGAACCGGCGCCCACGTCGCGTAAGGAGAAGTCGTGCCCGTGCGCGCGCCTCATCTCTACCCGCTGCTCCGCGGCTTCGCGCTCGGCTCGTTCGTCATCCTGGGGCGCGAGCTCGAGGAGGGCGCGGATCTTCCCTTCGCGTTCGAGGAGCACGTCCAGCGTGGCGGCCCGGCGCTGTACGAGATGAAACCGCTCGTGCGCTCGTTCATCGAGGAGCGGGAGCCGCTGCTGCGGGCGCGGGAGGACGCACGGCTCGCGGTCGAGGAGCTGCGCCGCGAGCCGGCCGCGGGGATCTTCGCCCGGGCGCACGCAGGTCCACGGGCGACGGAGGAGCAGGCGCTGTTCCGAACGGTGCTCCTCGGGCTCCTGATCTCGACCGCGGAGGCGTGCGGCGGCTTCGACTGGGACGACGAGGCGTTCGAGCACGCGTACCTCGAGCTCGAGGCGTCGCTCTTCGGGGAGCATCGGCGGTACGTCGCGATCGCTCCGCTCGTCGGGCTGTCGGTGGCGAAGCCGGTCGCGCTCGCGGAAGGCCTCCGGCTGCGGCTCACGGCGCCCGGGGAGCTCTCGACGCACTGGCCGGAGTCGCGCGGGCTGCTCCCGCCGGGGTTCGGCGCCGAGCCGGACCGCTACTGCGTCCTCGAGCTGACGGCGGATCTCGACGCGGCCGACGACGTCCCGGACACGCCGGCGGAGATCGCGGACGCCGTGTCGGCGATCCGGCTGACCACGGCGGCCGCTCTCGCGGCTGGGCCGGTGCTCTTCGAGACGCTGGACGGGCGGCCGTTCGGTATCCGCCCCGTGCTGCCGATCGCGGCCACGCAGCCGCCGGGAGAGGCGTCTCGCCTGGACTCGTTCCGGGCGCCGATCGCCGTCGAGGTGCTGGGGTCGCTGTCGCTCGCCGACGGGGATCCCGCGCTCGCCGAGGCGCTCGACCGCTGGGAGCTGTCCCTCTTCCAGAACGATCCGTTCCGGTCGGAGCAGCTGCGGGCATCGCTCGCGGCGCTGCTCGGAGAGACCTGGCCGTTGCGCTGCTCCGTCCTGCTGGGCGAGGACGTCGGCGTGCGGGAGACGCTGCACGCGCACCTCGCGGCGGTGGCGGGTGGTGGGCCGGCAGGGCCGGATGTCGCGGACGCGGTTCGGCGCTCGCTGGTGGCGGTGCTCCGGTCCGGGGATCGCGGCGATCTCGTGCACGAGCTCGACCGCGAGCTCCTCGGGCTGCCGCGGCGCTCCGAGCGCCTGGCGCAGGCGGTCTGAGCGCGCCTCCGGCAGCGCTGCCGCTTGCGTGGCCGAATCGGCACGAAGTCGTTACCCGGGTGTGAGCGTTGCCCGGCTACGGTCGACGCATGGAGGAAGCGCGAGCAGTGCTGGAGCGGCTGGAGCGGATCGAGGCGCTCGACCGGGCGGGCGCCGACCGGCCGACGCTCCTGGCCGAGCTTCGAGGGCTGCTCGTCGACGCGGAGGCGTGGTCGAAGGCGGAAGGAGGTGATGCCGGGCAGCGGGCGGTCGACAACCTGCGGTCTGCCCTCGCCCGTGACATGATCGCCGTGTGAGCTCGAACGGGGTCGTGCTGCACTGGGACGACCGTCCGACCTGGCGCGGCGAGCGTGGCCACATCGCGGGGACGTGGCGGAGCCTGACCGGTGACGCGTCGCGGGCGCTGGGGGTCAAGCGAATCGAGATCGACCCCGGGAAGTGGGCGACGCCGCTCCACCTCGAGGGCGCGGAGGAGGAGATCTTCTTCGTGCTCGCGGGAAGCGGCGTGTCGGTCCAGTCGGAGGGCGACGAGCCGCTCGCATACGAGGTACGCGCGGGCGACTGCCTCGTCCATCTCGCGCTCGAGAACGCACACACGCTGCAGGCGGGAGACGACGGCCTCGACGTGCTCGCGTTCGGGCAGCGGACACACGCGGCCGGGATCACGTGGCTGCCTCGTTCAGACGTGGCCTGGCTCGGCCACACCTGGGCGCCGGTCGGCGCCGAGGAGGATCACCCCTGGGCCCGGGAGGCCGCTGCAGGCCCGCCCGCGGTGGGCGAGGTCTCGCCGCGCCCGTCGACGATGGTCAGTGTCGAGGACGTGGAGCAGCAGGAGCGGGAGACGGCCACGATCGGGCGCCGTGTCCGCGACCTCGGCCGCGCGGCCGGGTCGCGGCAGACCGGGCTCCGGCTGGCGGAGGTGCTGCCGGGGAAGCTGAACGCGCCGCCGCACTGCCACTCCGCGGAGGAGGAGATCTTCGTCGTGCTCGACGGCGAGGGCGGCCTCCTGCTCTGGGAAGACGGGGGCGTCTCCGAGCATCCGGTTCGGGCCGGGTCGGTCATCGTGCGCCTGCCGGGGACGGGCGTTGCTCACGCCTTCCGCGGCGGGGAGGGCGGGCTGACCGTGCTCATGTACGGCAACCGCGATCCGAGCGACCTCTGCTTCTACCCACGCTCGGGCAAGGTCATGTTCCGAGGGCTCGGGCTCGCCGTGCGGCTCGGCGAGCCGCTCGACTACTGGGACGGGGAGGACTGAGCGGGCGGGGCGGGGGCGAGGGTCGGCTACCGTGAGCGCGGCGAGCGAGCAGGTTGAAGGAGTTTCGGCGATGGGCTGGAAGGTGACGCGGTCATGGGGCTCTCACGCATCCTGCCGCGGTCCCAGTCGCGGCCCAGAACCGACGCAGACGACTCGCCCGCGGACGACGATCCCGAGCAGGCAGTGGACGCCGAGCCGCACCTCCAGGCCGTCCCCGACCCCGAGCCCCGCCCCGAGAGCGGGGCGAACGTGACCGCCAACGTCATCGTGTTCGCGAACCAGAAGGGCGGCGTCGCGAAGACCACCACGACCCTCAACCTCGGCGTCGCGCTCCACGAGCTGGGGC
>SIRU01000065.1 GCA_004366385.1 Actinomycetota bacterium
ATGGGTGGGGGAAGGGCGCCGGCCTCGAACCGGAACCGGCTCACGCCGGTCGACCGCTTCTCACGCGGTCGTCCCGCCTCGGGAGTCAACCCTCCGCCGGGATCCAAGGTAGGGCGTGGCCGGTACTCAGAAGAGCCCTCGTCACGAGGTCGGCACGCACTCGGCTCCGACTTGTGACGAAGCGCTAGCCGAGCAACGACAACGCCGCCGCGCGCAGCATCTCCACGCCGAGCTCGAGGTCGTCGACGTGCGTCCGCTCGTTCGCGGAGTGGATGAGCATCGTCGCGAGCTGCGTGTCCATCGCCTTCATCGGGAAGAAGCCGTACGCGACGGTGCCGTACGCCTCGCGCAGATAGTGGCTGTCGGTGAAGCCCGGACAGGCGACCGGCGCCAGCTTCGCGCCCTCCTCGATGCCCTCCGTGAACTCGGCGAGCGCGTCCCAGAGCGGCGTCTCGATCGGGGAGCGCGTCCCGCCCGTCGCCTCCGTCCAGACGAGCTCGTACTCGCCGTGGCCGAGCGCGGCGCGGAGCAACGCCTCAGCGTCCTCGGGCGTCTGCTCCGGGAGCAGCCGGCAGTCGACGACGACCTCGCAGAGCGCGGGGATCACGTTCCGCTGGTCGGACGCGTGCGCCATGGTCGGGGAGAGCGTGAGCGAAAGGAGCGGCTCGACGAGCGCCGGCAGCAGCGGATGCACGTCAGCCGCCCGCGCGAGCGCCTCCTCGACCGGCGGCGCCTCGCCGAGGATCGCCTCGAGGAAGCCGCGCGCCTCCGGGATCATCTCCCGCGGCGGCACGTACGAGCCGAGGACGTCGACGTAGCGCGCCGCCTTCACGAGCGCGTTGTCCGCGATCCCGGGCATGGAGCCGTGCCCGCTCCGCCCGTGCACGCGCAAGGTGAACGGCGCGGACATCTTCTCCGCGGTCGCGCAGACGTACACCGGACTCCCGCCGAGCTCGAGCCGCTGGCCGCCACCCTCGTTGATCGCGTAGTCGCAGCGCGCCGCGTCCGGGTGAGCCTCCACGAGCCACACGAGCCCGTACCCGTCGCTCCCGCCCACCTCCTCGTCCGCAACCGAGAGGTAGACGAGGTCGCCCGACGGCTGGAAGCCCTCACGGACGAGCGAGGCGAACGCCACCGCGGAGGCCGCGGCCTGGTCCTTCATGTCGAGCGCGCCGCGCCCCCACACCTCGCCGTCGACGAGGTCACCGGACCACGGGCCCCGCTCCCACTCCGCGGGATCGGCGAGGACGGTGTCCGTGTGGGAGAGGAACGCGAGCGAAGGCCCGTCGCCGCCCTTCACCCGCGCCACGACGTTCGGGCGGTCCGGGTCTCGGCCGAGGAGGTCGGCCTCGATCCCGTTCAGCGCGAAGTACTCGTGCAGGAGCCGCGCCGCGCGGATCTCGTTCCCGGGCGGGTTGACGGTGTTCACGCGCAGGAGCTCCTGGAGGAGCACGGTCGCCTCGTCGCGAAGCGACGTGCGCGGCTCGGTCTCAGCCTTCACCGGCGTCCTCCTCCTTCGACAGCGCCGTGAGGTCGTTCCGGACCTCCCACAGCTCCGGGAACGAGGTCTTCGTGATCAGGCGGCCGAGGAGCTCGACGGGCGTGCCCTGCGTCCCGACGACCTTGTCGCCGATCACGCGCGCGACGGTCTGGTAGTGGCGCATGCGCCAGAGCTGCGCCTGCTCGTCGAGCTCGATCAGGGCCTCGGCGAGCCGGTACAGGTCCTCGTGCTCGCGCCCACGCACGTAGACGTCGCGGACCGAGAGGCCCTCGGCGCGACGCGCGGCGTGGAACGCCTGCCCGAGCCGTGGCAGGACCTTGCGGAGCTCGTTCCAGCCCGGCGAGTCGAACCCCGACCCGTGCCCGAGGACCTTGCGGATCTCCTGGTACTCCCACGGCGACATGCGCTCGAGCATGTCGAGCTGCTGGACGAGGAAGCGGATGCAGAGCGCCGCACGGTCGAGCAGGCGAAGCGCGGCCTGCACGTCACCCTCCTCGACGAGCCGCGCGGCCTCGTCCGCGTCGTTCCACGCGAGCTTCAGCCAGAGCTCGGAGGACTGGTGCGTGACCTGGAAGAGGAGCTCGTCGCGGTGCACCCACTCGTCCGCGGTCTTCTGCAGCTTGAGCAACTCCTCGGTGTTCAGGTAGCGCTCGTAGTCGGATGCCGCGTCGCCCGCGAGCACCGGCTGCGAGTAGTCCTCCACCTCGTGACCCGCCACGACCGGAGCATACTTCGGCGGTGGCCGACCTCTTCTCGGAAGCCGCCGGCGACCGGCTCGCCGAGAGCGCCCCGCTGGCCGTGCGGCTGCGGCCGACGACGCTCGAGGGCCTCGTGGGGCAGGGCCACGTGCTCGGGGAAGGCTCGGCGCTGCGGCTCGCGATCGAGCAGGACCGGCCGCCTTCGATGATCCTCTTCGGGCCGCCGGGGACGGGGAAGACGACGATCGCGCGGATCGTCGCCGAGCGCACGGGCGCGGCCTTCGAGGAGCTCTCCGCGGTCTCCGCGCGCGTCGACGACGTGCGCGCGGTGATCGCGCGGGCCCGCGACCGGCTCGGCGGCAACGGCCGGCGGACGATCCTCTTCATCGACGAGATCCACCGCTTCAACAAGGCGCAGCAGGACTCGGTGCTGCACGCGGTCGAGGACGGGCTCGTCACGCTCATCGGGGCGACGACCGAGAACCCGTACTTCGAGGTGAACTCGGCGCTGCTCTCGCGCTGCACCGTGATCGAGCTGCAGGCGCTCTCGGACGAAGAGGTCGCCGTCGTGCTGCGCCGTGGCGCGGCCGAGCTCGGGACGGAGCTCTCCGACGAGCTCGCCGCGCTCGTCGCGACCCGAGCCGGAGGCGACGCGCGCGCCGCGCTCCAGATCCTCGAGCTCGTCGCCGAGACCGCACGCGCCGAAGGCGTCCCCATCTCCGAGGAGCACGTCCTCGACGCGGCCCGCAAGCGGCCGCTCAGGTACGACCGCAAGGGCGACCAGCACTACGACTTCGCGTCCGCGTTCATCAAGTCGATGCGCGGCGGCGATGCGGACGCGACGGTCTACTACCTCGCGGCGATGCTGGAGGCCGGCGAGGACCCGCGGTTCATCGCGCGGCGCATGGTCATCCTCGCCTCCGAGGACGTGGGCAACGCCGACCCGCAGGCGCTCGTCGTCGCGGTAGCGGCGGCGCAGGCCCTCGAGCACGTCGGGCTCCCGGAGGCACAGCTCAACCTCGCGCAGGCGGCGATCTACCTCGCGCGCGCGCCGAAGTCGAACGCGTCCGCGGTCGCGATCTGGGAGGCGCGGCGCGACGTCCGCGAGCACGGGAACGCCCGGCCGCCGCTCATGCTCCGCTCGACGGGACACGAGGGCGCGACGGCGGCGCGAGGACACGGCGAGGGCTACGTCTACCCGCACGACGACCCGGAGGGGTTCGAGGTCTCGTACCTCCCCGAGGATCTCCGGGGCCGCCGCTACTACCGACCCGACGACGGTGAGTGACGAGCCGGTCGTGCTCGTCGACGCGCGGAACGCCATGCGGTCGCGGTGGCCGAACCTCCACGAGGACCGGTTCCTCCAGTTGACGCGCGCGTGGGGCGAGGACGAGGGCGTCCGCCTCGTCGTCGTGTTCGATGGCCCTGCGCCGGGAGACCTCGTCGGCGTTCACGAGCTCGACGAGCGGACGACCCTCGTCGGGACGGGCGGCGACATCGCCGACGACTGGATCGCGGAGCATGCGCCGACGCTGGGGGACCGCGTGTGGCTCGTCTCCTCCGACCGCGGCCTGCGCGCGCGCGTCCCGGGCGTGGAACGCGTCATCGGCGGCGGATCGTTCGCCGGCCGGCTGGAGGCGCTCGAGCAGGATCGAGCCTGACTGCACGGTTACTATCGCGCGACGCCATGGCCGTGACGACGAGTGAGAAGGCGCCCGAGTTCGACCTCGAGGTGAATCACGGGGAGCGCGTGCGGCTCTCGGACTTCCGGGGCCGCTCGAACGTCCTGCTCGTGTTCCACCCCTTCGCGTTCACACCGGTGTGCGAGGAGGAGGCGCGCGACCTCCAGGAGAACCTCGAGTCCTTCACGAACGCGCAGACGGAGATCGTCTTCGTGTCCTGCGACTCCGCGCCCGCACGGCAGGCGTGGAAGGAGGAGATCGGCGCGGAGTTCACGTTCGCGTCCGACTTCTGGTCGCACGGCGCGGCTGCGAAGGCCTACGGCGTGTTCAACGACGAGAACGGCGCGCCGCACCGCGGCACGTTCCTGATCGACAAGGACGGGACCGTGATCTGGTCGCTCGTGAAGTGGTCGGACGAGCGACGGACGGAGATGGTTCCGGAATCGCTCGAGACCCTCGCGTGAGCCTCCACGTCGAGCGCTTCGGCGGGCCGGGCGGGCCGCGGGTCGTCTGCCTGCACGGCGTGACGAGCCACGGCCGCCACTTCGCGAAGCTCGCAGAGGCGCTCGCCGGTTTCGAGGTGCTCGCTCCGGACCTGCTCGGCCACGGAGCGTCGCCGTACGAGCCGCCGTGGTCGCTCGAGGCGCACGTGGACGCGGTGGTCGAGGCCGTCGATGCCGAGCCTGCCTTCCTCGTCGGCCACTCGTTCGGCGGGCGGCTCGCGTTCGAGCTCGCCGCCCGCGCGCCGAAGCTCGTGCCCCGGCTCGTGCTGCTCGATCCCGCGATCCACCTCCTCCCGCACGTGGGACTGTGGGCGGCCGAGAACGCACGCAAGGAGCGCGCGTACGTCTCCTTCGCAGAGGGGATCGACCAGCGCTACGTCGAGAGCCAGCTCCAGCGCGCGCCGCGCGAGCTCGTCGAGGAGGAGCTCGAGGGTCACCTCGTCTGGACCGAGGACGACCTGTACCGCTACCGATACTCGCAGTCTGCGGTCGTCGCCGCGTACGGTGAGATGGCGTCGCAGCCGCCCCCGTTCGAACGCGTGCGCGTCCCGACGCTCCTCGTCCTCGGCGAGGAGTCGTACCTCCCGTACGACCATCTCCTGGACGCGCACCGCGAGGCGCTCGGGGACCTGCTCGAGGTCGTCGTCGTGCCGGGTGGGCACACGGTGCTGTGGGACGCGCTCGAGGAGACGAGCGCCGCGGTCGCCGGGTTCCTGTCCGGCGACCGATGAGTCACCAGTCGCCTGTCAGTCTCTGAGTCGACGCGGCCGGTGCAGGCCGCCGGGACAAGGAGGCAATGAGAGATGCCGCGCTACCTGATCTCGTTCGACGACGGCTGGATGACCTTCCCCGAGGAGGATCTGCCCGACGTCGCCGCGGCTGCGCACGCGGTGGCCCAGGAGGCCGAGGACGCCGGCGTCTGGGTGTTCGGCGGCGGCCTGCACTCCCATGAGCAGGTGAGCCTGGTGGGCACCGACGGGACGGTCACCGACGGCCCGTCCGCAGCGAAGAACGCGTACATCGGCGGCTTCTCGATCCTCGATGTGCCCTCGCGCGAGGAGGCGCTGGAGTGGGCCGCGAAGCTCGCCGTCGCGTGCCGCTGCGCGCAGGAGGTCCGCGAGTTCGGGCCCGGCTCGAAACCCTGATCTCTCACCAGACGTCGCCGTAGCGCCAATCGCAGGCGAGCGGGCCCGTGAGATCGAGGTCCGGGCTCGTCGGCGTGCGAAGGACGAGCACGCCGCCGTCGTCCTCGTCGGTGCGCGTGAGCCCGGACGGCGCGAGCACGTACGTGGGGCCGAGCCAGCGTTCCCAACCGGTGCGCTCGTAGAAGCCCTCGAGCCCGGTCGAGAGCGCGCCGAGGTCGTACGCGGCCGCGATCACGCGCTCGGCCTCGGCCATGACCGCACGCCCATGGCCTTCTCGCCTGCGATCGCGCCGGACGGCGACGGCCTCCACGTAGCCCGTGCGGATCGGGAGCTCCCCGTGCAGGAGCTGCCGCTGGACGACTGCCGCGTGCGCGATCGACGAGCCGTTCTCGCGCAGCAGCACGTGGAGCCCGCCGAGCGCGTGCTCGAAGTCCTCGTCCGCGAAGCCCCCGTCGAACGCGTCGACCAGGAAGGCGTGCAGCTCGTCACGCTCGCGACCGCTGAGGTCGGCCGTGTGGACGACGGAGAGCAGCGTTATGCGTCGACGTGCTCGTCGGCGATGGCGAGCACCTCGTCGAGGATCGCGATCCCCTCGTCCACCTCGTCGCGCGTGATCGTCAGCGGCGGGACGACCATGATCACGTTCCAGTGCGTCATCAGGTAGAGGCCGCGCTCGAGCGCCGCCTTCGCCATCCGCGCGACCGGGGCCGCCGCGTCGCCCGACGCGTTGAACGGGACGAGCATCTCGCGCGTCTCCCGGCTCTTCACGAGCTCCACGCCCCAGAAGCAGCCGAGCCCGCGCACGTCGCCGATCGACGGGTGGCCGGCGGCGAGCCCGCGCAGCCGCTCGCCCAGGTACGCGCCTACCTCGGCCGCGTTCTCGACGACGCCCTCCTCGCGGAAGGCCTCGATCGACGCCACCGCCGACGCGCACGCGAGCGGGTGCCCCGCGTACGTCAGGCCGCCGGGGAAGAACCGCGAGCGCACCCACTCCTTCAGATGCTCGCGGATGACCATCGCGCCCAGCGGGACGTAGCCCGAGTTGATGCCCTTCGCGACCGTGAGAATGTCCGGGACGACGTCCCAGTTCTCGCACGCGAACCAGCGGCCGGTTCGCCCGAAGCCCGCCATCACCTCGTCCAGCACGAGCAGGATCCCGTGCCGGTCGCAGACCTCGCGGATCGACTGCAGGTAGCAGTCGGGCGGCGGGATGATCCCGTTCGTCCCCGTGACCGTCTCGAGGACGACGGCCGCGACCGTGTGCGCGCCCTCGTACTCGAGGATCTCCTCGAGGTGCGGAGCCCCCGAGCACACCGGGCACGGATCCGGGTGCCCCGCCGGGCAGCGGTACGTGTACGGGTCGAACATCCGGACGACGCCCGGCATCCCGGGCTCGTTCGGCCAGCGGCGCGGGTCGCCCGTGAGCGAGATCGAGCCGTGCGTGGCCCCGTGGTACGAGCGGTAGCGGACGACGATCTTGTGGCGACCGGTCGCGAGCCGCGCGAGCTTGATCGCGTTCTCGTTCGCCTCCGCGCCCGAGTTCGTGAAGAAGGACATGCAGAGGTCGCCGGGCGTGACCTCGGCGAGCAGCCGCCCGAGCTGCGAGCGCGACTCGCTCGCCATCGGCGGGCCGATCGTCGCGAGCCGGTCGGCCTGCTCCTTGATCGCCGCGACGATCCTCGGGTGCTGGTGACCGATGTTGACGTTGACGAGCTGCGACGCGAAGTCGAGGTAGCGCTTCCCGTCGTAGTCCCAGAAGTAGCGCCCCTCCGCGCCGGCGACCGGGATCGGCTGGATGGCGTCCTGCACCGACCACGAGTAGAGGACGTACTCCTTGGCGTCCTCGACGATCCGGGCGCCGAGGTTGGCGTCGGTCTCGACGGCCATCAGCCTGCCCGCACCGGGAGCAGCTCCTGCCCGAACGCCGCGCGCTCGACGAACTCCCCGATCCCGGGCTCCGCGACCAGCCCACCGTTCTCGACCAGCACGTTGCCGCGCAGCAGCACGGTCTCGGGCGAGCCCGTGACCTCGGTGCCCTCGTACAGGTTGTAGTCCGTCTTCGAGTGCTGAGTGGCGGCGGTGATCAGGTGCCGCTTATCCGGGTCGAAGATCACGATGTCGGCGTCGGAGCCGGGCGCGATCGTGCCCTTCCGCGGGTACAGGCCGAACAGCTTCGCCGGGTTCGTCGAGAGCAGCTCCACCATCCGGTTGAGCGAGATCCGGCCGGCGCGCACGCCGAACTCGTGGATCATGTGCAGCCGGTTCTCGAGCCCCGGCCCGCCGTTCGGGATCTTCGAGAAGTCGTCCTTCCCCATCGTCTTCTGCCCGTCCCAGAGGAACGCGCAGTGGTCGGTGGAGACGACCGAGAGGATGTCCGAGCGCACCGCGTGCCAGAGCACTTCCTGGTTCTCGATCGGCCGCGGCGGCGGCGTGTACACGTACTTCGCGCCCTCGAAGTCGGGGCGCTCGAGGTACGTGTAGTCCACGAAGAAGTACTGCGTGCACGTCTCGCCCCACACGTCCCAGCCCTGCTCGCGCGCGCGGGCGATCGGCTCGACCGCCTCCTTGCACGAAACATGGACGACGTACAGCGGCGCGCCGGCGACGCGGGCGAGCATGATCGCGCGGTTCGTCGCCTCGCCCTCCGTCTCGGGCGGCCGCGTGAGGGCGTGGAAGTGCGGTGCCGTGTTCCCGGCCGCCAGCGCCTGCTGCACGAGGACGTCGATGGCGTCACCGTTCTCCGCGTGCACCATCACGAGCGCGCCGGTCTCGGCGGCAACCTCCATCGTGCGGAAGAGCGTCTCGTCGTCGACCATGAGCGCGCCCTTGTAGGCCATGAAGAGCTTGTACGAGGTGACGCCCTGCTCCGGCAGGCGCGCGAGCTCCTCGAGCGAGCCGCCCTCGCGCAGGTCGGTGACGGCGATGTGGAAGCCCATGTCGATGACCTGCTTCCCCTCGCGCTTGCCGTGCCACGTGTCGAGCGACTCCGCGAACGAGGTGCCAGGCGTCTGGATGCAGAAGTCGACGTGCGTCGTCGTGCCACCGAACGCGGCCGCTGTCTGCCCCGACGTGACGTCGTCGATGGTCGTGGTCCCGCCGAACGGCATGTCGAGGTGCGTGTGCGGGTCGACGCACCCGGGCAGGACGTAGCGGCCCTCGGCGTCGATCACGCGATCGGCGTCGACGTCGAGCGTCTCCCCGACCGTCGTGATCCGCTCTCCCTCGACGAACACGTCGCCCACGTAGTCGTCGGCGGCGGTGATGATCCTCCCGCCCTTGATGAGTACCGACACGACCTCACCTCGCTTTCCGCCTGCGGCGGTCGACCCTCTCGGCTCCGCTATTCCACCACACCCGGAGTGGAGCCAGGCGCGGGCGGAGGGTTAAGCTCGGATCCATGCCTCTCGACCCGAGCCGCACGGTCGCCGAGCTGAAGGAGCTGCGCGAGCTCACGGGCGACGCGAACGGCGCACAGCGAGCCGCGTGGACGGACACGTGGGAGCAAGCTCGGGCCTGGCTCCGCGACAAGGTCGCGCCCACGGGCGCGGAGCACGAGATCGACGAGGCCGGGAACCAGTGGTTCACGCTCCGCGGCGACTCGGACCGCGCAGTACTGATCGGCGGGCACATGGACTCGGTGCCGAACGGCGGCTGGCTGGACGGGTGCCTCAACGTCCTCGCGGGCGTCGAGTCGCTGAGGCGGATCGCGGAGGAGGGGACGCCGCCGGTCACGGTTCGACTGGTGGACTGGGCCGACGAGGAGGGCGCCCGCTTCGGGCGCAGCCTGGTCGGCTCGAGCGCGGCGGCGGGCTCGATGGCCGACCAGGACGAGCTACGCGTGCTGAAGGATGCGGACGGCGTCGCCCTGCCCGACGCGCTCGCCGCGCACGGCATCGACCTCGACCGCGCGCTCGACGCGCGCTCGCAGCTCGAGAGCGCTGCCGCCTACCTCGAGCTGCACATCGAGCAGGGTCCCGTGCTCGAGTCGCTCGACCTCCCGCTCGGCGTCGTGCTGGGCACCTTTGGGGTCGAGCGGCACCGCGTCACGTGGCGCGGCCAGGCGGCGCACGCAGGCTCGACGCCGATGGCAGAGCGCCGCGACGCACTCGCGGGCGCGGCGAAGCTCGCGCTCGAGATCCGGGACATCGCCGCGCGCGTCGGCGATGGTGCCGTCTGCACCTCGGGCGGCGTCATCTGCAAGCCGGGGATCGTGACCTCCGTCGTCGAGACCGCCGAGCAGCTCCTCGACCAGCGCCACCTGGACGCCGCGAAGCTCGCGGAGCTGCTCGCACAGGCGAAGGAGGCGAGCGAGCGCTTCGCGGCCGAGGAGCGGATCGGCGTCGAGTGGGAGCGACTCTGGTCGATCGGGCCGATCCTCTTCGACGAGACGCTCGTCGGCTTCGCGGACGAGGCGATCACGGAGGTCGCCGGCGCGTCACACCGCCTGCCGTCCGGCCCGCTGCACGATGCCGCAGAAGTGTCCCGTGCAGGAGTCCCGACGGTGATGCTGTTCGTCCAGAGCCTGCGCGGCCTCTCGCACACGAAGCTCGAGGACACCAAGGAGGAGCACATCGAGCTCTCGGCCGCCGCCCTCGACGGCCTCGCGCGCCGCACGATCGACTGGGTCGCGAGCGGCGGTGGCAGGTAGCCGCAGGGTGCCCGCGACGATCCGGGCGGCCTCCGCGAGCGAGCTCGCCGAGCTGGCGCGGTTCGTCACCCGTCTCCAGGAGCGCCCCGAGAGCGCCATCCCGTCGCTCGGCCGCACCGCGGCCGAGATCGCCGCGCAGGTCGAGGGCTGGGGCGCGGACTGGTTCGCCCGGTGCACCGTCGCAGAGCTCGACGGCGAAGTCGCCGGCTTCATCGGCGCAGACGTCGACACGGAGATCGAGCGGGCCTGGGTTCACGGGCCGCTGGTCACGCCGTCCCACTGGGACGAGCTCGCCGAGCGGCTGCTCGAACGGTCGATCGCGACCGCTGCGGCGAGCGGCGTCCACGACCTCGAGCTGCTCGGTGACGTCGCGAACGCGCGGCTCGCCGAGCTCGCCGGCGCGCACGACTTCGAGCGCCGAACGCCGGCGTACTCGCTCGAGATCCGCAGAGAGCACATCCTCGCCCTGCCGCCTACGTCCGTGCCGCCGTTCGGCGACGACCACCGCGAAGCCCTGTTCGAGCTCCACGAGACGCTCTTTCCGGGCACCTACTACTCGGGAGCGCAGCTCGCCGACCAGCATCGGCGCGGCGAGGCGACGCTGCTCGCGCTCGTCGAGAACGGAGAGCTGGTCGGCTACGCGGCCGGGCGCGTCGACCCCGCGGGAGGTGATGGCTACCTCGACTTCGTCGGCGTCGCGGAGGCCGCCCGGGGCCGCGGGCACGGCAGGACACTCGTGGTCGCGATCTGCCGGCAGCTGGTCGTGGACCCGCGCTGCGCGAAGGTCGCGCTCACGGTCTACGAGGACAACGTCTCCGCACTGGCGCTGTACGACCGGCTCGGCTTCACCCGCGCGGCCTCGATGGTCGGCTACCGGCGCACCTCCGCCCCCGCAAGCGGGCGATAATCGCAGCCTGCGAACGAAGGAGAGATCATGTCCCTGAGCTTCGGCGTCACCGTCCTCCCCGACCCGCCTCCCGACAGGCTCGTCGAGCTCTTCCGGCTCGCGGAGTCGAACGGCTTCGAGTACGGCTGGACCTACGACTCCCACGTCCTCTGGCAGGAGTCGTTCCCGTTGCTCACGCTCGCCGTGCAGGCGACCTCCACGATGAAGTTCGGCCACTGCGTGACGAACCCGGGCACGCGCGAGCCGACCGTGCTCGCGAGTGGCTACGCGACGCTCCAGGACATCTCGAACGGACGCATGGTCATGGGCATCGGCCGCGGAGACTCCGCGCGGCGGTTCATCGGCCAGAAGCCCGTGCGCGTCGCGGAGTTCGAGCGGCGGCTGGCGATGATCAAGGACTTCATGAACGGGCGCGAGGTGCACTGGAACGAGAAGGACCTCCAGCTCAAGTGGGTGCGCCCCGAGCTCCCCGATATTCCAATGCACGTCGCAGGCTACGGGCCGAAGGCGCTCGCCGTCGCGGGGCGCGTCGGCGACGGCGTGATCATTCAGCTCGCCGACCCCGTGATCATCCAGTGGATCATGGGCACGGCGCGGAAGGCGGCCGAGGAGTCCGGCCGCGACCCGGACGCGCTCGAGTGCATCGTGTGCGCGCCGAGCCACATCTCCGACGACATCGCGGACGCGCGCGAGCAGGTGCGCTGGTTCCCGGCGATGGTCTCGAACCACGTGATGGATCTCATCGAGCGCTACGGCTTCGACTCGGAGATCCCGCACGAGCTGACCGAGTACGTGCGCGTGCGCAAGTTCTACGACTACGAGGAGCACTCGCGCGTCGGCGCGAAGCACGGCGAGTTCGTGACCGACGAGATCTGCGACCGCTTCTGCGTGCTCGGGAACGCGGAGCAGGCATCCGCGAAGCTGAAGGCGCTCGAGGACGTCGGCGTCGACCAGTTCAACATCTACCTCATGACCGAGGGCCAGGAGGCGACGCTGGCCGCGTACGGGAACGACATCATCCCGCAGCTCGCGGGCTCGCCCGCGTCGTAGCCCCCCGAGTCCGGGCGCGTCGCGGCGCGCACTCCGCGCGCGCTCTTAGCGCCGAACGCCCCCACCGCCCCCAACCACCCCCAGGGGCACTCCCGTGTCCCTTCGGTCACGCTAGCGAGAATTCGCTCGCGCCTGGATGCCGATTCCGTGCCAACTTCCCAACGCGCGCGCTCCGAGCCGACACACCGCCGACGCGTGGTGGCGCCCGGGGGAGCGCCTCGCCTACAGGATCTTCTTTCCGAGGGCGCTCGCGACGAGCTCGACCGCGGTGAGCGCAGTCGTGTTCTCGCGGTCGAGGATCGGGTTGACCTCGACCACTTCGAGCGATCCGGCCAGCCCGGACTCTGCGACGAGCTCGAGCGCGAGGTGCGCCTCGCGGTACGTGAGCCCGCCGCGAACCGGCGTCCCCACACCCGGGGCGACGTCCGGATCGAGCACGTCCATGTCCAGCGAGACGTGGACGAATCCGCCCCCGGCGATCCGGTCGAGCGCCTCGCGCACCGCCCGCTCGATCCCGATCCGGTCGATCTCGCTCATCGTGAACACGCGGATGCCGGCCTCGCGCAGGAGCTTCCGCTCTCCCACGTCGAGCTCGCGCGCGCCGACAAGCGCCACGCGGGCCGGGTCGACGGCGGGGAGAGGCCACGCGTCGCTCTCGAACTCCGCTCCGGCCAGCCCGAGCGCGGCTGCGAGCGACATCCCGTGCACGTTCCCGCTCGGGCTCGTCGCCGGCGTGTTCACGTCGGAGTGCGCGTCGATCCACAGCACGCCGCCCGAGCCGTGCGCCTTCGCCATGCCGCCGAGCGTGCCGAGCGCGACAGAGTGGTCGCCGCCGAGCACGAGCGGGATCGCGTCGTCAGCGCGCGCCTCGGTGACAAGCCGAGCGACACGAGCACAGGTCTCCTTGATCTCGGGCAGGAAGCGAGCGCGCTCGTCGTGCAGCGCGGTCGCCTCGGGCTCGGGGCTCGCGACGTTCCCGCAGTCCCGAACCTCGTAGCCGAGGCTCCGCAGCCGGTCCTCGAGCCCCGCCGCGCGCATGGCGGACGGCCCCATGTCCACGCCGCGCCGACCCTGTCCGAGGTCGAGCGCCGCACCGATCACCGTCACCTTACGACGCGTCTCCGCCATGGCGCCGAACGCTACGCGATACCGGGCTACACTGAGTCGCCGCGGCGAGGTAGCTCAGCTGGTAGAGCACACGGCTGAAAACCGTGGTGTCGCCGGTTCAAGTCCGGCCCTCGCCACTCCCTGTTACGGTCGCGCGGATGGAGCTCGCGTTCCTCTCCGCGACCGAGCAGGCACGCCGAGTCCGCGCCGGTGAGCTGTCGTCTGTCGAGCTGACCGGGCACTACCTCCAGCGGATCGAGCGGCTCGACCCGCAGTTGAACAGCTTCGTCACCGTGCGCGCGGAGGAGGCTCTGACCGACGCGCGCGCCGCGGACGGAAGCGACTCCGCGGCCCCGTTCCACGGCGTGCCCATCGCCGTGAAGGACCTGACGGCGACGAATGGGATCCGGACGACCTACTCGTGCCGCGCGTTCGCCGACCACGTCCCGGACTTCGACACGGCGGTCGTGCGGCGGCTCCGCGAGGCCGGGTTCGTGATCCTCGGGAAGACGAACACGCCGGAGTTCGGCACGGTCGCATTCACGGAGTCGGATCTGAACGGGGCGACGCGCAATCCGTGGAGCCCTGAGCGAACACCGGGAGGGTCGAGCGGAGGCGCGGCCGCAGCGCTGGCCGCCGGGCTGATTCCCGTCGCGCACGGCACGGACGGCGGCGGCTCGATCCGGATCCCCGCCTCGTGCTGCGGTGTCTTCGGGCTGAAGCCGGCGCGCGGCCGAGTCTCGTCTGCGCCGTTCCCGTCGCTCGAGGGGCTCTCGACGGCTGGGCCGCTCTCACGCACGGTCGAGGACGCGGCTCGGCTGCTCGACGTGCTCGCCGGCTACGAGCCCGGCGACCCGTGGTGGACACCCCCGCCGAAGCGTCCGTTCGCCGACGAGGTCGGCGCCGACCCTGGCCGCCTGCACGTCGCGGTGACCTCGACACCGCCGATCGACGCGGGGGTCCACGCAGAGTGCGAGGCCGCGCTCGGCAACGCAGCGAGCCTGCTCGACGAGCTCGGGCACGAGATCGTCGAGGCCACCCCGCCGTGGAGCGAAGGTGCGCTGCTCGACGACTTCATCACCGTCTGGCAGGTGAGCCCGGCGCTGTTCCCCGTCGACCCGGCTCTGCTCACGCCGTTGAACCAGGGGCTCGTGGAGGCCGCGCGCCGAACCTCCTCCGCGGACTACGGCGCAGCGGCCGCGCGCCTCGCCATGGCTGCTCGCACGATCGTCGCCTTCTGGAGCACGGTCGACGTCGTGCTCACACCGACGCTCGCGCTGCCGCCGGTGCCGATCGGCTGGCAGGACGAGGGCGCCGAGGGAGCCCTCGAGCAGCTGCGCAGGAACACGCTCTTCACGCCGTTCACCGCTATCGCGAACCTCACCGGCCTTCCCGCGCTGTCGCTCCCACTCCATCGCAGCGACGGCGGGCTGCCGATCGGTGTCCAGGCGATCGGGAGGCCGGCGGGCGAAGCGGAGCTGATCCGGCTGGCGGCACAGGTCGAGACGGCACGGCCCTGGCACGACGACCGCCCGCCGATCTCCTGACCGAGAAAGAGAGACGTCCGGACCGCTGTAAGGCGCGTCACGGACGTCTCGTCGGTCCGAGCCTACCGCATCTCGGGGGAAGTCAAACGAGTGGGACGATCTTCAGCGTCTGCCCGGGCGTCGCATGGAGCATGCGCGCGGCGCTCCCTCGTGAGATCGCCACCGACATGTTCCGATAGCTGTCCTCGTACAGGATCACGTCCCCCGGCCGCGCGTCCGCGAACGTCCTCGCCATGACCGCGTAGTAGCGCTCGCCGGCGAGCTCCAGCTCCACGCGGGTGCCGGAGACGATGCCGAGCTGTTCGACGTCGTCGCGCGTCAGGTTCAGGGCGATGTTCCCGAAGCTGTCGACGTAGAGGAGGCTCGCGAGCAGCACGCCGTTCGAGACGGCCGGCTCGGGGAGATCGAGCGCGATCAGCGTCTCCGGATCGAGCGGCGGTCCGAGCTGCTCGATCGCAACGCCGCGCGCGAGGTGCGCAGCGGCGGGAGAGAAGAGATCGCGGCCGTGGAACGTGCGCGAGATCGTCTCGAGGGCGTACGCCGGGTTCACGATCTCGTGCGCCACGTCGATCCCCGCCTTGCTCGCCGCCCGCAGCAGCAGCCCGTTGTCGGGCCCGACGTACAACCGGCCGTCGTGATCCCGGAGCACGACCGCGCGGCGCGGCCCCCCGACCCCGGGATCGACCACCGCCAGGTGCACGCCGACCGGCATGTAGCCGATCGTGTTCGCAAGGACCATCGCGCCCTGGAGGACGGCGGTGGGCGGGATGCCGTGCGTGACGTCGATGATCTGCGCGTCGGGCGCGATGCGCTTCATGACGCCGTGACAGGTTCCGACGAAGTCGTCCTTGAGCCCGAAGTCGCTCAGGAACGTGATGAACACGGGAGCAGCGTAACGCGCCCCCTCTCTGCGGTCGGCGGTCCGTCAGCGGGAGCGGGTGCGCATCCGCGTCGCACAGCGCCCACGGCGATGCCGGTTGGGCTCGCCGCAGAGACGAGGCCCGCGAGGGCGGATCCGAACGAACGCGGTTGGGGCCTGAACCGGTAGCGGCCGCCCGGCCAGAGCCGGCCGCCTCACCGAGCGTCTCCGTTCCTCTCGCGTGTCCGGCTCCCCGGCACGCGGGCAGCATAGAGAGAGCTCCGGCGGGTCACGAGGCGTTTCCCCCGGCTCTCCTGCGGGCGAGCTCGACGAGCTCGGCGGCCTCGCGCTCGAGCCGCACCAGCTTCGCCGCGATGATCGCGACGTAGACGAGCACGACCACGAACACGACTCCGTACGCCGCCGCGACGTACTGGCCCTGGCTCACGAGAGGAGCTCCCGCAGCTCGCGCAGGTCGCGGTCGGCCCGCTTCCCCGCGAGCTCGACCCGGTAGAGCACGTAGGCGAGCAGCGTGACCGCGGCCCACGCGACGCAGAAGGTGGCGAACATCGTCCCGGTCATCTGCGGCCCCTCGCGCGTGAAGGTCGTCGGGTGGATGAAGTCCTCCGCGAGCCTGATCGCGAGGAAGCTGACCGGGATCAGCGCGACGCCGAAGAGCGCGTAGACCGCCGACGAGCGGGCGCGGCGGGGGCCCTCGGGCAGCGAGAAGCGGAGCATGAAGTAGGCGCAATAGAAGAGGAACAGCGTCAGGAAGAGCACGAGCTGGTTCGAGTCCCACGTCCACCACACGCCCCACGACGCCTTCGCCCAGATCGAGCCGGTGATCAGCGTGAGCGCCCCGAAGATCGTGCCCTGGTGGATCGCGACGTAGCTCTCGAGGTCGTAGCGCTCCTCGCCGCGCCAGAGCAGCCGCAGCGCCTTCCATGCGCCGAGCCCGAAGCAGTAGTAGGCGGTGAGCGCGATCGGCACGTGGATGTAGAAGATCCGCTGCGAGACCCCCTGGTCGGCGTCCTCGGGCGCGACGAAGAGCGCCATCAGCAGCGCGAGGCCCATGGCTCCCGCGGCGACGAGGGCCAGCGTGGGGAGGCTGCGGATGCGCGCGGTCAGCTGGCTCTCACGACTCGGTCACGACGTACTCGAACGACGCCCACGACAGTACCGCGAAGATCGCGTCGTACAGCGCGAGAAGGAGGAGGTAGCGCCCTCCGTCGGGCGAGATCGCGGCGCCCACGCCGCCGACGACGAGCGGGATCGCGAGCGGGAGGAAGAGCAGCGGCAGCAGCAGCTCGCGCGCACGGCCCGCTGCGGCGAGCGCTGCCACGAGCGAGCCGACGGCGCAGATACCGAGGTCGGCGAGCAGGACGCCCGCGAGCGCGGTGGCATCGAGCGGCGCGAAGAAGAGCACGAACGCGGGCAGCGCGACCGCCTGGGCGGCGAGGAGGAACACCAGAGTCGCGAGCGTCTTCCCGAGCCAGATCGCGCTCCGGTCGCAGGGTGCGAGGACGAGGCTGTCGAGGACGCCGTGCTCGTGCTCCGGGACCCACGCGCGCGCGAGCCCGAGGAGCGCCGTGAAGACGATCGCCACCCAGAGCAGCCCGTACGCCGCGCTTTCACCCGTCCCCTCCGGGAGCGCGAAGTGGAAGACGACGAGCGTGGAGAGGACGAAGAGCAGCATCGCGGGCAGGGTGTCGCGGGCGCGGAGCTCCACCCGGAGGTCCTTGCGCGTGAGCGCGGCCACGTCCGAGAGGTACGTCACGCCAGCACCAGCCTTCCGCTCGCCAGCGGCCCCAGGCGCTCAGGGTCGTGCGACGAGACGACGAGCGCGCGCGAGCCGGCGAGCTCCTCGAGCTCGCGATCCAAGAGCGACGAGCCGGCATCGTCGAGCCCGGCGTACGGCTCGTCGAGGACGAGGAGCTCCGGCTCGTGCAGGAGCGTCCGGCAGAGCGCGAGACGCTGCTGCATCCCGCGCGAGAAGGCGGCGACGCGCTCGTTCCGCGCGTCCCAGAGCCCGAAGCGCTCGAGCAGCATCCCGATCCGCTCGCGCCGCTCGGGCACGCGGTAGAGCCGTCCGAAGAGATCGAGGTTCTCGAGCGCGGTGAGCTCGCGGTAGACGAGCGGCTCGTGCGCGAGGTAGCCGAGCCGCCCCCGGTCCACCGCTACCTCGAGCGCGCCGCGGGTCGGCGCGGTCAACCCGGCCAGGATGCGCAGCAGGGTCGTCTTGCCCGAGCCGTTCGGGCCGGTGACGAGCAGGAGCCCCGCGCGGTCGAGCTCGACGTCGACGCCGCGCAGCACGCGGCGCCGCCCGAAGCGCTTCTCGATCCCGGTCGCGCGGATCACCCGACTAGCACGTCCGCGGCGACGAAAGCGAAGAACACCACGCTGACCACGCCGTTGACCGTGAAGAACGCCGCGTCGAGCCTTCGGAGGTCGCCCGGGCGGACGATCGAGTGCTCGTAGCCGAGCAGCACCGCCACCGCCAGGACGCCGAGCCAGTAGAGCACCCCTACCCCGAGACCTGCGCCCGCCGCGGCGAGGAGCGCAACCGTGGCCGCATGGAACGCGCGGGCGGCCCAGAAGACGCCGCGCTCACCGAAGCGCACCGCCCACGAGTGCAGGCCCTCCCTCCGGTCGTGCTCGAGGTCGAAGAGCGAGTAGAAGAGGTCGAACCCCGCGACCCAGAGCGCGACCGCGCCCGCGAGCGTCCACGCCTCCCACGGCGCCGTCCCCGACACTGCGAGCCACGCTCCGACCGGCGCCAGGCCGAGGCAGGCGCCGAGCCAGAGGTGGCACAGCCAGGTGAAGCGCTTGAGGTACGGGTAGACGAAGAACAGTGCGACCGGGATCGGCCAGAGCAGGCGGACGACCGGGTCGAGCTGGAAGACGGCGACGAGGAACACGGCGAGCGCGACGGCCGACAGCGCGACCACCTGGCCCCGGCTCAGCGCCCCGGTCGCGAGCTCACGCGACGCAGTACGCGGATTCCGCGCGTCGAGCTCGGCGTCGGCGAGCCGGTTGAGCGCCATCGCGAGCGTCCGGGCGCCGGTCATCGCCACCGTCACCCAGAAGACGTCGGCGAGGCCCGGCCATCCACCGGCGGCGAGGAACGCCCCGACGTAGGCGAACGGCAGCGCGAAGACGGTGTGCTCGATCCGGACGAGGGAGGCGAGCCGGCGCGGCAGCGGGGCTACGGTCGTGCTCACGTCTGCTCGTGGGCCGTCTCGGTGTCGCCGGCTGCGAGCTCGAGCCCGTGGCGCAGCGCCGGGCGGAGCACCTCGAACCCGTCGCGGCAACCGCCTGGCGAGCCGGGGAGGTTGACGACGAGCGTCACGCCACGAAGACCGGCGACGCCGCGCGAGAGCAGCGCATGCGGGGTCCGCGCGCGTGCGTCCGCCCGAATCGCCTCCGCGACGCCCGGCGCCTCCCGGTCGAGGGCGTCGAGGGTCGCCTCCGGCGTCACGTCGCGCGGCGCGAAACCGGTGCCTCCGGTCGTGAGCACGAGCGCGGCGCCCGGCGACAGCTCCTCGATCGCCTCCCGGATGTCGCCCGCGTCGTCCGGGACGACGCGGCGCGCGACCTCGAACCCCTCACCGGCGAGGAGCTCCGCGAGCACGTCGCCGCTCCGGTCCTCGCGGGTGCCCGCGTGGACGCCGTCGGAGACCGTGAGCACCGCGGCCCTCACTCGATCGGCTCCTTGGTCTTCTCCACGAGCCTGACGTCGCCGACCGACATCCCCTTGTCGATCGCCTTCGCCATGTCGTAGACCGTGAGGGCCGCCACGCTGGCCGCGACGAGCGCCTCCATCTCCACCCCGGTCTGCGCCGTCGTCTCAGCGGTCGCCACGATGCGGACGGCACCCGGCTCGACCTCGAGCGAGACGTCCACGTGGGTCAGTGGCAGCGGGTGGCAGAGCGGGATCAGGTCCGCTGTCCGCTTCGCGGCCATGATCCCCGCGAGCTGCGCCGTCACGAGCGCGTCGCCCTTCGGCAGCGTGCGCAGACGGTCGGCGGTCGCGGCCGCCATCGTCACGCGCGCCTCCGCCACGGCGCGCCGCCGCGAGAGCGGCTTGCCGCCGACGTCGACCATCCCGACGTCGCCCGACTCACCCACGTGCGAGAGCTCCGTCATCCGTTCTCCATATTGGCAACCTGGCCGGACGGCACGACGCGAACGATCGCGGCACGGTGCACGCTGCTCACCTCGGGATCGTAGTCCGCGCTACTCAGAGGAGGCTCAGTCGCGCGGGCGGTCGGGGCGAGTGCCGAGGACGATGTCGACCGTCATCCGCTCTCCGTCCCGCACGACCGTGAACGGGACTCGGTCGCCCGGCAGGTAGCGGTCCGTGAGGATCCGGGCCACGTCGGCTGCGGCCTCGACCGTCGTCCCGCCGATGGCGACGATCACGTCACCCCCGACGCTGACGGTGAGGCCGCGGTAGCGCGCGGTGCGCGAGCCGGCCCGGATGCCTGCGCGCTCGGCCGGAGAGGCCTGCTCGACCGTCGCGACCTGCGCGCCGCGCCGGACACCGAGGTCGAAACGCTCGGCGAGGCCGGGAGTCACGTCCTCGGTCCTGATCCCCACGTACGGGTAGACCACGCGCCCGGTCGCCTCGATCTGCTCGAGCGCCCGGCGGGCCGCGTTCACGGGCACGGCGAACCCGACGCCCTCCGCGGTCCCGGAGTCGGACCGGATCTGCGCGTTGATCCCGATCACCCGGCCGCGCGCGTCGAACAGCGGGCCGCCCGAGTTCCCGCGGTTGATGGGAGCGTCGATCTGGATCGCGTCGACGAGCCGATAGCCGGAGGTCAAGGTCGGGACCGAGCGCCCGACCGCGGAGACGACCCCGACCGCGAGCGAGCCCTGGTTCCCGAACGGGCTGCCGATCGCAGCGACGGGATCGCCGACCGCGACCGCGGACGAGTCGCCGAGCGGGACGCGCTCGAGCCCGCCCGGCGGGTCGTCGAGCCGGAGGACGCCCGTGTCGGAGAAGAGATCCCAGCCGAGGATCTTCGCGCCGAACCGCTCTCCGCCGGCGAGCTCCACGACGACGGAGCGCGCCTTGCGGGTCACGGGCGTGCTCCCGGCGCTCGTGATGACGTGCGCGCTCGTGAGGATCGTGCCGGCGCTGTCGACGACGAACCCCGACCCCTGCGACTCGCCGCTTCCGGGGATCTCGGCGTAGACCGTCACGACACCGTTCGCGCGCGCCGCGTAGATCGCCGCCGGATCGAATGCGTTCCCGAGCAGCGGCCGCGGGGCTCTCGCGCCCCCGGACTGCACGGTCGTCGACCGGTCGAGGACGACGGTCTCCGTACCGCCGTCGAGACCTCCCGAGACGGCGACGACGCCGAGCGTCACGCCGGCGCCGAGCGCTCCGGCGCAGAGGGCCGCCACGAGCACCTGGGAGCGCACGCCACTCAGGGTAGTCGGATGCGATCGGATGTGTCGACGCCGTTTTCACGTGAAAACGGCGGGGCCTGGTCGTCGGCGGGGACGTGCAGAGTGACGACTGTCCGCCCGGGCGCGGACTCCAGGCGCACCGAGCCGTCCATCAGCCGCGCCAGCTCGCGCGCGATCGCGAGCCCGAGCCCACTGCCGGACGCCTTCCCGCCCTCGACTCGGTAGAAGCGCTCGAACACGGCCTCGCGCTGCCCCGGCGGGATCCCGGGCCCGTCGTCCTCGACTGCCAGCTCGGCCGTCGCCGGCCCGCGGGAGGCGCGGATCGTGATCCGCGACCCGCCCGGCGTATGCACGAGCGCGTTCATCACCAGCGCCCGCCCGATCTGGAGCACGCGCTCCTCGTCCGCGAGGGCCCACACGTCGTCCGCGGGCGGCGTCTCGAGCACGTGGTGCGACGAGACCGCAACGTGCTCGAACTCCTCCGCCAGCGCGCGCACGACCTCCGCCAGGTCGACCGGCTCCGCCGTGACGCGCAGCTGGCCGGCGTCGACGCGCGACAGGTCGAGCAGGTCGGTGGACAGCTTCGTGAGCCGCTCCACCTGCCCGCGCATCGTCTGGAGGAACTCCCGGCGCGTCTCGTCGTCGAGATCCTCGTCCGCGAGCAACTCGAGAAAACCGCCGAGCGAGAAGATCGGCGTGCGGAGCTCGTGGGACGCGTTCGCGACGAACTCCTTCCGTGCCGTGTCGAGCTGCGCGAGCTGCACGCGCATGCGGTCGAACGCGGTCGCGAGCTGCCCGATCTCGTCGTCGCCGTGGTCCACGATCGGAGCGTCGAAGTCGCCGCCGGCGATGCGCTCGGCGGCCGACTCCAGGCGGCGCAGGCGGTTCGCGAGCATCCCCGCGGCCGTCAACCCGAGGACGAGCGCGAGCGCGAGCGCGAAACCGGTCGCGAGCAACAGCCGCCGCTCGACGAGCCGCACCGTCGCAAGTGAGTCCGCAAGAGCGGCGCGATAGAGCACGACCGCCGAGTTCGCCGACAACGGGACCGCGACCTCGGCGTACTCGTCCACGGAATCGGCGGTGCGACCGCGCTCGACCTCGCCTGAGATCGCCGCGCGCAGCGCGACCGGATCCTCGTCGATCGGCGGTCCGCGCCGGCGCGAGTCCGCGAAGACCAGGAGCTCCGGAGGCGTCCGTGGGAGCACGTCGAACGCGATGACGCGGGCGTTCGTCCGCACCGCGAACTCGTCGATCCGCTCGTCCCACAGGAGCCGGTCGGCCGGCAGGCCCTCTGCGAGCTCCACCCCGACCGCCTCGAGCTCGTTCAGGCGCGCGTCCACGAGCCGCTGCTCGAGGGAGGGGACGACGATCAGGTACGCCGTCCCGAGGGCGCCGGCGACGATGGCCACGAGCCCGAGCGCCAGCCGGACCCGGATACCGCCCGGAATGCTCACCGGCTCACTCCGACCGGAATCGGTACCCCGCGCCGCGGATCGTGAGGATCAGCTCGGGGTTGCTCGGGTCCTGCTCGATCTTCTCCCGCAGGTGGCGCACGTGCACGTCGATCGTGCGGGGCTCGCGGTAGTCGGCGCCGCCGCGCAGCCGTTCGAGCAGCTCCCGCCGCGAGAACACGACACCCGGGCTCGCGGCCAGGATGGTGAGCATCTCGAACTCGATGAACGTCAGCTGCACGGGCGCCCCGCGCACCTCCACGGTGCGGCGCGGGACGTCGATCCTCAGGTCGCCGCGATCGATCACCTCGATCCGCTCCATGCCAGCCTGCGTCGCCGCCGCGCGGCGGAGGAGCGCGCGGACGCGGCTCCGGAACTCACGGATGGAGAACGGCTTCGTGATGTAGTCGTCGGCGCCGAGCTCCAGGCCGAGCACCTTGTCGAGCTCCTCGCCGCGCGCGGTGAGCATGATGATCGGGACGCTGCTCTGGCTGCGCAGCCGCTTGCACACCTCGAGCCCGTCCAGCCGCGGGAGCATGACGTCGAGGACGACGAGGTCGACGTTCTCCTCCTCGAACCGCTTCAGAGCCTCGTCACCGTCGCGAGCCTGCACGACGCGGTAGCCGTCGCGCTCGAGCGGGAAGGTGAGGAGGGTTTGAATCGACTCCTCGTCGTCGACGAGGAGGATGGTGGAGGCGTTCTGCATGGGCGTCTCTCGAAGGCCCTGCCGTGGCCTCCCGCCGTACTATAGCCCCGCGATGGAAGCGGCTCGTCCGGGCGGACGGAGGCAGCGGACGCGCCGCGGCACCGTCGACAGACCCCTGAACACGCGCCTCGTCCGCGTCGCGGCGATCGTCGTCGCACCTGCGCTGCTCGCAGTCCTGTTCTCGATCTCGGCGACGGGCACGCTCCCCCGGTCGCCGATCGATCCCGTCTTCAACGGCGACACCGCCGGCGAGCTGGCGACGACGTTCGCGACCGAGCACCCGTCCCGCGTTCCCGGGACGCCGGAGGCCGAGGCGGCGGCACTCTGGTACTCGGAGACGCTGGCCTCGCTGCGCCTCGCGACCGACGTCGACGTCTGGCGTGCCGATATCCCGGATCTCGGCGAGGTCGAGCTCCGGAACTTCGTCACCGTCGTCCCCGGCCAGTCCGCGGAGACGGTCGTCGTCGTCGCCCATAGAGACAACGCTGGAGTGGACCGCGCGACGGGCGACAACGCCTCCGGCACGGCCGCGCTCATCGAGCTCGCCCGCGGATACGCCCCCCAGAGCGCGACGCCGGCGCCGCGGCCCAGACGAACGCTCGTGCTCGTGTCCACCGACGGCGGAGCGTTCGGCGGCGGCGGTGCGCGCCGCTTCGCCGACGTCTCGCCCCACGCCGGCAAAGCCGTCGCGGCCGTCGTCCTCGACGGGATCGGCGGCCGGGGGCGTCCGCGCCTCGCCGTTGCCGGGGACGACTCTCGCTCGCCGTCGCGGGCCCTGGTCGCGACCGCCAAGGCGCGGATCGAGGAGGAGCTCGGCGTCGAGCCCGCGCTGCCGTCGTTGGCGACGCAGCTCGTCGACCTCGCGATCCCCTTCGCGGCCGGCGAGCAGGGGCCGCTCCTCGGACGAGGCGTCGCGGCGATCACGATCACGACCGAGGAGCCGGGCGATCCCGAGGTCCCCGCCGGAGACACGGCAGCGCCGATCGCCGTCGAGCGGCTCGGGCGGCTCGGGCGTGCGACGGATGCGCTGATCAGCTCGCTGGACGCCAGTGCGCCCGCGACGTTCCAGACTCCGGACAGCGTGTTCCTCGACGACCGCGCGGCGAGCGGGTGGACGATCCGTCTGCTGCTCGTCGTGGCCATCGTTCCGTTCGCGCTCGGCGTGCTCGATCTGCTCGTGCGGTCGCGGCGAAGAGCGCTCCCGCTCAAGCCCGCGGGTCGTGCGCTGCGGACGCGCTTCCTCTTCTGGCTGTACGTCGGCGTGGTCGTGTGGCTCGGCGCCGTCGCAGGGGTGCTGCCGACGGGTGACCCGCTGCCCCTGCCGCCGTACACGGACTTCGTCGCGAACGCGCCGTTGTCGGGGATCACGCTCCTCGCGATCGCCGTTGCACTCGGTTGGCTCGTCATCCGGCGCCCCATCGCCCCGTCGTACGCCCCGAGCCCGGAGGAGCGGCTCGCGGGCTACACCGTCGCGCTCGCCGCCCTCGGCGCTCTCGCGGTCGTGGTGGCGCTCGTGCAGCCGTACCTGCTCGTGCTCCTCATCCCGTCGCTGTACTCGTGGCTCTGGCTGCCGCTCGCCGCGGGCCCGCGGGGCCGCCTGGCCGCGTTCGCGGCGGGGCTGGTCGTCCCCGCAGCCGGACTGGTTCTCCTCGGCGCACAGCTCGATCTCGGGCCGGTCGACGTCCTGCTGTACGCGGTCGGGCTCGTCTCGGTCGGGTACGTGACCTGGGTGACGACCGCCCTCTGGCTCGCCTGGGCGGCGATCGCCGCACAGCTCGGCGCGATCGCCCTCGGCCGCTACGTCCCCTACATGCGCGGCGCGGAACCACCGCCGCCGGGACCGATGGGAACGGTGGTGTCCCGTGCAGTGCGCTACGGCAGGCGGAGGTAGCGGACCGGCGAGCCCGCCCGGATCTCCCCCGTCCCGCGCGGCACGTGCACGAGCGAGTCGGCCGAGGCGGCACGCACGATCATGTGCGACTCCTGGCCGGTGACCGGCTCGAGCAGCGGGCCGTCGTCCCCGACCCGACGGGCGCGGAGGAACTCGTCGCGCTCGGCGTTGCGACGCAGCGCGATCGTCGCTCGCCCGTGCTCGTACGCGGGCCGGGGATCGGCTGCGCCCTGGAGCGCCCGCAGAGCCGGAGTGACGAAGACGACCGACCCCACGAGCGCCGAGACGGGATTCCCGGGAAGCCCGAAGACCAGTGTCGATCCGCGCACGCCGAACGAGACCGGTTTCCCCGGCTTGATCGCAACCCTCCAGAACAGCTCTTCGACGCCGAGCTCCGTCGCGACCCTCCGGACGAGGTCGTGCGGCCCCATCGAGACTCCGCCGGTGCTGACGAGCACATCGGCGGCGAGGCCCTCCTCGAGCGCGCGGCGGTGGGCTGCCTCGTCGTCGGGGGCCACCGGAAGCACGGCGACGTCGGCGCCGGCGGCTGCGAGCGCGGCCGCAACCATCACCCGGTTCGACTCGTAGATCTGGCCCGGCTCGAGCTCCCCACCCGGCGGCCGAAGCTCGGACCCGGTCGCGAGAACCGCGACGCGCGGGCGCCGCCCGCACACCACCTCCGCGACCCCGGCTGCCGCGAGCGCGCCGATCCTGGCCGCACGCAAGGTCTCGCCGGGGGTCGCGACGGGCTCGCCGGCGCGGACGTCTCCTCCTCTGGGCCGGATGTGGGCCGCAGCCCGCGCCGCGGAGGGGATCTCGACCTCGCCGTCCGCCTCCGAGACGAGCTCGACGGGGACGACGGCGTCCGCACCCGGCGGCACGACCGCCCCAGTGGCGATCCCGGCGGCCGTCTCGGGCTCGAGCACATGGGCGAGCGGGTCGCCGGCGGCGATCCTGGCGGCGATCGGAAGACGGCCCGGCGTGTCCGCGGCGCGGACGGCGAACCCGTCCATCGCCGAGCTCGGGAACGGCGGGAGGTCGACACGCGCGAGCGCCGGCTCGGCGACGACCCTCCCCGTCGCGACCGCGAGCGGCACGAGCTCCGCCGGCAGCGGTCGCGCGCGGGCGAGCACGACCTCGAGCGCGTCGTCGAGCGAGAGCGGCTCGGCCACGGCGGCCGTCAGCGGACCTGGCGGATCGGCGGGGTCGGCGGCGGCTTCGACTCCGTCTCGGTCTGCGTCGTCGTGCGCGCAGCGCTCGGGTCGTAGCTCCGCGCGTACGTCCCCTGCGTGAACGACTTCCACTCGGGCCACACGGACGGCTCCGGGAAGGCCGCTCGCTCCACGTTCTCGAGCGCGCCCTCCATGAAGAGCCGCCAGATCTCCGCGGGGAAGCTGCCGCCGCTGACGGCGATCCCGTGCACGTTCTCCATCGGGATCTCGCCGCGCGTGTACCCGATCCAGACGGTGGTCGCGAGGCCCGGCGTGTACCCGGCGAACCAGGCGTCCTTGTGCTCCTCGTTCGTCCCGGTCTTGCCCGCCGCGGGTCGCCCGAACGCCGCGCGCGTGCCGGTACCCGACTGCATGTTCTGCTCGAGGATGCGGGTCACGACGGCTGCGGTCCCCTCCGAGATGGCGCGGCGCCGCTTGGGGACGCCCCAGCCGGCGGTCTTGTCCTCGCGACCGTCGGCGAGGACGACACGCCGGATCGCGGTCGGCTCCGCGTGCACGCCGCCGGCCGCGAGCGTCGCGTACCCGGAAGCGAGGTCGAGCGGGGAGACGGCGACCGATCCGAGCCCAATCGACGGAACGTATGCGCCCTTGACGTCGAGGGGCGAGCGGACGCCCATCTTTCGCGCCACCTCGGCCACCTTCTCCGGTGTGACGTCGAGGGTGAGCTGCGCGTACACGGCGTTGTCGGACCGGATCGTCGCGCTCCGGATCGAGCTCCACCCGTAGTAGTCGTTCGCGTACGTGTGCACACACCACCACGAGCCGTCGTCGCAGTTCCCGGCCGGGTGGACCTTGTACGTGAACGGCGCCGACACGTAGTAGGTCGAGTCCGGGTTCACGCCCAGCTCGATGGCGGCGGCGAGAACGAACGTCTTGAACGTCGAGCCGGGCTGCCGGCGCGCTTGCGAGAGGAGGTTGAACTCGTTCTTCGGCCTGTTCGGGACGACCGCGGCCATCGCGCGAATCGCGCCGGTGCGCGGGCTGATCGAGATGAGCGCAGCGGCGGGATCGGTGGGACGGTTCAGCGTGTCCGTGATCGCCTGCTCCGCGAGCCGCTGGTAGCGCGGGACGATGGTGGTGTAGACGCGGAGACCGCCCGAGCGGACGGTGCCGGCGCCGTACACCTCGATCAGCTTGTCCCGCACGAACCCGAAGAAGTACGGCTCCCGGATCTGGCTGTACAGCCGCCCCGGCTTCAGCCCGAGCGGCGTCTTGACGGCGCGCGCGAACCGCCGCTGCGGGATCACGCCGGTGTCGCGCATCGCGCGCAACACCTCCGCCCGCCGGGCGAGCGCGCGCTGCGGGCTCGTGAACGGGTTGAAGACCGACGGCGCCTGCGTGAGGCCGGCGAGCAACGCGGACTCCGTGAGCGTGAGCTCCAGCGACGGCTTCGAGAAGTACGTCTGGGAGGCGGCCTCGATCCCGTAAGCCTGGTTCCCGTAGTAGACCTGGTTGAGGTAGACGGTGAGGATCCGGTGCTTCGACCACTTGCGGTCGAGCTTGGTTGCCAGGCAGGCCTCCTTGAGCTTCCGCTCCACGGTTCGCTCGCGCCCGATGTAGAGGTTCCGCACGAGCTGCTGGGTGATCGTGGACCCACCCTCGACGATCCTCCCGGCCTTGATGTCGGTGACGGCCGCGCGCGCGATGCCCTCGACGTCCACGCCGCCGTGCCGGAAGAAGCGCCGGTCTTCGACCGCGATCGTCGCGCGACGGATCCACGGCGACATCTCGGCGGCCGTGACCGGCTGCCGGTTGCGCTCGGCGGGGATCGAGCCGAGCAGCGAGCCGTCCGCGGCGTAGAGGAACGAGTTCTGGCCGATCCTGATCGAGCGCAGCGAGTCGAGGTCGCAGGACGAGCCGTACGCGAAGACCGCGGCGCCGCCGCCCAGCGCCGCGGCGACCCCGAGCGCGCCGACCACGGCGAGGCCGACGGCGATGCCCTGGCGGCGACGGCGACGGCGCGCCGCTCGGAGCCGCCGGTTCCGGGCGTGACGCAGCTCCGAGTCGACGGACGAGCGCCTGCTGCCCCGCGGGCTCATGTGCGGATGCTAGCCGCCACACCGCGGGATTCGACACGGAGGATCCCGCTCCTCAGCGGACGCTCCAGCGCCTCGTGATGGAATGCGCGGCCTATGGAGAGCGGCACTCCCCCGTCCGCGGCCCGGTCCAGGCCGGGCCGCCCGCTCCCGGCACGACTGGCCGGCTGGCTCGTCTTCGTCCTCGCACTCACCGCACTGAGCTACGGATCGCGGCTCGGAGGCGCAGAGGCGCCGGACGACCTCGCGTACCGGTACTCGTCGTCGATCGCGGCGCTCGTGCAGTACGGCCTCATGCTCGGGATCCTCCTGCTCATCGCGCGCGGGCTCCCACTGCGCGACGCCTTCGCCCTGCACCGGCCCGCGTCCTGGCCGCGCGCGGTCGGCCTCGCCGCGCTCACGCTGCTCGCGATCTGGGGGGCGAGCGCAGCGCTGGCGCCCTTCCTCGACGCGACGGGCGAGCAGGGCCTCGTCCCCAAGGAGTGGGACTCGAACCGCGCCGGCGCATTCGCGGTCTTCTTCGTCGTCGTCGCACTCGTCGCGCCGACGGTCGAGGAGCTCACGTATCGCGGCCTGGGCTACACCCTGCTGGCCCCGTACGGGACCTGGGTCGCGATCCTCGTCACGGGCGTCCTCTTCGGAGCGGCGCACGGCCTGCTCGTCGCGTTGCCCATCCTGACCTTCTTCGGGATCGCGGTCGGGTGGCTCCGCTCCAGGACGGAGAGCATCTACCCGCCGGTGCTGCTGCACGCGGTCTTCAACGGGACCGCCCTGGTCGTCGCGATCGTGGCCTGACGGACGCTACGCCTCGTCCTCTTCCTCGTCGCCCTCCTCACCCGACTCCTCGTCGTAGCCGAGCGACTCGAGGCTCGAAGCGAACTCCTCCACCGTCACGTTCTCGAGGAAGCGCCGGAACTCGTCCGGGTCGAGGTCGCTGAGACGCGACGCGGACATCAGCCCGGGCTGCTCTCCCTCCTCGGCCTGGAAGTCGATCCCCGACTCCTCGATCACGTCGTCGTCCGCGAAGATCTGGGCGTCGCAGCGCACGGCGAGAGCGATCGCGTCGGACGGGCGCGAGTCGATCTCGACCTCGCGGCCGTCCTGCACGATCGTGATTCGCGCGAAGAACGTGTTCTCACGGAGCTCCGTCACCGTCACCCGGACGACCTCGCCCTGGAGCTCGGCCACGACGTCGCTCAGCAGGTCGTGCGTCATCGGCCGCGGGGGAGTGGCGCCCTGGAGCTTCATGAGGATCGCGGCCGCCTCGGCGTGCCCGATCCAGATCGGCAGGAACTTGTCGTCGTCGGCGGTCTTCAGGAGCACGATCGGCTGCTTGCCGACGGGCTCGAAGCTCACGCCGTAGAGGGTCATCTCTCGCATCGCCGGGCCGGACTCATCTTAGACACGACCCTCCGCTACAGTTGCCCCGCTGGTCGATCGCCGAGATCGAGCACACGGGCGATTAGCTCAGTCGGTTAGAGCGCCGCTCTGATAAGGCGGAGGCCCCTGGTTCGAGTCCAGGATCGCCCACCTGGCGTGGGGGAGCCCATGGTTCCCCCACGAGCCCCCTCCTTCGCCGCGACGCACAGCACAACGCCTCTTGGCCTCCCGGCGGGCGAAGCCCGCCTCCGGCCACGAGCGGGGAGCTCGTGAAGGCGCCTCAGCCCGCGGCGGCTTCGAAGGCTTCGACGAGCTCCTCGAGCTTCACCTCGTCGTCGAAGCGGATCTGGAGCCTGCCGCCGACAACGCGCACAGGGAGCCCCGTGATGCGCTCGGCGGCGGCAGTCGCGCGGTCGACGAGGGCGGGGTCGAAAAGGTCGGTGCGACGCGGGCGGCGCTGGGCCCCGCCTTCGCGGGCGGCGCGCTCGGCCGCCCTGACGCTGATCCCGTCGCGGACGATCCTGCGCGCGAGCTTCTTCCGGGCCTCGTCGTCGGGGAGCGCGAGCACGGCTCGAGCATGGCCCTCCGTCAGGTCCCCGCGCGCGAGCATCCAGAGCACCTCCTCCGGAAGCTCGAGCAGCCGCAGGCGGTTCGACACCGCCGGCTTCGAGCGGCCGACGTGCTCGGCGACCTCGCCGAGCGAGAGCTCGAACTCGTCCACGAGCGACGCGTACGCGCGCGCCTCCTCCACTGGGGAGAGCTGCTCGCGGGCGACGTTCTCGACGAGGCCCAGCAGCAGCGAGTCGCCGTCCTCGGCGTCGCGCACGACCGCAGGCAGCGTGGGGATCCCTGCCGCCTGGGCGGCCCGCCACCGGCGCTCGCCGGCGATGAGCTCGAAGCCGCCCTCGGATCGCCGGCGCACCACGATGGGCTGGAGCACGCCCTGGAGACGGATCGATGCGGCGAGCCCGGCTGCCGCCTCGGGCTCGAAGCGCCTGCGCGGCTGTCGCGGGTTCGGGTGGATCGACTCGACGGGGAGGTGCAACAGCTCCGGCTGGCCAGCCTCGCCCAACAGCACCTCGAGGCCGCGGCCCAGGCCGCGCCGCTCCTTAGGAACGCTCGACAAGCTCCATCGCCACCTTCCAGTACGCCTCCGCGCCGACTGAGCGGCGGTCGTACGCGATCGCAGGAAGCCCGTGGCTCGGCGCCTCCGCGAGGCGGACCGAGCGGGGCACGGTCTGGGTGAAGACGAGGTCGCCGAAGTGCCTCCGCAGCTCGGCCTCGACCTCGGCTGCCAGGCGGGTGCGGGAGTCGGCCATCGTCAGCAGGATCCCCGCGACCGCAAGCTCCGGGTTCAGGCGCGCCTGCACGAGGTTGACGGTCCCGAGGAGCTGCGAGAGCCCCTCGAGCGCGTAGTACTCGGCCTGCACCGGCGCGAGCACGCGCTGCGCGGCTGCGAGCGCGTTCACGGTCAGCGGCCCGAAGGACGGCGGGCAGTCGAGGAAGACGAACGAGTAGGGGTCGAGCCTCCCCTCGAGCGCCTCGGCCAGGTACCGCTCACCACCGGGTCGCGTGGACAGGTCGACGGCCGCCGCCGCAAGGTCGCTCTTCGCCATCACGACGTCGAGGTTCGGGAAGCCGGACGGCTTCGCCAGACTCGCGAGCGCGCCACCGTCGAGCAACTCGTGCGTCGAGGCGCCGTTCGCACGGAGACCGAGCCCCGAGGTCGCGTTTGCCTGCGGATCGAGGTCGACGAGCAGCACCCGCTCCCCTGCCTCGGCGAGGCACGCGCTCACGTTCACCGCGGTCGTCGTCTTCCCGACGCCGCCCTTCTGGTTCGCAACGGCGTAGACCTTTGCTCTGCGCAAGATCGAAGACCCCGGGGCCGACACCCGCTCAACCTACCGAGGCCGCCGGACGCCTTCAGCGTGCCTGCGGCGTCAGCGCAGCGGTCGCTTCTTGGCCACTCCGGGACGCCGCGGAAAGCCCTCTGGCGTAGGTCCGAGCTTGCGCAGGACCACGAGGCCCCCGGGAGACGACTCGAGCTCGCCCGCGAGGTGCCCGGCGACACGGGCGACGTGGTCGAGGTCTGCCGTCTCGCCGACCCAGAGGATCGCCGCGCCGCCCGGCTCGACGAGCGGGAGGCAGAGCTCGGCGGCGACGGGGGGCTTGGCGAGCGCCTTCGCGAGCGCGGCGCCGTAGGCATCCGCGGGCTGAGCCTCGGCGCGGCCCCACACGACCTCGACGTTGGCGAGTCCCCGCGCGATCCGCTCGAGGAACTCGCACTTCCTCCGCTCGGCCTCGAGCAACGTGAACGTCCGCTCCGGAAGCGAGACGGCCAGCGGGATCCCGGGCGAGCCTCCGCCCGAGCCGACGTCGATCACCGGCCCGGTCTCCTCCCGGAGGAGCGGCGCGGCACGAAGCGCGTCCTCGAGCAGCACGCGACGCGCGTCGTCCCCCGAGAGGGCAGTCAGCCCGGGCGTGGCGACCACCGAGTCGAGCCACCGCTCGAGGAGCTCGCCCGAGCCGCCCTCCACCGGGGCCTCAGCCGCGCGGAGCGACCACGACGTAGCGGTTCGGCTCGGAGCCCTCGCTCCGGGTCTCGACCTCGGCGTCGTCCTTCAGGGCCTCGTGCACGACCTTGCGCTCGATCGACGTCATGGGGTCGAGCTCGACCGGGTGGCCGGTGCTCGCGGCCCGGCGGGCAGATCGCTCCGCGATCGCCTCGAGGGACGCACGGCGGCGCGCACGGTAGCCGGCCGCGTCGACGACCACCTCGTACTCACCGCCCTCCGTCCGGGCGATCGCGTTCGCCAGGTACTGGATCGCGTCGATCGTCTGCCCGTGCTTCCCGATGAAGAGCCCGAGATCGGCGCCGGAGCACGTGACGGTCACGACGCCGTCCATGTCGACGGCGGACACGGACACGTTCGCCCCGATCGCGGCAGCGACCCGCCGGACGAAGTCACCCGCCGTCGCGGCGGCCTCGCTCGTCTCGGCCGGCACATTGGCATCGGCGACGCGCGCGACGACCCGGGCCGGCGTGTGCCCGACGCCGAGCAGGCCGCGCTCGCCCTCCGACACGACCTCGAACTCGACGCTCTCGCGCTCGAGACCGGGCACGAGCCGCTCGAGCTCGCGGAGAGCCGTCCACTTCGCCTCGCCCACGGTCTCGCCCGTGCTCTCGACGGTCACCTGGGTGGCCTCCTCGCTCATCGCTTCCGTCCGCCCTTCTTGCGCTTGACCCGGCGCGGCGGCCCCGTGCGGGCGGGTGTGGAGCCGTCACCAGCCGCTGCGGCCGCAGGCTCCGCGGTGGCTCCCCTCGGCGGCGTCCGGCTCGATCGCTTCGGCGGAGGCGCCGGGCGCGGCATGAGCCTCCGGGTGACGATTCCCTGGCCGGTCGTCCACAGGTTCGTGGTGAGCCAGTAGATCATGAGCCCGGCCGGGAACCTGAGGATGAACGGGATGAAGAAGATCGGCAGCAGCATGATCAGCCAGCGCTGCGCGGCGCTCTGCATCGCGGTCGACATGAGCCACGTCGACGTGAGCTGGCTCAGGACGTAGACGACGAGAAGCAGCGGCCCCCAGCCGATACTCGTGTTCTCGGTGATGTTCACGAGGTTCAGCCATTCGAGCGTCGACTCCGGGTAGTTGACGTAGATCTCGTCCTGGAAGTCCTTGAGGACGAAGAAGAGCGCGATGAAGATGGGGATCTGGAGGACGATCGGCAGGCACGACGCATACGGGTTGATCTTGTTCTCCCGGTAGAACTTCATGAGCTCTTCGCTCTGGCGCTGCCGGTCGCTCTTGTACCGCTGCTGGATCGCCTTCATCTCGGGCGCGTGCAGCTGGAGGCTCTGCATCGAGTGGATCTGCTTGACCGCGAGCGGCACGAGCAGGATCCGCACCATCACGACGAGCGCGACGATCGACCAGGCCCACGTGAGGCCGGCGGTGACGTGCAGCCAGATCAGGACCTCCGTCAGGATGTTCTCGATCGGGGAGAGCACGCTCGCGAGGCTCACGTCTTCGCCCGTCTCGAGCGGAACAGGGGGAACAGGGTCTGGTCGCTTGCGTGGTCGACGCCGCCATGGCTCCAGGGGTTGCAGCGCAGGAGCCGCCAGCCGGCGAGGATCGACCCGCGCGCGAGGCCCTGCTCCCGGAGCGCGTCGATCGCGTACTGGGAGCAGCTCGGGTGGTACTTGCAGGTGCCCGGCGGCGTCAGGAGGCCGAACGTCCAGCGCCACGCGTGGACGAGGGCGATGCCGAGATACCTCACGAGCGCACCTTCTCGAGCGCGCTCGCGACCTCGCCGACGAGCCAGTCCTGGCCGCGGGCAGCGACGGGCTCGACGATGCCCGGCCTCGCGACGAGCACGTAGTCGTGCCCGGCCGGGATCTCGGGCAGCAGGCGCCTCCAGGCCTCGCGCAGCTGGCGCTTCATACGGTTCCGGACGACCGCGGAGCCGATCGACCGCGGCACGGCGAGCCCCAGCCGCGGGTCGCCGCTCGCGTCGGTCTCTCGCGGGAACCAGTGGAGCACGAGGTACCGGGTGCTCGCGGAGGTGCCGTGGCGGTACACGTCGTCGAAGTCGCGCGAGCGCGAGAGCCGGTGGCGGCGCTGCACTGCCCGAGCGCCTTCAGGCTGAGAGCCGCTTCCGCCCTCTGGCGCGCCGGCGCTTCAGGATTGTGCGCCCGCCGCGCGACGACATGCGCGCTCGAAACCCGTGTCGCCGCTTCCGGCGGCGCACGTTCGGCTGGTAGGTGCGTTTCACGGTCTCGTCGTCCTTGCTGAGGGGGTGGTTCCGGGGTCCGGGAGCGACGAGTATAGACCACCGTCTGTGGAGCCGGTTTTCCACAGTCCGCGATCCGCGAGTGACGCTCGAAACTGCTGCTCACGAGGACGGCGGGTTGTCCTACGAGTGAACGCGGCATGCTTCTTCCACACCTGTGGAGAATCGTGTGGAATAGATAAAAAACCTGCAAAACCGGGGGGTTTTCTTCCACAGGACGCCCTGTTGATCCCCATTGAGGGGGCGCTGGAACGGTGCTATGCTCGCCGCTCTCTCGACCGCCGGAGGAGCCCGACGAGCGTGGAGCAGACCACGAGACCGACCCCGGAGAGCGCCTGGACCACGATCGCTGCAGGCCTCCGCGGAACACTCAGCGACACGATCTTCGACACCTGGTTCGCCCACGCGGAGCCTCGGGCGCTCGACGACTCGGGGCTCGTCGTGGCCCTGCCCAACGACTTCACGCGAGACTGGGTCGAGAGCCACTTCTCCGCGTTCGTGGCGAGCGCCGCCGCCCAGGCGGCGGGGCGAGAGCTCGCCGTGACCTTCGTCGTCGCGGACGCGCCCGTGCCCGGAGACGGCGAGCCCGCGGGGCCGCCGTCCTCGGTTTCGCTGGCCCCGGCGACCTCCGAGCCGCAGCGTGCGGGCACCGACCTGCGCGACCGCGACTCGAACGAGCTCGAGCTGAACCCGAAGTACACGTTCGACCTCTTCATCATCGGCTCCTCGAACCGGTTCGCGCACGCGGCCGCCTTGGCGGTCGCCGAGGCGCCTGCCCAGGCGTACAACCCGCTCTTCATCTACGGGGACACCGGCCTCGGCAAGACGCATCTCCTCCAGGCGATCGGCCACTACGTCCGCCAGCACACGCGGCGGCTGACGCGCCGCTACGTCACGAGCGAGACGTTCATGAACGACTTCATCGACTCGCTTCGCGACAAGCGGATCGAGGGCTTCAAGCGGCGGTACCGGAGCTACGACGTGCTCCTGATCGACGACATCCAGTTCTTCGAGGGCAAGGAGCGGATCCAGGAGGAGTTCTTCCACACCTTCAACTCGCTGTACGAGGGCGGGTCGCAGATCGTCATCTCCTCGGACCGCCCGCCGCGCGAGATCGCGACGCTCGAGGAGCGGCTCCGGTCGCGTTTCGAGTGGGGGCTGCTCACGGACATCCAGCCGCCCGACCTCGAGACGCGCATCGCGATCCTGCGGAAGAAGGTGAACACGGAGCGGATCGCCGTCGACGACCCGGAGGTGCTCACGTTCATCGCCGGCCGCGTCTCCTCCAACATTCGCGAGCTCGAGGGTGCGCTCACGCGCGTGGTGGCGTTCTCGTCGCTCACGGATCGCGCGATGACCGTGGAGCTCGCCGAGCAGGTGCTGAAGGACGTGTTCCCCCAGGGTGACGCGGCGCCCGAGGTCACGATCCCACGGATCCAGGAGGCGGTCTCGGAGCGGTTCGGGGTCACGCTCGAGGAGCTCGTCAGCCCTCGCCGCTCACAGTCCGTCGCCTACCCGCGTCAAGTCGCGATGTACCTCTCGCGCGAGCTCACCGACTCCTCGCTCCCCAAGATCGGGAAGGAGTTCGGCGGGCGCGACCACACGACCGTCATGCACGCGACGTCGAAGATCACCCGGCTCATCCGTGAGGATCGGTCTGTGTACAACCTCGTGCAAGAGCTGACCGCGCGTGTGAAACAGGCCCGCTGAAGTGGGGGACCCGAGGGCGACGCCCGAACCGGGTGTGGAAGACGTGGACGGCCGTGAACAACTCCGTCCACCGACGTTTTCCCCGCACGTAGCCCTGAAATCGGGCGTCTTCCCCGTCATTCACACTCCTACTACTCCTACGATCGTATTTCTAGAACTACAGTCACAACCGTGAACACCGATCTCGCGACCGGCACCGACCTCCGAGCGATCTGCTCGAGCAGCGAGCTCGCGACGACGCTCGCGACGGTGTCGCGCGGGCTCTCGACGCGCGGCACGGTGCAGGTTCTCGGTGGCATCCTCATGCGCGCGGAGGAAGGCCGGCTCGCACTCGCTGCGACGGACATGGAGATCTCCATCCGGGCGAGCGTCTCGGGCACCGTCGAGGGCGACGCCGCGGTCGTCGTGCCGGGGAAGCTCCTCACCGATCTCGTGCGGCTCCTTCCCGGCGACACGGTCGAGCTCGCCTACGAGGAGGGCGACGGCGTGCTCGTCGTGACCTCCGGAAGCCATTCGTCGCGACTCAACGTCTTCAGCGCGGAGGACTTTCCACGGCTGCCGGCGATCGACGGCGAGCTGCACGCAACCGATGCTTCGGCGCTCCTGGCGACCATCGAGAAGGTCTCGCGCGCGGCCTCTCGGGACGAGTCGCGACCGGTGCTGACCGGCATCCTCGTGAAGTTCAGCGGCGACAAGCTCGTCATGGCGGCGACGGACTCGTATCGCCTCGCCGTCAAGGAGACACCTCTCGACGCCGGCGCCGTCGACATCGAGGCGATCATCCCGGCCAGGGCGCTCCAGGAGCTC
Source organism: Actinomycetota bacterium (assembly GCA_004366385.1). GTDB lineage: Bacteria > Actinomycetota > Thermoleophilia > Gaiellales > Gaiellaceae > GMQP-bins7. The sequence goes on from SIRU01000065.1 coordinate 37,071, forward strand.
GCGCGCCTCGCGGCGGGCACCGACGAGGTGAGGCTCGGGCTCCAGGAGAACCACGTCGTCTTCGGTGCCGGCGACGTGTGGCTGACCAGCCGTCGCATCGACGGACAGTTCCCCAACTACGAGCAGCTCCTCCCGGACACGTTCGAGGTCGAGCTCACGTGCGAGCGCGCTCCCCTGCTCGAGGTGATCCGCCGCGCGGGCGTGCTCGCCCAGCGCAACGCGCCGCTCCGCCTCCGCTTCGCCGAGGGCGAGCTGACGGTCTCGGCGCAGACACAGGACGTCGGCGAGGCCCACGAGTCGATCGCGGTGGAGTACACGGGAGACGCGCTCGAGATCGGGTTCAACCCGGACTTCCTCCGCGACGGCCTGGAGGCGATCGCCACCGACACGGTGGAGCTGAAGCTCATCAACCCGTTGCGCCCGGGCCTGCTCGTATCGCCGAGCGAGAGCCTCTGGTACCTGATCATGCCGATCCGGCTCCCTGACTGAGCACATCCAGACGGAGCACGTACGAACAGACCAGCAGGGGCTGATCGCCCACGAGGTCATGCTCCGCGACTTCCGCTCCTACGAGCGGCTGGAGCTCACGCTCGAGCCCTCGCTCGTCCTCGTCCACGGCCCGAACGGCGCCGGCAAGACGAACCTCCTCGAGGCCCTCCACGTCGGGACGCAGGGGTTCTCGCCACGCGCGCGGAGCGACGCGCAGATGATCCGCTTCGGCACGCGAGCGTCACGGGTCGTCGTCGGCGGGACGAACGGCAAGACGCGGTTCCGGGCCGAGGTCGGGCTCGCTGCCGGCGAGCCGAAGCGGGCGACCTTCAACGGCGCTCTGCTGCGCTCGGCGGAGGGTCTTCGCCACGAGCTCCGGACACTGGTCTTCACTCCCGACCGCCTGGCCGTCGTCAAGGGAGCACCTGCGACACGACGCGCGTATCTCGACCGGGCCGTCGGGCGCTTCTTCCCGGCCCGTGCGTCGCTCCCCGTCGAGTATGCGGCCGCCGTCGGGCAGCGGAACGCGGCACTCCGCCGGCTCGCGGCCGGGCTCTCCTCCGCCGAGGCGCTCGTCCCGTGGACGGAAGCGGTCGCGACGCTCGGGGAGGAGCTCGTCCGGGCCCGTGCGGAGTCGGTCGAGCTGCTGGCGCGGCCCTTCGCGTCCGTCACCGGGACCCTGGGGCTCGCGGGAGCGTCCGTGGCGTACGACGCGACCGCGCCGGCTCTCGCCGACTTCGAGGCGCGGCTCGCGCGTGACGTCGAGCGCGGCCTCACCGGGATCGGACCGCACCTCCACGACGTCGAGCTGCGCGCGGAAGACCGCGAGCTGCGGAGCTTCGCGTCGCAGGGGGAGCAGCGCGTCGCGGTGCTGTCGCTCGTTCTCGCGGAGGCACAGGCGCTCGCCGCAAGGACGGGCGTGACACCGCTCGTCCTCCTCGACGACGTCCTCTCCGAGCTCGACGAGGACCGGCGGTTCGCGCTCGCCGGCGTCATCGCCGGTCTCGGCCAGACGGTGATCACGGCGACGCACGCGTCGGCGCTCCCCGTCGAGCCCGCGCAGTCGCTGGCCGTGTCGTCGGGCACGATTCAGAGGGCGTAGACGTCGTGGAGCGCATCGGGCCCCAGATCGAGCAGACTCTCGCCGCGAGCGGCGATGGCACGTTGCCCGGGCTCCGGGAGATCACTGCGGCATGGCCCGCCGCAGTCGGCGAGGCCGTATCGCGGCAGGCGTGGCCGCTGCGTCTCGCCAGCGACGGGGCCCTGCACGTCGCGACGACCTCGGCGACCTGGGCGTTCGAGCTCGACCGCCTGGCGCCGGAGATCGGCGAGCGGCTGGCGGAGCTTCTCGGCTCCGCGGCACCGTCGTCGCTCCGCTTCCGGGTGGGCCCGGTGCCGGAGCCGGGCGGCCCTCTGCCCGCATCGGAAACCCCCGAGCAGCCCACGCCGCCGCCGTCTCCCGGGACGGCATCCGCGGCTGCGACGATCGCTGCCGGGATCGAGGACCCGGATCTGCGCGAAAGGGTGGAAAAAGCGGCACGAGGGAGCCTCGAGAGGGCGCGCTCCGACCGCGGTTTCTGATACACTCTCGTCAGCCCGCAAAACGTCGATTTGCAGGGCTTTTTCTATTGGCAGAGGCAGCTTACACCGCGAAGGACATCACGGTCCTGGAAGGTCTCGAGCCGGTCCGGCTCCGACCCGGGATGTACATCGGGTCGACCGGGTCGCGAGGCCTGCACCACCTCGTGTACGAGGTGGTCGACAACGCGGTCGACGAGGCCCTGGCCGGACGGAACGACCTGGTCGACGTCACCATCCACCCGGACAACTCGGTCACTGTCGCGGACGCCGGTGCGGGCATCCCTGTCGACACACTTCCGGATCAGGCGCTGCCCGCACTGACGGTGGTCCTCACGAAGCTGCACGCCGGCGGGAAGTTCGGCGGCGAGGGCTACAAGGTCTCCGGTGGCCTGCACGGGGTGGGGGTCTCGGTCGTGAACGCGCTGTCCGAATGGCTCGTGGCCGAGGTGAAGCGGGACGGCAAGGTCTACCGCCAGGAGTTCGCCCGCGGCGAGCCCACCGGGGACATGACGGCGATCGGTGTCGCACCGAAGGACGAGTCGGGCACGACGATCTCCTTCCTCCCCGACCCGGAGATCTTCGAGGAGACGGAGTTCGACGCGGCGACGCTCGTGCAACGCCTGCGCGAGACCGCGTTCCTCACGCGCGGCCTCAGGATCGTCATCCGCGACGAGCGTGCCGGCGGGAAGACGGAGGAGTTCCACTACGAGGGCGGCATCAAGGACTTCGTCGCCCACGTGAACGAGGCGAAGGACATCGTGCACAAGCACATCGTCTTCTTCGAGGGCGAGAGCGACGACGGACAGGTCGAAGTCGCGATGCAGTGGAACAACTCGTACGTGGAGTCGGTCTTCTCCTTCGCGAACAACATCAACACGACCGAGGGCGGGACGCACCTGCAGGGCTTTCGCTCGGCGCTCACGCGCACGCTCAACCAGTACGCGCGGAACGAGGGGCTCCTCAAGGAGAAGGAGGAGAACCTCGAGGGCGACGACACACGCGAGGGGCTCGCCGCGGTCATCTCGGTCAAGCTTCGCAACCCGCAGTTCGAGGGTCAGACGAAGACGAAGCTCGGCAACCCCGGTGTGGCAGGCCTCGTCGAGCGCATCGTCAACCAGAAGCTGGCGGAGTTCCTCGAGGGGAACAAGACCGAAGCGCGCCAGATCGTGCAGAAGGCGATCGCTGCCAGGAACGCACGGCAGGCCGCGCGCAAGGCGCGCGAGCTCACGCGGCGCAAGAGCGCGCTCGAGTCGAGCTCGCTCCCCGGCAAGCTCGCCGACTGCCAGATCAACGACCCCGAGTCCGCGGAGCTCTTCCTCGTCGAGGGCAGCTCGGCCGGCGGCTCGGCGGTCGACGCGCGCGACCGGACGTTCCAGGCGATCCTCCCGCTGCGCGGCAAGGTCATCAACGCCGAGAAGAATCGGATCAACAAGGTCCTCTCGAACGAGGAGATCCAGGCGGTCATCACCGCGATCGGCACGGGCATCGGCGAGGAGTTCGACGTCTCCAAGCTGCGCTACCACCGCGTGATCGTCATGACGGACGCAGACGTCGACGGGGCGCACATCCGGACGCTCATTCTCACCTTCCTCTACCGTCAGATGACGGAGCTCGTCGAGCGTGGGCACGTGTACATCGCGGTCGCACCGCTCTACCGCGTGAAGATCGGGAACCAGCAGCGCTACGTCGAGAAGGAGTCGCAGCTCGAGGACATGCTCGTCCGCGAGCGCGTGAAGGACATGGACGTGACGGATCGCGCCGGCGAGACGCAGAAGCTCACCGAGGCCCGGTACGGAAGGTTCGTCCGGGTCCTGCACGAGTTCGACGGCTGGGCCTCCAGGCTGCGCGAGGACTTCGGCCCGGCGGCCGCCAACTTCGTGATCGACCACCGGATCGTGGAGACCGAGGCCGTCGCCGGCGGGATCGGCGACGCGCTGGGGGATCTCGAGCCCAACGGGTACGAGCTGTCGCTCGTCTCCTCGAGCGACGACGGGGAGACCCTGAAGATCGTCGAGCGCGAGACCGGCGCGGCCGCCAGCGTGATCGTCCCGGCCGAGCTCCTCGCGTCGCCGATCTACGCGAACGTACGCAAGACGTACGCCCGCCTGGCGGAGCTCGTGGGCCGCCCCCCGTTCCGGATCGCATTCGGCAAGAAGACACGGGAGGCGGAGACGTTCGGGCAGCTCCGGGAGCTGGCGCTCGAGCTCGCGAAGGAGGGTATCCAGGTCAGCCGCTTCAAGGGCCTCGGCGAGATGGATGCGGAGGAGCTCGCGGACACGACGATGAATCCTCAGAACCGCATGCTCGTCCGCGTCGACGTGGACGACGCCGCCGCCGCGGACAGGGTGTTCTCGACGCTGATGGGCGATCAGGTCGAGCCGCGCAGGGCATTCATCGAGGAGAACGCGCGAGAGGTGCGCTTCCTCGATGTCTGACGTCGTCGAGCCGCTCGGCGCCGGCCGGGTCGAGTCGCGCGAGCTCGAGCAGGAGATGCGCTCGAGCTTCCTCGACTACGCCATGAGCGTCATCGTCTCGCGCGCCCTGCCGGACGTGCGGGACGGGCTCAAGCCGGTTCACCGGCGGATCCTGTACGCGATGCACGAGGCAGGTCTCCAGCCGAACCGGCCGAGGCTCAAGTCAGCGCGCGTGGTCGGGGACGTCATGGGTAACTACCACCCGCATGGCGACCAGGCGATCTACGACACGCTCGTCCGGATGGCGCAGCCGTTCTCGCTGCGCTACCCGCTCGTCGACGGCCAGGGGAACTTCGGGAACATCGACGACTACCCGGCCGCCGCGATGCGCTACACCGAGGCGCGACTCGCGCGGATCGCCACAGAGATGCTCCAAGACATCGACGCGGACACCGTCGACTTCGTGCCGAACTACGACGAGTCGCGACGGGAGCCCTCCGTGCTCCCGTCCCGCTTCCCGAACCTGCTGGTCAACGGCTCCGCCGGCATCGCCGTCGGCATGGCGACGAACATGCCGCCGCACCGCCTCGGCGAGGTCGTGGACGCGATCGTGCAGCTGATCGACAAGCCCGACGCGAACGTCGAGGACCTGATGAAGCACGTGAACGGCCCGGACTTTCCGACGGGAGCCATCGTCGTCGGGCGGAGCGGGATCCGCGATGCGTACCGGACAGGCCGCGGCCGCGTCGTCATGCGCGCCCGCGCGCACGTCGAGGAGCTTCGGGGCGGCAGGAGCGCGATCATCGTCACCGAGTTGCCGTACGGCGTGAAGAAGGGCGGCGACTCCGGCGTGATCAAGAAGATCGCCGATCTCGTCAACGACAAGGTCCTGACCGAGATCTCGGACGTCAAGGATCACTCCGACCGCACGGGGATGAGGATTCAGATCGACCTCAAGCGCGAGGCCATCCCGCAGGTCGCGCTCAACAAGCTCTTCAAGCACACCGCGCTCCAGGCGACGTTCGGCTACAACGCCGTCGCGCTCGTCGACGGCGTCCCGCGGACGCTGTCCCTGCTCGAGCTCGTCCAGCACTACCTCGACTACCAGCGCGAGGTCGTCACGCGGCGCTCCAAGTACGAGCTGCGGAAGGCCGTCGACCGCGCGCACGTCCTCGAGGGCTACCTGATCGCGCTCGACAACCTCGACGAGGTCATCGCTCTGATCCGCGCCGCCGACGACACGGAGTCCGCTCGGACGGCGCTGCAGGAGCGGTTCTCGCTCTCGGAGATCCAGGCGCAGGCGATCCTGGACCTGCGGCTCCGCGCTCTGACCGGGCTCGAGCGCAAGCGCGTCGAGGACGAGTTCGCCGACCTCCAGGAGCGGATCGCCGAGCTCCGGGGCCTGCTCGGCGACCCAGCCCGCATCGACGGGGTCGTGCGGGAGGAGCTGCTCGAGATCAAGGGGATCTACGGGAAGACCGACGAGCGCCGGACGGAGATCGTCGCGGGCGAGACCGACCTCGAGCTCGAGGACATGATCGCGGAGGAGGACATGGTGGTCGCGATCACCAAGTCCGGCTACATCAAGCGGCTCCCCGTGACTACCTACCGCGAGCAGCGCCGCGGGGGGATCGGCGTCATGGGGATGGACCTCAAGGAGGACGACTACATCGAGCACCTCTTCGTCGCCTCCACCCACGACTACATCCTCTTCTTCACCACCGTCGGGAAGGTCTACCGGCTGAAGGTCCACGAGTTGCCGCTCGGGTCTCGGCAGTCGAAGGGCCGCGCGATCGTCAACCTGCTGCCGTTCCGCCAGGACGAGTACGTCCGCGCCGTCATCGCGACGCGGAACTTCGAGGAGGCCAAGTACCTCGTCTTCGCGACGAAGAAGGGCGTCGTCAAGAAGACGGAGTTCCTCGCCTACAACACGCCGCTCAAGGCGGACGGGA
>SIRU01000066.1 GCA_004366385.1 Actinomycetota bacterium
GCCGTCGCCGCCCGCATCGCCGACACGATCGAGACGTGGCGTTCCTGGGAGGCCGAGCACTCGATCTACGACGGCCCTCACCGCGACCTCGTCCGCCTCAGCTCGCGCGTCCTCCAGGGCCTCACCTACCGCCCGACCGGCGCCATCGTCGCCGCCCCCACCACCTCCCTCCCGGAGACCGTCGGCGGCGAGCGCAACTGGGACTACCGCTTCTCGTGGATCCGCGACGCCAGCCTCACCCTCCAGGCGCTGTACATCGGCTCCTGCCCCGACGAGGCGGGCGAGTTCGTCTCGTTCATGACCTCGTCCGCGGGCGGCGGCGCCGGCGACGCTCACTCCCTCCAGATCATGTACGGGATCTCGGGCGAGCACGACCTGACCGAGCGCGAGCTGCCGCACCTCCGCGGCTGGCGTGACTCGAAGCCGGTGCGCGTGGGCAACGGCGCGTGGGATCAGACCCAGCTCGACGTCTACGGCGAGCTGCTCGACGCGCTCCACCTCTACCACGAGCGGCTCGGCGAGCTCCACCCCGAGATCCAGGAGTTCGTGGCCGAGCTCGCGGACGCCGCCGCGCGCGGCTGGCGGCAGAAGGACGCGGGCATGTGGGAGATGCGCGGCGAGCCGCGGCACCACCTGTCCTCGAAGGTGCTCTGCTGGACCGCGCTCGACCGCGCCGTGAAGCTCGCGCCCGTCCTCGGCGAGTTCGCGAAGGCAGAGGAGTGGGCGGCCGAGCGCGACGCCATCCGCGACGCGATCCTCGAGCGCGGCTGGAGCGAGGCGAAGCACGCCTACGCGCAGTCCTTCGACTCCGACGACCTCGACGCGGCACAGCTGCTCATGCCGCTCGTCGGGTTCCTCCCCGCCACCGACCCGCGCATGCGCTCGACGATCGAGGCGATCGCGGACGAGCTCACGCAGGACGGCCTCGTCCTCCGCTACCTGAACGACGAGGGGCTGAACGCCGACGGGCTCACCGGCGAGGAGGGGACGTTCGTCATCTGCTCCTTCTGGCTCGTGTCCTGCCTCGCGCAGGCGGGCGAGGTCGAGCGCGCGGAGGTGCTGTTCGGCGAGCTCGCGGGATACGCGAACGACCTCGGCCTCCTCGCGGAGGAGATCGACCCGCACGCGGGCGAGCTGCTCGGGAACTTCCCGCAGGCCTTCTCGCACATCGGGCTGATCACGGCCGCGTGGGAGATCGACCAGGCGAAGGCGGCCGCCGCGTCGTGAGCACGATCGCCGCGCCGAGCACCCTCGCCGCCGAGGCCGAGGCGAAGCGCGCGCTCGCGCTCGCCGCGGCCGGCGGCCGGCTCGTCACCACCCGGCCCGCAGACGTGCGCTGGCTCCTCTGCGGCCGCGGCCGCCCCGTCGACGCCTCCTCGCCCTCGGCCGGGTACACGCTGGTGCTCGAGGACGGGCGCGCCCGCGCGCTCTACCCCGACATCGAGCACCCGCGCGTCCTGGCGGAGGAGCGCCTCGACGAGCTCGGCTGGGAGCTCGAGCCGTACGCCTGGCACGAGGGCCACGGCCTCGAGGACACGCCGTCCGTCCTCGGCGAGCTGCGGCTCGAGCTGGCCGAGGCCGAGCGCGAGCGCTACCGCAGGGCCGGTGCCGAGGTGGCCGACGCGCTGCGCGAGACCCTCTTCGCCCTCCACCCCGCCCTGACCGAGCACGAGGCCGGGGCCGCACTCGCCGCCAACGCGCGCCGCCGCGGCTTCTCGACCCCGGTCGTCCTCGTCGCAGCGGCCGACCGCCAGCGCGTCCACCGGCACCCGCTCCCCACCTACGGCGAGCTCGGCCGCCACGCGCTCCTCGCGCTCACGGCCGAGCGCGAGGGCCTGTACGTCTCGATGACGCGCCTCGTCTCCTTCGGCCCCCCGCCGGCGGAGCTCGCCCGCCTCGCCCGCGCCTGCGCAGAGGTGGACGCGGCCTACCTCGCCGCCTCCCGCCCCGGCGCGAGCCTCGGCGAGGCGTTCGAGAAGGGTGCGAGCGCGTACGCGGCGCACGGCTTCTCCGGCGAGTGGCGCGGCCACCACCAGGGCGGGCTCACCGGCTACCGCGGCCGCGAGGTGTTCGCGGTCCCCGGAGAGCCGACGCGCATCCCCGCCTCGGCCGCGCTCGCGTGGAACCCGTCCATCGCGGGCGGCGCGAAGTCGGAGGACACGATCCTCGTCTCCCCCGCAGGCGTCGAGGTGGTCACTCGCACGCCCGAACTCGGCGAGCTCGAGACCGCCGGCCACCCCCGGCCGGCGATCGTCGAGCTGTAACGCGCCACGCCGCTCGCGTGACCGAGACGCATGGTCGCCGCCTCTGCACCCTCCCTGCCGGCACTTGGCCCGCGGGCCCGAACGTGGGAACCTAGGGCCGTGCAGCGCGCCGCCGCAACGACTCCCGCGCTGACCGAGGACTCGGCGATCGTCGCCGCGCTGCGCCGCGGGGACGAGGCCGTCTTCACCACGCTCGTGAACGCGTACTCGACCTCGCTGCTTCGGCTGGCGCAGGACTTCGTCCGCACGCGCGCCGTCGCGGAGGAGGTCGTGCAGGAGACGTGGCTCGCCGTCCTCAACGGCATCGACCGCTTCGAAGGCCGCTCGACCTTCAAGACGTGGCTCTACCGCATCCTCGTGAACAAGGCGAAGACGCGCGGCGTGCGCGAGGCGCGCACGATCCCGTTCTCCGCGCTCGCGCCCGACGGCGACGACGAGCCCGCCGTCCCCGAGGACCGCTTCCGCGGGCCGGACGACCAGTGGCCGGGCCACTGGGCCTCTCCGCCCGTGCCGCTGGACACGATCCCCGAGCAGCGCCTGCTCGCGCGCGAGGCGCGCGGCCGGATCGCGGAGGCGCTCGAGACCCTGCCCGACAGCCAGCGCGTCGTCGTCATGCTTCGAGACATCGCCGGCTGGGAATCCGAGGAGGTGTGCGAGGCGCTGGGGCTCACCGAGGGCAACCAGCGCGTCCTCCTGCACCGCGGCCGGGCGAAGCTCCGCGCCGCCTTCGAGCGCTACCTGGAGGAAGACTGACGCGATGGCGATGCCCGAGAAGACCGACCTGACCTGCAACGAGCTCGTCGAGCTCGTGACCGACTACCTCGAGGGCGCGCTGCCGACGCACGACCGCCTCGACTTCGAGCACCACCTCGTCTGGTGCAGCTGGTGCCGCGACTACCTCGACCACATGCGCCGCACGATCGAGCTCACGGGCGGGCCGGACGAGTCCGAGCCGCCGTCGCCGCTCCGCGAGCAGCTGCTCGACGCGTTCAAGGACTGGAAGCGGACGCGGGAGACGTGACCGAGGTCGCCTACAAGTTCACGCGCCCCGAGGCCCGCTCGCCGTTCTCCGGGTTCGAGTGGCCCGTGGGCGAGTGGGTGGAGGCCGAGGGCGAGGTCGGCCTGTGCGCGAACGGCGTCCACGCGTGCCGTGTGGAAGCCCTGCCGCGCTGGCTCGACGACGAGCTCTGGCGGATCGAGGTGGACGGGATCGAGGAGGAGCACGAGGGCGTGATCGTCGCCCGGCGAGGGCGGCTGCTCGAGCGGATCGACGCCTGGGACGCGGAGGCCTCGCGCGAGCTCGCGCGCACGTGCGCACGGGTGATCGTCGCCCTCGCAGCCGAGCACCCGGACGACGACCTGCTCCAGCGGCGCGCGCAGATGATCCCGGACATCGCCGAGGGCCCCGACCCGAGCGCGACGGCACTCTCGATGTACACGACCGCGCACGCCGCGGACGAGGTGATCCCGGGGAGCTACTGGACGGAGCGCCGCCGCCAGGCGGAGTGGCTCCGCGACCGGCTCGGCCTCGCCTGACGACGGCGTAACGCCGCGACCGCTCGCGGGTCAGGAGAGCATGGCCGTCGACGCCGCTCTCGCCACCGTTCCCGCACCGGGGTCGGCCTTCCCCGACCTCGAGCTCCCCGACCACACGGGCCGGCTGCGCTCCCTGACGGAGATCGCCGGCGGCGACCCGCTCGTCCTCGTCACCTCGCGCGGCTGGTGGTGCCCGAAGGAGCAGCGCTTCCTGCGCGGGCTCGTGGCGCTCCAGGACGAGCTCGAGATCGCGTACTCGCGCCTGGCCGTCCTCAGCATCGATCCGCCGGAGGTCTCGGCCGCGTTCCGCGCCGGCCTCGGAGCGCGCTTCCTCTTCCTCTCGGACGAGGAGCGCGTGTGGCTCGACGCGCTCGGCCTGAGCGAGACGACGGACACCGTCCACCACCCGTACCGACCGGCCACGTTCACGCTCTTCCCCGACCTCCGCGTGCACCGCGCGTACAACGGCTACTGGTTCTGGGGCAGGCCGACCCTCGAGGAGCTCCGCCGCGACCTGCGCGAGATCACGCGCGCGATCCGGCCGGACTGGGAGCTCGCGTGACCGGCTCCTCGCGCCTGGTCTGGGACGGCGAGACGCTGGCCACCGCGCTCGGCTCTCCCGGCCGCCGCTTCCGCGCCGACCCCCGTTGCTTCGCGGGAGAGCCGGTCGCGGACGCGTGGGCGCACGTGTGCGCCCTGCCCGACGAGGACGCGAAGCTCCCGTACGACGACGTCACGGTGCAGCAGGCGCGCCGCGACGCGCTCGCGTGGTGGCTCCCGCGGCTCGGTGACTCGCTCGTCTGCCTGACGACCCTCGCGGTCGACCCCGTGAACTTCGGCGGCGCCGTGACCGTCGCCACCCACCCGGACGCGTTCGCGGACGACCCGTTCGCGCGCGTCTTCCCCGGCACCGTCGTCCGCACCGACCTCTTCTGCCGCGTCCCGCCCCCGCCGGGGCCTGCGCTCGAGCGCTACAGCGGCGCCGCGTGGCCCGGCGGCTCGTTCGAACCGAGGAGGAACCGATGACCGAGACCTACGACGTCGTCGTCGTCGGCGGGGGCCCCGCCGGCGAGGTGGCGGTGGAGCGGCTCGCGAAGGGCGGGCTCTCCGTCGCCCTCGTCGAGCGCGAGCTGGTCGGCGGCGAGTGCTCGTACTGGGGCTGCATCCCCTCGAAGACGCTGCTCCGGCCCGGCGACGTGCTGGCGGCGGCGCGGCGCGTCCCCGGCGCCGTCGAGGCCGTGAACGGCTCCGTGGACGCCGAGGCCGCCTTCGCGCAGCGCGACTCCATGACCTCGAGGCTGATGGACGGCGGCCAGGTCGACTGGCTGGACGGGATCGGGGTCACGCTCGTCCGCGGCCACGGCCGGCTCGCCGGCGAGCGCACGGTCGAGGTCGAGCGGAACGGGTCTGCGACGCGCCTGGAGGCACGGCGCGCGGTCGTCCTCGCCACCGGCACGGGCGCGCTGCTGCCCCCGATCGACGGTCTCGCCGACGTGATGGCGTGGACGAACCGGGAGGCGACGCAGTCCTCGACCGTACCGAGGCGGCTGCTCGTGCTCGGCGGCGGCGCCGTCGGCGCGGAGCTCGCGCAGGCCTACGCGCGGCTCGGGAGCGAGGTCACCATCGTCGAGGGCGGCCCGCGCCTGCTCGGCCGCGAGGAGCCGTTCGCCGGCGAGGAGGTGCGCGCGGCGTTCGAGGCCGAGGGCATCGAGGTCGTCGTCGACGCGCTCGCCACCTCCGTCTCGCGCACCGACGGGACGATCTCGCTCACGCTCTCGACCGGGCGAGTGCTCGAAGGCGACGAGCTCCTCGTCGGCGTCGGCCGCCGACCCGCCACCGGCGACCTCGGCCTCGAGACCGTCGGCCTCGAGCCCGGCCGCCTCGTACCCGTCGACGACAGCCTGCGCGCGACGGGCGTCGAGGGCGACTGGCTGTACGCGGTCGGCGACGTCAACGGCCGCGCGCCGCTGACCCACATGGGCAAGTACCACGGGCGCATCGCGGGCGACGCAATCCTCGGGCGCGAGATCACCGCGCGCGCGGACGGCCTCGCGCTTCCCCGCGTCACGTTCACCGACCCGCCGGTCGCCGCCG
>ML178786.1:0-15961 GCA_004366385.1 Actinomycetota bacterium
GGCGGAGAGACGCCGGGTGAGCTCGTCCTCCCCCAGCTCGTCGCCGGCGAGCTCGAGCGGCGGCGCGTCGCGACGGACGACGAGCGGGACCGCGCCCGGCTCGCCCGGCGCCCACGAGTCGTCGCGCGCGAGCCCGGCCGCGTCGGCGGCGCGGCGCACGAACGGCGCGACCGCGGGATCGACCCAGCGCTCGAGGTCGGCGACGTGCTCCGGGTAGAGCGCGAGCCGCGGAGCCAGCTCGAGCCCGCGCGAGCGCGTCGCCTCCGCCAGCCGCTCGACCTCCGGCCACGGCGCCTCCGGGTTGACGTGGTCGATCGTCACCGGCGAGACGCCGCCCCAGTCGTCGATCCCCGCATCCAGGAGTCGCGGGAAGCTGTCGTAAGAGAGGTTCGGCGGCGCCTGCACGTGCGCGTCGGGGCCGAGGATGATCCTGGCGACCGCGATCGTCCACAGGTGCTCCTCGAGCGACGGCTCCGCGTGCGCGGCCATGCGCGTCTCCGGCTTCGCGCGGAAGTTCTGGACGATGACCTCCTGGACGTGGCCGTGCTCCTCGCCGAGCGCCTTCAGCGCGAGCAGCGCGTCGATCCGCTCCTCGCGCGTCTCCCCGATGCCGATGAGGATCCCGCTCGTGAACGGGATCGCGAGCTCTCCCGCCAGGCGGATGGTCTCGATCCGCCGCGCGGGAACCTTGTCCGGCGAGGCCCAGTGCGGCCCGCCCTTCTCCCCGAGCCGGCCCGCGGTCGTCTCCAGCATGATCCCCATCGACGCGGAGACGGGCCGGAGCGCTTCCAGCTCCTCGCCCGTCATGACGCCCGGGTTCAGATGCGGGAGCAGGCCGGTCTCCTCGAGCACGAGGCGGGCGCAGCGCGCGAGGTACTCGAGCGTCGTCTCGCTGCCGAGCTCGCGCAGCTCGCGGCGCGCGACCTCGTAGCGGAGCTCCGGCTTGTCGCCGAGCGTGAAGAGCGCCTCGCGGCAGCCCGCCTCCGCGCCCGCGCGGGCGATCGCGAGCACCTCTTCCTCCGACAGGTACGCGCGCTCGCCCCGCCGCGGCGGCCGCGCGAACGTGCAGTAGCCGCACACGTCGCGGCAGAGCGTCGTCAGGGGGACGAAGACCTTCGGCGAGTACGTGACGAGCGGCCCGCGCCGCAGCCGCCGCGCCTCCGCGAGGAGGTCGTCGAGCGGGGCGGCGAGGAGGTCCGCATGTGCGCCCATGCCCCTCGAGCATACGTCGAGGCAGTACGGCTAGCGCGTCGGCCAGAGGCCGCCGAACGCGCGCCAGCGGGCGTTCGCACGGCGGTGGAGGCGGCCTTGCTCGATCGGGTGCGCGTCCGCGCGCGACGTGCGGACCGAGACGCCCGGGAGCAGGAACGGGTTGCCGGCGCTCGTGATCGAGCGGGCGCGCGCCATCAGCCCTGCACGTGTGGGGCCCGCGCCCAGGCGGCGGAGGAGCGCGACCGTCTCGAACGCGACCGCCATGCCGTGGACGTGCCGGACGTCGCGCGCATCGGCACCGCGGGCATGGCGCCGCAGCACGGAGCGGTAGAGACCCATCCCGAGGTCGTCCGACCACTGGGGGTCGCCCGGCTGCTTGAGGAAGCCGAGCGTGATCGCGCCGGCCGGGACGCCGGCGGCAGCCGCTGCCTCGCCGCTCACGAGCACGCGTGGCTTCCACCCGAGCCGGCGTGCCGCAGCGAGGGCCTGCGCCGCGAGCTCGGGCCCGCCGAGGACGGCGAGCACGTCGGCGCGCGCCGCCCGTAGCGCGGCCAGCCGCGACCGAAGGTTCGTGTCTCCGTCGTCGACCTGCTCGACGACGGCGACCGCACGTGAGCCCGCGACCCCGTGCCGAAGGCCCGCGAGGAGCTCGGCGCCGTCGACGTCGCCGGCACGCAGGAGCACCCCGATCCTGGCGCGGCCCAGCGTCCGCGCGACGTAGCGCCCGTACACCGCTCCCTCGCCGCGCGCGCTCGGCCCGAAGCCCAGCGACCAGCGCCCGCCCGCGAACGACGCGGCCCCGGAAGCGACGAAGAGCTGCGGCACGCGCCGCGCCGCGAGGTAGCCGCGCGCCGCGAGCGCCTGCTCGGTGCCGGACGGGGACACGACCGCGAAGACCCCGTCGGTCTCGACCAGCTCGCGCGCAGCCTCGAGCGCGGTCTCCCGGTCGCCTGCCTCGCGGACGACGAGCTCGAGCCGCCGACCCGCGACCCCGCCGCGCGCGTTCACGTGGTCGAGGTAGGCCTTCAGGCCGCGCGCGAGGGCCGTCTCCCCGGGTGGCGCCACGGTGCCGAGCAGAAGCCGTCCCGGCTCCACGCCCGGATCCGCCGCGCTCCGCGCGAAGGCGCCCGGGAGGGCGACGAGCGCACACGCGAGCGCGCACCAGGCGACGGCGAGCCGATGTCCCACGACCTACTCGGAGCGAGCGTAGCGCCGCTTCGCGATCGCCTGCCCGGCGCGCCGGAACAGCCCGCTCACGCCGTTCGGCAGGACGAACATGAGCAGGATGAGGACGACGCCGAACACGATCGACGAGCCGCCGGGCTTCTGGGTCTCCTCGACGATCCCCTGCGGCAGCAGCGACCCGAGGTCCTGCCCCTGCGCCCAGAGCGGGAGGAACGTGATCACGATCGCCCCGAAGACGAGCCCGGACAGGCCTCCCAGCCCGCCCACGACGACGCCGACGAGCAGGAAGATCGAGAGCGTGATCGGGAACACGTCCGGGCTGACCGAGGCCGTCCCGAGCGCGAACAGGCCGCCCGCGACGCCGGCGAACGCCGCGCTGATCCCGAACGCCAGAGTCTTGTAGCGCGCCAGGCTCACACCCGACGAGATCGCCGCCGTCTCGCTGTCGCGCACGGCGCGGAACGCGCGACCGGTCCGCCCCCTCAGGACCAGCCACGCGACCGCGTACGCGACGAGCGCGATCGACCAGCTCAGGTAGTAGAGCCACCGGTTCGGCGACAGCGACAGGCCGAGGATGTCCACGTCCTCGACCGAGCCGCCCGTGAGCTCCGGGAGCCCCGAGAGCTGGATCCCTTGGCCGCCGCCGGTCCACTCGGCGAAGCGCCTCGCCGTCGACGGCATCGCGACCGCGACCGCGAACGTCGCCAGCGCGAGGTAGAGCCCGGAGAGCCGGAGCGCGGGCAGACCGAACGCCAGCCCGACGGCTCCCGCGACCAGCCCCGCGAGCGGAAGCGTGTAGATGTCCTTCATCCCACCCGAGATCGGGCCGCCGAACTGCTCGTTCCCGGCCATGAGGATCGCCGTCGTGTACCCGCCGATCGCCATGAACGCGCCGTGCCCGAGTGAGATCTGCCCCGTGTAGCCGGTGAGCATGTTCAGGCCGAGGAGTGCGATGAGGTAGATCCCCACGTAGGCCCACTCGCGGGCCTTGAAGTCGCTGACGAAGGCGGGGAAGACGGCCACCGCCACGACGAGAGCGCCGAACGCGACGAAGCCGGCGATCCGCTTCTCGCGCGGCGTCATACGCGCTTCACCTCCGGCTTGCCGAACAGGCCCGACGGCTTGACGAGCAGGACGATGAGGATGATGAGGAGCGCCGCCGGGAGCTTCAGCTCCTCGTTGAACCAGCTGAACGCCTGGTACTGGCTCAGGTAGCTGAGCATGCTCAGGATCAGCCCGAGCAGGAGGCCGCCGACGACGGCGCCGACCGGCGAGTCGATCCCCCCGAGCACGGCCGCCGCGAAGGCGTAGATCAGAACCGCCACCATCATGTTCGGGTCGAGCAGCAGGCTGGACGCCGTGAGCAGGCCCGCGATCGCGCCGAGGGTCGCGGCGAGACCCCAGCCGAGCGCGAGCATCCAGGTCACGCGCACCCCGACGAGGCGGGCCTCGTCCGGGTTCACGGCCGTGGCGCGCATCGCCAGGCCGAGCTTCGTGAAGCGGAAGAGCAGCCAGAGCAGCCCTACCGTGCCGAGCGCGACCAGGATCGTCCCGACCTCGTGCCTCGTCAGGATCACGCCCTGGAACTGGACGGTGCCGGTGCCGAACGGGCTCTCCAGCAGCTGCGGCTCCCCGCCCCAGCGCCACAGGACGAAGCCGTTGATCGCCACCAGCAGCCCGATCGTGACCACCACGACACGCAGCACGGAGCCGCGCTCGACCGGGCGGATGATCACGCGGTGGATCGCGACACCGCCGCCGAACGAGATGACCAGCGTCAGCGCGACGGCGGGCCAGTAGCTCCAGCCGTGGTTGAAGGTCAGCGTCCAGGCGATGTAGGCGCTGAGCGTGGCCATCTCCCCCTGCGCGAAGTTGATGACCCCGGTGGAGCGGTGGATGATGACGAGCGCTAGCGCGAGCGATGCGTAGATGCCGCCCGAGGCGAGCCCGGAGAGGACCTGCTGCGCGAACTCGGCGAAGCTGGCGGCGACCACGTCAGTACCCCAGGTACGAGCGGCGAACCGACTCGTCCCCCTGCAGCTCGGCGCTCGTCCCGGTCAACGCGACGCGCCCGACCTCGAGCACGTAGGCGCGCACCGAGCTCGCGAGCGCGATCCGGGCGTCCTGCTCCACGACGAGCACCGTGAGGCCCTCCTCCTCGTTCAGCCGGCGCACGGTGGCGAAGAAGTCGCGCACGATCATCGGCGCGAGCCCGAGCGAGGGCTCGTCCAGGAGCAGCAGCCGCGGCCGGCTCATCAGCGCGCGGCCGAGCGCGAGCATCTGCTGCTCGCCGCCGGAGAGCGTTCCGGCGCGCTGGTTGCCGCGTTCCGCCATCCACGGGAAGAAGGCCGTGACGCGGTCGATCTCCCCCTTCACCTTCCGCCCCTTCAGCGTGTACGCGCCGAGGCGGAGGTTCTCGGTGACGGTGAGCTCGACGAAGGTGCCGCGCCCCTCGGGCACGTGCGCGATGCCGGCGCGCGCGGCGGCCTCCGGGCCCCCTCTGAGCGGCTTCCCGTCCAGCTCGATCGCGCCGCTGCGGGAGACCATGCCAGAGATCGCCCGGAGCGTCGTCGTCTTTCCCGCGCCGTTCGCGCCGAGGACGGAGACGACCTCGCCCTCGCCGACCGTGAGCGAGACGTCGTACAGCGCCTGCACCGGCCCGTAGCGCGCCTGCACGGCGTCGAGCTCGAGCAGCGTCTTCACGCACGCTCCTCGGAGGGCGGCTCGTCGGCGGCGGGCTCCTGCGCGGCCGGCCCCGCCTGCTCCGGCGACGCGGGAGGCGGCGCCGCGTCGTCGGTGCCGAGATAGGCCTCGATCACCGCCGGGTCGGCCTGCACCTGCTCGGGCGAGCCGTCCGCGATCTTCCGGCCGAAGCTGAGGACGTTCACGTGGTCGGAGATCGACATGACGAGGTTCATGTGGTGCTCGACCAGCAGCACCGTGAGCTCGAAGTCGTCGCGGAGCTTCCGGATGAACGTGCCGAGCTCGCCGACCTCCTCGTGGTTCAGGCCGCCGGCCGGCTCGTCGAGGAGGAGCAGGCGCGGCTTCGAGACGAGCGCGCGGGCGAGCTCCACACGCTTCTGGATCCCGTACGGGAGCGCGGCGGCGGGGAAGTACGCGCGCTCGCGGAGGCCGACGACGTCGAGCACGCGGAACGCCTCGTCCTCGCTCACCTTCCGCCCCAGCGTGTGCGCGCCGATGAGCACGTTCTCGAGCACGGACATGGTGCGGAAGAGCTGGATGTTCTGGAACGTCCGCGCGATGCCCTTGCGGATGATCACGTGCGGCGAGACCTTGAGCAGCGAGGCGCCGTCGAGCTCGACGGCCCCCGAGTCCGGCTTGTACAGCCGCGTGATGACGTTGAACGCCGTCGTCTTGCCCGCGCCGTTCGGGCCGATGAGGCCGGAGATCTGGCCCTCCTCGACGTCGAAGGACACCCCGTCGAGGGCGACGATGCCGCCGAAACGGAGCGTGACGTCCCGGACGGAGAGGAGCGCCATCTCGGGAGACCCTAAACGTGCCCCGCCCACGATCGCAACGCGCCACGGTCCGACACCGGCTCGCCGGACGCATTACCATCGCAGGCGTGGACCTGCGCGACACCGCCGAGGAGGCCGCGTTCAGGGCCGAGCTGCGCGCGTGGCTCGAGGAGAACCTGCCCGGGGACATCCAGGGGCACCGCGGCGGCGCCGCCCGCTTCGAGGGCGAGGCGATGCGCGCGTGGAGCCGCGCGCTCTACGACGCGGGCTACGCCGGGCTGACCTGGCCGAAGGAGTACGGCGGCGGCGGCGCCCCGTACACCCACCAGGCGATCCTGCTCGAGGAGATGGCGCGCGCCGAGGCGCCCCCGCACGTCGGCGTCATCGGCATCGGCATGGCGGGGCCGACGATCATGGCCCACGGCACCGAGGAGCACAAGGCTCGCCACCTCGCACCGATCCTCTCCGCCGAGGAGATCTGGTGCCAGGGCTTCTCGGAGCCGGGAGCGGGCTCCGACCTGGCCGGCGTCCGCACGAGCGCACGCCTCGAGGACGGCCACTTCGTCGTCGACGGCCAGAAGGTGTGGTCGTCGTTCGCACACATCGCCGACTTCTGCATCCTGCTCACACGCTCGGACCCTGAGTCGACGCGCCACGCCGGGCTGACGTACCTGATCGTCGACATGAAGGCGCCCGGCGTGGAGGTGCGCCCGCTGACGCAGATCACCGGCGAGGCGGAGTTCAACGAGATCTTCTTCAACGCGGTGGAGGTGCCCGTCGAGAACCTGCTCGGCGAGGTCGGCGGCGGCTGGCAGGTGGCGATGACCACGCTCCTGCACGAGCGCGGGACGCTCGGCTTCGCGCTGCAGGCCGCGCTCGAGGTGCAGGTGCGCAAGCTCGCCACCCTCGCGCGAGACCGCGGCGCCGACCCGATCCAGCGCGACAAGATCGCGCGCGAGTGGATCGAGATGCAGGCCGTGCGGTACACGAACTACCGCTCGCTCTCGCAACTGATGAAGACCGGGCTGCCCGGCCCCGAGGGCTCGATCTCGAAGCTCGTGTGGTCGGAGGCGAACCAGCGCGTGACGAAGCTCGCGCTCGAGCTCCTCGGCCCCGACGCGCCGCTCTGGGACGGGAACGCGCCCTACGGCGGCTACTGGCAGTACCAGCAGCTCCGAAGCCGCGGGAACACGATCGAGGCCGGCACGTCGGAGGTGCTCCGCAACATCGTCGCCGAGCGCGTGCTCGGGCTCCCGAAATCGAGGTAGGAGAGCGGCATGGACTTCACCTTCACGCCCGAGCAGGACGCGCTCCGCGAGCAGGCGCGCGACTTCCTGACCGCGAATTCCGAGCCCGCGTGGGCCGAGCTCGCAGAGCTCGGCTGGACGGGCGTCTCGGTCGCGGAGGAGGACGGCGGCGCGGGCCTCGGATTCGTGGAGGAGGCCGTCATCTTCGAGGAGCTCGGCCGGGCGCTGACCAAGGGCCCGTACCTCTCGACCGTCGCCGCGGTCCTCCCGATCCTGCCCTCCGAGCTGCAGGCCGAGGTGGCCGCGGGCGAGGCGAGCTGGACGCTCGCGCTCGGCCCGCTCGTGCCCGACCTCGACACCGCGCAGCGCATCGCGGTCGTCGGCGGGGACGGGATCTTCGAGCTCGAGGGAGCGGAGCGGGAGATCCTCCAGACGACCGACGAGACGAGGCCGCTCGGCGTCGTGCGCGGCGGCGCTCCCGGGCGCCGGCTCGCCGACTCGACCGCGCTCGACGAGATCCGTCCGCGCCTGCTCGCCGCGCTCGCGATCGAGGCGTGCGGCGTCGCACGGCGCGCGCTCGAGTACGCAATCGAGTACGCCGCCTCGCGCGAGCAGTTCGGCAGGCGCATCGGCGTCTACCAGGCGGTCTCGCACCCGCTCGCCGACGCGTACACACAGCTCGAGCTCGCGCGCTCGCTCGCGCTCTGGGCCGCGTGGTGCGTGGCCGAGCAAGACGAGCTCGCGCCCGTCGCCGCGGCCGCGGCGAAGGCGAGCGCAGCCGAGGCGGCCGTGCAGGTCTGCGAGACCTCGATCCAGGTCCACGGCGGCATCGGCTTCACGTGGGAGCACGTGCTGCACCGGCTGTACAAGCGCGCACTGTGGATCGAGAGCTTCGCCGCCTCCGGCACCTCGCTCAGGGCAGAGGTGGCGGCGTACGTGCTCGAAGGCAAGAAGGCTCCCGGGCCGGCCCCGGAGCCCGTGCTGACCCAAGGAGGCTGAGACACGTGAAAGGCCTGATGATGGACTACCAGCTGAACGTGCCCGCGATCATGCGGCGCGCCGACGACCTCTACGGCGACAGCGAGATCGTCAGCCGGCTGCCGGACAAGAGCTGGCACAGCTACACGTACGCCGACTTCGTCTCGCGCACGAAGAAGCTCATCGTCGCCCTGCGCTCGCTCGGCCTCGAGGACGGCGACCGCGTCGGGACGTTCATGTGGAACCACTCGCAGCACCTCGAGGCGTACATGGGCGCCCCGGTCGGCGGGTTCGTGACCCACACGCTGAACCTGCGCCTGCACCCGGACGACAACACGTACATCGCGACGCACGGCGGCGACCGCGTATTGCTCGTGGACAAGACGCTCTGGCCACTGGCGGAGCAGTTCGTCCCGCGCTGCAAGTTCGAGCACGTGATCGCGGTCGGCGCCGGCCCCGCGCCGGACGGGACGATCGACTACGAGGACCTGCTCGCGGACGCGAACGAGTCGGACTTCTCGTATCGCGACCTGCACGAGTCGACCGCCGCGGCCATGTGCTACACGAGCGGCACGACAGGGCTGCCGAAGGGCGTCCTCTACTCGCACCGCGCGATCGCGCTGCACGCGCTGACCGTGCTCGCGTGCCTCGGCTTCTACGCCGACGACGTGTGCCTCCCGGTCGTCCCGATGTTCCACGCGAACGCGTGGTGCTTCCCGTTCTCGTCGACGCTCACCGGCGTGAAGCAGGTCTTCCCCGGGCCGCACATGGACCCGGAGACTCTGCTCGACGGCCTCGCCGAGCAGAAGGTCACCGTCACCGCGGGCGTGCCGACGATCTGGATGGGGATCCTGCAGGCGCTCGACGCGACCCCGGACAAGTGGGACCTCTCGGCGATCCGGATGATGACGGTCGGCGGCGCCGCGCCTCCGCGCTCGATGATCGAGGCGTTCGGCGAGCGGCACGGGCTGCACATCGTCCACGGCTGGGGCATGACGGAGATGAGCCCGGTCGGGACGCTCTCCGGCGCGCCCGGCCAGGAGGCCGGCCTGTCCAAGGAGGAGGCGTACTCGCGGCGGGCGCTACAGGGCATCGCGATCCCGTTCGTCGAGATCCGCGCCCGCGGCGCCGAGGGACTCGTGCCGTGGGACGGCGAGACGATGGGCGAGCTCGAGGTGCGCGGCCCTTCGATCTCGTCGGCGTACTACGAGTCCGACGAGGGCGCCGACCGCTGGACGGACGACGGCTGGTTCAAGACCGGCGACATCGTGAGCATCCATCCGGACGGCTTCGTCGAGGTGCAGGACCGCGCGAAGGACCTCGTGAAGTCGGGCGGCGAGTGGATCTCCACGGTCGCGCTCGAGAACGCGCTCATGGGCCATCCCGCGGTCGCCGAGGCCGCGGTGATCGCGATCCCCGACGCGAAGTGGGACGAGCGGCCGCTGGCCGTGATCGTCTTCCGCGAGGGCCAGTCGGCGACCGACGAGGAGCTCCGCGAGTTCCTCGCCCCCAACTTCGCGAAGTGGTGGCTGCCGGACACGTTCGAGTTCGTGGAGGAGATCCCGAAGACCGCGGTCGGCAAGTTCCGCAAGACGGCGCTCCGCGAGCGGTTCGCGAAGCAGCCGGCGGAGACCGCGTAGTGGCGTACATATCGACGGAGCAGGACGGCTTCGTCGCCGTCGTCACCATCGACCATCCACCCGTGAACGCGCTCTCGGCGCCGCTGCTCGAGGAGCTCGAGGCGGAGATCGACCGGCTGGACGCGGACGACACCGTGCGTGCGGTCGTCTTGCGGGGAGCGGGCGACCGCGCCTTCGTCGCGGGCGCGGACATCTCCGAGTTCCCGTCGCTGCGCGAGGCGGCGGCCGAGGCGCAGGAGTCCGGCTCGGCGCGCGGGATCCAGAAGCTCGGGGCGCGCATGGACAAGGCGCGGAAGCCGTTCGTGGCCGCGATCCACGGCTTCTGCCTGGGCGGCGGGCTCGAGGTGGCGATGTGCTGCGACCTCCGCGTCTGCGCCGAGGACGCGCAGCTCGGGCAGCCGGAGATCAGGCTCGGGCTCATTCCCGGCGGCGGCGGGACGCAGCGGCTGCCGCGGCTCGTCGGGCTCGGGCGTGCTCTGCTCCTGAACCTGACCGGCGACTTCATCGACGGAAAGACCGCGTACGACTGGGGGCTCGTCGAGAAGGTGGTGCCGCGCGAGAAGCTGCTCGACACGGCGACCGCGATCGCGAAGACGATCTCCGAGCGGTCGCCGGTCGCGGTCGGGATCCTGCGCGAGCTCGCCCGCACGACCCGCGACCTTCCGCTCGAAGAGGGGTTGCGGCGAGAGGCCGACGGCTTCCGCCGCTGCCTCGAGTCCGAGGACGGCGCCGAGGGCGTGGCCGCGTTCCTCGAGAAGCGCGAGCCGCAGTTCAGCGGCCGGTGAGCGTGAGCGAGGCGGCGGAGGCCTCTCGGGCGAACGCCCGGAACGCCAAGTTCCAACTTGTAACTTGCTCCGACCAAACCGCACGAGCAAGCCGATCGAGCGCACTCCGGGCCACGTGACAACTTGTAACTTGGGAGCTCTTTCGGACACGCCCCTCTGCGCGCGGGTCTCCGCGTGAGGGCCGTCGTCCTCACCGAGACCGGCGGGCCGGAGCACCTCGTCGTCCAGGACGTGCCGGAGCCTGTCGCCGGCGAGGGCGAGGCTCTCCTCGACGTGCGGGCGTGCGGGATCAACTTCGCCGACGTCCTGATCCGCCTCGGGCAGTACCCGCAGGCACCCGAGCTCCCGGCGATCCTCGGCTCGGAGGTCGCGGGCGAGCTCGAAGGGCGGCGCGTGATGGGCTTCGTTGCCGGCCAGGGAGGTGGCGGGTACGCGGAGAAAGTCGTGGTCGACCCGCGCCGGATGCTCCCGCTGCCGGAAGGTGCGAGCTTCGCCGAGGGTGCCGCGTTCCCGATGGCCTTCCTCACGGCGTGGCTCCCGCTGACGGAGCTGCTGCGGATCGGATTCGGCTCGCGGGTGCTGATCACCGCTGCCGCCGGCGCGGTCGGGACGGCCGCGGTTCAGCTCGTGAAGGCGCTGAACGGCGTCCCGGTCGCCGCGGTCGGGAGCGAGGAGAAGAAGGAGCACCCGCTCTTGCTCGGCGCGGCCGAGGCGGTGACGTACGAGGAAGCGGCCGGGCTCGACCAGGTGGACGCCGTGTTCGACCTCGTCGGCGGCGAGGTCTTCGCGGGGTCGCTCCAGCTGCTGAAGCCGATGGGCCGCGCGATCGCGGTCGGCTACGCGGGCGGGATGTGGGCGGACGTGAGCCCGGCGTGGCTCGTCGGCCGCAACATCGGCGTGCACGGCTTCTACCTCGGCCGGCTCATGGGCCGCGACCCGGAGCTCGTCGCGCGCGCCGCGCAGGACGTCCTCCGGCTGTGGCAGGGCGGCGCGGTCCGCCCCGTCGTCGGCTCCGAGCACCCGCTCGAGGAGGCCGGCGAGGCGCACCGGCTGATCCAGGAACGCAAGACGACCGGAAAGGTGGTGTTGATCCCGTGACGGCGCTCGTCACCGGCTCGGCCGGAGGCATCGGAAGCGCGATCGTGCGCAAGCTCGAGCGCGAGGGCTTCGAGGTGAAGGGGCTCGACCTCGTCAACGGATTCGACGTGACCGATCCGGAGGCGTGGGAGCAGGTCGGCTCTGTCGATCTCGCCTGCCTGAACGCGGGCGTGCTCACGGGCTCGAACGACATCGCGCACCTCACCGACGACGAGTACCGGCGCGCGGTCGGCGTCAACGTCGACGGCGTCGTCTACGGCGTACGGCGGCTCGACCGCGTGATGCCGCGCGGCTCGACGATCGTCGTGACCGCGTCCCTCGCGGGCCTCGTCGGGATCCCCGACGACCCGATCTACGGGCTCACCAAGCACGCGGTCGTCGGGTTCGTCCGCTCGGTCGCGGAGCAACTGGCCGAGCGCGGGATCCGCATCCAGGCGGTCTGCCCCGGCTGGGCGGACACCGGGCTCATGCCGAACGGGTTCAAGCAGGAGCTCACCGACCGCGGGTTCCGGCTGCTGCGGCCGGAGGACGTGGCCGACGGCGTGTGGGCGGCGTACGAGAGCGAGGGCACCGGCGGGGCCTGGATCGTGCAGCCCGGCCGCGACCCGCTGCTGTACGGGTTCAAGGGCGTCCCCGGGCCGCGCTAGACCAATGTGCTACATTGTGACGCACAATGGCGACGGCAGGCATCCGCGAGCTGAGGCAGAACCTCTCCCGCTATCTCGAGCGGGTCAAGGCGGGCGAGACGATCGAAGTGACCGACCGGGGCAAGGTCGTCGCGGCTCTCGTCCCACGCCGCGAGCACGAGGACGAGATCGCCGCGCTCGAGGCGAAGGGCCTCACGATCACACGCGCACGGCTCGACTGGAGGTCGCTCGGCCCGATCCCCGAGAGGAAGCCCGGCGAGCGCCCCTTGAGCGAAGTCCTGGAGGAGATGCGCACGGAAGAGCGGTACTGACGCTGCTCTACCTCGACTCGTCGGCCACCGTGAAGCTGGTTCGCGACGAGCGCGAGAGCGACGACCTGCGCGCCTTCCTCGACACCTCCGACGCCGGCCTCGCGACGAGCCGGGTCGGGATCGTCGAGCTGCACCGAGCCGCCACGCGAGGCGGCGCGAGCGCGGATCGCGCTGGTGTCGTCTCCGGGGCACTCGGGGTCATCGAGCTCGATGCCAAGATCGAGGTCATCGCAGTCTCCCTCGCGCCGGAGCTTCGGACCCTCGACGCGATCCACCTCGCGAGCGCGCTGGCGAGCCGTGAGGCCCTGAGCGGCTTCGTCTGCTACGACCGCCGGCTCGCCGACGCGGCCGAGCGCGAGGGGCTGCGCGTCGTGGCGCCGGGCGCGTCGTGATCGGAACGGTCTGGGGGCTGCTGCTCGTCGGAGCCGTCGTCGCATCGCTCTCGATGGCCGCGCTCTGGGCGCTCGCCGTCCGGATCAAGGACGCGAGCCACGTCGACGTCGCGTGGGCGATGCTGATCGCGACCTGCGCGCTCCTGTACGCGCTCCTCGCCGACGGCGACACGGCGCACCGCGTGCTCGCCGCGGTGCTCGCGTCGATCTGGGGCTACCGGCTCGGTCTCTACCTTCTGTTCAACCGCGTGCTCGGCAAGGGGGAGGACGGGCGCTACCAGGCGCTCCGCGCGAAGTGGGGCGAGGACGCGAACCGCAACTTCTTCTGGTTCTTCCAGTTCCAGGCCGCGTTCGTCGTCTTCTTCTCGATCCCGTACGCGTTCATCGCGCTCGACGGCGGTGGCCTCGGCCCGCTGGAGTGGCTGGGCGCGGCCGTGTGGGCGATCGGGAACGCAGGCGTCATCGTGTCGGATAGGCAGCTCGCGCAGTGGCGCGCCAGCCCGGCGAACAAGGGGAAGACCGCGCGCGCCGGGCTCTGGTCGTGGTCGCGGCATCCGAACTACTTCTTCGAGTGGGTGACGTGGATCGGCGTCGCGCTCGTCGCCACCTCGGCCCCGTGGGGCTGGGTCGCGTGGATCGTCCCGGCGGTGCTCCTGTTCCTGCTCTTCCGCGTCACGGGCATCCCGCCGACGGAGGCGCAGGCGCTCCGCTCGCGCGAGGACTACGCCGAGTACCAGCGGACGACGAGCGTCTTCGTCCCGCTCCCGCCGAGGCGCACGTCAGCCGCGAAGTAGGCATGGCGCCGCCGAACGAGGCGACGCCACGCCCACGGAGCGCTACTCGATAGCACGCCCCTGTACCAACGTCGTCGCCATGCCACCGGGATCCGCCTGCACCGTGACCCACGTTGAGGCCGATTGCCAGGCGAACTCCGCGGTGAAGGACAGGAGGACGGAGCACTTTCCCCCGGAAGCGAGCGACGCACCGCTGCACGTGTCACCCACTGTCTCCCAGTCGCTCGGGTCGACGGAGACGGACAGCGGCCCCGACGCCTGCTTCGTGCCCGCGTTCCAGAAGTCGACCTGGGCGACGCACTTGCCTGGCGCTTGGAAGCCGTCGAAGCAGGTGACGTTGCCGGGGTGTCCCACGAGCTTCGCTGCACTCAGGTCGGGCGCGCACGAGAGCTCGATCGTGTTGTCCGGCGTCGTGAGGATCTGGACGGCGCCTGCCGTGCCGTCGAACGTCGTGCAGGCCGTCCCGGCCAGCGCAGCGAGGCTGACCTCGGTGGCCCCGCCGAGGTCGAGCGTCGACTCGTCGATGTCGTCGCCGGTCAGCGAGTCGCTCGCCACGTGGGCGGACTCGATCGCGTTCGCGGCGATCTCCGGGCCGATGATCGACCCGTGAGCGAGCTTCCCGCTCGAGATGCCCTTGTCGGCAATCTCCGGGCCGATGATCGACCCGTCCTTGATGTCGACCGCCTCGATCGACTCGTCCTTGATGTCGGCGCCGGTGATCAGCGGCTTGGCCGCGACCGCCGACCCCGTGAGCGCGAAGAACAGCGCCGCGTAGGCGACGGCGTTCGAGCCGAGGTGGCGGCTCGCCCTCCGGGCGCTCTGACGGATTCGTTCCTCAACGTGCATGTATCCCTCTCCTCTCGTTCCTGGTCAGCAGCGACCGCGACCGCGCCCCGCGCCGGAATGCGACGCTCCGGCGCGGATCGCTCGGGCGCGGTCACGCTGCTACGGCGTGTACGTCCCTCCGAGCGCCTCGCAGCGCCCGCTCAGGTACTCGTCCTCGGAGGGCCGGCTGCCCCGTCCGTCGACGATCCAGAGGTCGATGAAGGGAACCGACACGCCGTCGATCTCCTCGACCCAGACGACCTCGCCCTCGATCACCGCGCGGCCGGCGTCGGTCACCTTGCCGCCCTGCCCGACGAAGCCGACGAGATGCCCCGTGACCGGGGCGCCGAGGTACACGCCGTCCGGGTAGGCGAAGTGGCCCGAGGACGCCTCCGGGAAGGAGAACGACTTGCCCGTCTCGGGCGAGTAGAAGGTGCGCTTGCCACGGTTCTGGTCGATCTCTCGCACCACCTCGCCCTGGGCGTTCAGGAAGAGGCGGATAGTCACGGTCGAGTCAATCTGCAGCCAGCTCTCGACACCGCAGACCTCGGACGTGAACGGGAGGTAGAAGTCCTCCTCGACCGGACGCGAGCCTGCGCGTCGCCGTCTCCAAGCTCCGCAAGGCGCTCGACCAGGCGGGCGCGCGTGACCTGCTCGAGACCCGCGCGGCCGGCTACGCCCTCCTCGCCGATCCCGAAGCGGTCGACGCGCGCCGGTTCGAGCAGCTGGCGACAGCGGGACGACGTGCGCTCTCGGAGGGACGGAACGAGGAGGCGTCACGGACGCTGCAGGGCGCGCTCGGGCTGTGGCGCGGCACGCCGTACGAGGAGGTCGAGCACCGGCACGACGCCGGTGTCGAGAGCCGCCGGCTCGCGGAGATCCGTCTCGAAGCGCAGGAGGACCTCGCCGACGCCGAGCTCGCGCTCGGTCGGCACGAGCAGCTCGTCGCCGAGCTCGAGCGGCTCGTCGAGCAGCAACCGACCCGAGAGCGCCGAACGGCGCAGCTGATGCTCGCGCTCTACCGCTCCGGGCGCCAGGCGGACGCGCTCGAGGCGTACCGGACGTCCGCCGCCCGCCTCCGTGACGAGCTCGGCCTGGAGCCGAGCCCGAGGCTGCGGGAGCTCGAGCAGTCGATCCTGCGCCACGACCCGGTCCTCGCGCTTCGCGCGCCGACCACGCCGCCTGCCCCCGTCCCCACTGGGTCCGCGGCGCGTGTGCGGAGGCGGGTCACGCTCGCCGCCGCAGCAGTCGCGTCGCTCGTGCTGGCGCTCGTGATCGCGCTGGTGGTCGCCACCGCGACCGGGGGCGCAGGGTCGCGCCTCGAGCCCGACCAGGTCGGCGCCTTCGAGGGAGGGAACCTCGCGAGCG
>ML178786.1:15971-38033 GCA_004366385.1 Actinomycetota bacterium
CCCGTCCGCGCTCGCCGCGGACGGAGGAAGGCTCTGGGTCGCCAACAGCGGCGACGGGACGCTGACCCGGATCGACGTCGGAGACCGGGAGGCGCGGGACGTGGTGCCGGTGGGTGGCCAGCCGGCCGGCGTGGCGGCTGCCAACGGCTCGGTCTGGGTCGTCGAGCCGACGCGAGGGCAGCTCGTGCGGGTGAACGCGGGCACCGGCCGGGTCGTTCAGCGGATCCGGGTCGGCGTGCGCCCGTCCGCCACGGCCGTGGCAGGCCGGACAGTCTGGGTCGCGAACAGCGGGGACGGCACGGCCACGCGCGTCGACTCGTCCTCCGGCCGCGTGCTGGGGACGACGGCCGTCGCGGCGGAGCCGGCGGCGGTCGCGGCCGGCGAGAACGCGGTGTGGATTGCACACGACGCGAGCGGGCTCGTTACCCGGCTCGACCCCCGCAGCGGCGCACCGGTGGCTGCGATCGCGGTCGGCGGGGGAGCACGTGCCCTCACCGCGGCGCTCGGCGCGGTCTGGGTCGCGAACGCCGCGGACGGCACCGTCTCCCGCATCGACCCGGCGCGGAACGCCGTCACCGCCACGATCGACGTGGGCGGCGAGCCGTCCGCGATCACGGCGCACGACCGCGCGGTCTGGGTCGCGGACGCGACCGGATCGCTCGTCGAGCTCGACCCGGCGACGGGCGAGGTCGCCGACCGCGTCGACGTCGGGCAGAGCCCGGCTGCACTCGCCTCCGCGGGCGGGGCGTTGTGGGCCGCTGCGCTTCCGGGCGTGGCCGAGCGGGGCGGGACGTTGCGTGTCGTCTCGTTCGGGATCCCGAGCATCGATCCCGCGGAGGCGCCGCAACTCGCGGACGGGGACGTGCTGCGGCTCGTGTACGACGGCCTCGTCGCCTACCGCGCGGCGGAGGGCGAGTGGGGCGAGATCATGCTCGGCGCGATCCAGGACGTGACCGCCGACGACGGCGCCGGCACGGTCGAGCTCCGCCTGCGCGAACGGGATCCCGACCTCCTGTACAAGCTCGCGCTGCCGGTGGCGGCGGTCGTGCACGAGTCGGCGCGCGTTCCGATGCGCGCGCCCGCGCCCGGCACCGGGCCGTACCGCGTCGAGTCGTACGCCTCCGGGCGCCGGCTCGTCCTCACCCGCAACGAGCACTTCCGGAGCTGGTCAGAGACGGCCCGCCCCGACGGCCTCGCCGACCGGGTCGTCGTCCGCTTCGCGGAGGCGCCCGATGAGCGCCGGGCCGCCGTCCTCGAGGGGCGAGCCGACGTGGCGTCGATCGGCGTCGTCCCGGACGCGGACCTCCTCACGTCGCCGTACGCGAGCCAGGTGTATCGCTGGGCGGCCGCGCAGTCCCACTTCCTGTTCCTGAACACGCGGCTCGCGCCCTTCGACGACGCGAGGGCGCGACGGGCGGTCGCGCTGGCGGTCGACCGCGCGCGTGTCGTCACCGCGTTCGGTGGGAGCGGCGCCGCGGCGCCGACCTGTCAGCACGTCCCGCCCACGATCCCCGGCTACAGCCCGTACTGCCCGTTCGCGCGCGATGGCGCCGGCGTCTCCCCCACACCGGAGCTCGCCCGCGCGCGGGCGCTCGTCGCGGCGAGCGGGACGCGCGGAGCAGCGGTGACGCTGTGGGCGCCGGCCGACCCGCCGGAGCGCGAGCGGCTCGGCCGCTACGCGGTCTCGGTCCTGCGCGCGATCGGCTTCGACGCGCGCCTCGAGCTCCGGCCTGACATCGGCTCGTACTACGCGGCCGCGCTCGACCCTGCGAACCGCGTGCAGATCGGCCTCTACGGCTGGTCGAACGACTTCCCGACCGGCGGCAACTCGTTCTTCCCCATGTACGCGTGCGAGCGCGGCGTCCCGCACGAGTTCAACCCGAGCGGCCTCTGCGACCCGGGGCTCTCGCGGCGGCTCGAGGCGGCGCTCGCGGGGACCGCGACCGACCCGACGCCGGCGGCGACGTGGGCCGCGCTCGACCACTCCTTCCTCGACACGGCGGCGATGGTGCCGCTTGCGAACACGAGCTCGACGGTGATCGTCTCCCCGCGGCTCCGGAACCTCGTGCTGAGCCCGCAATTCGGCCCGCTGCTCGAGCTCGCCCGCCCGGGCTGAGCGACGCCTACGAGAACTGCCAGGCGTCGCCGGCCGCGAACGACTTCAGGATCCGCCGCGCGACGACCATGCGGTGCACCTCGTCGGGGCCGTCGTAGATCCGCGCACCGCGCGCCATCGCGAGCATCGCGGCGAGCGGCGTCTCGTCCGTCAGGCCGCGGGCTCCATGCGTTTGGACGGCTCGATCGATGACGTCGTGCAGCACGCGCGCGGCGAAGAACTTGATGAGCGAGACCTCCACGCGCGCCTCGTCGCCCTGGTCGATCTTGTGCGCCGTGTCGAGCGTCATCAGGCGGCACGCCTGAATCTCGGCCGCCGAGTCGGCGATCCAGTTCTGCACCGTCTGCTTCTCGGCGAGCGGGCCGCCGAACGCCTCCCGCTCGAGCGAGTACGAGCACATGAGCTCGAACGCGCGCTGCATCTGCCCGAGCCAGCGCATGACGTGGTGGATCCGGCCCGGCCCGAGGCGCTTCTGCGCCATCCGGAACCCGTCCCCGACCTCGCCGAGCGTGTTCTCGACCGGAACGCGCACGCCCGAGTAGCGCACCTCGCAGTGCGTCGTCCAGCCGCGGCCGCGGTGGCCCATCGTGGGGACAGGGCGCACGATCTCGACGCCGGGCGTGTCGGCGGGGACGATGATCTGCGTCGCGCGCTTGTGCGGGTGCTCGTCCGGGTCGGTGACGGCCATCACGACCCCGAAGGCCGCGCCCTCTGCGCCCGACGAGAACCACTTGTGGCCGTCGATCACCCACTCGTCGCCGTCGCGCACCGCCCGCGTGCGCAGCGTGGTCGGGTCCGACCCCGGGACCTCGGGCTCGGTCATCGAGAAGAACGAGCGCACGTCGCCGGCGACGAGCGGCTTCAGGAAGCGCTCCTTCTGCTCGTCGGTGCCGAAGTGCCACAGGATCTCGCCGTTCCCCGCGTCCGGCGCCTGGCAACCGAGCACGAGCTGGCCCCAGACCGAGCGACCGATCTCCTCGTTCAGGTGCGCGTAGACGAGGAAGCTCCCGTTCGAGCCGCCCGCCTCCGGCGGGAGGTGCGGCGCCCACAGGCCGGCCTCCTTCGCGGCGGCGCGCAGCCGCTCGACCAGCGCGTCCGCGGCCTCGTCCTCACGGTTCAGCGCCGGCTCGTTGGGGTAGACGTGCTCCTCCATGAAGGCGCGGACGCGCGCCCGGAGCTCGAGGGTGTCGTCGGTGGGGC
This sequence comes from Actinomycetota bacterium, assembly GCA_004366385.1. Classification (GTDB taxonomy): domain Bacteria; phylum Actinomycetota; class Thermoleophilia; order Gaiellales; family Gaiellaceae; genus GMQP-bins7. Next base: position 19,288 of record ML178786.1, read on the forward strand.
GAAGGTCGGTGATGGTCATGGCGTTAGCATCGCACTTCGTGAGGCTGGGCTTCTACATGGGATACGCGCCGCCGGGGACGAGCCCGCTCGATCCGATCTCGATGGCGCAGGAGGCGGAGCGGCTCGGGTACGACTCCGCGTGGGCGGCCGAGGCGTGGGGAACGGACTGCGTGACCGTGCTCTCCTGGCTCGGCGCAACGACGGAGCGGATCAAGCTCGGCTCCGCGATCATGCAGATCCCCGGCCGCACGCCTGCGAACACGGCGATGACGGCAGCGACGCTCGACCTCCTCTCCGGCGGCCGCTTCCTGCTCGGGCTGGGGACGAGCGGGCCGCAGGTGGTCGAGGGCTGGCACGGCGAGCCGTGGGGGAAGCCGCTCGCGAAGACGCGCGAGTACGTCGAGATCGTGCGCGCGGCGCTGCGCCGCGACCTCGTCGAGCACCACGGCGAGCACTACGACATCCCGTACTCGAACGGCACGGGCCTCGGCAAGCCGTTGAAGCTGATGGCGCGCCCGCTGCGCGCGGAGGTGCCGATCTACCTCGCCGCGATGGGCCCCAAGGCGGTGGCGCAGACGTTCGAGATCGCGGACGGCTGGCTGCCCCTGTTCTGGTCGCCGGAGAAGGCGCGCGGGATCTGGGGCGACGCGATGGCGGACGCGCGCGAGGGCTTCGACATCGCGGCGACCGCGCCCGCGATCCTCATCGACGACGTCGAGTCCGGCCGTGAGTTCCTGAAGCCGTACTACGCGCTGTACATCGGCGGGATGGGCGCGCGCGGGAAGAACTTCTACAACGATCTCTTCGCGCGCTACGGGTACGAGGCGGAGGCGAAGGAGATCCAAGACCTGTACCTGGGCGGGAACAAGCGCGACGCGGCCGCAGCCGTACCGGACGAGTTCGTCGACGAGGTCGCGCTCGTCGGGCCGAAGGAGCGGCTCGCGGAGCGGGCGGCCGCGTGGCGCGAGTCGGGCGCGACCTCGCTCCTCGTCTCCACGCAGCAGCCCGAAGCGCTGCGAGCGCTCGCCGAGATCGCGCTCTGAGGAGCCCGATCCACCACGCACGCCGCCTCGGCCCCGGGGGCGCCGAGGCGCGTAACGGCGGCTCGTACCGCCTTGAGCGTCTCTTGAGCGACGCGCATTTGGATGCAGCCGATGTCGTGGAACACCGTCCGCTGGGTACTCCGTGTCGTGAGCGTGCTGCTCGTGGCGCTCGTCACGCTCTTCCTCGTCCTCAAGTACGTCGACGCGCGGAGCCAGGGAGATTGGAACTCCGAGGCGAACCTGTGGATGGCTCTCGGCGCGGCCGCCATCGGAGGCGCCGCGCTGCGCTGGCCGGGCATCGTCTCGGTCATCGTGTTCCCGTTCGCGGTCCTGTGGCTCCTCTGGGCGCTGGCCTACGCGGGCATCACGTTCGCAGCGTTCGTCGTCGGCGGTGTGCCACTCCTCATCTGCATGCTGTTCCTCCTGGCGGGCCGGCCCCGCAAGACGCAGGAGCGAGTGCCCGAGGAGTGACGCGCCGAGCTCAACCCGTGCGTGCGATCGCCTCGGCCGCGGCGTCCGCGAGGTACGGGACGCCCTGCTCGAAGCGGGCCGCGCGCTCGTCCTCGGCGCCGAGCTCGCCGCGCAGGTAGCGGCCGTAGATCGCCTCGCAGAAGACGGCCGCCTTCCATAGCGCGAGGCCCTCGAACCAGGGCAGCGACTCGACCTCCCGCCCGCTCCGCGCGACGTACCGCGCCGCCAGCTCCGAACGGGACGGGAACCCCGGGAGCGCGGTCACCGGGGACGTCCCGAGCGGGTTCGGCGGGCCGCCCGGCTCCGAGTACGTCGCGAGCAGGTAGCCGAGGTCGGCGCGCGGGTCGCCGATCGCGCCCATCTCCCAGTCGAGCACCGCGACGATCCGCGACGGCTCGTCGAGGGCCACCATCGTGTTCCCGAGCCGGAAGTCGCCGTGCACGACCGTCTCGGGCAGCGGGTCGGGCAGGTTCGCGGCGAGCCACTCCCCCACCTCCTCCACCCGCGGCACCTCGCGTGTCTTGTTGATCCCCCAGAGCTGCGAGAAGCGCCGCACCTGCCGCTCGGCGTAGCTCCCCGGCCGCGCGAACGCGGCGAGCGCCGGAGTCGACACGTCCGCCGCGTGGATCTCGACGAGCGTGTCGACGAGGTCGTCCGCGAGCCGCCGCCGCGCGCGCTCGTCCTCGAGCCCCGGCGGCAGCTCCTCCGTCACGACGACGCCGTCGAGGTAGGTCATGACGTAGAAGGGCACGCCCAGCACGTCCTCGTCCTCGCACACGGCCACGATCTCGGGCAGCCGCGCGAAGCCGGCCGCCCCGATCGCGAGCTGGAGCCGCGCCTCGCGGACGACGTCGTGCGCCGACGGCGGCAGCGGCGGGCGCGGCGGGCGTCGCAGCACGAACAGCCCCTCGTCGCGCTCGAGCAGGAAGGTGAAGTTGGAGCCGCCGCCCTCGCCGATCCGCCGCGCGCGCACCTCCCCTGCCCCGAGCCGGTGCGAGTCGAGGAACGCGCGCACGCGGTCGAGGATCAGGAGCGGCGGCTTCTCCACCTCGGCACCCGACGGGAACGTCTCGACGATGTCCACGGAGGCCACCGTGCGATCCTATGGCCCGGATGCGTCGCCGCCTCTACCTCATGCGCCACGGCGCCGTCTCGTACTTCGGCCCCGACGGGCTGCCGGTGCAGCCCGACGAGGTGTCGCTGAACGAGGAGGGCCGCGCGCAGGCCGAGGCCGCCCGCGCGCTCCTCGAGCCCGTCGCGTTCGACCGCGTGCTCGCGAGCGGGCTCCCGCGCACGGTCGAGACGGCGGAGCTCGTGGCTCAGAGCCACAAGGTGGAGGAGTGGCCGGAGCTCCGCGAGCTCCGCGGCGACCGGCTCGCGAGCATTCCCGCGGACCAGCTCGAGACCGAGTTCGTGCACGCGTTCCGCGGGGTCGTCCCGAACGACAAGCGCTTCCTCGGCGGCGAGACCATCGGCGAGCTCTTCGACCGCGTCCTCCCCGCGCTCGAACGGCTCCTCGCGGACGAGGGCTGGGACACGGTGCTCGCCGTCCTCCACGGCGGCGTGAACCGCGCGCTCCTCTCCTACGCGCTCACCGGCGAGCGCGTGTTCCTCGGCCACTTCGAGCAGGCGCCCGGCTGCGTGAACGTGCTCGACGTCGGGGACGAGTGGCCGGCGAACGCGATCGTGCGCGCCGTGAACGTGGCCCCGCTCGACCTCCTGCACGCCTCCACGCGGCTGACCACGATGGAGGGCTACTGGGCCGAGTTCCGGGCCGGGATGCAGTAGGGGCCGGACGAGCCGGCCCCTACCGTGAGCTCGATGTGAGCGTCGTCCGCTAGCGGGGGCGGCCCTCCACCAGCCCGCCGAACGGGACCCAGGCGCCGTTGTTCCAGCGCTGGAGCTGCATCTGGCTGATGATGAAACGATCGACCCTGCCCTTCGTGGTCGTCTTCTGACGCATCCCCGGGAGCAGGAACTTGTTCGTCGAGTTCATGTTCGTGAGCGCCCGCATCAGGCTCGCACGCGTCGGCTTCTTGCCGGCCGCGTACAGCGCCTGGACGAACGTCTCTGCCTTCGCGACGCCGTACATCACCTGCGGGTCGTTGGGGTTCGCCCCGCCGCCGTACTTGGCGATGATCTGCCGGTACTGCCGCATGGCGGCGTCGTTGTTCCATCTCGCGTCGCTCGGATCCTTGAAGTACCCGACGGTGATGGTCCCGTTGAGGAAGTTGTTGCCCGGGTTCGCGACCATCGCGTCCGTGACCGGCTTGATCGCCGAGACGGAGTTCATGTAGATCGCCTCCGGATTGAAGCCGAGCGCCGCCGCCGTCCTGACCGCGATCACCGAGGGCGTGGTCAGGCTCAGGAGCACGAGCACCTGGGCGCCGCTGTTGCGAATGCGCAGCATCTGCGAGGCGAGGCTCGTGGCGCCGACCGGGTAGTCCTCGGTCGCAACGACGTTGTTCCGGACGTAGGTCGGGCCGAGCGCGTAGCGCACGCCGTACAGGTAGTCCTTCCCGTAGTCGTCCTGCTGGTACAGGATCCCGATCTTCTTGCCGGCGTGGTTCGCCTTGATGTGGAGCCCGTACAGGCGCCCCTCGGCGATGTAGTCAGGCTGCCAGCCGATCGTCCAGGGGAACTCCTTCCACTTCGTCCCCCACTCCGACGCGCCCGTCGAGACGAGCGTTTGCGGCACCTTCCGCTGGTTCAGGTACCCGCGAACCGCCTGGTTCGGCTCGGTCCCGAGCTGCCCCATCGTCGCGAAGACCCTGTCCTGCTCGACCAGGCGGCGAGTGAAGATGTCGGTCTGCGCCGGGTTGAACTGGTCGTTGTAGTAGATCCACTTGATCTGGCGGCCGTAGACGCCGCGCTTCTTGTCAGGCCCGCGCCGCGCGTTGATGTGCGCGAAGTAGGCCTTCATCCCGAGCGGGATCGGGGCATATGCCGCGGCCGGCCCCGTCAGGGGGAACGTCCCGCCGACGGTGATCGTCCTGGCCGTGACCCCCGGTACCTGCTCCGGGCCACCGATAGCTCCCGGAACCGAAAGCGCGAGCGCCGCCACGAGGACGACTCCGCACGCGATGAGCTTTCGCACCGACTCCTCCTTCTCTCCACTCCGATACCTGCCTGTCAGAGGCGAGCGTACCGTCGAAACTCACGCTCTGCCAGAGGATAGGACGGGCCTGCCGCCCGTTTGTTTGGTCGATCCGCCGGGCGCTCAGCCGATCCCGATCTCCTTCGCGAGCGCCTCCGCCTCGTCCAGCTCGCTCGCCAGCGCGTCGATCCCGGCCGACCAGATCGCGGGGTCGGTGAGGTCGAGGCCGACCATCTCCGCGAGCTCCTCCGGGGATTTGGAGCCGCCCGCGCGGAGCAGGCCGAGGTACGGCTCGACGAGCGTCTCGCCCTCGAGCTCGTACGTGCGGAAGATCGAGAGAGCGAAGAGGAAGCCGTACGCGTACGCGTAGACGTACCCCGGGGTGCCGATGAAGTGCGGAATATAGCTCCACCACGTCCCGTAGCCCTCGGTGTCGACGGAGTCGCCGAACAGGTTCGTCTGGGACTCGAGCCAGAGCTCCTCGAGCCGCTCCAGCGAGAGCTCGCCGTCCTCGCGGCGCGAGGTGTGGACGGCGTCCTCGAAGCGGTTCATCGCGACCTGGCGGAAGACCGTGGCGATCGAGTCCTCGATCCGCCCGGCGAGCAGGTTCAGGCGCCGCCGCGGATCGTCCTCGAGCGCGAGGAGCCGCTTGAAGGTCAGCGCCTCGCCGAAGACCGACGCGGTCTCGGCGGTCGTCAGCGGCCCCGACGCGTTGAAGAGGCCGAGCGGCTGCGACAGGTACCCGTGCAGGCCGTGGCCGAGCTCGTGCGCCAGCGTCAGGACCGAGCGGCGGTCACCCGTGTAGCTCATGAGGACGTACGGGTGGACGCCGGGCACGTTCGTGGCGCAGAACGCGCCCGTCCGCTTGTGGTCGCGCACGGCCGCGTCGATCCACCGCTCCTCGAAGAAGCGCTCCACGACGTCGCCCGCCTCCTGCGAGAAGTCGGCGTACGCATTCGTCACGAGGTCGCGTGCCTCGTCCCATGGCACCGTGCTCGGGTCCTCCCCGATCGGCGCGAAGCGGTCGTAGAAGCTGAGCCGGTCGATCCCGATCAGCTTCGCCTTCAGCGTGTAGTACCGCTGTGGGACGTCGTACCGCGAGACGGTGGCGTCGATCAGCGCCTGCACGGCCTCGTCGGTCGTGTCGTTGCGGAGGTTCCGCGCCGAGATCCACGTCGGGTAGCCGCGCAGCCGGTCGTCGATGGACTTGTCGACGAGGATCGTGTTGAAGACGAAGCCGCGGGTGCGCAGGCCGGGAGCGAGCGACTCGGTGACCGCCTCGGCGGCGCTCCGGCGGAGGTCGCGATCGCCCGAGTGCAGCTTCGCCATTGCCTCCTCGAACGAGATCTCCGCGCCGTCGAGCTGCACCTTGATCGCGCCCGTGAGCTCGTCGAAGAGACGGTCCCACGCGCTCGCGCCGGAGACGTTCTTCTCCGTGAGGATCTTCTCCTCGGCCTCGGAGAGCAGGTACGGCCTGAACTTGCGCAGCGAGCGGATCCAGTGCCGCCAGCGCTCGAGCTCGGGACCGGCGAGGAGCGTGTCGACGGCCTCGTCCTCGAGGTCTGCGATCTCCAGGCCGAAGAACAGGAGCTGCGTGTCGAGCTGCGCGCCCTTCTCGGTGACGCGCGCCACGAGCGCGCCGCGCGCGGCGTCGGCCATGTCGGTCGCGAAGGCGAGGTGCGCGAAGTAGCCGACGCGCGTGAGGATCTCTTCGATCCGCTCGCGCTCGGCAATCGCGTCGGCGAGCTCGGCCGCGGTCAGCTGCACGATCTTGCCGTAGTAGCGCTCGCGGAACGCGGCCGCTGCCGACTCGGCCTCCGCGATGTGCTCCTCGATGCGCGGGTCGTCGGCTCCGTCGTAGAGGTCGGAGAGGTCCCACGCGACCTCTTCGGCCCCCGTGATCTCGGTGGTCGTCATGGCCGAGACTCTACTCACGCACCCGCGACCACCGGGAGCAGCCGGTCGCCGACGAGCGCAACCATCTCGTCGTCTCCGTGGTTCAGGTGCTGGAGGAAGAGGCGTGAGACGCCGATCGCGCGCAGCTCCTCGACACGCGCGGCCACCTCGTCGACCGAGCCGGCGAGCCAGCGGTCGGATCGCTCCTCGAGCAGAGCGGCCGGGTCGGCGTCGTCGCCGCGGATCGCGAGGAAGCTCCGGACGCGTTCGACGGCTTCGGCGCGATCGGCGCCGAGGAAGCACGCGGTCATCACCGAGTACGTGAGGGTCGCCGGGTCGCGGCCCGCGTCGGCGCAGGCGCGATCGAGGCGCTCCTTGCGCTCGCGGAGCTCGGCGACCGTCGCGCCGAGCGTGTTCACCTCGTCCGCGTAGCGGGCGGCAAGCGCGGCGAAGCGCGGGCGGGCGCTGCCTCCGAGGACCAGCGGCGGGTGCGGCTGCTGGAGCGGCCGCGGGAGCGCGGTCTGATCGCGCAGCGTGTACGCGGCGCCGGTGTGCTCGAAGCTCTCCTCCGTCCACGAGCGCACGACGACCTCCACCTGCTCGGCGAAGAGCTCGAAGCGGCCCTTCGCGTCCAGGAACGGGAAGCCGTGCTCGACGTGCTCGCGCTCGTACCAGCCCGCGCCCATCCCGACCTCGACACGTCCGCCCGAGACGTGGTCGACGGTGGCGGCCATGCGCGCGAGCACGCTCGGGTGGCGGAACGTGCCCGGCGAGACGAGCGTGCCGAGGCGGATCCGCTCCGTGACCGCGGCCAGCGCGGCGAGCGTCGCCCAGGCGTCGTGGGCGTCAGCGCGGGGGCGGATGATCGCGGTGTAGTGGTCGGAGCGGAAGAGCCCGTCGAGCCCGTGCCGCTCGGCGAGCCCGGCGAGGCGCACCCAGTCGTCCCAGGTGACGCCCTCCTGCCCCTCGATCATCAAGCACAGCCTCATGCCGGCATCGCGCGGAAACTTGCCACGAACTCGGCACCCATGCGTGACGGGATCCCCGATACCGTTCGTGTAGGGACACGGGAGTGCCCCTGGGGGCGGTTGGGGTTGTTCTCGGACCGGCGGCGCAAGCTCACGCCGCGCCACGCTCGAGCGCCGACGGGTCGGTCGCTGGTGCTTGGCACACGAAGCGCTCGCAGACGTACACCGCCGGCTTCCCGTCCACGAAGCCCTTGCCCTCGAGCAGCGGGACCTCTTCCGACGGCCCGACCGCGACCACCGTCCGCGGCTGGAAGGGCGCGAGCGCGGCGCGCGCCACCGGGGAGTCGACCGGGCCCACGACCGCCAGCTCGCGCGGCGGGCTCAGGTAGAGGTCGAGCCCGCAGAGCGCCCACGCGAACGCGCCAGGCGCGCGCCGCAGCGCCGGCTCCACGAGCCGCAGCACGGACACCGCCCCCCGTTCGAGCTCGTCGTCGCCCCAGATCCGCGCGAGCCGCAGGAGCACCCACGCGAGCATCGCGTTCCCCGACGGGACGGGCGTGTCCTGGAGGTCCTTCGTCCGCGCGACGCGCGCGTCACCGTCCGGCGGTGAGAGGAAGAAGCCGCCGCCGTCCGGGTCGCCGAACAGCTCGACCGCGAGGCCCGCGAGCCGCCGTGCCTCGAGGAGCCACCGCACCTCGCCCGTTGCGACGTGCAGCTCCATGAGCCCGAAGGCGACGTTCGCGTGGTCGTCGAGGAACCCGGGGCCGCTCACGCGGCCGTCGCGGATCGACCGGTGCAGACGCCCGTCCGGAGCCGACAGCGGCCCGAGCAGGAACTCCCCGAGCTCGCGCGCAGCGGCGAGCCAGTCCTCGCGCTCGAGCCGCCACGCGGCCTCGGCGAGCACGGCCAGCATGAGCCCGTTCCACGATGCGAGCGCCTTGTCGTCGCGGAACGGCTGCGGTCGCCGCGCGCGCAGCTCGAGGACACGCGCGCGGAGCTCCGGGTCGAGCTCGCCGCGCACGACGTAGCGACCGTGCTCGAACGGCTCGAGGAGTGCCGCCGAAATCCCGGCCTCCTCCGCCTCGGCGGGCGACCACGTGTGCGTCAGCCCCTCGACGCCGTCCGTGTCCGCGTCCTGCGCCGAGGCGAGGCCGCCGCCCTCGACCGCGAGCTCGCGGAGCACGTACTCGACCGTCTCCTCCACGACCTCCCGGAAGCGCGGCGTCCCGATCACGACCCACGCGTGCAGGTACGCGGAAGCGAGCACGGCGTTGTCGTAGAGCATCTTCTCGAAGTGCGGGACGAGCCAGCGGTCGTCCACCGAGTAGCGGTGGAAGCCGCCGCCCACGACGTCGTACATCCCGCCCGCGGCCATGTTGTCGAGCGTCGCGGCAGCCATCGCGAGCGACTCCTCGCTGCCGTGCCGGAGCAGGAGCTCGATCGTGGACGCGGGCGGGAACTTCGGCGCGCGGCCGAAGCCGCCGAACGCGGGCTCGAACGTCGCGTGCACGGCGCGCACCGCGTCGTCCAGCAGCTCACGCGTAAGCGGCTCGCTCGACGCCGGCCCCGCCGCGACGCTCCGGATCGCCCCGTCGATCCGCTCCGCCTGGCGCTCGATGTCGTCGCGCCGCTCGCGCCAGGTCTCCGCGACTGCGTGCAGGAGGTCGCGGAAGCTCGGGATCCCGTGCTGCGGCTCCGGCGGGAAGTATGTGCCGGCGTAGAACGGCTTCCCGTCGGGCGTCATGAAGACCGTCGTCGGCCAGCCTCCGGAGCCCGTCATCCCCACGGTCGCCTCCATCGTCACCGCGTCGACGTCCGGCCGCTCCTCGCGGTCAACCTTCACGTTCACGAAGAGGTCGTTCATGACCGCTGCCGTCGCCGGGTCTTCGAAGGACTCGTGCGCCATCACGTGGCACCAGTGGCACGAGCTGTAGCCGACGGAGACGAGCAGCGGCTTGTCCTCCGCACGGGCGCGCTCGAAGGCGTCGTCGCCCCACTCGTGCCAGTCGACCGGGTTGTCGGCGTGCTGGAGGAGGTACGGGCTCGTCGCTCCGGCGAGGCGGTTCACACGAGGAGCGTACGCAGACACGCTCCCGGTTGACCGCCGTCCGGCGGGTGCGAGAGGATCGCGCGCATGAGAGCCTTCCTGTGGATCCTCCTCATCGGCGCGGTCGTCGTCGTGCTCGGCGTCCTGTTCCAGGCCTTCTCGATCGCGGCGTATGCCCGTGGGGCCGGCGACGGGGCGCTCGACGCGCATGGCGGCATGTCGCTGGTCGTGCACATCGGGCAACTCCTGGTCGTGATCGGGGCGATCGGGGCGTTCTGGCGGAACTGGCCGGCGGTCGGCCTCGCGGTCCTCTTCCTCGTCGTCTCGCTTGGACAACTCTTCGCACTCGGCGACAACGAGACGCCGGGCGGGTGGGTGAACGGCCTGCACGGCCTGCTCGCGCTCGTGCTCCTGCTCTGGGGTGCGTGGTACGCAAGCGTGGCAGCGCGACAGCTCGGGCTCAGGTCGTCGCCCGGCGCCGCCGGAGGTGCCTGACCGCCTCCACGAGCAGTCCCAGCAGCAGCGCGATCCCGAGGGCGAGGGCGATCCCCCAGAACGGGTGGTCCTCGAACGTCTTGCCGCCGAAGTAACCGAGCAGCGCGGCGTACGTCGCCCAGAGCGAGCACGCGATCACGTCGTAGACGATGAAGCGGCGCCAGGAGAGCGAGTGCACGTACCCGGCGGAGAAGGTCACGGCCGTCCGCCCGCCGGGGATGAAGCGCGCGATCAGGATGATGTACGCGCCACGCTCGTCGAGCGTGCGCTCGGCCCACTCCAGCCGCTTCTTCGACTTCTCGCTGCGGAACCACCGCTTCACCGTGTGCTCGCCGACCCAGCTCCCGATCCCGTAGCTGATGTTGTCGCCGAGCACCGCTCCCGCGGCGCCGCTCGCGATCACGAGCGGCAGGACGAGGTCGCCCGAGCTCGCGAGGTTGCCGCCGACGATCATCAGCGTCTCCGACGGCACGAGCGGGAAGAACGCGTCGATCGCCGCGACCGCGAAGATGACGACGTAGCTCCACCACTCTCCCGAGACCCACTCGGTGAAGCGGTCGAAGTCGAGCCAGGCGAGGTCGAGCCAGTCCGGCACCGCCGCATCCTCTCAGAGGCGGCGGGAGCGCCTGCCGCGGGACATGTCCGAAAGGTCTCAATCGGTGTCAGACACCGAGCACCCACAACCGCCTGCCGAACGGGTTCAACCGCCGCTCGCGGCCGTCCGCAGGGACATGTCCGAAAGAGCCTAATCGGTGTCAGACACCGGTCGGGTCGTCGATGATGCGCCGATGCCCTTCCTCCCACTTGCCGGCACGCGCGTCGTCGACGTCACGACGTCGATCGCCGGGCCGTTCTGCGCGGAGATCCTGGCTGCGCTCGGCGCGGACGTCGTCAAGGTCGAGCGCCCCGACACCGGTGACGACGGGCGCGCGTGGGGCCCGCCGTTCTGGAACGGCGAGAGCGCGATGTTCCTCTCGGTCAACGCCGGGAAGCGCTCGCTCGCGATCTCGCTGCGGGACGAGCGAGGCCGCGAGGCGGTCCTGCGGCTCGCGGAGCGCGCGGACGTCTTCCTGCAGAGCCTGCGCCCGGGGCTCGCCGAGCGGCTCGGGCTCGGGCCGGAGACGGTGCGCGCGCGGAGCCCGCGGCTCGTCTACTGCTCGATCGGCGCGTACGGCCGCACGGGGCCGCTCGCGGCGGAGCCCGGCTACGACGCGCTGATGCAGGCCGCGGGCGGGCTCATCTCGATGACCGGGGAGCCGGGACGCCCGGGCGTGCGTGTGGGCTCGTCGCTCATCGACATGGGCACCGGCATGTGGTCGGCGCTCGGCGTCGTCGCCGCGCTCCTCGAGCGGGAGCGGACGGGCGAGGGCGCCGTGGTCGACACGTCGCTGTACGAGACCGCGCTCTCGTACGTCTCGTATCACCTTGTCGGGTACCTCGCCGACGGCACGGTGCCCCGCGGCGAGGGCACCGTCTTCCCCATGGTCGCGCCGTACCAGGTCCTCCCCGCCCGCGACGGCGAGCTCATGGTCGCGGGCGGCAACGACCGCCTGTTCGCGGTGCTCTGCGACGTGGTCGGGCTCCCGGAGCTCACCGCGGACGATCGCTTCGCGACCAACCCCGCACGGGTCGCGCATCGCGACGAGCTGGTGGAAACCCTCTCGGCGCGCCTGCGCGAGCGCGACGTCGACGACTGGCTCGCCCGCCTGAAGGAGGCGGGCGTCCCGGCCGCCCCGGTCGCGGACGTGGCCGACGTCGTCGCCGCGGAGCAGACGCAGGCGCTCAAGATCCTCCAGCCGCTCGCGCATCCCGCGATCCCCGACCTCAGGCTCACCTCCCTCCCGCTCTCGGTCGACTCCGAGCGCGCCGAGCACCGCCGGCCGCCGCCGCTGCTCGGCGAGCACACCGCCGAGGTGCTGCGCGAGGCGGGCTACGCGGACGACGAGGTCGAGGCGCTCGCCGCAGACGGCGTCGTCCGGCTCGGTGAGCCGCACGCCGGTCTCTAGGATGGGTGCGTGACCGAGCCGCCAGAGGCCGGCGAGCGCGAGACGCCCGAGACCGAGACGCCCACGGAGCTGACCACGGAGACGGTCGCCGACGAGCCGCAGGGAGGCCCGACCCCGGACGAGCCGCAGGAGCAGCGCCTCCGCCGGAGCCGCGACGACCGCGTCATCGCAGGCGTCTGCGGCGGCCTGGGCAAGTACCTGGGGATCGACCCCGTACTCGTGCGGATCGCGGCGCTGCTGCTGCTCTTCGCCGGCGGCGTCGGGATCCTGCTCTACCTCATCGGCTGGATCGCGATCCCGGAGGAGGAGACCGGCAACGAGGCCGCCTCCGCGAGGCCTGCGGGCGGTGACGAGCGGACGCGCGGAGCGATCCTGCTGGGGCTCGTGTTCGTGGCCCTCGGCATCTTCTTCCTGCTCGACGAGGCGTGGCCGAGCTTCCTCTCCTGGGAGTACGTCTGGCCGGTCGCCCTCATCGCGGTCGGCCTCGCGATCGTCCTCCGCGGGAGGCGATGAGGAGCCGCCACGCCCTTGGGCTCGTCTTCCTCGGCGCCGGGGTCCTCTGGCTCCTCGAGCTCACGGACGTCGTCGACCTCTCCTACACGACCTGGATCGGCGTGCTGCTGGTCGCGATCGGCCTCGCGATCGCGCTCTCGTCCGGCGGTCACGCGCTGCTCACGCTCGTCGGCGTCGCTGTTCTCCTCGCCGGGCTCCCCGCGCTGGTCGTCGACCGCGACGTGCTGGAGGGCGGGATCGGCACGACCGTCGAGTCGCCGAGGTCGTCGACGCAGCTCGGGCCGTTCAGCCAGGGAATCGGGAAGCTGACGGTGGACCTCACCGAGACCGGGCTGCCGCTCGACGGCGAGACGATCGAGGCGAGCGTCGGCATCGGCGAGCTCGTCGTCCTCGTCCCGCCCGACACGGACGTCTCGGTGGACGCGCGCGTGGGCGTGGGCAACGCGGACGTGCTCGGCCGGACGGAGAGCGGCGTCGGCGTCGAGCTCGAGACCCTCTCGGGCACCTCTGGGGTGCAGCGGGTCGACCTCGAGCTCGAGGTGGGCATCGGGAGCATCCGGGTCGAGCGCCGCTAGATGGTCGAGGGCCCGGGACGACTGCTCTAGGCTGCCGTCGTGGCCCACGTCTCCCCCTCGTTCAGCGCGACCATCCGCGTCCGGCTGGAGGACACTCCCGGCGCGTTCGCGCGGCTCGCGTCCGCGATCGGCGAAGCCGGCGGCTCGCTCGGCGCGATCGACATCGTGCGCGTCGAGCGGACCACGAAGATCCGCGACGTCACGGTCTCCGCCGCGGACGAGGAGCACCTGCACGAGATCGCAGAGGCGGTGCGCTCGGTCGAGGGCGTCGAGGTGCTGCGGGTCTCCGACCGCACCTTCCTCGTGCACCTCGGCGGGAAGCTCGAGATCGCGACCAGAGTGCCGCTGAAGACGCGCGACGACCTCTCGATGGCGTACACGCCCGGCGTCGCGCGGGTCTCGGAGGCGATCGCCGACGACCCGCACGCCGCCTGGAACCTCACGATCAAGAAGAACACGGTCGCGGTCGTGTCCGACGGCACCGCGGTGCTCGGCCTCGGGGACATCGGCCCGGAGGCGGCGATGCCGGTGATGGAGGGGAAGGCCGTGCTCTTCAAGGAGTTCGGCGGCGTCGACGCCTGGCCGCTGTGCCTCGCCACGAAGGACCCGGACGAGATCGTGGCCGTCTGCAAGGCGGTCGCGCCCGGATTCGGCGGCATCAACCTGGAGGACATCTCCGCGCCGCGCTGCTTCGAGATCGAGGCGCGGCTACGCGAGGAGCTCGACATCCCGGTGTTCCACGACGACCAGCACGGGACGGCGATCGTCGTGCTCGCGGCGCTCGTGAACGCGCTCAAGGTCGTCGGGAAGGAGCTGGCCGAGGCCCGGATCGTCATGACCGGCGTGGGCGCGGCGGGGATCGCGACCGCCGACGTCCTGCTCGCCGCCGGCGCCGGCAAGATCGTCGGCTGCGACCACGAGGGCGCGATCCACCGCGGGCGCCCCGGCCTCCCTCCTCACAAGGCGGCGTTCGCGGAGCGGACGAACCCGGACAACGAGCGAGGCTCGGCAGACGAGGTCCTCGCCGGGGCCGACGTCTTCGTCGGGCTCTCCGTGCCGGGCGCGATCACGCGCGTGGGCGTCGAGCGCATGGCACCGGACGCGGTCGTCTTCGCGATGGCGAACCCGACCCCCGAGATCGCACCCGAGGCGATCGAGGGCCTCGCCGCCGTGATCGCGACCGGCCGCTCGGACTACCCGAACCAGATCAACAACGTCCTCGCGTTCCCCGGTGTGTTCCGGGGTGCGCTGGACGTGCGCGCGACGACCATCACGCCCGCCATGGAGGTCGCCGCCGCGCACGCGATCGCGGCGATCATCCCCGAGGACGAGCTGGGGCCCGAGTACGTCGTCCCGAGCGTCTTCAACCGCGACGTGGCGCCTGCCGTGGCCGCGGCCGTCGCGGCCGCGGCCGAGGCGGACGGGGTCGCACGGCTCGGCCGCTGACGGCGCACGGACGCCGCGCCTCTGTCGCGTGCCACCTCCAGGGTCAGACCCTGGACATGTCCCGAGCGGACGGTTCGAGGTGTGACAAGTGTGTGCCGATCGCTCCACGGAGCCAGAGGCGAGGAAGGAGGCGAGGCCGCTACTCGTACGAGATCGCCTCGAGCGGATCGAGCTTGGCAGCGCGGCGCGCAGGGAAGACCGCGGCGACGATCCCGACGAGGATCGCCGCGAGCACGAAGATCGCCACCTGCGCCGCCGGGAACGAGAAGTCGATGAAGTCCACGCGGGCGATCAGGAGCGCGGCGAGGACGATCCCGAGGACGATCCCGATCGCGGCCCCGATGAGCGCCGTGATCACGCTCTCCCAGCGGATCATCCGCCGAATCTGCCGGCGCGTCATCCCGATCGCCCGCAGCATCCCGATCTCGCGCGTCCGCTCGAAGACGGTCAGAACGAGCGTGTTCACGATCCCGAACAGGCTCACGAGCACGGACAGCGCGAGCAGCACGTAGAGGATGTTCAGGATCGAGTTCAGCGCCGCGATCTGGTTGTCGATGAACTCCTCGCGCGTCGCGACCTTCGCGTTCGGGAAGCCTGCGAGCGCCTCCTCGAGCACCCGGGTGTTCTCCTCGGTCACGTCGCCGTCCATCGCGACGAACGAGTAGAGGTTGCGCGGGTTCTCGACCTGCGCATCCCAGGCCTCGGTCGAGATGGTGACGTTGCCGAAGGGGGAGCCTCCGGTCGGCGGCTCGAAGACGCCCCGGACCTCGAAGCGGGCGATCTGCCCGCTCGGGAAAGTGACGTCGACCGGCGAGCCGACTTCGAGGCCGAAGTCGTCGGCGTAGCCGTCGTCGACGAACGCGCCGTCGGCGCCGAGGCTCGCGAGCACGTCCGGCGATCCGTCCTTCCACTCGAGCGAGATCAGTTCGCGCGCGCTGGGATCCACCGCAGTCGCGAAGATCGTCTTGTCGAAGGCCCGGACCTGGCCGGTGCGGACGTTCATGACCGCGACGACGCCCGGCGCCTCGGCAGCAGTGTCCGCGGCGTCGACGGGGATCGGCGAGAAGTTGTTCTGCGCGGTGATGGCGTAGTCGGTCTCCGAGGTCTTCCAGAGGTCGTCGACCGCGCCCCGGAACGTGTCCACGATCCCGGCCGCGAGCGTGGCGACGAGGGTCACGAGCGCGAGCCCGATCATGAGCGCGGCCGCGGTGGAGGCCGTCCGCTCGGGGCTGCGCCGCGCGTTCTGGCGCGCGAGCCCGCCCGCGACGCCGCCCACTCGGGCCCCCGGCCACCCGAGCGCCTGGGCGAGCGGCCGCACGACGTGCGACGAGAAGAAGGCGACGCCGAGAAAGACGAGCAGCGCGCCGAGCCCCATCCAGGTGAGGATCGCCGTCGTGTCGAGCTCGCCTCCGAAGAGCCCGTAGCTGAGCGCCGCGAAGCCGAGGATCGTCATGACGACCGCCCCGACCCAGCGGAAGCGCGCGAAGCGGCCCGGCGGGAGCGTCGCGCCCTCGCGGACGGCCGCGATCGGAGGCACACGGGTCGCGCGGAGCGCAGGGCGCATGCTCGCGAGCAGCGTCACGAGGATCCCGGCGAGGAGCGCCACCACCGCCGTCCTCGCGACGAAGACGAGCCCGATGTTCGGGAGCGTGAAGCCGACCGCGTCGAAGAGCCAGAACAGCCCCTCGGCGAGCAGGAGCCCGAGCGCGAGCCCGATCACGGACGCGACGACGCCGACGACGAGCGCCTCGACGAGGATCGAGCCGAGCACCTGCCGGCGGGATGCGCCGAGCGTCCGCAGCGTCGCGAGCTCGCGCGTCCGCTGCGCGATCGTGATCGAGAGCGAGTTCGCGATCACGAACGCGCCGACGAACAGCGCGATGCCGCCGAACGCCAGCAGGAACCCCTGCAGGAAGGTGATGAACTCGTTCGTCTCGGCGGCGTCCGACTCCGCCTGCTCCCCCGCTGTCTTGACCTGCGTGCCGGTCGGGAGGATCTCCTCGATCTGCGAGACGAGCTCCTCCTCCGTCACGCCCGGCCTCGCCGCGACCGCGATCTCGTCGAGCCGCCCCTCCTTGTTCATCAGCCGCTGCGCGGTCGGGAGGTCGAAGCCGGCAAGCGTGGCGCCGCCGATCGTGAGCCCCGACGAGAACTGCACGATTCCCGCGACCCGGACCCGCTCGACGGGGCCCTCCACCTGCACCCCGATCGTCTCGCCGACCTCGAATCCCTCCTTCTGGGCCGTCTCCCGGTCGACGGCGACCTCGTCGGGCCCGGGCCACGTGCCCTCGACGAGGGTGAGCGGGTTGAAGACGGACTCGCCGTCCGTGATCGAGAAGCCGAGGTTCGGCGCGCCGCCGTAGACGACCGCCTTGCCGTCGTCGCCGATGAGTTGCGTGGTCTCCGAGTCGACGCTCCCCTCGGCCTCGCCCACGCCGGGGAGCGCGCGCACCTCCTCGAGCAGCGACTCGGCGAAGGTCGGATCGGTGACCCCGCTTCCCTCGGTGAGGTCGAACGCCGAGCGGCCGGTGATCACCGCCGTCGAGCCCTGGCGGATGTCCGTGAAGATCCGGTCGAACGCCTGGTCGATCGAGTCGGTGAGGACGAACGTCCCGCTGATCATCGCGACGCCGAGGACGATCGCGATCGCGGTCAGCGTCGTCCGCAGCTTCCTGCCGAGGAGCCCTCGGATGGCGAAGCGCGTCATCGGCTACTCGTACGCGATCGCCCGGAGAGGGTCGAGCTTCGCGGCGCGGCGGGCCGGTGAGATGGCGGCGAGCACGCCGACGACGACGGCGACGACGGTCAGGAGCACGAGCTGCCCCCACGGTATCGAGAAGCGCACGTCGAACTGCGTGAGGGCGCGCGTCACGAGCGCGGCGAGGAAGACGCCGAGCGGGAGCCCGAGCGCGGCGCCGATGAGAGCGGTGATCACGCTCTCGTGCCGGATCATCCGCCGCACCTGTCGGCGCGTCATGCCGATCGCCCGCAGCATCCCGATCTCCCGGGTCCGCTCGTACACCGAGAGCACGAGCGTGTTCACCATCCCGAATATGCTGACCAGCACGGAGAGCGTGAGCAGGACGTAGAGGAACGTGAGGAACTGGTTGAAGTCCTCGTCCTCGCGCGTGATCCACTCCTCGCGCGTCTCGAGCTGCGTGTCCGGGTAGCCGGCGATCGCCGCCTCGAGCCGGGCCCTCGCGTGCTCGGTCGGCGCGCCGGCGACGTTCGCCCACGTGAACTGGTTGCGCGGGCGCTCGTAGAGCGTGTCGAACAGCTCCGTGGAGATGCTCACGCTGCCGAGCAGCGGGTAGAACGGCGGCGGGCTGTAGAGCGCGGCGATCCGGAGCTCGCGCGTCCGGTTCGCGGTCGAGCGCACGGAGATCGGGTCGCCCACGCCGAGGTCGCGGTCGTTCGCAAAGTCCTTGTCCACGATCGCGCCGCCGGTGCCGAGCTCCGCGAGCGCCGCGTTCGAGCCGTCCTCCCACTCGAAGGAGTAGGTCTCGGCGATCGTGTCCGGGTCGATGCCGGTGACGTAGGTCCCGTCTCCTTCGACCTCGCCGATGGCTGAGCGGACGTTGCTGACGACCTCGGCGGTGGAAGACTCGGCGAGGGCGTCCCCGACCGCGGCGGGGAAGGGCGTGAACCCGTCCAGCGAGGTGACGACGAAGTCCGCGACGACCTGTCGCTCGATCGCCTCGCGGTTGGAGGCCTTCATCCCGTTCGCGAGGGTGGCGATGAACGAGACGAGCGCGATCCCGATCATCAGCGCCGCCGCAGTCGCGGCCGTCCGCCCCGGGTTGCGAGTCGCGTTCCCGCTCGCGAGCCGCCCGGCTGCGCCGCCCGCCGAGCGAGCCGGGACCCCGACGAGAGCCGCGATCGGCCGCACGAGCTTCGACGAGAGAAGCGCCACCCCGAGGAACAGCAGGAGCACGCCGCCCGCGATCGACAGCAGCCGGTCGGCGGTGCCCAGCGCGTCCGCGAACATCGCCCGCCCGAGGAGCGCGAGCGCCCCGACCACGACGACGCCGGCGATCCACGGCGTGAAGCGCGCGAAGCGGGTACGCGGGAGCTCCGCGCCCTCGCGGACCGCCGCGATCGGCGGCACGCGCGTGGCGCGGATCGCCGGGAACAGCCCGGCGAGCAGCGTCACACCCATACCGACGGCGAGCGCGACGGCCACGGTGCG
>SIRU01000069.1 GCA_004366385.1 Actinomycetota bacterium
CGTACGCGGCCCGCAAGCACGGGAAGGAGCCCGTGTCGTTCCCCGACCCGCGCCTCGAGCCGATCACCGGGCTCACGTACGCGATCTGCATCTACCAGGAGCAGTACATGCTGATCGCGAAGGAGCTCGCGGGCTTCTCTCCCGCCGAGGCCGAGACGCTGCGGAAGGCGATCGGCAAGAAGATCCATTCGCTCATGGCTTCCTTGAAGGGCAAGTTCCTCGAGGGGTGCGCGCAGAACGACGTCACCCCGGCCGTGGCGCAGCAGCTCTGGAAGGACATGGAGTCCTCGCAGGACTACTCGTTCAACAAGGCGCACGCCGCCTGCTACGCGCTCATCGCGTACCGCACCGCGTGGCTCAAGGCGAACCACCCGCGCGAGTACATGGCCGCGCTCATCTCCTCGGTCATGAACACGAAGGACCGCGTGCCGCTGTACGTGAACGCGTGCCGGGAGATGGGGATCGAGGTGCTGCCGCCGGACGTGAACTTCTCGCAGACCGACTTCGCCGTGGTCGAGGGCTCGATCCGCTTCGGGCTGAACGCAGTGAAGAACGTCGGCGAGGCCACCGCAAACGCGGTGGTCAGGGCGCGCGCGGACGGCGGGCCGTTCGAGTCGATCTGGGACCTCGCCGAGCGGGTCGACCCGCAGTTCCTCAACAAGCGTGCGCTCGAGTCGCTCATCAAGTGCGGCTCGCTCGACTCGACGGGCGCAACGCGGCTCGGGATGCTCAGCGACGAGATCCTCGAGTCCGCGTTGGCGCACGGCCAGCGGCAGGCGGCGGACCGGCTGGCGGGCCAGGCGTCCATCTTCGACGGCCTCGGGGAGGCCGAGGCGCCGAAGGAGCGCCACTACCCGCGGGTCTCGACGCAGGAGTTCGACGAGCGCGAGCTGCTCCGGCTCGAGAAGGAGACGCTCGGGCTGTACGTCTCCGAGCACCCGCTCGAGCGCGTCCGCGCTGAGCTCCGACGAAAGACGGACTGCACGCTCTCGGAGGTCGAGCGCCGCCGCGACGGCGAGATCGTGGTGGTGGGGGGGATCGTGGCGGGTCTCAAGCAGGTGACGACGAAGCGCGGCGACGCGATGGTCTTCGCGGCGCTCGACGACCCGACCGGGAGCGCCGAGGTGGTCGTCTTCAACTCGACGTACGCGGCCGCTCGCGAGCACCTCGAGCCCGACCGGATCCTCGTCGTCAAGGGCCGCGTCGACCACAAGCAGGCGGGCGAGACGAAGCTGATCGCGCTCGAGGTGACGCCGTTCGAGGCGACGCCGGTGCGGAAGGAGGTGCGCCTGCGCATCGACGCCCGGCGCGCGCCGGCCGGCCTCGTGCGCGAGCTCGCCGCCCTCGTGAAGGACTTCCCCGGCGAGGCGCCGGTCTTCCTCTCGCTCGAGACCTCGCTCGGTGAGAAGACGCTCGCGCTCGGGCCCGAGTACCGCGTGCAGCCGGACGCGGACTTCTTCGCCGAGGCGCGCGCGCTCCTCGGCGAGGCTGCGCTCGCCTGACTCGGCCGCGGGCGAGGCGAGCCTCGCGACGTCCGCTCAGGCCGTCTTCGAGTCCCGCGCGAGGCGCTCGGCGACCTTCTCGAGCACCTTCAGCGCCACCGACGGCATCGCCTCGACCACGCGCCGGAACGCGCGGTCGGTGATGACGAGCACGCGCACGGGCGAGGTCGCGGTCACCGTCGCCGTCCGCGGCGTGCGCGTGAGGAGGGACACCTCGCCGAACCAGTCGCCCGGGCCGAGCTCCCCGACCTTCCGCCCCTTGCGCTTCACGACCACGGTGCCGTCGACGAGGACGAAGAACTCGCGGCCGGGCCGCCCCTCGCGCGTGAGCACCCTCCCCTCTCGCAGGTCGAGCTCGTCCGCGGTGATCGCGAGCGCCCCGAGCTCCGCCCTCGAGCACCCGGAGAAGAGCGGCACCCGCTGTAGCAGCTCGATCTTCGCGTTCTTGGGCAGCACGCGGCGATCCTACAGCGGTGCCGGACGCGGCTCGCGGCCTGCCCACTTCACGAAACCTTCACAAGCCCGCAACTCAATCCCCCCAGAAAGGGGACGTCGTCTACGTCCTATTGGACGAATAGGCGAGGGAGGCAATCCCCCAACTGCGGAAAGGGCGGCGGAGATGTCTGCGGCAGAGCTACAGCTGATGCACGTGACCGAGATCGACCGGATCGAGCGCTGGCGTCACGAGGAGCTCGAGCGCGCCGGGTACGACCCCGAGAGCGCCCTCGTGCTCTCCGCGAGCCACGACGTCGACCTGCACGACGCGGTGAATCTCCTCAAGCGCGGCTGCACGGTCGACCTCGCACTTCAGATTCTCCTCTAGTCCCCCTGAATCGGGTTGCCCGGAGGGAGCCACGCGCTTCCCCCGGGCGACCGCTGCTGCCTCGGTGCAGAGGGTTCGGCTGGTTCGCTCCACCCCGGTCGGCCGCGGTCGGCAGAATGTCGCGGCCATGCGCCTGAGCCTGCTCGCGTCCATCCCCTCCCCCGAGTCGAGCACGATCGACATCGGGCCGCTCTCCATCCACTTCTACGGGCTGACGCTGCTCGTCGCGATCGCCGCGGCGGTCGTCGTGACGGGGATCCGCTGGACGCGCCGCGGCGGCGACTGGGATCTCATCTTCCGCCTCGCCGTGTGGGGCGTCGCCTCCGGGATCGTCGGCGCGCGGCTCTACCACGTGCTCACGAGCTGGAACGAGCTCCCGGACGAGTGGTGGGGGCCGTTCGCGATCTGGCGCGGAGGCCTCGGCGTGTGGGGCGGCATCGGGCTCGGGTTCGTGGTGGCGGCCATCGTGGCGAAACGGTCCGGCGCCGACGTTGCGCGGCTCGCGGACTGCGTTGCGCCGGGGCTCCTGATCGCGCAGGGCATCGGACGCTTCGGGAACTGGTGGAACCAGGAGCTCTTCGGGAAGCCGACCGACCTCCCCTGGGGCCTCGAGATCTCGCCCGAGAACCGGCCGATCCAGTACATCGAGTCGGAGACGTTCCACCCGACGTTCCTGTACGAGGCGCTCTGGTGCTTCGCCGCGGCGCTGCTCCTGCTGGTGATCGAGCGGCGGTTCCGGATCCGCCCGGGCGGCCTCTTCGCGCTCTACGTCCTGATCTATTCGATCGGGCGCCTGTGGATCGAGATGCTGCGCGTCGACCCGTCGCACGAGCTCGGCGGCGTCCGGCTCAACGTCTTCGTCGCGGCCGTGGCGATCGTCCTTTCGGCGGCGTTCTTCGTCTGGTGGCAGCGCAGCTGGAAGCGCGACCAGGCTCCACCGGCGCAGAAGGTGGAGACGATGGCCGTCCCACGCGAGCAGTAGGGCGGGGCTCTCCTCGACCGCGGGCGCTGCGCCCCCGGGACCCCGCGGGCCGTGCGCGGTGTATGAGCGGTACCGACCGAGGAGGAACCCCATGCGCTACCTCATCGCGCTCGCTGCGCTCGTGGGCGCGCTCGCCGCTCCCGCGGCCGCGCCGGGCGGCGGCTGGGCGACCGTCCAGCTCGAGGCCCTGCCGGCCGACATCGAGGCGGGCGGCGCCTGGAACGCTCGCCTGACCGTCCTCCGGCACGGAGAGACACCGACCGACGGCGCCGCGCCCACGATCACGATCGCAGGCCCGAAGGGCGAGGCCGAGACGTTCGCCGCGCACCCCACCGGCGAGACCGGCGTGTACGAGGCCGAGGTCGTCTTCGCGTCGGCCGGGACGTGGAGCTTCGAGATCTCGGACGGGCTCCACGCGACGGGCTACGGCGTCTCGACGAGCACGACCTACCCGCCGGTCGAGATCGGCCCTCGCCCGGGCGGAGGCGCGGGAGGCGGCTCGCTGCCTGCTGCCCCGCTCGCGGCCCTGGGGCTCGTGCTCGCCCTCGTCGGCGTCCTGACCGCGACGCTCGTCCTTCGGCGTGCGAGGAGGCTGACGCCCGCCGGGCGCTGACCCGCTCGCTCGCGCCGGTTGCCGGAACCTCCGCCGCCTCACCGGTGTAGAAGGGGGCGGTGGAGGGCCGGCCGCCGGACGACGCTGTGCTCGCGGAGCGCGCCACGCGCGGCGACGAGCGCGCGTTCGAGGAGCTCGTGCGCATGCACCAGTCGATCGCCTTCCGCACCGCCTACCTCCTGACCGGCTCGGCAAGCGAGGCCGAGGAGGCGGCGCACACCGCCTTCGTGAAGGCGTGGCAGGCGCTGCCGCGCTTCCGCCGCGGCTCGCCGTTCAAGCCCTGGCTGCTGCGGATCGTCGCGAACGAGGCGCACAACCGGCGCCGCTCGTCCGGCCGCCGCGAGGCGCTGTGGCTGCGTGCGACCGCGGCCCACCCTCGCGGGGACGCGGCCCCGTCGCCCGAGGGGGCCGCGGCCGGGCGCGAGCTCCGCGGCGAGCTGCTCGAGGCCCTGGCGCGGCTGGACGAGCGCGACCGGGACGTCCTCACATGCCGCTACCTGCTCGAGCTCTCCGAGGTCGAGACCGCCGAGGTGCTCGGCGTCCGGCGCGGCACGGTGAAGTCGCGCACGGCGCGCGCGCTCGAGCGGCTGCGGACGGAGGTGGAGGCGTGAACGACCTCGAGCGCGCGCTCGTCGCCCTCGGCCGCGAGGTCGACGTCCCGGAGACGCCGGACAGA
>SIRU01000070.1 GCA_004366385.1 Actinomycetota bacterium
GAGACTGCGCGATGCAGAGCGCGCGGTGCTGATCTGGTCGGGACCGGGCGGCGGAGGGGGCGCGCGCGTCGCGGAGCTCGCGCACGCGCTCGGCCTCGGCGGGAGGCCCGGCTGCGGCGCGTTCCACCTCCCGACCACCCCGAACGGCCTCGGCGTGGCGCTGTCCTGGTCGGTGGCCGCGGACGAGGACGAGGCGAGCCCCGAGCCGATCGGGCTGCTCGTCGTCTCCGGCGACGAGGCGGCGGCCGACCCGAGCGTGCGAGCGCTGGCCGAGGGCGCCGAGCGTGTCCTCGTGCTCACGATGTTCCACGAGCTCGCGGCCGGCTGGGCCGACCTCATCCTCCCCGCCACCGGCTCGCTCGAGCGCGACGGCACCTCCCTGAATCTCGAGGGGCGGCTCCAGCGGCTGCGCCGCGCGGGCCGGCCGCCGTGCCCGGACGAGCTCGCCTGGATCTCCGACCTGGCCGCCCGCTTCGGCGTCGACGTGCCGGCGCACGCCGCGCTCGCGTTCGAGGAGCTCTCGGCGCGCCTCTTCAGCGACGTGTCGCTCGACGAGGTCGGGCTGCACGCGGCGCTGCCGGCGCGTCACCCGTACGTTCCGCCGGAGCCAGCGACGACGCCCGTCCCCGCTCCCCTGCCCGACGCCACCGACGACCACTTCGTCGGCGAGCTCAAGCTGCACCGCTACAAGCCGCTCGTGTCCGGGCCGGCGGTCGAGCGCGTGCCCGAGCTCGGCTTCCTGCGCCCCGACCGCGTCGTCGAGATCGCCCCGGCCGACGCCGAGCGGCGCGGGATCGAGGCCGGGGACGAGGTCGTCGTCCGCTCGAACGGCACCTCCGTCGAGCTGCGCGCGCTCGTCAACCGCAGGCTCGTCGCCGGGGTGGCGCGGATCGCGGAGGAGCACGCGGGAGACCTGCACGCGACGGTGGAGGTGGTGAAGACCTGATGCAGGTCGAGTGGTGGGTGAGCGTCATCCAGGCGTTCGTGGTCATCAACCTTGTGATGGCGACGTTCGCCTACCTGACGCTCGCCGAGCGGAAGGTCATGGCGCGGATGCAGCTCCGCTACGGGCCGAACCGCGCGGGGCCGTACGGCCTGCTCCAGCCGATCGCCGACCTCCTGAAGCTCCTGCACAAGGAGAGCTTCGTACCGACCGCCGCCGTCGACCGCCTCTACCTCCTCGGGCCCTTCCTGGCCGCGTTCACGGCGCTCGTCACGTTCTCGGTGATCCCGTACGGGCCCGGCTGGGAGGTCGGGGGCGTCTACGTCCCCGGCGTGGTCGCCGACCTCGACATCGCGCTCGTCCTCGTCTTCGCGATCGGGTCGCTCGGGGCGTACGGCTTCATCCTCGGCGGCTGGGCCTCCGACTCGAAGTACGCGCTGCTCGGCTCCATGCGGACGTGCGCGCAGCTCGTCTCGTACGAGATCTCGCTCGCGCTCTCCGTGATCGGGGTCGTGCTCATGGCCGGGACGCTCTCGCTCACCGAGATCGTCGCCGCGCAGGCCGGCACGTGGTGGTTCGCGGCCCCGCAGCTGGTCGGGCTCGTCGTGTTCCTGATCGCCGGGACCGCGGAGACCTCGCGCGCGCCCTTCGACCTCCCCGAGGCCGAGCAGGAGCTCGTCGCCGGCTACCACACCGAGTACGGCGGCATGCGCTTCGGGCTCTACTCGATGAGCGAGTACATCCACCTGATCTCGCTCTCGGCCCTCTGCGTCACGCTCTTCCTCGGCGGCTGGCACGGGCCCGGCTTCGACGGGCCGAGCTGGACGGGACCGATCTGGTTCGTCGCGAAGCTCGCCGTCCTGCTCTACCTCTTCATCTGGATGCGGACGACGCTCCCGCGCCTGCGCTACGACCAGCTCATGCGCTTCGGATGGAAGGTGCTCCTGCCGGTGGCGGTCCTGAACGCGGCCGTGACCGGGATCCTGGTGGTGTGGCTGTGAGCCCGCAACCGTTCGACAGCCTCAAGGGCTTCGGGGTCACGTTCCGGCAGATCTTCCGCAAGCCGATCACGCAGCAGTACCCGGAGTACAAGCGGCCGCTGTACCCGCGCTTCCGCGGGCGGCACCGGCTGTGGCGGCACGAGAACGGGCTCGAGAAGTGCGTCGGCTGCTCGCTGTGCGCGGCCGCGTGCCCGGCCGACTGCATCCGCGTCGTGGCCGCGGAGAACACGCCCGACGAGCGTGTCTCGGCCGGCGAGCGCTACGCGCGGATCTACGAGATCAACATGAGCCGCTGCATCTTCTGCGGCTACTGCGAGCTCGCGTGCCCCTTCGACGCAATCACGCTCGGGAACGAGTTCGAGCTCTCCGAGTACTCGCGCGACGACCTCATCTACACGAAGGACATGCTCCTCGCGGAGCCGATCAAGCGCGTGCCCGTGGCCGACCCGGAGCGCTACGACGTCCCCGAGCCCTCCTACAAGACGAGGTCGTAGCGGTGGCAGGCTTCCTCGTCTGGGTCATCTGGTTCGCCGCGGCGGCGGCGTGCCTGGGGACGGGGGTCGCCGTCGTGTCGTTCGCGAACCCGTTCTACTCGGCCCTCTCACTGATCGGGAACCTCGCCTCGCTCGCGGTCCTGTACCTGCTCCTCTCGGCCGAGTTCCTGGCGGCGGCGCAGGTGCTCGTGTACGCGGGCTCGGTGATGGTCATGTTCCTGTTCGTCCTCGCCTACCTCGGCGGGCGGGCCGACGCGCCGTGGGCGGGCGGGCCGCCGCTGCTCCGCACGGCCGCGATCGTCGCCGCGGTCGCGCTGCTGGTGGAGATCGTCGTCGTGCTCGGCCTCGCATGGGGCGACAACCTCAGCGACCCGGCCGAGGTCACCGGCGCCTTCGGCAGCCCGGCCGCGATCGGGGAGCTGCTGGTCACCGACCACCTGCTCGCCTTCGAGATCACGTCGATCGTGCTGCTGGTCGCCGCCGTCGGCGGCGTCGTCCTCGGGACGACGCGGGAGAAGGAGGCGACGGAGTGACGCGGCGCCCGCAAGCCGCCGAAGAGCACTTTGTGGCTCAGAGCCACAAAGTCGCTCGCGCACGTCCCTCGAGGGCGAGGCAAGCCTCACCCCTGCGAGTCTTGGCCCCCCACGGAGGGGCGACGCTTGCGTCGCCCTCCGCCCTGCCCGGAGCGCCGGCGTGAGCGGGCCCGGGGTCGGGTGGTACCTGATCGTCGCAGCGCTCCTGTTCGGGACCGGGGCGCTCGGGGTGATGCTCCGGCGGAGCCCGCTGATCGTGCTGCTCTCGCTCGAGATCATGCTCAACGCGGCGAACCTGACCCTGATCGCCTTCGCGCGCCAGCACGGGAGCCTGGACGGGCAGGTCTTCGCGCTCGTGGTGATGGGTGTGGCCGCCGCGGAGGTCGCGATCGGGCTCGGGCTGATCGTGGCGATGGCGCGACGCAGGCTGCCGCTGGACGTCGACCAGGCGAGCGCGCTCCGCGGGTAGATGACGTACGGCGCCTGGATCTGCCTGCTCTCGCCGCTCGCCGGGGCGCTCGCGATCACGCTCGCCGGAGAGCGGATCTCCCGCCGCGCCGCCGGCTGGATCTCGACGCTGACCACGTTCGCCGCGTTCGGCGGCGCGCTGGTCGCGTTCGGCGCGCTCTGGGCGCGCGACCACGGCGACCGGCAGGAGCTCTCGACGGCCTACACCTGGCTCTCGGTCGGCGACTTCGAGGTGGGGATGGAGATCCTCGTCGACCCGCTCGCGAGCGTGATGATGCTCGTCGTCTCGGGCGTCGGCGGGCTCATCGTCTGGTACTCGATGGGCTACATGGCGGGCGACGACGAGGAGCGTCGCTTCTTCGCCTACATGTCGCTCTTCGTCTTCTCGATGCTCCTGCTCGTGCAGGCGGGGAACTTCCTCCTGCTGCTCGCCGGCTGGGGGCTCGTCGGGCTCGCGTCGTACCTGCTGATCGGCTTCTGGCATCACCGCGCGGAAGCGGTGGCGGCCGCGAAGAAGGCGTTCGTGATGAACGCGATCGGCGACGCGACCTTCATGCTCGCCGCGGTGCTGCTCGTGTGGGAGACGGGGACGCTCGAGTACCTCGGCGTCTTCGAGGAGGTGGGCGGGCTCTCGGACACGACCGTGACCCTCGTCGCGCTCGGGCTCCTCGGCGGCGCGGTCGCGAAGTCGGCGCAAGTGCCGCTGCACACGTGGCTCCCGGACGCGATGGAGGGCCCGACGCCCGTGTCCGCGCTCATCCACGCGGCGACGATGGTGACGGCGGGGGTGTACCTGCTCGTGCGCGCGCACCCGATCTTCGAGGCGGCGGTCGAGGTGCAGCAGCTGGCCGCGATCCTGGGCGCCGTCACGCTCCTCGTCGCCGGCGTGATCGCGCTCGTGCAGTGGGACATCAAGCGCGTGATCGCGTACTCGACGATGTCGCAGATCGGCTACATGTTCCTCGGCGCGGGGATCGGCGCGTACGGGTTCGCGATCTTCCACCTCCTCACGCACGCGTTCTTCAAGGCGCTGCTCTTCCTGGCCGCCGGCGTCGTCATCCACCACCTCGCGGACGAGCAGGACATCCGCCGCATGGGCGGGCTCAAGGACGAGCTGCCGCGCACGCACGTCGCGTTCCTGATCGGGACGCTCGCGCTCGTCGGCATCCCACCGTTCGCGGGCTTCTGGTCGAAGGACGCGATCCTCGCGGCGACCGTCGAGTCCGGCGGCGCGCTCGGCTGGACGCTCTTCCTCGCGGGGCTCGCCGGGACGGTGCTCACCGGCGCGTACGCCTTCCGGCTCTACTTCGCCGTCTTCCACGGGCCACGCGGGGAAGCGGCCGCCGCGCACGCGGGCCACGGCGAGGGGCCGCGCTCGATGCTCGTCCCCGTGGGCGCGCTCGCCGGCCTCTCCGTGGTGGGCGGGCTCGTCTCCATCCCCGGCGTGTGGCACCCGTTCACGAGCTGGGTGGACGAGACGGGCGAGCCGCTCGTGGAGCCGGTGGCGAGCCTGGAGTACCTGGTGAGTGCGATCGCGGTCGCGCTCGGGCTCGTCGGCGTCTGGCTCGCCCGGCGTGCGTTCCTCGCCGATAGGCAGCTCGTCACGAGCCCCGAGGCCTGGCGCGTGCTCGAGCACAAGCTCTACTTCGACGAGCTGTACGACGCGCTCTTCTACCGGCCGGCCGAGGCGATCTCCGCCGGGCTCCTGCACAACGTCGAGGAGCCCGTGGTCGAGCGCTCGCTGGACGAGATCGGCTCCGGGACGATCCAGGCGGGTGGCGGCGTCGCCCGCCTCCAGTCGGGGCTCCTCCGCTCCTATGCGGTGGCGGTCGCGGTCGCGGTCGTCGTCCTCGTCGTCGTCTTCGTGGCGGTGCGCTAGGTGCTCACGACCTCCCTCATCCTGCTCCCCGTCGTCGGCGCGCTGCTCGTCGCCGTGCTCCCGCTCCCGCGCCTGACGACCGCCGGGCTCGCGTTCCTGGTCGCGCTGCTCGAGGTCGCGCTCTGGATCGTGGCCGCGGGGCGCTTCGACTTCGACGATCCCGCGCTCCAGCTCGGGACGTCGCGCGAGTGGGTGGAGAGCCTCGGGATCTCGTACACGGTCGGCTTCTACGGCTTCTCGCTCTGGCTCGCGGGCGCGACGGTGATCGTGTGCGCGGCGGCCATCGGCTACGCGCTCTGGGTCGGGCGCGACCGGCCGCGCGCCTACCACGCGCTCATGCTCCTGCTCACCGGCGCGGTCGTCGCCACCTTCGCCGCGCAGGATCTCCTCCTCTTCTACGTCGCGTTCGAGGCGATGCTCATCCCGCTCTACGTGCTCGTCGGCGTCTGGGGCGGCGCGCGGAGGATCGCGGCCACGCTCACCTTCGTCGTCTACACGATGGCGGGGTCGCTGCTCATGCTCGCGTCGGTCGTCGCCTACGGCGTGACGCAGGGCACGTTCTCGCTGCAGGAACCGGGAACGAGCGCCAACACGTGGATCTTCCTCGGCTTCGCGATCGCGTTCGCGGTGAAGGCGCCGCTCTTCCCGCTGCACGGCTGGCTGCCGCTCGCGTACCGCGAGGCGCCGGTCGAGGTCGCTGCGGTCCTCTCGGCGATCGTGTCGAAGACCGCGGTCTACGGCTTCCTCGTCATCGTCCTGCCGCGCTTCCCGGAGCCGGTGGACGACTTCACGGGCCTGATCCTCGCCCTCTCCGCGGCCGGGCTCGTGTACGGGTCGCTGCTCGCCTTCCGCGCGCCGGACCTGCGCGGGATCGTCGCCTACTCGTCGCTCGCGCAGATGGGGCTGATCACGCTGGGGCTCTTCGCGCTCAACGACCTCGGGCTCTCCGGGGCGGTGCTCCAGTCGGTGGCGCACGCGCTCGTCTCGACGACGATGTTCCTGCTCGTCGGCATGGTCGAGCGGCGCTGCGGGACCGGTGACCTCGACGCGCTCGGCGGGATGGCCCGCGGCCGGCCGATCCTCGCGACCGTGCTCCTGACCGCGGGGATGATCGCCCTGGCGGTCCCGGGCTCCGTCACGTTCGCCGGCGAGTTCCTGATCATGACCGGGGTCTACGCGGAGGGCTGGGGCTACTCGGTCGTCGTCGCCCTCGCGATCGTCCTCGCCGCCATGTACACGCTGCGGCTGATCTCGGCCGTGCTGCACGTGCGGCCGGGGCCGGCCGTGCGCGACGAGGCCCTCGACCTCCGCCCCGTGGAGCTCGGGCTGCTGCTCCCGCTCGTCGCGTGCCTGATCGCGCTCTCGGTGTGGCCGGCGCTCGTCAGCGAGAGCGCGTTCTGGCGCGGGACGCCGGCCGCGATCGTGGAGGAGGAGCCGTGATCGAGACCCCGAGCGTCGACTGGCTCGCGCTCTCGCCGACGCTGGCACTGCTGGCCGCGTCGATAGTCGCGCTGCTCGCCGCCGTGCTCGTGGGGCCGTGGCTGCGGAAGCCGATCGCCGCCGCTGCCGCCTTCACCGGGTTCGGCGCGGCGACGATCTGCGCGGTCGTCGTCTACGTCGACACCGAGCGGCCGGCCTTCGTGCTCGAGGAGTCGCTGACGCGCGACCGGCTGGCGGCGCTCGCTCAGGTCCTCCTCGCGCTCACGGGCGCGGTCGTCGTGCTCGTGTCGTGGGCCGAGCGACGGCGCGAGGAGCACGGCGAGTACTACGCGCTCCTGGCCGCGGCCGGGGCGGGGATGCTCTTCTTCGTCGGCGCCGGGAACCTGATGACGCTGTTCCTCGGGCTCGAGTGGTTCTCGCTCTGCCTCTACATCCTCGTCGCGTTCGACCGCGAGCGCGCGACCTCGCTGGAGGCCGGCCTCAAGTACCTCATCGTCGGCGGCTTCGGCTCGGCGGTGCTGCTCTTCGGCGCCGCCCTCGTGTACGGCGCGACCGGCGAGCTCGGCTTCTCGCAGATCGCAGCCGCCGAGGCGGGCGGCGACGCGTTCCTCGTCGCCGGGCTGGCGATGGTGATCGCGGGGCTCGCGTTCAAGATGTCCGCCGCGCCCTTCCACATGTGGACGCCCGACGTGTACCAGGGCGCCCCCACGTCGGTGACCGCGTTCATGTCGGCCGCGACGAAGATCGCCGCGCTCGTAGTGACGCTGCGCGTGCTCGTGACCGCGTTCCCGGACGAGAGCGAGACGTGGACGATCGCAGTCGCCGTCCTCGCGGTGATCTCGCTCGCCTGGGGGAACCTCGCGGCGCTCGCGCAGAGCGACGTGAAGCGCCTGCTCGCGTACTCGTCGATCTCGCACGCCGGCTTCATGCTGATCGCCGTCGCCGCCGGCACGGAGCGGGGCGCCGAGTCGCTGCTCTTCTACCTCGTG
Organism: Actinomycetota bacterium; assembly: GCA_004366385.1. Taxonomy (GTDB): domain Bacteria; phylum Actinomycetota; class Thermoleophilia; order Gaiellales; family Gaiellaceae; genus GMQP-bins7. The sequence goes on from SIRU01000070.1 coordinate 7,748, forward strand.
CCCTACGCGGCGATGTCCGTCGGCGCGTTCGCGGTGGTCGCGGCACGGGAGCGCGAGCTGGAGACGGACGTGAGGCTCGAGAGCCTCGCCGGGCTCGGGTGGGAGCGGCCGTTCTACGGCATCGCGCTGTGGGTCTTCATGCTCGGGATGGCCGGGTTCCCGCTCACGGGCGGGTTCTTCGGGAAGCTGTTCGTGTTCTCGGCCGCCTACGACGCGGGCGACTGGTGGCTCGTCATCGTCGGCGTCGCCGCGACGGCGCTCTCGCTCGCGTACTACCTCAACGTCGTGCGCTGGGTGTACATGCGGACCGGGCCGGAGCTTCGGGTCGCGCCGGCGGGCGGCTCACCGCCGCGCGACTCCGCACTCGGAGTGGCGGTGGGCGCTGCCGTGGCGGTCACGATCGGCTCCTTCTTCGCCGCGCAGCCGCTGCTCGACCTCGCGTCGGACGCGGCAAGCCAGCTGCCGTTCTGACCAGAGGCCGCGCACGCGCGGCTTGAGCTCCGCCCCCCAACCGCGTAAGGTCGGGGCGGCCAGGGGATCGGAGAGGAGGACGGGATGCGGCGGCGGGCTCTCGTGACGGGAGCGGTGATGGTGGCGGTGGCCTGCACGGCGGGAGCGGCCGCGAGCGCGGGCGAGCAGGCGCTGCCTCCGCTGCTCGGCTCCGACACCGGCGGGAGAGTCTTCTCGGTGCCGGCGAGCGGCGGCGAGCTCACGCGCCTGTTCCCCTGCGCGATGGGCTACCCGACGCGCACCCCGGACGGCCGCCAGTACCTCGCGACCTCGCTCTACCCGGGGACGTCGGGCACGATCTTCCGCCTCCCCGCGGACGTGCCGATCACGGGCTTCTGCCAGATCGCGCACCGCCAGAAGCTCGTCGGCCTCGCCACCGGGATGGAGGGATGCTGCGTCCGCTTCTCCCCGAACGGCCGCAAGCTCCTGTACGTGAACACGGCGCGGGTCGGGACCCCGGGCCAGCTCCTCACGGCCGCTCCGAACGGATCCGGGAAGCGCGTCCTGAGGTCGAAGGGCGTCCTGAGCGCCGGCTGGTCTCCGGACGGGCGGAAGCTCGTGCTCGCCCGTGCCGCCTTCTTCAAGGACTGCCCGACGAGACAGGGCAAGGGCCCGGAGAGCAACCCGTACTGCTACACGGGCGAGATCCAGATCACGGATGCGAACGCCGGGAACGCGCGGACGATCTACGTCGTCCCGAAGGAGAAGCCGCTCCGGCAGTTCGTCCGCATCACGGACGTCGACTGGTCGAAGAACGGGAAGATCCTGTTCACCGTCCGAGCCGGCGGCGAGGCGACGCAGCTGGCGACGATCAACCCGGACGGGTCGGGGCTCCGCGCGCTGACTCCGTGGCCACGGGGTGCGTACGGCGGCGTCTGGTCACCGGACGGGAAGTGGATCGCGTTCACCCAGCGCGGGACCACGTCCGCGCCGGGCGGGACCTACGTGATGACCGCTTCCGGGAAGAAGGCGCGCAAGGTGACCGACACCCGCGCGCGCTGGGGTCTCGACTGGTAGGTCGCGTCCCGTCGGCACGGCGCGCGACGGTTCACTAGATTTCGGGCGATGGCCACGGAGCTGACCTGGCTCGGGCACTCGGCCTTCCGGATCGACACGCCGGGCGGGAAGCGCGTCTACGTCGACCCCTTCCTGAACGGCAACCCCACCTGCCCGGAGAGCGAGCTCGAGCCGGAGCGCTGCGACCTCATCGCGCTCACGCACGGCCACGACGACCATCTCGGGGACACGGTCGCCATCGCCCAGAAGTTCGGGTGCCCGGTGATCGCGCAGGTCGAGCTCCGCGGCTGGCTCTCGACGATGGGGCTCTCGCAGGACCCGACGCAGGCGGTCAACAAGGGCGGCACGGTCGACGTCGAGGGCGTGAAGCTCACTCTCACACACGGGAACCACTCCTCGAGCCTGTTCCGGGACGGCGTCTTCCAGTACGCCGGCGAGTCGTGCGGCTTCGTGCTCGAGGTCGAGGACGGCTTCAAGATCTACGTTGCGGGCGACACGAACGTCTTCGGGGACATGTCCCTGATCGGGCGGATCTACGCGCCTGACGTGGCGATCGTCCCGATCGGCGACCACTACACGATGGGGCCGGGGGAGGCCGCGGTCGCGCTGGAGCTCCTCGGCGTGTCGCGCTGCGTCCCCTGCCACTACGGCACCTTCCCGCTCCTCCACGGGACACCCGAACGGCTCCGCGAGCTCGCGCCCGCCGGCGTCGAGATCCTCGCGCCCGAGCCCGGCGAGACGCTGACCTTCTGATGCGCGAGCGCTGGTTCGGCGCCACCGGGCGCAGAGTGCCGCAGATCGCGCTCGAGGGAACTGTCGATCTCGAGGGGGCGCTCGTGCTCGACGACGCCTCGGACGTGGCGGCGATCCACGCGGCACACGAAAGGGGGACGCCGGTCGTCGTCCGCTGCACCACGGTGGAGGAGGTGCATGCCGCTCTCTCCCTCGGCGAGGTCGCGTGCGCGATCGTCGACGACTCTGCGCTGCTCGAGCTCGACCTGCCGCAGCTGACGTACGGGTAGGCCGTGCTGGTCGCCACCTACTCGATTTGCGCCTGCGACCTCGAGGCGCAGCAGTGGGGCGTGGCCACGCAGTCGAAGTTCCTCGCGGTCGGATCGGTCGTGCCGTGGGCGGCGCCGCTCGCCGGCGCGATCGCGACGCAGTCCTACGCGAACCCGCGCTACGGGCCGGACGGGCTCGCGCTCCTGCGCGAGGGGCTCTCCGCGGAGGAGGTCGTGGCACGGCTGACGGAAGCGGACGAGGGGCGCGCAGAGCGGCAGCTCGGCGTCGTCGATGCGGAAGGGCGCGGCGCCTCGTTCACCGGTGAGGCGTGTCACGACTGGGCCGGCGGGAGGGTCGGCCCAGGGTACGCGGCGCAGGGGAACATCCTCGTCTCGGGCGAGACGGTGGACGCGCTCGCGGAGACGTTCGAGTCGACTGCGGGGCGTCCGCTCGTGGAACGCCTCCTCGACTGCCTCGACGCCGCGCAGGCAGCGGGCGGCGACCGGCGCGGCCAGCAGTCGGCGGCGCTCCTCGTGGTCGGTCCCGACCAGGGCTACGCAGGGCTCTCGGACACGTTCGTCGACCTGCGCGTGGACGACCACGAGCGGCCGCTCGCGGAGCTGCGCCGACTCGTCGGGATGCACCACGAGCTCTTCGTCGCGACCCCGCGCGAGAAGTGGATCGAGGTCGACGACGAGCTGCGCGCCGAGATCGCCGAGCGCCTCGCGAAGCTCGGCCACGACCGGCTGGCGGAGTGGGCCGGCGTCGAGAACCTCGAGGAGCGCGTGAACGGCGACGACGCGATCGACCCGGTCGTGCTCGACCGGCTGCGCCGGAGGTCGCGCTAGCGATGCGCCTCCGCCGCCGCAAGCCCCCCGACGGGATCGAGCTTCTCGAGGCCGAGTTCCTCCTCGCCACGATCGAGCCCCGGCCGGGCCAGACTCTCGAGGACGACCTCGGAGCCGCAGTGCGCTCGCTCACGGACGACGCGGACCGCCACGTCCTGCCGCTCTTCACGAGCGAGTACGCGCTCGAGCGGATCTACCCGCAGGGGTCGGCGTGGGTGCGCGTGCACCTTCCAGACGCGCTCCGGCTGCTCGCCGACGGGGACTGGGAGCTCGCGCTGATCGACCCCGGGTACGACGGCGCCAGGGAGATCTCGCACGCACAGGCAGAGGCGTTGCTGGCAGAGGTCGCTAGCGACTGATCTCGATCTCGAAGCCGAAGAGCAGGATCGGCCAGAGGAGCACGGCGGCGATCAAGGACAGGATGCTCCCCGCCGTCCCGAGATCGTCGAAGTAGTCGTAGACGGCAGCCAGGATCAGCCCGACGACGACCCACGCCAGCGGAGTGGACAGTGCGCGTGCGGCGAGCATCACTCTCTGCTGCCCTGCCGACCGCGTTGTCAAACCTCGCACGCGCGCGGCGATACTTCGCCTCCGTGAAGGTGCTGTCGACGCGCGCGTACCCCGGACCTGCCTTCGCCGAGCTCGAGGACGTCGAGGTGCGAGCGCTGGCGGAGCTCGAGACGCCCCGGCCGGACGTCGAGGGGCTCGTGGTGGCCAACGAGCCGGTCCCGCTCGGGCTGCTCCCGGCACTCCGCATCGTCGCGAACTACGGGGTGGGGTACGACCGGATCGACGTGGCGGCATGTGCCCAACGGGCCCTGGTCGTGACCAACACGCCGGGCGTGCTCGACGATGCGACCGCGGACCTCGCGTTCGCGCTGCTTCTCGCGACGCGCCGGCACGTCGTCCAGGGCGACCGCTTCGTCCGGGCCGGGCGCTGGGGCTCGTCGTGGGCGGACGGCTGGCTCGCGGAGAAGGTGGCCGGCTCGACGCTCGGGATCGTCGGCCTCGGGCGGATCGGGAGCGCGGTCGCGCGCCGCGCCCGCGGGTTCGACCTCCGCGTGCTGTACACGCGACGGCGACGCGTCGAGACCGAGCTCGGCGAGCAGCGCGAGCTCGACGACCTGCTCGCGGAGGCGGACCTCGTCACGCTGCATGTCCCGCTGACGCCCGAGACGCGCGGACTGATCGACGCGCGCCGGCTGGCGCTGCTGCGAGACGGTGCGTGCCTCGTGAACACCGCCCGCGGCGAGATCGTCGACGAGGAGGCGCTCGTGCGCGAGCTGGTCTCGGGCAGGATTCGCGCCGGCCTCGACGTCTTCGTGGACGAGCCGAGCGTGCCGGGCGAGCTCCTCGGCCTCGAGAACGTCGTCCTCACGCCGCACCTCGGCAGCGCGACGAGACAGGCGCGCGAGGCGATGACGCGGCTCGTCGTCGACAACCTGCTCGCGGTCGAACGCGGCGATCCCCCGCTGACGCCGGTCGCGGGCTGAGGCGCCGTGAGGCGGGAACCGGTCTCGGAGCCCGGAATCGCCCACCTATTCGTTGGGGCCACCCCGAACCACCACCCACCGACAGCGTAACGAGAAAGTGCTCACGAGTGGGGAGACGGACCGCGCCAAGAGTGTGAAAACTCCAGCCGACGGCGGCGCCGATCAGGCAGGCCCGCTCGAGTCGCCGGGGAGACGGCAACCGGCCGCAAGCTCGCGGAAGACCGGCACCGGATCGTGCTCCGGCCGCGCGACGACGAGGACGGCGCCCGGCTCCGGCCCGGCGAGCGCGCCGACGAGGAGCTCGAGCCCGGCCGCCAGCGCGAACGCCTTGTGCGCCTGCTCGCCGCCGAAGGGCACGAGCTCCTCGGGCCTCGCCTCGCCCGCGAGCACAGCTCCGTGCGTGACCGCCCCCATCGAGACGTCGGCGACGAGCGGCCGCCCGTCGGAGGAGGGAACTGCGAGCGCGAGCGGGTTCGTCCCCGTGAGCGGCGGCCCACCGTCCGGGTGCGGGAGGCGCCGCGGGCTCGTGGCCGTGAGCACGGCGACGAGCCCTCCCGCCGCCAGACGGCGAGCCCAGTAGCCGAGCACGCCGGTCGGGAAGCAGCGCTCCGCGACGACGACGCAGCCGCGCGCGGGCGGAGAGGCGAGCGTTGCCTCGACGATCGCGTCCAGAGTCAGGTAGCCCAGCGCGCCGGCACCGTCCCAGCGCTCGAAGCCCTCCTCGACGACGACACGGCGCGGCTCGGCGGCCGCGTCGAAGCTCTGCGTCTCGAGCCACTCGACCCGCGAGAGCCCGTGGCCGCGCTTGCCGCGTCGCTCCGCATCCTCGAAGTGCGCGACCAGGACTCCGGCCGCGCGCTCGTCGAGACCGAGCGCGAGCAGCCGCCCGCGCGCCTCCTCCGCCGTCACCGCGCCGCGAACGCGCGCTCGCTGAAGCGGCGCACGGGCCAGCCGCGCGCGGCTGCAATCGCGCGCAGCTCCCGGTCCGGGTTCACGACGACCGGGCTCCCCACCGCCTCCAGGAACTCGACGTCCGTGTGCGAGTCGGAGTACGCGCTCGAGACGGCGAGGTCGAGCCCATCCGCGGCGGCTAGCTCGAGGAGCACCTCGGCCTTCGCCGGGCCGTACAGCCGCCGCTCGAGCCGTCCCGTGTAGCGGCCGTCCGCCACCTCCGCGCGCGATCCGGCGGCACCGTCGAGGCCGAGCTCACGCGCGAGCTCGTCCGCGACCTCCTGGAGCGCAGCCGTCACGATGTAGGTGCGCTCGCCGCGAGCCCCGTGCTCCGTAAGGAGATCGAGCGCCTCCCGGTACACCATCGGCTTCAGCACGAGTGGGACCGCCTCCCGCACGATCTCCTCCAGCGTGTCGACCGAGATCCCCGCGAGGGCGGCCGCCGCCCGATCGGCGGTCTGACCGACTCGTGATCCACGCGCCCCGAAGCGCGCGAACACGTGCTGCGCGACTCGCGCCGCGAGCACCTGCCGGCGGCCGATCAGGCCCCGCCTGCGGAAGCTGCTCGCGAGCGCGAGCGAGCTCGAGTGCGAGACCAGCGTCCGGTCGAGATCGAAGAACGCCGCCGCGGTCCCGCCGCTGCGACCACCCGCAAGGTGGTCACCTCGCGAAGAATCGGTGTCAGACACCGGTGTCTACCCTCTCGCGGAGCCGCCTCATTCAGCGAGCCGTCGATGCGCGTCTGCTGTTGCTTCGAGGATCGTCGCAATGGGACGCGTCTCCTTCGGACGACCGCACCCGGCGAGTCTACGAGCTACGAGAGAACGGTGAGCTGCTTGCGGATCGTCCCGGCACGCGAGCCGGCGAGGGTCTCCGCAAGCGCGCTGATCGCCTGCGCGGTCTCGGACTCGGGCGCGGCCTCCAACACCGTCCTCCCGTCGTCCGCAGCCTCGCGCAGCACGGGGTCGAGCGGGATCCGCGCGAGGAGCGACGTGCCAATCTCGTCGGCGAGCGCCTGCCCGCCGCCCGAGCCGAAGAGCTCCTGCCCCGTACCGGCGAGGTAGGACATGTTCTCGACGGCACCGGTGACGCGCATCCCAGTCTTCACCGCCATCTGCGCGGCGCGCACCGCAACCTGCTGCGCTGCCGGCTGCGGCGTCGTCACCACGAGCGCCTCCGCTCGCGGGAGGAGCTGCCCGAGGGACATGGCCACGTCGCCCGTGCCCGGAGGCATGTCTACGAGCAGCGTGTCGAGCTCGCCCCAGTGCACGTCGGAGAGGAACTGCTCGAGCGCCCTGTGCAGCATCGGCCCGCGCCACATGATCGGCGCGTTCTCCTCGAGGAAGAACCCGATGGACATGAGCTTCAGGTCGCCGCGAACCGGCGGCACGATCATGTCGTCGACAGCGACCGGCTTCTGGTGGACGCCGAGCATGTGCGGGATCGAGTGGCCGTAGACGTCGCCGTCGAGGACGCCGACCTGCTCGCCGAGCGCCGAGAGCGCGTAGGCGAGGTTCGCGGTGAGCGTCGACTTGCCGACGCCGCCCTTCCCGGACGCGATCGCGACGACCCGGGTCGTCGGCAAGAGCGAGATCGTGCGGTCGGCGGGTGCGCCCCCGCGGAGACGCGTGACGAGCGCGGCCTTCTCCTCCGGCGTCATCACGTCGAAGCCGAGGCGAACGGAAGTGACGCCCTCCACCTCGCCGACGAAGCGGCCGACCTGCTCCTCGAAGGAGTGACGGAGCGGGCAGCCGGCGACGGTGAGCGCGATCGTCACGGACACGGCGCCGTCGTCGTCCACGAGGACGTCGCGAACCATGTCGAGCTCGGTGACCGGGCGCCTGAGCTCGGGGTCGATCACCTGCTCGAGCGCCTTGAGGATCGCGTCGCGGTCGGGCCTCACGAGGCGAGCGTACCTGCGAGGAGCTGACCTGAGGAGGCCGAAAGGAAGAGGGTGAACCGGCTTCCCCTGGTGTTGTCCACGACCGCGCTCGCCGTGGCGCTCCTGGGCGTGACGCCGCTCGGGCAGGCGGCGGGGGACGCCGTCGCCGACATCGTCCTCCCACGGGGATCGGTGGGGACCGCAGAGCTGCGCGACGGAGCGGTGACGGGGGCGAAGGTCAAGGACGGCTCGCTCCTCGCACGCGACTTCAAGAAGGGGCAAGCGCCGCGGGGGCCCGTAGGGCCGCGCGGGAAGCCGGGGCCGCAGGGGCCCCCAGGGACGATCGACGGCGTCGCCGCGGGCGGCGCGCTCTCGGGCACGTACCCTGCGCCGGCGCTCGCGCCGGATGCGGTCAGCTCCGAGACGGTGAAAGACGGCTCGCTGCGGCTCGCGGACACGGCCGTGCTATCGGGTCAGACGAGGATCGATGCTCCCCCGGTTCCCGCGCACTCGTGCCTCTCGCTGCGGACGGCGGTTCCCGGCGTGAAGCCGTACGACCGCGTGCTGCTCCTACCCACGCAGAACCTGCCGGTCGGCCTGTCCGTGACGCCGGTGTTCAACACGAACCTCGCGGGCCGCATCCTCTTCCGCGTCTGCAACGCGACCGGGAAGGCGATCGACCCGCCGCTGGGCGCGTGGGCGTACGTCGTCTGGCGCTGAGGCTCCTCGCCCGCACAGCGGTTTCATAAAAGACGGTGTCAGACACCGCTCGTGTCAAGGGGAACCCGCGCCGAGAGTGCGACAAGATTTCCACACCGAAGCGCGGCTCTGTGGCTCAACCGAGCGAAGAGACATGTCCCGACACCGACACACGTGTCCGTTCGGGACGACGTCGGGCAAGACCCCGGTGTCTGACACCGGCGCTACCGCAGCGCGCGGGCGACTGCGTCCACGAGCTCGTCCGTCCCCGCCGCGACGACGCGCGAGCGGGTGACTAGGTCGAGCGGCGCCGCGGCGAACGGCGGGTCGTCGACGAGCTCGATCGCGAGACCACGCTCGCGCACGAGGAGCTGCGCGGCCGCGATGTCGACGGAGCGCGCCTCCTTCAGCGAGCACACGGCGTCCACGCGCCCCGCGGCGAGGTGACACAGGGAGAGCGCGAGCGAGCCCATCACCCGCACGCGCCCCGCCAGGCCGTCCACACGGGCGATGCGCTCGGCGATCGCGTGGGTCGTCGTGCCCTCGAAGGAGAGGATCTCGATCGTGCCCTTCGGCGGCGGCGCCCGCAACGGCTCCCCGCGGAGCGTCGCTCCCGCACCGCGTGCGGCCGTCCACTCCTCGCCGGTTCCGAAGTCGTAGACGTACCCGAACGTCACATCCTCCATCGCCGGGCCCTCGGCCACCGCGAGCGAGAACGAGAAGAAGGGGATGCCGCGCTTCGCGTTCACGGAGCCGTCCACCGGGTCGACCACGACCCGCCTGACGCCACCCGAGCCGAACGCCCGCTCGCCGAGCTCCCCCGCGCCGAGCACGAAGTCCTCCCCGAGCGCCGCCAGCCGCGCGACGACGGCGTCCTCGGCTTCCTGGTCGATCGCGGTCGTGTCGTCGCCGCCCTCGCCACGCCGGAGGACCGGCTCGCGCTCGTCCCGCGTCGGGAGCCGCTCGAGCACGCCCCGGATGTCGGCGACGCAGAGCCGGCACACCTCGAGCCAGTCCGTCACGCGCGCGCCTCGACGGGGTGGAAGAGAAGTCCCGACAGCGGCTTCGGGAAGAAATACGTGCTCTTCGGCGGCATGCGCTCGCCGCGGCGCGCGAGCGCGAACACGTCCTCGACGCGCGGCTCGCGGAGAAGAAACACGACGTCGGCGTCGCCCTGCTCGACCGCCGCGACCGCCGCGACCGTGCTCGGCGTATACGAGATGCCGTCGAGCCCATGCCGGTCGACGAGCTCCACGTCCAGCTCGCCCTCCTCCCCGACGACGAGCTCGGCGCCGGCCCGCCTGTACGCGACCGCGGCCGAACGGCCCGTGGACGCGGCGGCGAGAGCTGCGAGAGCGGCCTCGAGGCTCTCGTACTGCTCCCCCTCGCGGAGGGCTGCGAGATCCGGCCGGCCCGCGAACACGCGGTGCGTCGGGAAGACGTGGAGGCCCGGATCCTCGGTCGAGACGAGCAACGCCATGACGCGCACGCTCTCGCCGAGCTCCGCTGCCAGCTCGACGGCGCTCTCGTACCGGTGATGGCCGTCGGCGATCAGCAGCGCGCGCCCGTCGAGCGGCGTGAGGTCGAGCCCCGGCAGCCGCCACAGGCGCGTGCCGTCGACCTCGACGGCGGGCGGCGCGGCCGTGACGCCGCCCACGAGCGGCCCATCCAGCAGCAGGAAGATCGGCTCCGGCTGTGCGCGCGTCGCCCGGAGCAGCCGCAGCCGCTCCTCGCGGATTCGTGCGTGCGTGCGCTCGTGCGGGAGGACGCGGCCCGTCTCGTACGGCTCTGCGGCCAGCGAGACGAGGACGCCGTGCCGCTCGCGGGCCACGCCGTCCGGACCGACGAAGTCCTCGACGAGAAGCCAGGCGGCGAGCTCGTCCTCGCGCTCGAGGATCCCGGCTTCGAGCCACCCGCGGTAGAGACGGCCCGCCTCCTCCTCGGACTCGGGCAGGGTGACGTGCACGACGTTGTACGGGCTGCGCGTGAAGAGGCGCTCCCGCTCCTCGGGGCTGACGGCGTCGTACGGTGGGGCCACGAGATCGGCCAGGGGGCCGGCCGCGCCGGCGTAGCGGACGGCGCGAAACGGCTTCAGGTCGGCCATCGGGGCGCGAGCGTACCAGCGGGCTCGCGCACCGTCCGAGCGCGAGGCCGTGCGTTGGGCGGGGAGGCGAGACGAGGCGCCTACGGCCGGGGACGAGGCGTTGCACTTTCGACCGGAAGCCGTCACCCACCCGCGCGCAGATTCCCGATACCGTGACCGAAGGGACACGGGAGTGCCCCTGGGGGTCGTTGGAGCCAGTTCACGCAAGAACGAACGGCAGCACGAGTCGAGGCGGTGAAGCGTCGCGCAGTCCTAGACTCCGCCCCGTGACCACGATCGCCGAGCTCGCCGAGGACCGCACCGTCGACGGCGTCTACGCAGTCTCCCGGAAGGAGCGGCGACGCACGCGCGGCGGCGCGCCGTACCTCGCGCTCGAGCTCTCGGATGCCAGCGGCCGCGTCGACGCCCGCGTGTGGAACGACGTCGAGCTCCTCGACGGGCGCTTCGCCGAGGGTGACGCCGTCCGCGTCCTCGGCCGGGTCGAGAGCTTCGCCGGGAAGCTCCAGGTGCAGGTGCGCGCGCTCGAGCCCGCCGAGGACGCAGATCCCACCGCACTCACACCGTCCCTCCGCCGCGACCCCGACGAGCTCGACGGCTTCCTCGAGTTCCTCGCGGCCGAGATCTCACACACGGGCCTCGCCGCGCTGGTGCAGGGCTTCCTCGGCGACATCGAGCTCCGCGACGCGCTCCGTGCGCTCCCTGCCGCCGGAGCCGACGGCCACCACGGCTACGCGGGAGGGCTCCTCGAGCACACGGTCGGCGTCGCCACCCTCGCTCGTGAGACGGCGGAGCTGCACCCGCGCCTCCGCCGCGATCTCCTCCTCGCCGCGGCGCTCCTCCACGACGTCGGGAGGACGCGCGAGCTCGGCCGCGGTCCCGCCTTCCGCCAGACCGAGGAGGGCCGCCTCCTCGGGCACGTCCACCTGGGCCTGCGCCTGATCGAGGAGCGCGCGCGCGACCTCGACGCCGCCGTCCGTGCCGAGCTCCTCCACGCCGTCGCGTGCCATCACGACCGCCCGGCAGCGCGCACCGCCGAGGCCGCCGTCCTCTACCACGCGAACCAGCTCGACGCACAGGCCGCGACCCGTCCCGTCGGCGACGACTGACCGCGGTGGCGGCGCTTCTCGGCCTCTCCGGCGCCGTTCTCTGGGGCATCGGCGACTTCCTCGGCGGGATCTCCTCCAAGCGCGTCTCCGTTCTCACCGTGCTCGCGCTCTCCCAGGCGGTCGGAGTCGCCGGGATCGTCGTGTGGCTCGTCCTCGCCGACGACCCCTTTCCGGGCCTGGTCGAGCTCCTCCCCGGAGCGGGCGCGGGGCTCGCCGGGCTGGTCGGGCTCGCCGCTCTCTACCGCGGGCTCGCGATCGGCGCGATGGGCATCGTCGCTCCGATCTCCGCGGCCGCGCCGGTCGTGCCCCTCGCCGTCGACGCCGGCCGGGGAGAAGTGCCCGCCCCCCTGCAGTGGGCCGGGGTCTGCCTGGTGCTCGGCGGCATCGCCGCCCTCTCACTCGAGCGGGCGCCCGGAGACTCGCGCAGGCTGGCGGAGGGAGCCGGCCTCGCGGTGATCGCCGCCCTCGGCTTCGGCCTCTTCTTCGTCGGCATCGACGCAGCCGCGGACGAGAGCGTGCCGTGGGCTGTCGGCACCGCCCGGACGGTCGCGACGGCCGCTGCGCTCGCGATGGTCGCAGCCACCCCGGCGCCACTCGTCCCGCCCCGCGCGATCCTGCCCGCGATCGTCGCCGTGGGCGTGTTCGACACGGGCGCGAACGTCTCCATCGCCTTCGCGACGACCGAGGGCGCGGTCGGCATCGTCGCCAGCCGCGGCGCGCTGTAGGCCGTG
>SIRU01000071.1 GCA_004366385.1 Actinomycetota bacterium
GGTCGGTGTCGATCGTCTGCGGCACGCCGACGACCGGGTAGCCCTGCTCGACGTGGAGGCGGTGCGAGATCCGGAGCGTGCCCTCGCCCCCGATCACGACGACGCCGTCGAGCCCGAGCTCGCGCGTCCCCGCGAGCAGCGCGTCGAGCCCGCCCTCCTCGCGGTAGCAGTCGTAGCTGGACGTGCCGAGGATCGTCCCCCCGCGCGGCAGGATCCCGGCCACCGCGCGCCGGTCGAGCGGCCGGACGTCGCGCTCGACGATCCCGCGCCAGCCGTGCCGGACACCGAGCGCCTCGTGGCCCTCGGCGACGATCCCGCGCACGATCGCCCGGATCGCGGCGTTCAGACCGGGGCAGTCGCCTCCGCCGGTGAGGACGCCGAAGCGCATCGGCGGTCAGCCTAGCGTGGCTCTGTGCCCGAGGGCACCGGCGTTGCCAGGACTAGACTCGACGGGTGAAGCCGGTCACGGACGAGCTCCTCCTGAACCTCGCCGTCATCGCCGCCACGCTGCTCGGTCTGCTCGTCGTGGGCGTCCTCTTCTACGTCGAGACCGGCCTGCGGCGGCTCGAGCGCGCCCACGACGTCTTCGCGCCGTACGTCCGGGCGGCCGCCCGGCTGACCATGGGCCTGTACGTCGTCGCGCTCGCGACCGCGCTCGCGCTCGTGGCGCTCGAGCCGGCGTGGTCGCGCGTCGTCTTCGGCCTGACGGCGCTCGCCGTGCTCGCCTCGCTGGTCGATTTCACGCGTCAGGCGCGCGTCGTCGGGGGAGCGATGGGCTCGAGCGCGCGCGGGGCGATCACGATCCCCTCCGGCGAGGCCATCGCAGTCTGGTCGCGCCCGCAGGAGCTCGTCGTCTGGGCATCGGTGGGCGGCGCGCTCGCGCTCCCCTGGATCCTCGGCGTCGCGACGCCCGAACGCGAGGACCTGACCTGGGGCGTCCTGCTGGCGCTCGGGCTCGGGCTCCTGAGCACGCTCAACATGCTGCTCTCGGTGTTCGACATCGCGAAGTTCGAGCGCGCGCTCGAGCGGCCATCCGAAGACTGAGCGATCGAACGACGAGCCGATCGTGCGCTCGATGCCGGAGGTGGGGGTCGAACCCACACGTCCCGAGGGACACGGGATTTTGAGTCCCGCGCGTCTGCCAGTTCCGCCACTCCGGCGCCAGTCGATCGTAGCCTGGTGCTCGTCCAACCGATGTGTCCGCGTCGTCTCGCGCGGGTTTCCCGAATTGAGCGCAGGTTGCGCTGTGTTCAGTGCCGGTTGCGCCGGCGGACCGGAATACAGATACTTGCCCGCACGCCGGCAGCGCCGGCGCGCAGTCACGCAATCCAAGGTGAGGAGGACAGGTTGACTGTGAGAATTCGAAGTGCGCTCGTCATCTTCGGGCTGCTGGTGGGCGTGCTCGCGCTGGTGGCCTCGGGCTGCGGGGGCGGTGACAGTGATCGTGCGGAGGTCACTGCGCTTCCGTCGTCGTCGTGCACCGGCATCGAGTACGAGGGCGAGGGCGACCCCGACTTCCTGATCGCGTCCGACTTCCCGCTCCAGGGCTCGTCGCGCACGCAGACGGAGCAGATCGTCGCGTCCATCCGCCTAGAGCTCGAGAACCGCGGCTACAAGGCGGGCGACTACAACATCGCCTACCAGTCCTGCGACGACGCGACGGCACAGGCCGGCAAGTGGGACACGGGCAAGTGCTCCGCGAACGGCAACGCGTACGCGGCGAACCCGTCGCTGATCGGCGTGGTCGGCACGTTCAACTCCGGGTGCGCGCAGATCATCGCCCCGCTGCTGAACCAGGCCCCGGACGGGGCGATCGCCATGGTCTCGCCGGCGAACACGTTCGTCTGCCTGACCGTCGGCGCTCCGGCGTGTGACGCGTCCGAGCCGGACAAGTACTTCCCGTCCGGCACGCGCAACTACGTGCGGCTCGTCGCGAACGACGCCTACCAGGGCGCCGCCGTCGCCGAGTTCGCGCAGAGCCTCGGCCTGAAGAACATCTACGTCCTGAACGACAAGGAGTCCTACGGGCTCGGCGTCGCGACGAACTTCCGCGACGCGGCGCAGTCGCTCGGGATCGGGATCGCAGGCTTCGATGCCTGGGATCCGAAGGCGTCGAGCTATGAGGCGCTGATGAACAAGATCAAGGGCACCGGGGCCGACGCGGTCTTCCTCGGCGGCCTGATCGACGAGAACGGCGCCCAGGTGATCAAGGACAAGGTCGCCGTGCTCGGGCCGAACGACGGGGACGTCAAGCTGCTCGCACCCGACGGCTTCACGGCGCAGACGACGATCGACGAGTCGGCTGGGGCGGCGCGGGGCATGTACATGTCCGTCGCCGGCGTGCCGATCGACCAGTTCGCACCGCCTGCGCAGGAGTTCGTCGACCAGCTCCTGGCAGGAGCGCTCGCCGGGAAGAACATCGACCCGTACGCGATCTACGGCGCACAGTCGATCCAGGTGCTCCTGGATGCGATCGCGGCGTCCGACGGGACCCGTGAGAGCGTGATCGAGGAGCTGTTCGCGACCAGCGTCGAGGACGGGCTCCTCGGCACGTTCACGTTCAGCGAGGAAGGCGACCCGGTCGCGGAAGAGGGTGCGACCGTCGCCATCGTGATCTACCGGGCCACGGACAAGCTCGAGACGGAGACGACGATCGCGCCGAGCCAGGCGGCGGTCGACGCCGCGCTCGGCAAGTAGCCCACAGGTGGTTACCACCACGGGGCGGGAGGGCATTGCCCTCCCGCCCCGTGGTGTTTAGAGTCGCGCTCCATGACCACGGCCGCGGCGACCCTCCAGCGCATTCGCAGCTCGAGCCTGATCGACGCGATCGGGCTCCTGATCCTCGCCGCGTTCGTCGTCTGGCTGATCTACAAGTTCGGCGAGAACCCGACCCGCTTCCTCAACGTCGGGATCATCGGCGCGACGAACGGCGCGATCTACGGCCTGGTCGCGCTCGGGTACACGCTCGTGTACGGGATCCTCCAGCTGATCAACTTCGCCCACGGCGACGTGTTCGCACTCTCCGGGCTCGTCGCGAGCACCCTGATCATCTCGGTCTGGGGGCTCGAAGCGGACACGAACGTGATCCTCGTCGTCCTCGGCCTGCTCGCGACTCTGGCGATCACGGTCCCGCTGTTCGCCACGATCAACGCGACCATCGAGCGAGTCGCGTACAAGCCGCTCCGGCGAGCGCCGCGCCTCGCGGCGCTGATCACCGCGGTCGGCATGTCCTTCATCGTCCAGAACGTCTCGCTCGCGCTGTACGGCGTCGACTTCGAGTCCGTCCCGAACTTCATCCCGCGCACGAGCGCGATCGAGATCGGGGACGTGGCGATCCAGTGGAACAAGGTCGCGATCTTCCTCATCGTCATCCCGGTCCTCCTGGTGCTGACGTGGTTCGTCCGCACGACGCGGCAGGGCAAGGGTATGCGCGCGGTCGCCCAGGACACCGAGGCCGCCGCGATGATGGGCATCGACGTCAACCGGACGATCTCGGTGACGTTCGTGCTCGCCGGCTCGCTGGCCGCGGTGGCCGGCCTCGTGTACCTGCTCCAGTTCAACATCCGCTACGACACCGGCTTCGAGCTCGGGCTCATCGCGTTCACCGCGGCGGTGCTCGGCGGGATCGGGAACCTCACCGGGGCGGTGCTCGGCGCGATGATGATCGGCATGGTGCAGGCCTTCAACGAGGGCCTGGACGGGACGCCCGGCAGCGACTGGACCCGCTCGATCGTATTCGGGATCCTGATCGCCGTGCTCGTCTTCCGCCCGCAGGGCATCCTCGGCGAGCGGACGCCGGAGGGAGCGTGACCGAGGTCGTCCAGGCGTTCGGCCAGCGGGCCCGGACCGAGCGCGCGTGGTGGCTTGCGGGCGCGCTCATCGTCGTCGGCGTGATCTACCCGTTCCTCGTGGACTCGCTCAAGGCCGTCCCCCTGCTCGGGGACTTCGTCCCCGGCACCGGCTCGATGGTCGTGATGCTCGTCTTCACGACGATGGCGCTCGGGCTGAACGTCGTCGTCGGCTACGCGGGGCTGCTCGACCTCGGGTACGTGGCGTTCTACGCAGCCGGAGCGTACGTCGCCGCGTGGCTGGCCTCGCTCCACTTCGAGGACATCTCGTTCCACCTCTGGTCCGCAGTGAGCGACGATCAGCCGGGCATCCACATCTCGATGTGGCTCGTGCTCATCGTCGCCGGCGTGTTCACGACGGTGGTCGGGATCCTCATCGGCCTGCCGACGCTGCGCCTGCGCGGCGACTACCTCGCGATCGTCACACTCGGGTTCGGGGAGATCGTCCCGCAGTTCGTGCGGAACGCGGACTCGATCGGCGGCTTCGACCTGACGAACGGCACCTTCGGGATCACGCCGATCGACTCGCTCGCGATCGGCGGCTTCGTGTTCCGGGAGCAGTCGAACCGCGCGGACCTGTACTACTGGTCGGCGATCGCGCTCATCCTGTTCACCGTCTTCTGCTGTATCCGCCTGCGCGACTCACGGCTCGGCCGCGCGTGGATCGCGATCCGCGAGGACGAGACCGCGGCCGCCGCGATGGGCGTCCCGCTCATGCGCACGAAGACGTGGTCGTACGCGATCGGCGCGTTCTTCGGCGGCATGGCGGGGGCGTTCTTCGCGAGCTTCAAGGCCGGCGCGTTCCCGGCGGACTTCTTCTTCAACATCTCGATCTTCCTGCTCTGCATGGTCATCCTCGGCGGGATGGGCTCGATCTGGGGGGTCTTCCTCGGCGGCATGATCCTCGGCTACCTGAACATCGAGGGGCTCGCCACGATCGGGTCGAAGGTGCAGGACGCCGGGCTCCAGTTCGACCCGACGAAGTACCAGTTCGGGATCTACGGCTTCATCATCGTGCTGATGATGCTGTTGAGACCGACGGGGCTGATACCCGAGCGCCGCCACAAGATCGAGCTCGAGGAGGGCGTGCACGACACGCCGTTCTACGACGTGCAGCTCGAGGGCACGCTCACCGACCGCGACCCGTCGGACGACTGATGGCGACGCCGGTCGACAACCTCCTCGTCGCCGACAAGGTCCGCAAGGAGTTCGGCGGGCTCGTCGCCACCGACGACATCGACTTCACGATCCCGCGCGGGTCGATCGTGGCGCTGATCGGGCCGAACGGCGCCGGCAAGACGACGTTCTTCAACCAGATCACGGGCGTGTACGTGCCGACCTCGGGCTCGATCGTGTTCGACGGCACCCAGGTCGTGGGCAAGCCGCCGCACGCGATCGTCGAGCTCGGCGTGGGGCGGACCTTCCAGAACATCCGCCTGTTCGCGCAGATGACCGCGGTCGAGAACGTGCTCGTCGGCATGCACTGCCGGCTCCGAGGCGGCATCTTCGGCTCCATCCTCAGGACGCCGCGCGTGCGCCGGGAGGAGGTCGAGGCCCGGGAAAAGGCGCGAGAGCTCCTCGTCTACTGCGGGCTGCCGCGGCGGCACGAGGAGTACGCGGGGACGCTCGCGTACGGCGACCAGCGCCGGCTCGAGGTGGCGCGGGCGCTCGCCACCGACCCGAAGCTGATCCTCCTCGACGAGCCCACCGCCGGCATGAACCCGCAGGAGACCGCGGACTTCACCGCCTTCGTCCACCGCCTGCGCGACGAGAAGGGCCTCACCGTCCTCCTCATCGAGCACGACATGAAGGTGGTCATGGGCGTGTCCGAGCGGATCACCGTGCTCGAGTACGGCGCGAAGATCGCCGAGGGCACGCCGGCCGAGATCCAGGCCGACGAGCGCGTGATCGAGGCCTACCTCGGCAAGGGGGCGGCGGCGTGAGCACCGGCGCGAGCGGACCGTCCGGGCCGGTCCTGGAGATCGCGGACGTCCACGTCTACTACGGCGCGATCCACGCGCTGAAGGGGATCTCGCTCGAGGTCGGCAGCGGCGAGATCGTCACGCTGATCGGGGCCAACGGCGCCGGGAAATCGACGACGCTGCGGGCGATCAACGGCCTGAACCGCCCCCGTCAGGGCTCGATCCGCTTCCAGGGGCAGGAGATCACCGGGACCCCGCCCCACGCGATCGTGAAGGGCGGCATCTCGCAGAGCCCCGAGGGCAGGCGCCTCTTCCCGCGCATGAGCGTCACCGAGAACCTCGAGATGGGCGCCTTCCAGCGGGACGACAAGCAGAACTTCGCCGAGGACATGGAGCGCGTCTTCGAGCTCTTCCCCCGGCTCAAGGAGCGGCGGATGCAGAAGGCGGGGACGATGTCCGGCGGCGAGCAGCAGATGTGCGCGATCGGCCGCGCGCTCATGGCGCGCCCGAAGCTCCTCCTCCTCGACGAGCCCTCGATGGGCCTCGCGCCGATCTTCGTCGAGCGGATCTTCGAGACGATCGTGGAGGTCAACCGGCAGGGGACGCCGGTGCTCCTCGTCGAGCAGAACGCCCTCATGGCGCTCGACGTCGCGAACCGCGGCTACGTCATGGAGACGGGCCGGATCGCGCTCGAGGGCCCCGCCGCGGAGCTCAAGGTGAACGAGCGGGTCCGCGCGACGTATCTCGGCGAGGGTTGATCTTCTCGGGTTCGCGGGTACCCTTCTTCTTCTCCGGCTGGGAGATCGGAGAGCGAACGAGGGGAGAAGGCGATGGGTGGAGCTCGGGAGGGGACGGTCGACCGTTCGCGGCCTGCGCAGCGCTGGCTCGCCCTGGGGGCGATCGCCGCGGCGGTGCTCGCCGTCGACCAGTTCACGAAGGAGGCCGTGCGTGCGTCGTTCGCGCCCGGCGAGGGCGTGCACGCGTTCGGCGAGTACTGGATCCAGCACTTCCAGAACTACGGCGTCTCCGGCGGCGGACTCGAAGGGCGGGCGCTTCCGCTCGCCGTGCTCTCGATGATCGGCGTCGTCCTGCTCTACGACTATCTCGCGCCTCGCGCGCGGGCGCGCCTGACACTCGCGGTCGGGTTCGGCCTCCTCGTCGGCGGAGGGCTCGGAAACCTCGTCGACCGCTGGCGGCTCGGGCTCGTGACCGACTTCATCCGCACGGGCGAGCGGGCGTTCAACGTCGCCGATGTCGCCATCTTCGCCGGCGGGACGATCATCCTCGTCGCGCTCCTCGTCACGCTGGCCAGGATCCTCGTCCGCGGGCTTCCAGCTCAGTCGACGAGCAGCGGCGGGTAGGGCGGCGCGAGCAGGACGCCGACGCGGGCGCGGCCGCCGGCCACGCCGTGGGCCATCTCGAGCGCGCTCCCGATCCCGTGGCTCGGCACGAATCCGAGTGTCCGCGCGGCCGAGGCATCGCGGCACCCGGCGACGACGACGCGCCCGACTCGTGTGAGCGCCGGTCCGCAGCCCGCCCAGTCGGCGTACGGCAGCAGCGGGTGGCACGTTCGGCCCGCGCGGTACTCGTCGAGCGCACGCTCGTCGCGGGCCGTCACGCGCTCGACGACGGCGAGCTCGTCGGGCGTGTCGGTCGCGCCCAGCGCGTTGAACATCGCCGCGTACGGGGCCTGGGTACCGGCCTCGAAGGCGCGCGTCAGCGGATGGGCAACGATGAGCGTCCCACCCTCCCTGATCGGGAAGGCGCCGCGGCGGAGCCTGAGCACGAGCCCGAGTGCGACCGCGGCGGCCGTGACCGGGTTCACGGCCTCGCGGGGGACGTGCGGCCCGGACCACGGGATGCCGACGACGAGCGTGTCGACCGGCTCGTCCAGCCTCGCGCCACGCCGGGCGACGCCGCGCAGCAGCGCCTCGGCGTGGGCGGCGGAGGGCAGGCCGGCGAACGCCGCCAGCGCCGCCAGCCGGCGGCTCTGCCCTGCGAGGAGCTCTCGGCGGACGCCGTCCGGGAGGAGCGACACCAGCCGGCGAAGCGGCGAGCCGGCGACGCGCTCGACCGCGGCGTCCGAGCTCGGGAACCCCGCGTAGCGCCCGACGAGGCGCGGCAGGTCGAGCGCGAGCGAGACGCCGGCGACTCCGACCCGCTCCGCGAGTGCTGTCTCCACCCGCAGGGCGAGCTCCCACGTCGGCGAGCCCGGCGCCTCGAGGAGCGAGGGCGCTCCCGCGGCGCGGCGCGCGGTGGCGGCGTCGGCGGCGGCGAGGAACGCCGCAGGTCCGCCGTGGAGGACGGACTCGGCGGCCGTCACAGTCAGTACGACGTCGGTCTCGACCAGCTCGAGGCTCACGCGGACGTCGTCGACGAGCTCGACGAGGTCGCTCGCCTCGGCATCGTGGACGACGACACGACCGTGGAATGCGCGGGCGCGGGGAGGGGAGAGGAGGCGCTCGAGGTCGTGCTGCCCGAAGCGGCGGCCGAGGCCGCCGGCGACGAGGATCGTCTGCCGCTCGTCGGGGATGCCGCAGCGCTCGAGCTCCTCGATCGCGATCGCGATGGAGGTCTGGCGGGCGTCGTGCGGACCGCCTGGGACGGGCAGCGACGCGGGCTCGACCACGATCGTGGCGCGGCCGCCGCGTGGCGCCAGCTCCGCGAGCGGCGGCCCGGAGAGCGGGAAGCGGAGCGCGTCGCGCACCGCGCCCGCGACGTCGACGACGTGCTCCGGTGGCGGCGGCGGCCGGATGACGACGTCGTCGTCGCCGACAGGCGCGAGGACGACACGGGAGCCTGCGACCAGGGGGACGCGGCGCATGGCGCTATCCAACCGCACCACCGCGGTCGACCCGGCGGGTTCGCCGTAGAGTGAAGGCGTGCCGAAGACGCTGACCGGCGAGGAGCTCGAGCTCGACGACGGGCCTGCGCGCGAGTCCGAGCTCTTTCTCGTCGACGGCAACAACCTCGCCTACCGTGCCTTCTTCGCGCTCCCGGAGGAGCTCCAGACGACGGACGGCCAGCCGACGAACGCGCTGCTCGGCTTCACGAACATGCTCTTCAAGCTGCTCTCCGACTACGCGCCCCGCGGCGTCGCGGTCGCGTGGGACACGCGGCCGGTGCACAGAACCGAGATCTCGGCGGAGTACAAGTCCGAGCGCCGCCCGATGCCGGACCTCCTGCGCGAGCAGTTCCCGCACTTCCGGCCGATCGTGGAGGCGTTCGGCTACCGGAACCTCGAGTTCGAGGGCTGGGAGGCGGACGACGTCATCGCCACGCTCGCGACGCGCGCGGACGAGGCCGGGATCAGGCCGTGCGTGGTCTCGACCGACCGCGACGCGTTCCGGCTCGTCTCCGAGACCGTCGCGCTCAATGAGCGGCCCCAGCCGTCACCGGCTCTGCGCCTCGAGCGCGCGCGGGCCCTCGACCGACGGGAGCTCGATCCGGTAGCGAAGCCCGTCCGCGAAGCGCCCGTCGGTCAGCGGGCGAGCTTCGCCCATGGCGCGGGCGCCCGCAACCCGGACCCGACCGCGGGGCAGCTGATTGCGCAGTACGGGTCGCTCGAGGAGGTCATCGAGCACGCCGGGGAGCTCTCGCCGGCGCGGTCGCGCTCGGTCACGGAGCACGCCGAGCAAGCGCGCGAGTCGAAGCTCCTTGCGACCATGCGCCGCGACCTCGAGCTCGACATCGACCTCGAGGACGTCGTCTCGCGCCCGCCCGATCGCTCGATGCTGAAGGAGATCTTTCGCCGCTTCGAGTTCCGCGGCCTGCTCTCGCGCGTGGACACGCTCGACGAGGCGCTCCCCGCGGCCGAGCGGCCGAAGGCGGAGTCGCAGTCGGTCCCGTGGCGGGAGAGCGAGCTTCCGAAGCTGCGCGGAGCCGTCGGCTTCGCGGCTGACGCCGACCGCGTCGCGATCGCGCTCGGAGACGACGTGGTCGTCGCCCCGAGGCCAAGTTACAAGGTGTCACTAAGTCGGGACGCCGCTCTCGCGACGCACGACGCGAAGTCGCTCCGCGTCGACGCCGCCGACGACACGCTCCTCGCCGCGTACCTCATCGACCCGGGTCGCGCGGAGTACTCCCTCGACGATCTGTCGGCGGAGCACGGTCTCGAGCTCGAGCCCGACCCGCCCGCCGAGGAGGAGACGGCGGCGCTCGTGCGCCACGCCGAGGCCGCGCGCCGCCTCGCGCCGATCCTCCGCGAGCGCGTCCGCGAGCGCGGGCTCGAGCGGCTCTACGACGAGGTGGAGCTCCCGCTGACGGAGGTGCTCGCGGCGATGGAGGACGCGGGCGTCAGGATCGACACGTACCGCATGGGCGAGATCACCGCGCGCCTCGCCGACCGGATCGAGGAGCTGGAGGCGAAGGCGTACGAGCTCGCGGGCGAGGAGTTCGTCCTCGGCTCGCCGCAGCAGCTCGGGCGCATCCTCTTCGAGAAGCTCGGCCTCACGCCCGGCCGCAAGGGCAAGACCGGGTACTCGACCGACTCGAAGGTGCTCCGCGCGATCCGCGCCGACCACGAGATCGTCCCGGTGATCGAGGAGTGGCGCGAGCTGACGAAGCTCGTGAACACGTACCTCGGCCCGCTGCCGACGCTGATCGGCGAGGACGGCCGCCTGCACACGACGTTCAACCAGCACGTCGCCGCCACCGGCCGTCTCTCGACGACCAACCCGAACCTGCAGTCGATCCCGATCCGCACCGAACTCGGGCACGAGATCCGCTCCGCGTTCGTCGCCGAGCCGGGCCACCGGCTGCTCTCGGCCGACTACTCGCAGATCGAGCTCCGCATCCTCGCGCACGTCTCCGGCGAGCCGAAGCTGCGCGAGGCGTTCCTGCGCGGCGAGGACATCCACACGGCGACCGCGGCCGAGGTGCTCGGCAAGGACCCGGCCACGCTCACCTCTGGCGAGCGCGCGATCGCGAAGATGATCAACTTCGGGATCGTCTACGGGATCTCGGCATTCGGGCTCTCCGAGAACCTCGACATCCCCAAGGAGCAGGCGCAGGAGTACATCGACTCGTACCTCGCGCGCTTCCCGAAGGTGCAGGAGTTCATCGCGCGGACGATCGTCCAGGCCGGCGAGGACGGCTACTCGGCGACGCTGCTCGGACGGCGGCGGCCCGTGCCCGAGCTGCGCGCGTCCAACCGGCAGACGCGCGGCTTCGGCGAGCGCGTCGCCGTCAACTTCGTGATGCAGGGCTCGAACGCGGACATCATCAAGGTCGCGATGGTCGCGATCCACAAGCGGCTGCGCGAGGAGGGGAGAGGCGCGAAGCTCGTCCTCCAGGTGCACGACGAGCTGCTGCTCGAGGTGCCCGAGACCGAGGTGTCGGCTGTTCGCGAGCTCGTCCGCGAGGAGATGGTCAGGGCGTATCCGCTCGACCCGCCGCTCGCGGTCGACGTGGGCGTCGGCGACGACTGGGCCGAGGCGAAGGCCTAATGGCGCCTACTGGTAGCTGACCGCGTGCCCGATCGCGCCTGCGAGCGCGAGGCTGCCGGCGACGACGGTGAACGTGGCGAGGAGGGCGAAGCTCCGTCTCCAGTCGAGGCCTGTGCGCCAGTCGGGGTAGTAGCGGTAGAGAGCAGAGAAGACGGCGCGCCCCGCGGCGAGGGCGGGGAACAGGACCGCAGCCGGCATTACCCAATCCGCGTCGGCTGCAGCCAGCTCGAGCACGACGATCAGCGCCACTCCGACGCCGCCGAGCAGAAGGCCCGCGACCCCGGCGCGCACGAGGACGTCGGCCGTGCCGGTCGCTCGCCCGAGGTAGCGTCTCCGCACCACGTAGCCGATGACCAGGAGGATGCCGCCGACAGGCCCGTAGGCGCCTGTCATCTCGTCGATCTCGTGCTCGTCGATCAGGAACAGCGGGAGGACGAAGCCGAGGACGACGGCACAGAAGGTGACGAAGACGCGCAGTGTCTCTACACCGAGCGCGTAGAACCGCTCGTCGTCGAAGGACTCGGTGCACTCGTTCTCGGGGTCGTGTGGCAAGCGCGTCCTCCTCAGAGCTCGAGCGTCTGGCCGTCATCGGGGACGAGGACGCTCGGGAGGGCCTCCCGCAGCTCCGCGCGGCTCAGGAAGCAGTGGTTCAGCGCCTCCAGGTGCACCGCGACGACCGTCGGCACGCGTGCCGCCACCTCGCGCACGTCGTCGACCCCCATGACGATCAGCCCGCCCTCGAGGAACTCCGCACCGGCCGCGTTCACGACCGCGACCCGCGGGCGGTGGCGCGCGATCGTCTCCTCGACGCCCTCGAACCACACGGTGTCCCCGGCGAGGTAGAGGTCGTCGAGGACAAAGCCGCTGACGGGCCCGAGGAGCTCGCCCATGCGGCCGTGGCCGTGGCGCGCCGGCGTGCGCGCGATCGCGATCCCGTCCCACTCGAGCGCGTGCTCGACCGCCCGTGCGTCCAGCCCCAGCCCGCGCAGCGCCTCGTCGTCCTCCGGCTGGCAGAAGACCGGCACGTCGCGCGGCAGCAGCTCCTCCGCGCGCCCGTCGAGGTGGTCGCGGTGCCGGTGCGTGACGATCACCGCGTCGATCCCGCGCACGACCTCCTCGGCCGGGAACGGCAGCGGCGCCGTCGGGTTGCGCACCGGGTTCGCCGTCTGCTCGATCGGCGGCCGCGTGCCCACGTCGTCGAGCATCGGGTCGACGAGGATCCGTCGCCCGCGCAGCTCCAGGATCACGGTCGCGCTCCGCACGAGAGTGAGCCGCATAGCGGGGTGTTTCTACAGGATGAGGCTCGCCGAGCCCTGACCTTTCGCGCCGGGGATCCGTGGCTATACTCCGCGATCCGATGGCGAACGACACCGTCGAGAAGACGCCTGCAGTCGAGGAGGGAGTCTGGGTCACCGGCCCGGACGGCGAGCTCGTCCCCGACTACGACTCGGCCTTCCCCGAGATCAACGAGGGCGAGGTCGTGCACGGCACGGTCGTTCGCGTCGACAAGGACGAGGTGCTCGTGGACATCGGCTACAAGTCCGAGGGCGTCATCCCGGTCGCCGAGCTGACGATCCGCCGCTCGGTGAACCCGGCCGACGAGGTCTCGGTCGGCGACGAGATCGACGCACTGGTGCTCACGAAGGAGGACGCGGAGGGTCGCCTGATCCTCTCGAAGAAGCGCGCCCGCTTCGAGCTCGCGTGGAAGAAGATCGAGGAGGCCGCCGAGTCCGGCGAGCCGGTCGTCGGCAAGGTGATCGAGGTCGTCAAGGGCGGCCTCATCCTCGACCTCGGCGTGCGCGGCTTCCTGCCCGCGTCGCTCGTCGACATCCGCCGCGTGCAGGACCTCGACGAGTTCCTCGCCCGCGAGCTCCGCTGCAAGGTGATCGAGCTCAACCGCTCGCGGAACAACGTCGTCCTCTCGCGCCGCGCCGTCCTCGAGGACGAGCGCAAGGAGATGCGCCAGGCGATCCTCGACCGGCTCAGCCCCGGCGACGTGATCGAGGGCCAGATCTCGAACATCGTCGACTTCGGCGCGTTCGTCGACCTCGACGGCATGGACGGCCTCATCCACATCTCCGAGCTCTCGTGGAGCCACGTCAACCACCCCTCCGAGGTGCTCGACATCGGCCAGACCGTCAAGGTCAAGGTGCTCGACATCGACCGCGACCGCCAGCGGATCTCGCTCGGCCTCAAGCAGACGCAGTCGGACCCGTGGCAGCAGGTGCTCGACTCGTACGGTGAGGGCGACGTCGTCGAGGGCCGCGTCGCGAAGGTCGTCACGTTCGGCGCCTTCGTGGAGATCCTCCCGGGCGTCGAGGGGCTCGTGCACATCTCCGAGCTCGCCCGGCACCACGTCGAGAACCCGCGCGAGGTCGTCTCGCAGGGCGAGGCCGTGAACGTGAAGATCCTCGAGATCGACGGCGAGCGCCGCCGGCTCTCGCTCTCGCTCAAGCAGGTCGAGGAGGGCGAGCTGCCCGTGCCGCGCGCCGACGGGGCCGAGTCCGTGCACGAGACGCCGGACCTCAAGCTCTCCGAGGAGGCGTTCCCGAGCGGAGGCGTCGCCGTCGCGGAGGCCGGGGAGGGCGAAGAGCTCGCGGAAGGCGAGGAGCCGGCGGAGAGCGTTGCCGAGCCCGAGGGCGGGAGCGAGCCCGAGGCCGCCGAGCCGACGGCCGAAGCCGAGGCTCCGGCTGCCGAGATGGAGGTGGAGGCTCCGGCCGTCGAGAACGAAGCCGAAGCACCGGCCGCCGAGGGCGTGGCCGCCGCGGAGCCGGCTGCCGACCAGCCGGCCGCCGAGGACGAGCCCGCGTAGGACTGCCTTGCGCCCGCTCGCGGTCGCGATCACCGGAGGCATCGGCGCCGGCAAGTCCACCGCGCTCGCGAGCTTCCGCCGGCACGGCGCCGCCACGGTGTCGAGCGACGAGATCGTCCATCACCTGCTCGCGACCGACCCCGACGTGAAGCGTGCGCTCGTCGAGCGCCTCGGCGAGGGGATCCTGGGGGACGATGGAACGCCGGACCGCGAGCTGATCGCGTTCCGCGTCTTCAAGGACCGCGACGCGCTCGACTTCCTCGAGCAGCTCCTGCACCCGCTCGTCTCGCGGGAGTACCTGACCTGGCGCGAGCAGCTCTCGGCGCTGCCGAGCCCCCCGCAGGTCTGTGTCACCGAAGTCCCGCTCCTGTACGAGGTCGGCGCGGACGAGCGCTTCGACAAGGTCGTCGTGATCACTGCACCCGCGAAGCTCCGCGAGGCTCGTCGCGGTGGCCGCACCGACGACCGCGAGGCCCGTCTCCTCCCCGACAAGGAGAAGGCGAAGCGCGCGGACTTCGTCTACGTCAACACCGGGACGCCCGAGCAGCTCGACGCCTGGGTCGCCGAGGTGATGGAGACGCTGGCGGCCGAGTCGACCGCGCCGGCCGCCTCGTAGGCACCCTCTACGGGTGCGGCTTCTCACCGTCTCGGCGATCGTCCTCCTCGCGCTGGCCGCCGCGGCCGCGTGGGTGGTCGAGACGGAGCCGGACGTCTACCTGCGCGCGCGCTACCCGCTCGAGTACGAGGGGATCATCCGGACGCACGCGTCGAACCACGGCCTCGACCCGGCGCTCGTGGCCGCAGTCGTGTACGTCGAGAGCCGCTTCGACCCGAACGCGAGCTCTGCCGCCGGCGCGGTCGGGCTCATGCAGCTCCTGCCGGACACTGCGAAGGGCATCGCGCTCCGGACCGGGGGAGACCGCTTCGTCGTCGCCGACCTTCGCGATCCCGAGATCAACGTGCGCTACGGGACGTGGTACCTCGCGCACCTGCGCGACCGCTACCGCGGGATGGGGCTCGCGCTCGCCGCGTACCACGCCGGCCAGGGGAACGTCGACCACTGGCGGGAGCGGGGCCTCGGGATCGTCTTCCCGGAGACGCGCGCGTACGTCGACGAGGTGGAGCGCGTGCGGCGCGCGTACGCTCGCGCGTACCGCAACGAGCTCAGGCTGTAGGCGGCTCGACCGCCGAGCGCACGAGCTCGACGAGGGCGTCCACGTTCCGGATCGGCTCGCCGTACGCGGTCTGGAACGCGACGCCGTTCGCCACCAGGCTGACGAAGCCGGCGAGGCGCTCGGGCGGGAGGTCGTCGCGGAGCGCGCCGCGCTGCTGGTCTGCGCGGACGTGCTCGATGAGACCGGGGGCGAGCTGTTCCTGCGTCCGCTCCTCGTGGCGGCGCGAGAACTCGGGGTCGGTCCGCGCCTTCCGCGTCAGCTCGAAGTAGACGCCCAGCCACTCGGGGTCCTCCTCGACGATCGAGCGGAGCGTCTGCTCCCACCCCTCGTCGAGCCAGAGCCGGATCAGCCGCTCGCTGTCCCGCCACGCGAGCTCGAGGAAGATGTCCTCCTTCGAGCCGAAGTAGTTGAAGATGGCCCCGCGCGAGAGGCCGATCTCCTCCTCGAGGCGGGCGACGGTGGCGCCCTCGTAGCCGTGGCGGGAGAAGCAGCGGCGCGCGCCCGCGAGGATCTGCTCGCGGCGCTCGGCCTTCCGTTCCTCGGAGATCTTCGGCATCGCGCATCTTCCACTTTACAAAACCGTACGGACGTTTTATATTACTCCACCATGAACGAGACCCAGCAGCCCTCAGGTGTGAAGCAGCGGTCGGTCGCAGCGCTCGTGGCGGCCGAGATCAGCTCCGTCTTCGGCACGAGCATGACCTACCTCGCGCTCCCCTGGTTCGTCCTCGTGACGACGGGGTCGCCCGGGAAGATGAGCATCGTCCTCGCGGCGGAGATCGCGCCGATGGCGATCCTCGGGATCCCGAGCGGGATGCTCGTGCAGCGCCTCGGCTCGCGGAACACGATGCTGCTCGCGGACTTCGCGCGCGCGCCGATCCTCGCGTCGATCCCGCTGCTGCACTCGGCGGGCCTGCTCTCGTTCCCGCTGCTGCTCGGGCTCGTGGCGCTCCTCGGCTGCTTCGCGCCGCCGTACTTCGCGGCGCAGCGGACGATCCTGCCGGAGCTCGTCGGCGAGGACGAGCGGCGCATGTCGCAGGGCAACAGCCTCGTCGAGGGCGGGTCCGCGTTCGCGAGGCTGCTCGGCCCCGCGCTCGCGGGACTGCTCATCCCGATCATCGGCGCGCCGAACGTCCTCTACCTCGACGCGGCCACCTACCTCGTGGCGTTCACGCTCCTCCTCCTGTTCGTGCCGGGGCGGAAGCCGGTCGCCGCAGCCGCCCGGCAGAAGGTGCTCTCCGGCGTCCGCTTCCTCCTCGGCGACCGCCTCCTTGGGCCCGTCGCCGGCGTGGTGGTCGTGTTCGGCTTCCTGAGCGCCGGGCTGTCCGCCGGCCTCCCGTTCTACGCGTACCAGGAGTTCGACGGGAGCTCGCGGATCGCCGGGCTCTTCTACATGGCGCTCGGCGCGGGCGCGGTGGTCGGGAGCATCGTGGCGGTGGGCGCGGTGAAGAAGGTGGCGCCGCTCAGGCTCTCCGGCCTCGGGATCCTCGCCTTCGCCGCGCCGCTCTGGGTGATGCCCTTCCTGCCGCCGTGGCCCGTCGTGTTCGGGGCGCTCTTCGTCGCAACCTTCTTCACCCCGCTCATCAACGGGCCGCTCATCGCGGTGCTCACCGCCCGGACGCCGCAGGAGCTGCGCGCGCTCGTGATCACGGCCGTGATCACGATCAACACGCTCGCGATGCCGCTCGGGTTCCTCGTCGCCGGCCAGGTGCTCGAGCACTGGGGCGTCGCGCCGCTCTTCCTGGCGACGGTCGGCGGCGTGACGACGATGGCGCTGATCTACTCCGGGATCGCACTCCGCTTCCGGGACGTGGACGCGTCGTTGGCCCAGCCGGCCGTGGTCGAGGAGCCGGCCGCCGCCGGCGCCTAGCGAAGCGCCGGCGGCGAGCGTGGGCTCTCAGCTGATGCAGGTTGCGCGGACGACCGCGCTTGCAGGGTTCGTGTCGTCCAGGTTGACGAGGTAGATGCTCCACTCGAGGCCGTTGGTGGACGGGAACGAGTCGAGCGCGAGGATCGTGTCGTTCGACGAGAAGCCGCCGCCGAGCACCTTCAGCGGGTTGCACGAGATCGTGAAGCCCTTCTCCTCGCCGGCAGCGAGATTGACCGGTGCGGCCTTGACCTGAACGAGCCCGGCCGCCGTGCTCGCCGGCCTCGAGCCGGGCGGCGAGGCCACGAGCGCCTGCGCCGCGCCCGCCGCCGTCGCGCTGGCGACGATCTCGGACGCGGCCGACCCGTTCAGCTTGAGCGCGTTCTGCGCCGTCGTCGCGGTCTTCGCCACGTTCGCCGTCTTCGCGGTCGTCGCCACCTTCGCCTTGTCCGCCACGAGCGCGCGCTTCGCGAGCGGGACCGCGGCCGAGATCACCGCGTCCGCCGTGCCGCCGAGCGCCACGAAGAGGGCGATGACGGCGACCACGAGCGCGGGGCTCGGTCGCCTTGTGCGTCGAGAATCCATTCCGAGCCTCCTTCCGAGCGCCGACCTCCCGGCGCGTCGCCGTTGACGGCGCAACGGTGGCCGACTCCGCTCAAGAAACGCTCAAGGCTCGACGAACTCGATCGCCACGTCGCTCGTCAGCACGATCCGGCCCGCGACGTACCAGCGCCCGCTGAAGCGGTGCCATCCGGGTGAGAGGCCCGCCTGGAAGCTCGCCTGCGCGGATCGGCTGACGAGCCGGTCTCCTTCGCGCGTCTCGGTGACGTCGAGACGGACGGGCTCGCCGTCGACGTCGAGCTCGAACTTCGTTCCGCGGCCGTGGGAGATCGATGCCTCCAGATCGGTCTCCGGCCCCGAGGGTGCGAGCGCGTAGCCGATCCAGAACGGCTCCCGCGCTGCGAGCACCGCGGGGGTCGCCGAGCCGGGGAGGATGTCGAGCCGCGAGCCGGTCGCGGGAGAGTCGGCCGCTGTGACGAGCGTGGCCGGCGATCTCCCGTGTCTCGCTCGGCTGCCCACCTCGAAGAGCATCGGCCTCGCCGCTCAAGAACGGCTCAAGACGGTGGACACGACACGCGCGACGTGCGAAGCTCCGCGCCGCACGGAGCGAGGAGAGCACATGAGCGGATCGAGCCGGGCAGGCACCGACACGCTCGCGGTTCGGCTCCTCGGCCCGCTGGAGGTGTGGAGTGGCGCCCACGCGGTTGCGGTCGGGGGCCCGAAGCAGCGCACGCTCCTGGCTGCCCTCGCGCTCGAGGTCGGGCGTGTCGTGTCGGTCGACCGGCTGGTCGAGAGCCTCTGGCCCGGCGAGACGCCCGAGACCGCGGCGCACGCGGTCCAGGTACACGTCTCGCAGCTCCGCAAGGCGCTCGGGGCCGATGTCATCGCGACACGTCCGCCCGGCTACGCCCTCGAGCTGGAGCTGGAGCACGTGGACGTCCGTCGCTTCGCGCGGCTCGTCGGCGAAGGGCAGCTCGCGCTCGAGGCGGGCGATCCCGCCGTCGCAGCGCAGGCGCTGCGCGAGGCGCTCGCTCTCTGGCGCGGGCCTGCGCTCGCGGACTTCGCGTACGAGCCGTTCGCGCAGACCGAGATCGCGCGGCTCGAGGAGCTCCGGCTCGCCGCGCTCGAGGGCCGGATCGAGGCGGATCTCGCGCTCGGACGGCACGCGGAGCTCGTCCCCGAGCTGGAGGCGCTCGTCGAGAGCCAGCCGCTGCGCGAGCGGCTCCGGGGACAGCTCATGCTCGCGCTCTACCGCTGCGGGAGGCAGGCCGATGCGCTCGCCGTGTACCGCTCCGGGCGCGAGCGGCTGGTCGGCGAGCTGGGGATCGAGCCAGGCCCCGACCTGAGGACGCTCGAGGCGGCTGTCCTGCGCCACGACAAGGCGCTCATGCTCGGGGACACGGCTCCCGCTCCGCCCGCGCTGCGGCACCGGCGCCTGGTGACGATCCTGTTCGTGGACGTCGTCGCCCCCGTCGCCCTCGCGGAGGCGCTCGACCCCGAGACGCTCGGGAACGTCCTCCGACGCTACTTCGAGGCCGCGTCCGAGGCCGTCGTCCGGCACGGCGGGACGGTCGAGGCGCACGCAGGCGAGACGATCATGGCCGCGTTCGGGATCCCCGTCTCGCACGAGGACGACGCAGCCCGCGCGGCGCGCGCCGCGCTCGACGTCCGGGCCGCCGTCGCCGCCCTCGGCGACGAGCTCGAGCGCGAGCAAGGGCGACGGCTCGACGTGCGCATCGCCTTCGAGACCGGCGAGGTGGCGACGGCGGAGACCGCCTCGCGCGTTCGGCTCGTGACCGGCGAGGCGGTCGGGATCGCGGCGGAGCTCGAGCGGGCGGCCGGCGCGGGCGAGATTCTCGTCGGAGAGCTTGCCGGCAGGCTGATCGACCACGCGGCCACGCTCGCTCCGCTGGAGCCGCTCGAGATCGCGGGGAAGCGGGAGCCGGTGGCCCCGTTCCGCCTGCTCGAGCTGATCCCGGCCTCACCCGCGTTCGAGGAGCGGCTCGACGCTCCGCTCGTGGGACGCCGGAAAGAGTTGGCTGCCCTGCGCCGACTCCTGCGGCGCGCGACCGAGACCGGCGCCGTGCAGGCGGCCCTCGTCGTCGGCTCGCCGGGCGTGGGCAAGTCGCGGCTCGCCGGGGAGCTCGTTCGTCGCGCGAAGGGCGTCACCACGCTCCTGGGCCACTGTCTCCCGTACGGCGACGGCATCACGTTCTGGCCGCTCCGCGAAGTCGTCGGGCAGGCGCCGCCCGGCGAGGAGCGGGACGAGATCATCGCGTCCCTCGAGTCCGAGACCCCGCCGCCCGCGGCGGAGATCGCGCTGCTCTTCCGCCGGTTCTGCGAGGTGCTCTCGCGCGAGCGGCCCCTCGTGCTCGTCCTCGACGACCTCCACTGGGCCGAGCCCACGTTCCTCGACCTGGTCGAGCAGCTCGTCGACCGCGGAGTCGGTCCGATCTTCGTCGTGTGCCTGGCGCGCGAGGAGATCGACGTGGCCCGGCCCGGCTTCCTCGCCGGCCATGAACGTGCCTCGCGCAACGTGCTGGAGCCGCTCTCCGCCGAGGACACGGACACGCTCCTCGACGGTCTCGGAGGGGGCGTGCTCGAGTCCGACCAGCGGACGCGCATCGTCGAGGGGGCCGAGGGCAACCCGTTCTTCCTCGAGCAGCTCGTCGCTCTCACGTACGAGGGCGGCCTGGGGCGCAGGCTTCCACCCACCGTCCAGGCGGTTCTCGCGGCGCGTCTCGACCGGCTCGGACCGGGCGAGCGCGCCGTGCTGGAGCGAGCGACCGTCATCGGGAAGCGGTTCCGCATAGCCGACGTCGTCGCGCTGCTCGAGCCCGCGGCTGTGCCCACGATCGACGCGCACGTGCGCGCTCTCGTGGCCGGGGGCTTCGTCCGGCCGACGGACGGCGACCGGTTCCGCTTTCGCCACGTCCTCGTCCAGGAGGCGGTCTACCGGTCGGCGCCGAAGCGACTGCGGGCGGAGCTGCACGAGCGCTTCGTCGACCTGTGCGAGCGCCGCACGGGAGAGGAGGGCGACGCCGACGAGCTCGCCGGCTACCACCTCGAGCAGGCGTACCGCCTCCGGACGGAGCTCGGCGAGTCCGACCGCCGGACCGAGAAGCTCGCCGAGGACGCGGGGCGGCGTCTCGGTGCCGCCGGCGTCCGTGCGCTCAAGCGCGGCGACGTGCCCGCCGCGGTGTCGCTGCTCCGACGCGCGAGCTCGCTCGAGCACCTGCCTGCACCGCTTCTCGGCGAGCTCCTGTGCGACATGGCGATCGTCCTGCACGCCGCGGGCGAGGTGGACGACGCGGGGGCCGCGCTGGAGCGGGCGCTCGCTGAGGCACGCGCCGCGGGCGACCGGAGGATCGAAGCGCGCGCGCGGCTCGAGCTCGAGCACGTGCGGCTCCCCCGGACGCCGGGCTCACCGGCGCGTGGGCTGCTCGATGCCGCCGACGCGGCAATCCCCGTCTTCGAGGCCGCGGGCGACGACCGCTGCCTCGGGCGCGCGCTGCTCCTCGCGGGCTGGATCCACGGCGGCCGCTACGGCCGCCATCG
The DNA here is from genome assembly GCA_004366385.1 of Actinomycetota bacterium. Taxonomy (GTDB): domain Bacteria; phylum Actinomycetota; class Thermoleophilia; order Gaiellales; family Gaiellaceae; genus GMQP-bins7. Next base: position 21,191 of record SIRU01000071.1, read on the forward strand.
CCTGCGCGAGGAGGCCGCCGAGCGGGCGTTGGAGCACTACCGGCGCTCGTCGTGGCCGACTGCGACCTGTCTCGGGGAGATCGCGAACGCGCTCTACTACGGGCCCACTCCGGCACCGGCCGCGATCGAGCGGTGCACGGCTCTGCTGCACGTGGAGAGGCCGGGCCGGCTCGGGCATGCCTTCGTCGACTCCTTCCTCGGCGGCCTCGTCGCCCAAAGCGGGGACTTCGACCAGGCACGATCGCTCGTCCGCTCGGCGCGGGCGGCGTTCGACGAGCTCGGGCACCGCGCGTCCGCCGTCACGGTCAGCGGCACGGTCATCGGTGACGTCGAGCTGCTCGCCGATGACGCGGCCGTGGCCGAGGAGACGCTGCGCTGGGTGTGCCACGAGCTGCTCGAGACGCGCGCGTTCAGTCACCTTGCGAGCAGGGCCGGGGACCTCGCCGAGGCTCTGTACAGGCAGGGCCGCTACGACGAGGCGGCCGAGTGGGTGGCGACGGCGGAGCCGTACTCGGCGGAGGACGACCTCGACGCCCGGCTCCTGTGGATGCCCGTCCGTGCGAAGCTCACGGCGCGGCGAGGCGACGTCGACGAGGCCCTCGCGATCGCCTCGAGAGCGGTCGATCTCGTCGAGGCGACGGATGCGACGAACCGCCGCGCCGCGATCCAGGCCGACCTCGCGGAAGTGCTCCTGCTCGCGGGCCGAGTCGGGGATGCACGGGATGCGCTCGCGCGCGCCGTCTCGCTCTACGAGGAGAAGGGCAACGTCGCCGGCGCGGCGCGTGTGCGTGCGCTCCGGGACGACCCCGCCCTCGTGTAACGGAGGGCCGCCCGAGCCGGCCTTGCGCAGAACAGGCGGCGTCGCCACGATCGAGTTGTGGAGATCAAGACCTTCGGCTCCGTCGACGAGCGCAGCCTCGCGCAGCTCCGGCGCTGCATGCAGGCCGGCGACGCCGAGTGGGGCGTTCTCTGCGCCGACCATCACCCCGGGTACTCGCAGCCGATTGGCGGCGGGATCGCGTACGAGGGCTACGTCTCACCCTCCGGCGTCGGCTTCGACATCGGGTGCGGGAACAAGGCGGCCGAGACGACTCTCACCCGGGCCGACCTCGACGCGCTCGGCGGCGTGGAGCCGGTCATGCGGGAGATCACGCGGCGGATCTCGTTCGGCGTGGGCGTGCCGGCGAAGGAGCGTGTCGACCATCCCGTGCTGGACAAGATCCGCACGGCCGACTTCTCGCCACAGCGCAAGCTCGCCAAGCTCGCCGCGGAGCAGCTCGGGACGGTGGGCGCCGGCAACCACTACGTGAACCTCATGGAGGACGAGGAGGGGAGGATCTGGGTCGGCGTCCACTTCGGCTCGCGCGGGTTCGGCTACAAGACCGCGTCCGGGTTCCTCGCGCTCGCGCAGGGCCTTCCGTTCGACGCCCGCGCGCGCGAGGGCGGGATGGACGCGCCGCCGGTGCTCTTCCCGATCGACTCGGAACTCGGCAGCGCGTACGTCTCCGCCATGCGGCTCGCGGGCGAGTACGCCCACGCCGGGCGTGACGTCGTCGTCTCGAAGGTGCTCGAGATCCTCGGCACCGAGGCCGTGTACGAGGTGCACAACCACCACAACTTCGCCTGGGTGGAGGAGCACCGCGGCCGCCGCTACTGGGTCGTGCGGAAGGGCTGCACGCCCGCGTGGCCGGGGCAGGAGGGGTTCGTCGGGGGCTCGATGGGCGACGACTCCGTGATCCTCGAGGGCGTCGGCGGGGAGGAGGCCGAGGAGTCGCTCTACTCGACCGTGCACGGCGCCGGGCGCGTGATGAGCCGGACCCGGGCCGCCGGTCGCGTCCGCAGTCGACGCATGTGGTCGTGCCGGAACCGCGACTGCGAGCGAGTCTTCGAGAAGAAGCAGCCGTGCCCCGACCACCCGGACGCGGGCGTCCGCCGGATCCGCGTCGAGCAGCAGGTGACGCCCGGCGTCGTCGACTGGCCCGCGGTGCAGGAGCGGCTGCGGAGGAAGGGGATCGTGCTGATCGGAGGTGCCGCGGACGAGGCGCCGGAGGTCTACAAGCGCCTCCCCGACGTACTCGCCGCGCACGCGGGCTCGATCCGCGTGCAGCACACGCTGCACCCGCTCGGCGTGGCGATGGCCGGTCCTGAGGTCGTCGACCCGTACAAGGACTGAGCGCGGCTCAGCCGCGCTCAGTCCGTGGCGTCCGGGAACGCCGTGACGACCGGCTGCCGCGTCCCGCTGCCGTCGGTCCGCACGACGTACAGGCGCATCTCCGAGTCGTCGACGTACGCGAGCCCTCGCGAGTCGGGCGACCAGGCGAGCGGCCCGAAGATGTTCGGTTGCACCGTCTGCGTTCCCCGCCGCGCGTCGACGACGAGGGCCTCGTACGGGCCGTCCCAGGTGTCGGCGCAACGCGTGAACGCGACGGAGCGTGCGTCGGGTGACCAGACGACCTGCGACGCGAAGCAGACGCCGGCCGTCCGGCGACCAGCGCGCCGCGAGCTCGTGCGAGCGCTTGGTCGTGAGCATGCGGAGGCCGCTGCCGTCGGGCTCGACGACGTGCAGCGCCTGTCTCGACTCGAACAGGATCAGCCTCCCGTCGGGCGACCACTCCGGGCTCGCCGCGTCGAACTCGCCGGGGGTCAGCCTGGAGAGGCCCTTCCCGTCCGGGCGCACCACCCAGATCCCGCTGTTCTCCCCGAAGGGGCCGCCGCCGAACGCGATCAGGTCGCCTGTCGAAGACCAGGCGGGGTCGAACATGAACTGATCGTCCGGCCGCGGCTCGACCTCCGTCTCCGTGTCGCCCAGCGGCGGCTCGAATCGCCGCCCGTCGGCCCGGGGTCCGGCCGCTACGCTGCGGCTCGTGCCTCGCGAGTTCCGGACGACCGACGACTACGCGCCGCTCGGCGACCAGGAGCGCGCGATCGACGAGATCGCAGCGTCGGTCGCCGCCGGCAACCGCTTCCAGACGCTCCTCGGCGCCACCGGCACCGGCAAGACGGCGACGATGGCCTGGATCATCGAGAAGCTCCAGCGGCCCGCGCTCGTGATCGCGCACAACAAGACGCTGGCCGCGCAGCTCTGCAACGAGTTCCGCGAGTTCTTCCCCGAGAACGCGGTCGAGTATTTCGTCTCGTACTACGACTACTACCAGCCCGAGGCGTACGTCCCGCAGGCCGACCTCTACATCGAGAAGGACTCGTCGCAGAACGACGACATTGCGCGGCTGCGGCTGTCCGCGACCTCGTCCCTGCTCACCCGGCGCGACACCGTGGTGGTCGCATCCGTGTCCTGCATCTACGGGCTCGGCTCGCCGGAGGAGTGGCGCGAGCGCGTGCTCATCCTCGAGACGGGGGAGGAGCACGACCGCGACGCGATGCTGCGCAAGCTGATCGAGAGCCAGTACGTGCGGAACGACACCGTGCTCGGGCGCGGCCGCTTCCGGGTGAAGGGCGACATCGTCGAGGTGCAGCCCGCGAACATCGAGACGGCGTACCGGATCTCGTTCTTCGGCGACGAGGTGGAGCAGATCACGCACTTCCACCCGATCACGGGCGAGGTCTACTCGCGCCTGGACAACCTCGTCATCTGGCCGGCGACCGAGTACGTGACGTCGCGGCCGACGATCGAGCGGGCGGTGGACGAGATCAAGGCGGAGCTCGAGGAGCAGGTCGCGCGCTTCGAGGCCGAGGGGCGGATGCTCGAGGCGCACCGGATCCGCCAGCGCACCGAGTACGACATGGAGATGCTGAAGGAGCTCGGGTTCACGAGCGGGATCGAGAACTACTCGCGCATCCTCGAGGGCCGGCCGCCGGGCTCGCATCCGTTCACGCTGATCGACTACTTCCCGGACGACTTCGTCGTGTTCGTCGACGAGTCGCACCAGACGGTGCCGCAGCTCGGCGGGATGTACGAGGGCGACCGCTCGCGCAAGCAGACGCTCGTCGACTACGGCTTCCGACTGCCGTCCGCGCTCGACAACCGGCCGCTGCGCTTCGACGAGTTTCTTGGCAAGGTGGAGCAGCTCGTGTTCGTGTCCGCGACGCCGGGCGCGTTCGAGCTGACCCGCTCGAAGGTGGTCGCCGAACAGCTCATTCGCCCCACGGGCATCGTGGATCCCGAGGTAGAGCTCCGCCCGACTCGCAACCAGATCGACGACCTCCTGAACGAGATCCGCAAGCGCGAGGAGGCGGGGGAGCGGACGCTCGTGACGACGCTGACGAAGAAGATGGCGGAGGACCTGACCGACTACCTGCTGGAGGCGGGCGTGCGCGCGCGCTACCTGCACTCGGAGATCGATACGCTCGACCGGATCGCGATCATCCGCGAGCTGCGGCTCGGGGAGTACGACGTGCTCGTCGGCGTGAACCTGCTGCGCGAGGGGCTCGACCTGCCCGAGGTGTCACTCGTCGCGGTGCTGGATGCGGACAAGGAGGGCTTCCTGCGCGGGAAGACGGCGCTCGTGCAGACGACGGGTCGCGCAGCGCGGAACGTGAACGGGAAGGTGCTGCTCTACGCGGACAAGCGGACGGAGGCGATCGTCGGGGCGCTGGAGGAGACGAACCGCCGCCGCGCGTACCAGCTCGCGTACAACGAGGAGCACGGGATCACGCCGGAGACGATCGTGAAGGGCGTCTCCGACATCGGGGAGCTGCTCGCGCTCGAGTCCCCGCACGTGCCGAGGTCGCGGAGGCGGCGCGGGAAGGCCGAGGTCGAGGGCATGTCACGCGACGAGCTCGAGAAGCTCGTCGTCACGCTCGAGGAGGAGATGTACCTCGCCGCCGAGGAGCTCAGGTTCGAGTACGCCGCGAAGCTCCGCGACGAGATCAAGGAGCTCAGGCGCGAGCTGACCGCACTGGCGGAAGCGTAGATCAGAGCAGGTTGACGAACTCGTCGACCGTGAGACCGGCCTGGCGCAGGATCGATCGGAGAGTCCCACGAGCGAGCGCGCGGTGCATCGGGACCATGGCGGTGCCGGCTGATTCGCTGGAATCCACCAGGCGCTGCGACGGGCGCTCACGCCCGGCGAGGCGCCACGGCACGAGACATCGCGATCCCCACGTTTCGCGGCGACGGGCTCCAGCCCGGAGTCGACCTCGACGACTCCGCCTCGCTGCTCGACCTCATGGACGAGCGCGATGCTCGTCCCTGACGTCAACTTCCTCGTCTACGCGCACCGCGAGGAGCTGCCCGAGCACGACGGCTGCCGCTCGTGGCTCGAGGAGACGCTTCGCGCGCCGGCCGCGTTCGGCGTCTTCGACCTCGTTCTGAGCGGCTTTCTCCGGATCGTCACGCATCCGCGTGTCTTCACGACGCCGACCCGCTCGAGGACGCGCTCGCGTCCACGACGGCGCTCCGGACGCAACCGAACTGCGTACGCGTCCAGCCGGGAGCGCGCCACTGGGAGATCTTCGAAGGCCTGTGCCGTGCGGCGGTCGTCCGCGGCAACCTCGTCGCAGACGCGTACCTCGCCGCGCTCGCGATCGAGTCCGGCAGCGAGTGGGTGACGACCGACCGCGACTACGCGCGGTTCGACGGGCTCCGCTGGCGAAGCCCGCTCGGCTAGATGGTTGATGCCACGACCTCGCGCGTCCGGATGCGCGATCCGGCGCGTCGGGGCCGCTCCCGCAGCGGGCACGGCCGCGGCACGGCCATACCCGCTGCGTGCGCTTCGCGCCGGCAGAGCGGCCCCAAGGCGTCCAGCCTTGCAGCCGCTCTCCCGCCACGCCCCCGAGCGGCCGGCTCACGCCCCGGAGCAGGCGACCTCGTGGCATCAAATAATCAGGCGGCTTCGCGCTCCTCGAGCAGCTCGCGGTTGCGCGACAGCTGCTCGAGCGCCTCGACCTCCAACCGCTTCACGCGCTCGCGGGAGATCCCCAGCTCCCTCGCGACCTTCTCGATCGACGCCGGCGGCTCGCCGCCGAGGCCGAAGCGGAGCTCGAGGACGCGCCGCTCCTCAGGCATCAGCGCGGCCAGCGCGCCCGTGAGCGCGCTGCCGTCCAGGTTGACGGCGACCTCTGCCGCCGGGTCGCCGTTCGGAGCGGCGACGAGGTCGCCGATCGTGGCGTCGCCCTCCTCGCCGATCGGGCGGTCGAGGCTCGTGATCGTGCGCACCGCCTCGCGCGCCTGGCGGAGCTTGTCGAGCGGGATCTTGGCCGCCTCCGAGATCTCCTCCTCCGTCGGATGCCGGCCGAGCTTCCCGGTCAGCTCGCGCTCCACTCGCGTCGCCTTGCGCTCGAGCTCGGCGACGTGCACCGGCACGCGGATCGTGCGGGAGCGGTTCTGGACGCCGCGTTGCACGGCCTGCCGGATCCACCAGGTCGCGTAGGTCGAGAACTTGAAGCCGCGGCGCCAGTCGAACTTCTCGACCGCGCGGATGAGCCCGAGCACGCCTTCCTGGATGAGGTCGAGCAGCGTGAGCTCGTGGCCCTGGTAGCGCTTCGCGATCGAGACGACGAGGCGCAGGTTCGAGTTGATCATGCGCTCCTTCGCCTCCAGGTCGCCGCGCTCGATCCGCTTCGCGAGCTCGACCTCCTCCTCGGCGGTCAGCAGCGGGTAGCGGCCGATCTCGTTCAGGAAGAGCTGGAGCGAGTCGGTGGTCGCGACGGCGAGCTCGCCGTTCGAGTACGCCGCGTACTCCGCGTCGCGGCGGATGCAGTCGTCCGTGACGTCGATCCCGCGCCGGTCGAGCTCGTCCTGAAGCGAGCCGATCTCGTCCTCGGACAGCTCGAGCGTCTCGGCCAAGCCCTCGACCTCGGAGAGCATGACGCAGCCGTCCCGCTCCCCCTGCTCGAGGAGGAGCACGATCTCGGCCGGATGCGCGTCGACGGACACCTCGGTGCTCAGGTTACTCCTCCGCTTCGCGGCGGGCGTGTGCGACGGCTACCCACCGCCGCGTGCGCGGCTCACGCGATCGAGCCGGTGGCGAGGAGCAGCGCGAAGAGCGCCCCGAGGACGGCTACCGCCGACGCTCCGGTGACGACGACCGCATACGCACGGTAGGGGTGAACGGGACTCGAAGGGCTGCACGCAGAGCGGGTTTCCCGGTGCCCTGGAGCTTCACACGCCGACCGAGCTCTTCTTACCGAACCATTACCGGGAGAGAGGGGAGCCGCAGCGGGTGGTCCCCCGGCCACCCGCTGCAGCCCAGGAGCCGCGGCGCTAGGCCGCGGGCCGACCGATCGCGCCGAAGAGCGCGAGGACGAGTGCCACGACGAGCAGCAGGAACAGGAACTTCGAGACTGCGACCCCGCCGCCGATCGCGAGTAGAAGGAGCAACAGGACGAGTAGCCAGACCATTCGCATTCACCTCCGTGTCGAGCTGGTGCACGGAGGCTCGTACCCGAGATCGCCACGCCTCAACCATCCGCCGCCGGTGTTTCGGCCCGACCGCGCCCGGGTAGCACGGCGAGGGAGTGCCTCGGGGCCGCGAGACGACGTGCTGCGCGGGGCCATGCCGCGCGAAGCTCGCTCGGAGAGGGCGCAGGTCTCTACGTGCTTCGGCTCGTTCGGTCGCCGGCGAGCACGAGCTCGCCGATCCGGCGGGCGGCGACGGCGGCGTCGCGGTCGCCCTCCTGTGCCGCGACGATCGAGCCCTTCATCAGGATGTGCCACCTGCGCGCGAGCTCGCAGGGTCGCTCGCTGCCCGCCTCCTGGGCCAGCGCGGCGAGGAAGCTCCTGACCGTCTCGAGGTGACCCGCGCTCGCCTCGTACACTCGACTGGAGTGATCACGGGTCTCGAGCAAGACGTTGACGAAGGCGCAGCCTTCGAAGTCGTCACGCTGGAACCAGTCGTGGAGCACGTCGAAGACGGTGAGCAGGCGCTGCTCGGCGTCGTCTGCGCGACGCTCGACCTCACGGGCGAGCCAGTTCTTCGTCCACCGCTCCTCGCGCAGGCGCAGGAACTCGAGCACGAGGTCGTCCTTCGAGGCGAAGTTCCGGTAGAGCGTCGCCTTCGCGACCCCCGAGTGCTCGATCAGGCGGTCGATCCCGACGGCGCGGACGCCGTGACGCGAGAACAGGTCGTACGCGGCGTCCAGGATCCGCTGCCGTGCGGTGACAGCGGCAGGGGGCGTGCCTCCGAGTGTCGTGGCGGCGTCGCTCATCTTGGTGCGGATGCGCTCTTGATCGGAACCGGATGGTAACCGTCTGTCTACAAATCGCGAAGTGAGCGCTCAGCCGACCGAGGCCGTCGAGCTCGACGCAGGCCCGAGGCCGAGGGGGCGCCGGTACGGCGTCGCCGTGTTTCTCGCGGGCGCGTCGCTGCTCTTCGCGATCCTGCTCGAGGAGATCGCCGAGGCGCCGATCTACGCTCCGCTCCTCGGGGCCGTGGCGGTCGCCGCGGTGTACGGAGGCCTCGGCCCGGCTCTCGTCACGACGGCGCTGACCTGGATCGCGGCCTGGGTGATCCTCGCCGAGTCCCAGAGCACGTTCGGCTTCGGCGAAACGGATCATCGCACGCGCTGGAGCGCGAACCTCGCCGTCGGGCTCGTCCTCGCCTGGGTGATCGTCGCCGTCCGGCAGGGGCGAGAGCGCGCGACGACCGAGGTTCAGGAGGTGCGGGCCTCCGTCCGGGAGCTCGAGAGCCTCCAGGCGTTGACGGCCGCGCTGGCCGCCGCGGTCACGCCGTCCGACGTCGCTCATGCCCTGCTCGAGGAGACACCGCCGCTCGTCGGCGCGCGCGGCGGCTCGCTCGGCCTCATCGACGGGAACGAGCTCGAGATCGTCGATCCGCAGGGCGTACGCGGGCAGACGCACCGGCCGGGGTTCCGGATGCCGCTCGCCGCCCGCGCTCCCATCGCAGAGGCCGCTCGCAGCGGGGACACGGTCGTCGTGCGCGACCGCGCGACGTTCGAGCTGGAGTACCCGGACGGCGCCGCGCTGAGCCTCTTCGCGCACGGCGCCCTCGCCGTCCCGCTCCGGGTCGCCGGCGAGGTCGCCGGGTCCCTGAGCATGCTCTTCTCGGAGGAGATGGCGATCGACCCCGGCGCAGAGTCGATCGCCGCGCTCGCCGCCGACCTCGGCGGCCAGGCGCTCGAGCGGGCGCAGCTGTACGAGGGCGAGCGGGACTCGCGTCAGGCGCTGGATCGCATCCTCCGTGTCGCTCCGCAGTTCCAGGCCGACACCGTCCCCGCCGCCGCCGACGCGATCTGCCTCGAGGCGTGCTCGACGTTCGGCGCCGACGTCGCGACTCTCTGGCGCGTCCAGGGCGAGCGGATGGCCCTCGTACGGGCGAGCCCGGGGCTCGCGCGTCTGGAGCCTGGCCTGGAGGCCGCGCTCGCAGACTTCCCCCAGCTCCGTGAAGCCGTCGCGAGCAGGGACATCTCGTTCGTCCCCGACCTCTTCGAGGAAGCCACCGGCGAGGGGCTCGAGCGCGTTCGGGAGCTCGGGTTGCGCTCGTCCGTGCGGACTCCCATCGCCATCGGGGGCGCCGGAACCACGCTCGTGCTCGTGCTCTCGTGGCTGCGCGTGATCTCGGAGCCGGATCCCACGACGCTCGCCGTGCTCCGCCGCTTCACCGACCAGGCGGGGCTCGCCCTCGAGCAGGTCGAGCGGCGGCTCGCCGAGACCGAGGCGACGCGGCGCGCCGACGAGACGCGCCGGCTGCAGGAGATCACGGCGGCGCTGGCCGTCGCCTCCACGGCTGCCGACGTGAGCGCCGCCTGTCTCGAGCACGCGCTCGCGGCGGTCGGCGCCGATGCGGGGTTCGTCGTGCTCACGCACCCCGAGCGGGTTGCGGTCGAGCTCGTCGCGGGGAGCGGCTACGCGGAGGAGGCGCTCGCGCGCTGGGGTGGCGCGGCCCTGGACGACGACGTGCCGTTCGCGCGCGCGATTGCGTCCGGTGAGCCCGTGTGGGCGCTCGGAGACGGCGACGTGTCGGGCTTCCCGGGCGCCGAGCCGGACGGGGACGTGGGGTGGGTGGCGGTCCCGCTGATGACGGCGGCCGGTGTCCGCGGGGCGCTCCAGCTCGCCTTCCACACGCGCCGCGAGCTCGACGAGGGCGAGCGCCGGTGGCTCCAGGCGATCGTCTCGCAGTGCGCCCAGGCGCTCGAGCGAAGCCGGCTCTACGACGCCGAGCTGCTCCTCCGCCGCCGCTCCGAGCGGCTTCAGGGCATGACCGCGGCGCTGTCCAACGCGCGGACCCCCGCGGAGGTCGCGGCCGTGGTCGTCGACGAGATCGGAGGCGCGGTCGGGGCGGACGGCGCCGCGCTCCTCGGCCCAGGCGACGAGCGTCGCCACACGCAGCCGATCGCAGCGCGCGGGTACGCGGAGCACGACACGACGACCTGGCTCCAGGCGCTGCCCGGCGCGTCGACACCCGGAGGTCGCGCGCTCCGGCGGCGGGCGTCGGCGTTCTACGAGTCGGTCGAGGAGCTTGCGGGTGAGTTCCCGGACCTCGACGCCGATGTCCGCCGCTCGGGTCACGCGTCGTTCCTGTTCGTTCCACTCGTGCTCGGCCGCCGTACGACCGCGGTGCTCGTCCTCTCCTGGTCGAGCCCGTACGCGCTCTCACCCGAGGAGCGGCGCTTCGTCGAGGCGCTCGCCGGGCAGGCCGCACAGGCGCTCGACCGGGCTCGGAGCTACGAGACCGAGCAGACGATCGCGGAGACGCTTCAGCGGAGCGTCCTCCCGGAGTCGCTGCCCGAGGTGGAGGGGGTCGAGCTGGCGGCGCGCTACCTGCCCGGCACCGCCGAGCTCGACGTCGGCGGCGACTGGTACGACGTGATCCGGCTGGTCGACGGGCGCCTCGGGCTCGTCGTGGGGGACGTGGTGGGCAAGGGCGTCGCGGCTGCCGCGACGATGGCGCAGCTCCGGAACGCGTTGCGGGCGTTCTCCCTCGACCGTTTGAAGCCGTCGTCGACTATGGCGCGGCTGAACCGGCTCGCCGAGGAGGTCGTCGAGGCCGCGTTCGCCACCGTCGTGTACGTGGTCGTCGACACCGCGGCCGGGGTCTGTCGCTACACGGCCGCCGGGCACCCGCCTCCGCTCGTCGCATACCCGGACGGGCGGGTCGAGCTCCTCGAAGGCGGCCGAGGCCTGCCGCTCGGGGCATCGCCGGACGCGCTCTACTCGCACGGAGTGGCTGAGCTCCCGGCCGGGAGCGTGCTCCTCCTGTACACGGACGGGCTGGTCGAGCGCCGCGACCGGCCGATCGACGACGGGCTCGAGCGGCTGCGGTCGGCCGTCCTCGAGGGGCGGCGCGCTCCCGAGCAGCTCGTGGAGCACGTGCTCGAGCGCCTGGTGGGCGAAGGTGAGCGTGGTGACGACATCGCCCTTCTCGCCGTCCGTCTGCTCGTCGTCGCCCCGCGCCCCCTCCGGCTCCGGGTTCCCGGCGACCTCGACTCGCTCGGCCTCGTTCGGGATGCCGTCCGCACCTGGTTGACGGGGACGACGTTGGATCGCGACGAGCGTCACGAGGTCGTGCTCGCCGTGTGGGAAGCGTGCGCGAACGCCGTCGAGCACGCCTTGCCGTCAGGCGACGGTCACGTCGACATCCGTGCCGAGACGACTCCGTCGGGCGTGAAGGTCGTCGTCGCCGACGACGGTGCCTGGAGGGCGCCGACCACGCGTGCCGATCGCGGCCTGGGCCTCCGGCTCATGCACTCGACGATGACCGCGGTGGACGTCGCGCCGGGGAGCTCGGGGACGCGCGTCACGCTCGAGAAGGTGTCCGGCGACGGCGACCGCCGGTCGTAGGCCGCCGTTCCCCGGGCCGGCCCTAGAAGAGCCAGATCAACAGCAGGATGATCAGCACCAGAGTGAGGACGCCTCCGCCGATGTACATCGCGCTCCTTCCGTCGGTTGACCACCTCCGAGTTCCACGAACGGCTCGCGCCGAAACACGGGTGGCGTCGCGGAGGCAGGTTTTCGCCGGCCGCCCGGCGGGTACTCAGGGTGCGCTGGCACGCAGACCTGGCGGCCGGCATCCCTTCGAACAAGGAGTTGAAATGGGCATCAGTCTCAGCATCCTGCTCGTCGCGATCGGCGCGATCCTCACCTGGGCGGTCTCCGCCTCGGTGTCGGGCGTCGACATCACCGCGGTCGGCGTGATCCTCATGATCGTCGGCTCGATCGGGCTCCTGCTCTCGCTCGCGTTCTGGTCGACCTGGGGCGGCTTCGGCGCCCGCGACGGTGGCGGCGGCGGCCAGAACACGACCGTCGTCGAGCGCGACCGCGTCTAGGTCGGAGCGCCCGCGACCGCCGCGGGCCCGCGAGCGGCCGGCTCGCCGGGGCGTGGCCCCCGGCGGGCCGAGCTGCTTTCCTCTCACCGTGCACCGGATCACCGTCGAGAACGACGGGCATCCCGTCCTCGTCATTGCGGAGGGCGAGATCGACGCATTCGTCGCCCCGGATCTCACGGCTGCCCTGGACGAGCTGCGCCGGGTGGCGGGCGCCGTCGTCGACCTCACGCGCGTGTCGTTCCTCGACTCGACCGCACTCGGCCTCGTCGTCGGCGCCGTCCGCGAGATCGGCGAGCGCGGAGGGGAGGCGCGCGTCGTGCTGCCCGCCTCGACGGCGAGACGGATCTTCGAGATCACGATGCTCGACCGTGCGCTGCCGCTGGCCGAGTCGCGGGCCGAGGCGATCGCGGAGCTCGCGGGCACCGGCTCCGGCTGAGGGCGCGCGAAGCCTAGAGAGCCGCGTCGAGCAACTCGTGGAGCTCGACCATGCTTTCGAGCGCAGCGATCTCGAGCACCCGCTTGACGCCGGGGTCGGAGACGACCACGGCGACCGCTCCACCCTCCTCGTGCGATGCGCGGGCGCGTGCGGCGAGCACGCGGAGTGCCGAGGAGTCGACGAACGTGCAGCCGCTGAGGTCGACCACGAGGCGATCGCCCGGGCGCGCCTGCCGGAGCGCCTGCTCGAACTGTGGGCTCGTGGCCAGATCCAGGTCTCCTGTCACGGCCGCGACGACGACGCCGCGCGCCGGCGCGTCGACCGTCACGCGGAACTCATGGGTCGCCTCCACCACCCGAGTGTAGGCAACGTGCTCGGAACCGTTCCGAAAGCGTGACATTTCTCTAACGGGACGAAAGTACGATCGTCCTCGTCCATTGTTCGGAAAAGGAGCTCCAGAGATGAAAGCCCTCCGCGGGTTCAGGCCCTCCGCCGCGCTCGTCGTCGCGACGCTCGCGCTGCTCGTCGCCCTCGGCGAGACGAGCTGGGCCACCCTCTCCCAGCTCGCTCCTCGGAGCGTAGGCACACCCCAGCTCAAGACCGGCGCGGTGACGACCGCCAAGGTCCGGAACGGCGCGATCACGTCGGCCAAGATCAGAAACGGCTCGATCACGCGCTCCGACCTCGGGCCGAGCGCGAGGATCGCCGGCCCGCGCGGGCGCCAGGGCCCGGCCGGCCCGGCCGGCTCGGTCTCGAAGCTGTGGGCGGTCTCGACGTCCGCCGGAGCGCTCAACCGCTCGGCGGGGACAGTGTCCTCCGCCAGAGTCGGTGTCGGGCAGTACGAGGTGATCTTCAACCAGGACATCTCGAACTGCGTGTACGTCGCGTCGGTCGGCGGTTTCATCGACATCTCGAACGCCGCGGGCCAGCAGGGCTTCGCCGTGGTCGGAAAGAAGGCAGGCACCGCCAACGGGGTGCGCGTGAACACGCGCTCGCAGACGGGCGCCGCCGCAGACCGCTCCTTCCACCTGGTCGTGGTCTGCTGACGAGATCCCGCACCCGGGGCATACGCGGAGCCGCCGCGTCAGCACCATGCGTAGGACGGCTGGGGACGACTCAGGACGAGGAGGTCTGCACATGCGACGGTTCACCACTCTCGCGCTCGTGGCGGTCACGGCCGCCTTCGGCGTGCTCGCGACGGGCGCGGTCGCCAAGGGGCCGCCGGCAGGGAAGGGGCCGAAGCACGCGAAGCACATGAACAACGGCGTCTGCAAGGGCTTGACGCCGACCCACGTGGGAACATCGGGCAACGACGTCATCAACGGGACGGACGGTGACGACGTGATCGTCGCCGGCCCCGGAGACGACCAGGTGTGGGGCCACGGCGGGAACGACGTCATCTGCGGCGGGCCCGGGAAGGACACGCTCCAGGGCGGCGCCGGGACCGACTTCCTCGCCGGCGAGCAGGGCGACGACCTCCTGGACGGCGGTGTGCTGGGGTGCTGCAGCGGCGCTGACACCGGGAACGACGTCCTGCGAGGAGGTCCCGGGAAAGACGTCTTGCACGCCAGCGACTTCGGCAACAACGTCCTCTACGGAGGGCCGGGCTCGGACGAGCTGAACGGCTGGCAGGGCAACGACGTGCTGAACGGCGGGCACGGCAACGACAAGCTCGCCGGCTTCACGGGGAACGACACCCTGAGCGGCGGGAGAGGGAGGGACAGCCTCGACGGAGGAGACGGCACCGACGTCGTCGACGGTGGGCGCGGGAAGGACACCTGCGTCAACGGCGAGCTGACCGTTCGCTGTGACCCCTAGATGATTGATTCCACAGGCTCGCCACCTCCGGGGTGCGAGCTGGCCGCGCAGCCGCTGCGGGAGCGGCCCAGACGCGCCAGATCGCGCAGTCGGACGCGCGAGAGTTTGGAATCAATCATCTAGATGCGCTCGACGGCCGGGCCGCCCCGCGCGGCCCGGCCGTCACCAGCTCGCTGCGCGAGAGGCAGGGGCGACAGGACTCGAACCTGCAACCCCTGGTTTTGGAGACCAGTGCTCTACCAATTGAGCTACGCCCCTGGGCTGCCGGGCCATCGTAGCGCCGGCGAGAACGAGGCAAGCCTCGCCCCCTACACTCGCGTGATGCAGCGGCGCGCGCTCGGGCTCCTCTTCGCCGTGCTCGCCGCCGGTCTCGGCGCGATCGCCTTCTACTCCGCGTCGGCCGGCGGCGGTGCGTGGGTGCTCGCGGTCGCGGCGGGCGCCCTCGCCGTGTGGATGGGAAGCCTCGCCCTGCGCGCGCTCGCCTGAACCGGACTGAGGAGTTCACCGCTCCCCGGCGTATTCTCTCTCGTGGCCGTGGCCAGCGAGACGCACGCTCTGTGGCACGAGTATCGGAAGACGAAGGACCGCGCCCTCCGGGATCGGCTCATCCTGACCTATGCACCGCTCGTGAAGTTCGTCGCCGGGCGGGTCGGCTCCAACCTGCCCTCGCACGTGGACGAGCAGGATCTCGTCTCCTACGGGCTGCTCGGCCTCATCGGCGCGATCGAGCGCTTCGACCCGGAGCGCGAGATCAAGTTCGAGACCTACGCGATGGCGAGGATCCGGGGCGCGATCATCGACGAGCTGCGCTCGCTGGACTGGGTGCCCCGCTCGGTGAGGACGCGCGCGCGCCAGATCGAGCGTGCGATCGCGGCTCTCGAGAAAGAGCACATGCGCGCGCCGACCGACGAGGAGATCGCGAAGAAGCTCGGCGTGTCCCCGGAGGATCTCGAGGAGAGCCTGCACGAGATCTCGCGGACGTCCGTCGCGGCGCTCGACGAGCTCTGGTCGCCCTCGGGCAGCGGCGACCAGATCGCGCTGATCGACACGATCGAGGACGAGACGGGCCCCGACCCCGAGATCTCGCTCGAGCAGACCGAGGTGAAGGAGGCGCTCGCGGAGGCGATCTCGGGGCTCCCGGAGCGCGAGAAGCTCGTCGTCACGCTCTACTACTACGAGGAGCTGACGCTGCGCGAGATCGGCGAGGTGCTGGGCGTGACCGAGTCACGCGTCTCGCAGCTGCACACGAAGGCGATCCTCCGCCTGAAGGCGCACATCGCGGGCGCGCAGGCCTCGCAGCCGGCCGAGACCTAGCCGACCCGCCGGCGGCTGCCGAGCCGCCGGCGAATCGACGAGATCCGGCTAGCTGCCGCCGCCTTGCGCGCGGTCGCGCGTGGCCAGGTAGATGTCGGACAACCCGGTTCCTCCCTCACCGGTCCCGGACGGGCCCGCTCGGCCGAAGAGGAGCTGCAGCGCGTCCCACGAGAGTGCGGGCCGCGACTCGCCCAGGGCCGTGTTGACGCTCGGGCCGAGGTTGACGGGCGCCGACCACGGGCCGTCGACGCTCGCACGCGTCGCGGACCAGATGTCCTGGCCTCCGGCGCCGCCCGCGCGGTTCGACGAGAAGACGAGCTCCCGCCCGTCCTTGCGGACGTTCGGCTGGATGTCGTTCGCGCCGGCGTCGTTCAGCTCGGCGATCGGCGCTGCGGGGCCGAAGCCGTCCCCGTGCTTCCTGCTCACGTAGAGCTCGCCCGGGACCACCCCGGAGCTGCGCGAGAAGTACAGGCGTGCCTGCGCGTACGAAGGCCCCTGCTCGTCGAGGGCGCTGTTCGGCCCCTCCGGGGCGCACGCGAGATGCTCCGGCTCGCTCCAGCCGTGCACCGGACTGCGGCGTGTCAGGTAGATGTCACCCAGTCCGCACGTCACGCCCTCGACGACCCTCCGGCTCACGAAGAAGAGGCCGTCCGCGTGGAGGGGCGTCGGACAGAAGTCGTCGGCCGCGGAGTTGATCGGCTCCGGCAGGTTCACCGGCTCCCCCCACGGCTCGCCCGTGCTCGCCCGTGTGGAGAACCAGATGTCGAGCCCGCCCCTGCCCCCGGGACGGTTGGAGGCCAGGTACAGGCTCAGCCCGTCCGGAGACTGGACCGGGCAGCCGTCCAGCGACGCCGTGTTGAGGTCGGCGTGGTTCGCGCCGAGCTCGTCGATCTTTGCGGAAGCTCCCCAGCCCGAGAACGCAGCGTGTGCAGTCAGAGGCAGGAGACCGAAGGCGACGAGGATCGCCGCCAGGTGGATGCGTGAGCGCATTGCGAGTACCTCCCGAGTCTGGTGTTGACGCTCAGGAGGCGCAGGCTCACAGTACGGCGTGTGAGGGACCGTGTGACGGGTGGTGTGCTCTGAGCACGCGAGTCCAGCTGCTCGGTCCACCGCGGATCGAGCAGGACGGGCGGCTGCTGGCGTCGCCGCGCGGGAACAAGACGTGGGGGCTGCTCACGTACTTCCTCTGCACGCGCCTGCCGACCTCGCGCGAGCGGATCGCGGGTCTGCTGTTCCCCGAGGCCGAGGACCCGCTTGCGGCGTTGCGCTGGACGCTCTCGGACTTGCGCAGGCTCGTCGCGGGGAGCTTCGTCGTCCAGCCGGAGCCGCTTCGGCTCGTGCCTGCGCCGGGAACGGTCGTCGACGTGGACGTGCTGCACCGTGGCTCCTGGCGGGAGGCGCTCGACCTGCCCGGTCTGGGTCACGACCTCCTCGACGGCCTCACGTTCTCGACGAGCGCCGGCTTCGAGCTCTGGCTGGAGGGCGAGCGGCGGCGTGTGGCAGGCGCGACGGGCGCGGTGTTGCACCAGGCCGCGCTGGCGCTCCTCGCCTACGGCGACGCCGGCGCGGCAGCGCGCCACGCGTCGCAGCTCGTGGAGCTCGACCGCTTCGACGAGAACGCGCACGCGCTCCTCGTCCGCTGCCTCCGGGCGGCGGGCGGCCTCGACGCGGCGTCGCGGCAGATCGAGGCCTGCGAGGCTCTCTTCCGCCGCGAGCTCGGCATCGAGCCGAGCGCCGCCGTGCGATCCGCCGGGCTCACGGCGGTGGGGGGCTCCGGCGGAGTGGTCACGGAGCGGGCCGCGGTTCTCGCGCAGATCGAGACAGGCGAGGCGATCGTC
Organism: Actinomycetota bacterium; assembly: GCA_004366385.1. Taxonomy (GTDB): domain Bacteria; phylum Actinomycetota; class Thermoleophilia; order Gaiellales; family Gaiellaceae; genus GMQP-bins7. The sequence goes on from SIRU01000071.1 coordinate 38,780, forward strand.
GCCGCCGGCTCGGTCGAGGCCGGCCTCGGGCGCCTTCGCGCGGCGTGCTCGTCGGCCCGGGCAGGAGGCCGGCCCGAGTTGCTCGCACGGTCGCTCATCGCGCTCGGCGGGGCGCTCGTGCACGGTGCCCGGGGCACGGACGAGGAGGGTGCGGCCGCACTCCACGAGGGGGTCGCGCTCGCCGAGCGCTCGGGCGACTCGAAGCTCGCCGCGACGGGCTGGCGCGAGATCGCATGGGTTCAGTTCCTTCGTTCGGAGTACGCCCGCGCCGAGGAGTCCGTGTCGCGGACGGCGGCGCTGGCGGACGACGACGACGAGGAGCTGGGATGGGGCGACGTGATCGTCGGTACGGGACGGATGGACATGGGCGAGTACGCAGCGGCGGGGCCTCGGCTGCTCTCTGCGGTGGAGCGTTCGGGCCGCACGAGCTCGGCTCAGCTCCAGGCGTTCGCAGTGAGCATGTTGGGCCGGTTTCACCTTGCGCGCGACGACGTCGAGACCGCCTGCCGCGTGTTCGACGAGGCGCTCGCGATCGTCGACGCGCGTGGGCTCACCGCATTTCGCCCCTGGCCCGAGGCGTTCCGCGCCGAGATCGACCTCAGGCGCGGCGACGTGTCCAGGGCACGGGAGGGGTTCGAGCACGCGTTCGCCGTGGGTCGCGAGGTGGGCGACCCGTGCTGGGAGGGCATCGCGATGCGGGGGCTGGGCCTCGTCGCCGTCGCCGAGGGCGACGCGACTCGGGCGCTCGAGCGCCTGCTCGAAGCTCCTCGGCTCTGTCGACGCCTGCCGGACACCTACCTCTGGATCGAGGCGTACGCGCTCGACGCACTGTGCCAGGTCGGCCTCGAGCACGGAGCGGAGTCGGTCCCGCTGTGGATCGACGAGCTCGCGGCCGTTTCCGCCCGGAGAGGCATGCGCGAGCTCCTGCTTCGCGCGAGCCTGTACCGGGCGCGGCTGGGAGACGGCGGAGCGTTCTCCGTCGCTCGGTCTCTTGCCTCACAGGTGGACAATCCGGCGGTAACGGGCCTGCTCGACGTGTCGCTGGCCGCCGCGCCCGTCCCGTGATGCGGTGACCGACGCGCCATGAGCGGCCGGCCCACCGGCGCCGACTAAGCTTCCTGGCCGGACGTCGTACGAGCTGAGAAGGAGACACGAGCCCATGCCCGAGCCCGCCAAGATCCGCAACGTCGCAGTCGTCGGACACCGCGGGACGGGGAAGACGTCGCTCGTGGAGGCGCTGCTCTTCCAGTCGGGCGCGGTCAACCGCCTCGGCTCCGTCCAGGCCGGCACGACCGTCTCCGACTCGGACGAGGACGAGCACGCGCGGCAGCTCTCGATCGCGATGTCCCTCTCGCACGTCCCGTGGCAGGAGCGGAAGCTGAACCTGCTCGACATCCCGGGCGACCCGAGCTTCCAGGGCGAGCTGCGCACCGCCGCGCGCGTCGTCGACGGGATGCTCGTGACCGTCTCCGCCGTCATGGGCGTCGAGGTCGGGACGTCGCGCGCCTGGAAGCTCGCGGAGGAGCTCGGCCTCGCGCGCGTCGTCTTCGTGAACATGCTCGACCGCGAGCGGGCCGACTTCTTCCGCACGCTCGAGGCGCTGCGCTCGCAGCTCTCGACGCAGTGCGTCGCGGTGCACATCCCCATCGGCTCCGAGCACGAGCTCACCGGCATCGTGGACGTGCTGCACATGTGCGCGTACACGAGCCCGGAGGGCGGCAAGGAGGGCGACCCGGTCCCGATCCCGGACGACATGACGGACGTCGTCGCCGAGTACCGCGAGAAGCTGCTCGACACGGTCGTCGAGACGGACGAGTCGCTCATGGAGCGCTACCTCGACGGGCAGGAGCTGGACGCGCACGAGGTTGCGGCCGCGCTCAAGACCGCGGTCACGAACGGGGAGGTCTTCCCGGTCGCCTGCGGCGTCGCGTCGAAGAACCTCGGCACGCACGCGCTCCTCGACCTTCTCGTCGAGGGCGTCCCGTCGCCGGCGAAGAAGGGCTCCCCGATCGACGTCGACGGCGCCTCGACCGCGGTCTTCGTCTTCAAGACCGTCGCCGACCCGTTCGCCGGCCGCATCAACCTCTTCCGGGTGCTCGCCGGCACGGTCACCGGCGAGACGACGCTCGTGAACCTGCGGACGAAGGGCAAGGAGCGCATGGGCTCGCTGCTCGAGCTCCAGGGCAAGGAGCACAAGCCCGCACTCGACTACGTCGAGGGCGACCTGGGCGCCGTCGCGAAGCTGAAGGACGCGCAGACCGGCGACCTGCTCGCCGACAAGGACGTCGCGATCGAGGCGCCGGACTTCGGGTTCCCGGAGCCGGTGATGAGCTTCGCGATCACGCCGAAGGTCAAGGGCGACGAGGAGAAGGTCGCGACCGCGATCCGTCGCCTCGCAGAGGAGGACCAGACGCTGCGCCTCCGCCGTGACCCGCAGACGGGCGAGGAGATCCTCTCCGGCATGAGCCAGATGCACGTCGAGGTCGCGCTCGAGCGCGCGAAGCGCCGCTTCGGCGTCGACGTCGAGCTGCACCCGCCGCGCGTCCCGTACCGCGAGACGATCCGTAAGGAGGCGCGCGCGCAGGGCCGGTACAAGAAGCAGACGGGCGGCCGCGGCCAGTTCGGCGACTGCCACATCGTCATCGCGCCCGCGGAGGGCGAGTACGAGTTCGTGGACAAGATCGTCGGCGGTGTCATCCCGCAGAGCTTCCGGCCGGCCGTCGACAAGGGCATCCAGGAGGCGATGCACCAGGGCGAGCTCGCCGGTGCGCCGGTGCAGGGCGTCAAGGTCGAGCTCGTGGACGGCTCGTACCACACGGTCGACTCCTCGGAGATGGCGTTCAAGATCGCCGGCTCGCTGGCGTGGAAGGACGCGTACATGAAGGCCGACCCGGTGCTCCTCGAGCCGATCATGGAGCTCGAGGTCACGGTGCCGGACGACGCGGTGGGCGCGGTGAACGGGGACCTCAACTCGCGCCGCGGCCGGCTCCAGGGGATGGAGCCGCTCGGCGGGATGACGACGATCAAGGCCGAGGTGCCGATGTCCGAGCTCCTCACCTATGCGCAGTCGCTCACGTCGATGACCGGCGGCCGCGGCGACTACGCGATGCACTTCCTCCGCTACGAGGAGGTGCCGGCGCACGTCGCGCAGAAGATCATCGACGAGCGGAAGCGCGAGATGGAGGAAGCGCGGGCGTAGCGCGCGTTGCCCCGTTTGTCCACAGCTGTGGATAACTTCGGCGGCTGCTAGGGTCCGGCGTCATGCGAGTGACGAAGGCAACCGTCATCCGCGAGTGCGCGGTCTGCGAGCGGACGCTGCTCCAGGGCGAGGTCACGGTCCGTTTCTCGCCCGACGGCGTCGAGTTCGTGGACGTGTGCCCGCTCTGCCAGGAGGCCGCCCTCGACTACGGCTGGGTTCGCGAAGGCGGGCCCATGTCCCGTGCGCTGTCGCCACACCAACGCCGGAAGCGGCCGCGCTGGGCGCAGCTGCTCGGCGTCGGGACGGAGGACGTCGCCCAGCCGGTCGTGCCGGAGCCCGTCCTGCGGCGGCTCTCCGACTCCGAGGCCGCCCTCGTCGAGGCGGCCGACCTCTTCAACGCGAGCCTCTTCCGCCGCACGATCGAAGGTGTCGCGCGCGCGCTCGGCGAGCCGTTCGTCTCCGTCGTCCCGCTCTCCGGCGTGAACGGCGAGGTCGTGCTCACGTTCGCGTGGGAGATCACCTGGTACCAGTACCGCGTCACGCCCGAGGCCTCGCAGCCGATCCGCCTCGCCGACCGCGGCGCCGACATCTCCGAGATCGAGCCCGTGTTCCAGGAGTGGAACGCGGAGCTCGACGACCAGGGCCGCGTCGTCCCCTCGGTCGCGACCTAACGCCTCCCTCGTCCGCCTAGAATCGGCCGCATGGCTACCACAGGCGTACGCGAGTTCCAGAACTACATCGGCGGCGAGTGGGTCGGCGCTGCCTCCGGCGAGACGTTCGAGTCCACGAGCCCGGCCGACGGCGAGACGATCGGCGTCTTCCCGAAGTCCGCCGCCGAGGACGTCGACCGCGCGGTCGCGGCCGCGAAGGCCGCGTACGAGGACTGGCGCCTCGTCCCGGCTCCGAAGCGCGGCGAGATCCTCTTCCGCTTCGCGCAGCTCCTCGTCGAGGCGAAGGACGAGCTGACCGAGCTCATGACCCACGAGATGGGGAAGGTGTGGGCCGAGGCGGGCGGCGACGTCCAGGAAGCGATCGACATGAGCTACTACATGGGCGGCGAGGGCAGGCGGCTCTTCGGCCAGACGACGCCCTCCGAGCTGCGCGACAAGTTCCAGATGTCGGTGCGCATGCCGATCGGGGTCATCGGCGTGATCACGCCGTGGAACTTCCCGATCGCGATTCCCTCCTGGAAGATCGCGCCCGCGCTCGTCGCCGGGAACACGGTCGTCTTCAAACCGGCGACCGACACGCCTGCGCTCGGGCAGCGCTTCGTCGAGCTGCTCGACGAGGCCGGCGTCCCGAAGGGCGTCGTCAACGTCGTCCACGGCGGCGGCGGCGCGGTCGGGGAACGGCTGGTCGCGCACCCGGATGTCCGCGTGATCTCCTTGACCGGCTCGAGAGAGACCGGCGTGAGGGTGCTCCAGGCTGCGGCGGAGGGGCTGAAGCACGTCCACCTCGAGCTCGGCGGCAAGAACGCCATCATCGTGATGGAGGACGCCGACCTCGACATCGCGGTCGACGGGATCGTCTGGTCGGCCTTCGGCACGTCCGGCCAGCGCTGCACGGCGGCGAGCCGCGTCATCGCGCACGAGAGCGTGTACGGCGAGCTCGCGACGCGGATCGTCGAGCGGGCGGAGGCGATGCGCCTGGGGCCGGGCTGGGAGGACGACACCGACGTCGGCCCAGTGATCAACAAGCCCGCGCTCGAGAAGATCCACTCGTACACCGAGATCGGGCAGGGCGAGGGCGCCGAGCTGCTCACGGGCGGCGAGATCGCGGCGGACGGGGACCTCGCGAAGGGCTTCTACTACCGCCCGACCGTGTTCGGCGGCGTCGAGCCCGACATGCGGATCGCGCAGGAGGAGATCTTCGGCCCCGTGCTCTCGCTGATCTCCGTCAAGGACGAGGCCGAGGCGGTGCGCGTCTCGAACGGGATCCGCTACGGGCTCTCCTCCTCGATCTTCACGCGTGACGTGAACCGCGCCTTCCGCGCGCTGCGCGACCTCGAGGCCGGGATCACGTACGTCAACGCGGGCACGATCGGCGCCGAGGTGCACCTCCCCTTCGGCGGGACGAAGGACACGGGCAACGGCCACCGCGAGGCGGGCCAGGCGGCGCTCGACGTCTTCACGGAGTGGAAGTCGGTGTACGTCGACTACTCGGGGACGCTCCAGCGCGCGCAGATCGACAACACGTGAGCTACAAGCTCGTGTGGTTCGTCCCCGAGGACTCGCTCGACGCGACGCGCTCGGCGGTGTTCGAGGCGGGCGCGGGCCGGATCGGCGAGTACGAGCGCTGCTCCTGGTACGCGGCCGGGACGGGCACGTTCCTCGGCGGCGCGGGCACGGATCCCGCGGTCGGCGAGCGCGGGGTGGAGGAGCGCGTGCCCGAGCTCCGGGTCGAGACCGTCGTGCCTGGCGAGGCGCTGGAGGCGGTCGTCGCGGCGCTCCGCGACGCGCATCCGTACGAGGAGCCCGCGTACGACCTCTACCTGCTCGCGGTCGCGTGAAGGCGACGCTCTACACGGACGGCGGCTCGCGCGGGAACCCCGGCCCGGCGGCCTCGGCGTTCGTGCTCGAGGCCGAGGACGGCACTGTGCTGGACGCACGCGGCGACGCGATCGGCGTCGCGACCAACAACGTCGCCGAGTACCGCGCGCTGCTCGCGGGCCTCACGCGCGCGCTCGAAGCCGGCGTCGACGAGCTCGAGGTCGTCTCCGACTCCGAGCTCCTCGTGAAGCAGATGCGCGGCGAGTACAAGGTGAAGAACGCTGCGCTGCGCGAGCTGTCGCTCGAGGCCGCGCGTCTCGCGCACGAGCTGGGGACGGTCACGTATCGCGCGGTGCGCCGCGAGCACAACGAGCTCGCGGACAGCCTCGTGAACGAGGCGCTCGACCGCGCCAGGTCCTGAACGGACATCTTGCGGGGCGTTGGCGCTCCCGGCACGATCGGTGGCGGTCGGAGGGTGAAGTCGTAGGGTGCGGCGCGCATGGTTGACACCCAGTGCGTCCGGTCGCCACCGGATCCGGTTCGACTCCGGCGCCCTCCGCCCATGCGAGGCAGAGCGGGTCGCCGCAGGTGGCATCTGCGAGTGTCGACGGCCCGCTCGAGCCTCGCGAGAGCTACGATCTGGGGCGGGTGTCAACCACGCGCAGTGCGGTCTCATCAGCGGCTCGCTTCGGCGGGCCGCTTCCTTGCCGGCATGCGAACGCGGCTCTCCCGCCGCCAGAGACGTAAGAGCCGCAGCTTGACCCACAGAACGGGGCCGCCCTTCACGACACGCCCCCGGATCCGCTCCCGGCGTGTCGTGAACCCGAATCCCGATGTGGAGTCTGCCGCGTGTCGCCAGCCACGGAACCGCCCGCGCGGGCGGTTCGGGCAGGACCGAGGTCTGGTCCGCGCGGCCGGGAAGGGGCGCTACGAGGGTGGCTATACTTGCCCCCCTCGCGGATGTAGCTCAGTTGGCTAGAGCGTCTGCTTGCCATGCAGAAGGTCGTGGGTTCGAGTCCCATCATCCGCTCTCTCCGCTCGCCGATGAACCTCGACCGCCAGACGCTCAAGGAGAAGATCCACGAGCTCTACCGCGCCGAGCACGCGGCGCTCGGGGAGCGCGGGACGCTCGAGCTGCTGGAGCGCGGCCGGGAGTGGGACCTCGCGCCGACGCTGGCCGCCGGAGGCGTCGTCGTCTTCCCGCATGCCGGCGTCGCCGACTGCGGGCACCAGATCGCGGCCGCGGTCCACGGCTGCCTCGACTCGGGCGCCGACCGCGTCGTCGTGATCAGCGTCCTGCACGCGTTCACCGACGAGATGGACGAGGCTCGCCGGCGCGTCTCGGCCGGGGAGGCGGAGCCGTCCGCGTTCGCGTTCTGGGGCGTCCAGGGCCCGGGGCTCGACGGACGCGACGAGTGGATGCACGACCACGCGCTCGTCTCGTGGCGGCACCTCTGGGCGGCGGAGGTGAAGCGGCGCGGGATCCGCGGCCCGGAGGTCGCCGAGCGCTACCCGTACCTCGCGGGCGGCCACCCCGAGCGGCTGCCGGGTATCGAGGAGCTCGCCGCGCTCGCCGAGGACGGGGTGGTCGTGTCCACCGCCGACCCGTTCCACCACGGGATCGGCTACGGCGACTCGGCGGAGCGCTCGCTCGCGCCGCACGAGGGCGGGCTCGACCTCGCACGCGCCACGATCGAGGAGGGCATCGCGCTCCTCGAGCGCGGCGATTACGCCGGCTACGACCGGCACTGCGTCGACGCGAAGAGCGACGCGCGCGACGCCGGCCAGGTCTTCCGATTCCTCCGCGGGGAGCTCCGCGGCGAGATCGTCGACCTGGCATACACCGACGCCGGGGAGCTGTACGAGGCGCCGGACCCGACCTGGGTCGCGGCCCCGCTCGTCGAGTGGCGAGCCGCCGCGGCGGCGTAAGCGCGCAGGCCGGGCGACGTGACTTCACCGTGTGACCACCTTCACGGAAGTCGACGTCCGCTGCGCGATCTGCGGCCGGCTGAGCCGCATCGCGGAGCTCACGAGCACGAGCTCGTTCGGCCCGCCCGACCTCGACCTGCGCCCGCAGGGGCCGGCCCGCTGGGCGCTCGCGCTCGGCATCCAGCGCTGCGCCGCGTGCGGGTTCTGCGCCGCCGAGCTGGGCAAGGCGCCGCCCGGCGCGGCCGAGGTCGTCCGCTCGGCGCTCTTCGAGACCGCCCGCGCCCGCTCGGAGCTCCCGCCGACGGCGCGCGACTACGTCTGCGACGCGCTCGTGCACGAAGGCGTCGGGAGTCCCAGCCGCGCGGCGCACTCGTTCCTGCGGGCGGCCTGGGCATGTGACGACGCGCAGGCCGTGACCGAGGCGCGGATCTGCCGCGAGCGCGCCTCCGAGCTGCTCCGGCTCTCGATCTCCCGCGGCGAGGCCGGGATGCCGCGCGAGGTCGCCTTCGCGGTCCTCGCCGACGTCGAGCGCCGCGCTCGCCGCTTCGACGAGGCGCTGGCCGCGTGCGACGAGGCGGAGTGGGCGCTCGAGGGCGTGGACGCCGACGACGAGGACCGCGCGTCGACCTGGGCTGTCGTCGCGTATCTTCGCGAGCTGGCCGAGGCGGAGGACGACGCGTGCCACAGCGCCGCCGAGGCGTTCGCGACGGGCGAGTAGGCCTCCCGCCGCGGCGCGGCCTACAGTCCGCGCATGGACGAACGCGTGCTCCTCGTCGAGGACGACGCCTCGATCCGCGAGCTGGCGGCCGCGGGCCTCGCCGCGGCCGGGCTGCGCGTGGACACGGCCGCGGACGGCCGGGAGGCGCTCGAGCGCTTCGCCGCTGCGCCGCCGGACGTCGTCGTCCTCGACCTGATGCTCCCCGAGGTGGACGGCTACGAGGTCTGCCGCCGGATCCGGGCGACGAGCCAGGTGCCGATCGTGATGCTCTCGGCGCGCGCGGACACCGTGGACGTCGTCGTCGGGCTCGAGCTCGGCGCGGACGACTACGTGACCAAGCCGTTCGAGGTCGCCGAGCTGGTCGCACGCATCCGCGCGGTGCTGCGACGGAGCGCGCCGGGTGGCGGCGACGGGGTGCTCCGCGTGCGAGACCTCGAGATCGACCCGGCCGCGTTCCGCGTGCGCAAGGGCGGAGAGGAGGTAACGCTCACGGCCACCGAGCTCCGGCTCCTGCTCGAGCTCGCCCGGCGCCCGGACCAGGTCTTCACGCGCGAGCTCCTGCTCGAGCTCGTGTGGAACTACGACTACCTCGGCGACTCGCGCCTCGTGGACGTCGCGGTGCAGCGGCTGCGGGCGAAGGTCGAGGACGACCCGCACGCGCCCGCGCTCATCCAGACCGTGCGCGGCGTCGGCTACCGGCTCGATCCCGGCTGATGGCGTCGCGGGTTGCACCGGTGCGGTTCCGGCGGCGGCTCACGGTCGCGTTCGCGCTCGTGGGCGGGCTCGCGGCGCTCGTGCTCGCGGTCGGCTCGTACCTCGTCGTGCGCGACGCGCGGCTCGACGCGTCGACGGAGGCCGCGCTCGAGCAGGCGCGCTTCAACCTCGTGCTCGCGCAGGAGGTCGGCGCCGAGCCGGAGGAGCTGTTGGAGGCACTGGCGCGGCGCGGCGCGTTCACGACTGTGGGCGTGAGCGGAGGCGAGACGTTCTCGTCGAGCGTGTCGCTCGGTCTCGAGCAAGTGCCGCAGGACGTGAAGGCGCTCGTCGCCGAGGGCCAGCTCGCGTACAACCGGGTCGAGGTCGGCGGCGCGCGCTACCTGCTCACGGGTGGGAACGTGGCCGGGACGGACGCCGACCTCTACTTCTTCTTCCCCGAGGACGAGCTGTGGGACGACCTCGCGCAGCTCCGCAACGTCCTGCTCGCCGGGACGGTGCTCGTCGCGCTGCTCGCCGGCGCGGTCGGTTGGTTCGTCGCGCGGCGCACGCTGGCGCCGGTCGCGCGCGCGAGCGAGGCGGCCCGCTCGGTGGCCGAGGGGATGCTCGAGACCCGGCTCCCAGTGGAGCGCGAGGACGAGTTCGGCGCGTGGGCGGCCTCCTTCAACGAGATGGCGGACGCGCTCGCCGCGAAGATCTCCGCGCTCGCGGCGGCGCAGGAGCGCGAGCGGCGGTTCACGTCCGACGTCGCGCACGAGCTGCGCACGCCGCTCACCGCGCTCGTGGCCGAGGCGGAGGCGCTGCGGACTCATCTCGACGCGCTGCCTCAGGAGGCGCGGCGGGCGGCGGAGCTCCTGGTGGGCGACGTCGCGCGGCTGCGGCGGCTCGTGGAGGAGCTGATGGAGATCTCGCGGCTGGACGCCTCGGCGGAGGCGGTCGTGGTGGAGCCGGTGAAGCTGCGCGCGCTCGTGGACGCGTCCGCGCGCGCGCGGGGTTGGGGCGGGCGCGTGGCGGCCGAGGGCGAGGACGTGGTCGTGGAGAGCGACCGCCGGCGGCTGGAACGGATCATCGGGAACCTCGTCGAGAACGCGCTCGAGCACGGGGGCGGGGAGGCGCGTGTGGTGGTGTCCGCGAACGGGGACGAGGCGTGCGTCGCGGTTTCCGACACGGGGGCCGGGATCCCGCAGGAGGACCTCGCGCACGTCTTCGAGCGGTTCTACAAGGCCGACCCGGCGCGCGGCGGCTCCGGGAGCGGGCTCGGGCTCGCGATCGCGCGGGAGCACGCGCGCGCGCTCGGTGGCGACATCGAGGTCGAGAGCGAGGCGGACGTCGGAAGCACGTTCACGCTGCGCCTGCCGATCGTGTCCGAATCGTTACGCGGGCGTGACGAGGGCGTTTCGGGCGGGAGCGACGATCGAGGTGGAACCGAAGAGGAGGGATCACCATGAAGCTCCTGACCATTTCGATCGGCGTCCTGGTGGCCGCGGCGCTCCTCGCGAGCGGGTGCGGCGGCGGGGAGGCCCAGACCGCCGGCGACGTCCCGTCCGACACCGGGATCACCGAGACGGGGCCCGGGGACGTCAAGCAGTACAGGGTGTGGCTGACGCGCGGCGAGCACCTCTTCGCCGTCACTCGCGAGGCCCGCGCGGTTCCCGAGCTTCCTCTCGGAGAGACGATGCTGGCCGTGCAGGAGCTGCTCGAGGGCCCGACCGCAGCCGAGGCGGCGGCGGGCGTCGGCACGGCGATCCCGTCCGGCACGCGCTTCCTCGAGGGCAAGCTCGACAACGGCACTTTCACCGTGGACCTCACCTCCGAGTACGAGTCGGGCGGCGGGTCGGCGTCGATGTTCGCGCGGCTCGCGCAGGTCGTGTACACGCTCACCGAGCTCCCGACCGTGGAGCGGGTGAGCTTCATGCTCGACGGCAAGCCGGTGGACGTCTTCTCGGGCGAGGGGATCGTGCTCCGGAAGCCGGTCACCCGCGCGGACTACGAGGAGCTCCTGCCGCCGATCCTCGTCGAGACGCCGGGGATCGGAGACACCGTCTCGAGCCCCGTCGAGGTGAGCGGCACGGCGAACGTGTACGAGGCGAACGTGACCGCCGAGCTGCTCGACGCGAACGGGAAGGAGCTCGTCAGCCGCTTCACGACCGCGACCTGCGGCACGGGGTGCCGCGGCGAGTTCTCGGTGAAGCTGCCGTACCAGTCGGCGATCGAGCAGAGAGGTACGCTCGTCGTGCACGACGACGACGCGGACGGCGACGGGAAGCCAGGCTACGAGACGCGGATCCCGCTGACGTTGACGGCCACCGGGTAGGCGAACGGACGACGACGAGCGCGGCCCGGCGGCCGGGTCGCGCTCGTCGTGCAGGCCGGAGGCCGCCGTGGGGGGTAGGCTCGCAGCCTCCCCGAGCGATGACCCGGCCGACGGATCAGATCGACCGCCTGCGCGTGCTCGTCGACGCGGGCATCGCCATGAGCTCCGAGCTCTCGCTGGACACGCTGCTCCAGACGATCGTCGAGACGGCCGCGGAGCTGGCCGGCGCGCGATACGCCGCGCTCGGCGTGGTCGACCGCTCCGGCCAGAGCCTCGAGCGCTTCCTCACGACCGGGGTCGACGAGGAGACGCGCGCGGCGATCGGCGAGCTGCCGCGCGGACGCGGGCTCCTCGGCGCGGTGATCCGCGAAGGGAAGCCCGTCCGTCTGCACGAGATCTCCGACGACCCGCGCTCGGCCGGGTTCCCGCGGCACCACCCGCCCATGCACACCTTCCTCGGTGTCCCGATCCTCACGAGGGGGGTCGTCTTCGGGAACCTCTACCTCTCCGAGAAGGAGGGCGGAGGAGACTTCACCGAGGAGGACGAGGACCTCACGCAGCTGCTCGCCGCGCAGGCGGCGGTCGCGATCGACAACGCGCGGCTGTACGAGTCCTCCACGCGCTGGCTCCGGCAGCTCGAGTCGTTGCACGAGATCGGGAACGCGCTGGCGGAGGAGCTCGAGCTGGAGCCGCTGCTCGCGATCGTGGCCGCGCGGCTGCGGGAGCTCGTGGACGCACGGATCGTGCTCGTCGCGACGCCGGACACGCCGGGCACGCTGCGCGTCGCGGCCGCGGACGGGGACGGGGTCGACGAGCTCGTGGGCATGCGCCTCGAGCTCGGCGGCTCGAAGGTGGGAAGGGTGCTCGAGCGGGCGCGCAGCGAGCGCGTCGACTCGCTCCTCGACGATCCCGAGGCCGACCAGCAGGCCGTGCGGACGCTCGGCGTGACGACGGCGCTGTACGTGCCGCTCGTCGTCCACGGCCGTGCGGTCGGCGTCGTCGCCGCCCACGACAAGCAAGGCGCCGACCCGCGCTTCGCGGACGAGGACGTGCGCCTCGGCGAGTCGCTGGCGACGCGGGCGGCGATCGCCCTCGACCTCTCGGAGCGCGTGAGCCGGGACGCGGTGCGGCGCGTCGTCGACGCGCAGGAGCAGGAGCGAACACGGCTCGCGCGCGAGCTCCACGACGAGACCGGGCAGGCGCTCACGTCCATCCTCCTCGGGCTCAAGTCGGTGGAGCAGGAGAGCGTCGCCGAGGAGGACCGCGAGCGCGTCGCGGCGCTGCGCGAGCTCGTCGTCTCCACGCTCCAGGACGTGCGGAGGCTCGCGGTCGAGCTGCGGCCGGCCGCGCTCGACGACTTCGGCCTCGCGCCCGCGCTGGAGCGGCTCGCGGAGACGCACCGGACGCACGACGGCGTCGCAGTCGACGTCGAGGTGCGACTGGGAGACGACCGCCTGCCCGCGGAGGTCGAGACGACGGTCTACCGGATCGTCCAGGAGGCGCTGACGAACGTCGCCCGACACGCGAATGCTGCGAGGATCAGCATTCTCGTGGCGCGCAAGAACGGCAACGTGGTGGCGGTGATCGAGGACGACGGCTCCGGGTTCGACCCCGGGAGCGTCGGCGACGACAGCCTCGGGCTCGCGGGGATCCGGGAGCGGGTCGCGCTCGTCGGCGGGCGGCTGCGGCTGGAGACGGCGCCGGGGAAGGGGACGACGCTCGCCGCCGAGGTGCCGCTCCGGTGAGCATCAAGGTTCTCGTCGTGGACGACCACGCGGTCGTCCGCGCGGGCCTGCGCCGCGTGCTCGACGCGGAGGACGGCATCGAGACCGTCGGCGAGGCCCCGAACGCCGAGCGCGCCGTGTTCGAGGCCCTCGAGGCGAAGCCGGACGTCGTGCTCCTCGACATCGTCATGCCGGGGAAGAGCGGGATCGAGGGCATGCCCGCGCTCCTCCAGGCCGTGCCGGCGGCGAAGGTGCTCGTGCTCTCGATGCAGGACGACCCCCGGTACGTGCGCGAGGCGTTCGAGGCCGGGGCGAGCGGCTACGTGCTCAAGGAAGCGGCGGACACGGAGGTCGTGGACGCGGTGCGGGCGGTCGCGAACGGCGAGCGGTACCTGCACCCGGCGCTCGGCGCGCAGCTCGTCGCGGCGGAGGCCGAGGAGCGCAAGCGCGCAGAGTCGGATCCGCTGTCCGACCGCGAGCGCGAGGTGCTGAAGCTGCTCGCGCTCGGGCACACGAACCAGGAGATCGCCTCGCTCCTCTTCATCTCGGTCCGGACGGCCGAGACGCACCGGGCGCACATCATGCAGAAGCTCGGGCTGTCCTCCCGGGCCGAGCTCGTGCGCTACGCGCTCGACCAGGGGCTCATCGAGAGGTAGCCCTCCGGACTACGCCACGACGAGGACGTCCATCTCGGCGAGGCGGAGGAGCTCGGACGAGACGGAGTCGGGCGTGGGCGGCTCGCGGCGCCCGACGACGACGAGATCGGCCTCCAGCGAGCGGGCGGCTTCGAGGATCTCGGCGGCCGGCTCGCCGGCGCGCTCGACGTACGTCGCCTGGACGTGCCGTCCGAGCAGGCGCTCGCGCGCGGCCGTGAGCCGCGCGCGGGCGTCGTCGTCCGCCGTGGTGGCGACGGCGACGACCGTGAGTGTCGAGCCGTAGCCGACGAGCCCGGAGGCCGTGTCGAGCGCTCGCAGCGCGGCTTCCGAGCCGTCGAAGCCGACGACGATCGTCCTGGGCTGCGCGGCCATCTCGGCATGGTGGAGCGCCGGCGCGCGTCCGGCCTCCGGAGGAGGCCGGACGCCCGGCGCGGGAAACTACGCAAGTGGCGCGGGCCGGAGGCATGCTCGTCCTGCATGTGAAGGGGGCGGTCTCCCGCCCCCTTCGCTGCTCCGGGAGGTCGGAGCATTCGGTGTCCCGGGGCCTCCCGGCTTCGTTCCCCGGGCGCTAGCTCGTGATGGCCGTAGTCGTCGGCTTGTGGGCCGGTGCCGTCGCCTCCGCCTCGCGGCCGAAGACCGCGAAGGCGACGATGACGAGCCCGACGCCTGTGAGCAGGAGCGCGACGCCGACCACGAGGCCGAAGATCGACAGCTGCTCGGCCATGTAGCTCATGTTCAGCGCCGTGGTGATCGCGACCGCGGTCACCCAGCTCTGGCGGGCGAAGTTCGAGACCGGCTCGCCGTTCTCGTCCTTGAGCGCCGCCTCCTCGTCGCTCGTGCCCGCCGGATCGCTCGGATCCGCGGCAGATGCGTACCGGCCCATCTCGGCGTACGTGAGGCCGCCGGTCCGCTCGAGCTGGTGCGAGCGCATGATCTTCGCGAACGCGCGGGCCTGCTCGCCGCTCGTGACCTGCTCGCCGTACCACTGCGACGCGTACTGCGCCGTGGCCTCGTCGCCCGCGTCCTCGGTCGAGAAGAAGATCTGCTCGTCCTTGATCGAGTCGCGGACGGTCGTCATGCCGTTGATGCCCATGAAGATCGCGACTGCGCCGAAGACGATCAGCACGCCGCCGGCGACGAACCCGCCGATCTCCCAGAACCTTCTGCCCTTCATCGCTCCACCTCCCGGTAGGAACTCTTGGTGTCGATGCGCAGAGGTTCGCCGGAGAGGCGACGCCGGCCATCGGGGGATGGCACCGCCGTCGTCGGGTGAAGCCGCCGTCGTGGTACGGGTTTGTACGGAGTCGTGGCGCGCGCGGACAACACTTTGTGGCTCAGAGCCACAAAGTGTTGTCGGGCGCGCTACCAGGTCTTGGCGCGGACGACGACGTCGGGCCGCCGGGCGCGCACGCGCGCGTCGACGGCGACGCAGCGGTCGGGCAGCGCGAGCACCGGGTTCAGGTCGAGCTCCGCCAGCGCGTGCACATCCTCGCCGAGCCGGGCGAGGCGGAGGACGAGGTCGACGAGCGCGTCCGCGTCGGCGGGCGGCGCTCCGCGAAAGCCGGCGACGAGGCGACCCGCCTTCCCGGTCGTGACCAGCTCTCGCGCATCGACGTCGGTGAGCGGCGCGATCCGGAACGAGGCCTCGCCGATGAGCTCCGCGAGCACGCCTCCAGGCCCGAATGCGACGAGCGGGCCGAAGGTGGGGTCCTCGACGATGCCGGCGAGCAACTCGGCGCCTGCGTGGAGCATCGGCTGGACGACCACCGGCGTCCCGATCCGATCGACCGCCGCGCGGACGGCGTCCTCGTCGCGGAGGTCGAGCGCGATCCCGCCGGTCTCCGTCTTGTGCGCGCCGGGCGTCGCCGTCTTGACGACTGCCGGCAGGCCGAGGTCACGGGCGGCGGCGATCGCGTCGTCGGCGGTCTCCGCGACCCGCTCGGGGACGAGCGGGATCCCGTACGCGAGCAGGAGATCCCGCGTGTCGGCGGGATCGAGCCAGGCGTCGTCGCCCGAGGCGAGCGCGCGCTCGACGATCGCCTCCGCCGCCGCGCGGTCGATGCCGTCGAGCTCGGGCACCGTGCCCTGCGGCCGGCGGAGCCAGTCCGCCCGCTCGGCCGCGCGGCCGAGGGCGCGTGCGGCTGACTCGGGGTACGAGAACGCGGCCACGCGACCCGGCCCGTCGCGCAGGCCGTCCGGCACGCCCTCCGACGTCATCACGACCGCGAGCACGGGCTTGGCCGTGTCGGAGGCGGCGGCCGCGCGGTCGACGGCCTCGGCCACCTCCTCCGCGGTCGCGCTCACCGCGGGCACGAAGAGCACGATGGCGGCGTCGACGTGCGGGTCGGCGAGGAGGAGCGGGACGGCGGCTTCGTACGTTGCGGCCGTCGCGCCGCCGAGCATGTCGACCGGGTTCGCGACGCTCGCTTCCGCCGGCAGGAACGCGCGCAGCGCGGCCTCCGTCTCGGGTGACAGGGACGGAAGGTCGAGACCGGCCGCGTCGCACGCGTCCGCGGCGAGGATCCCGAGCCCGCCCGCGTTCGTGACCAGCGCGACGCTGCGGCCCGCGAGGCGCGGCTGCGTCGAGAGCAGGGTCGCGACGTCGATGAGCTCCTCGAGCGTCTGCGCGCGGATGACGCCGGCCTGGTGGAAGAGCGCGTCCACGGCCGCCTCCGACCCCGCGAGCGCGGCCGTGTGCGAGCTCGCCGCGCGCTGGCCGCTCGCCGACGTCCCGCTCTTCAGCGCGAGGATCGGCTTCCGGCGCGCGACGCGACGCGCGAGCCGGCCGAAGCGGCGCGGGTTCCCGAAGGACTCGACGTAGAGGAGGATCGCCTCGGTCTCCTCGTCGTCCTCCCACCACTCGAGGAGGTCGTTCGAGGACACGTCGGCCTTGTTCCCGATCGAGACGAACGCGGACAGCCCGAGCCCGCGCGAGTCGGCCGCCTCGAGTAGCGCGAGGCCGAGCGCGCCCGACTGCGAGGAGAAGCCGATGTTTCCCGGCGCCGCCGCCCGCGCGGCGAAGGTCGCGTTGAGCCCGCGGCCGGGGACGGCGATCCCGAGGCAGTTCGGCCCGATGAGCCTGGCACCGTGCGCGCGGACGAGCGCGAGCAGCTGCTCCTGCCGCTCGACGCCCTCGCTCCCGATCTCCGCGAAGCCGGCCGAGATGACGACGAGCGCGCGCACGCCTCGCCGCAGTGCCACGTCGGCCGCGTCGTTCACGAGGGCGGCCGGCAGCGAGATCACTGCGAGGTCGAGCTCACCCGGGATCTCGTCGACGGACGAGTAGCCACGCACGCCGGCGACCGCCTCGCCCTCGCGGTTCACGGGGTAGGCGGCCCCCTGGAAGTCGGCCGCGAGGATGTTGCGGAAGAGCTCGCCGCCGATCGATCCGCGTCGGCGCGAGGCGCCGATCACCGCGACGCTCTCGGGCTCGAAGAACGGCCGGAGCGACGCCCTCACCGCGACGTGGTCGCGCTCGTCCACGCGCTCCTCGAAGCGCTCGGTGGGCGCGATCGGGAACCGCACCTCGACCTCGCCGCCCGCGAGCTCGCGCGTCAGCTCGTAGCCGGCCGCCTCGAAGACGCCGAGCATGTCGCGGTTGTCGGCGAGCACCTCGGCGAGGAAGGACTCGATCCCGACCTCGGCCGCCCGCCGGGCGAGCTGCTCGAGCAGGCGCGTCCCGATCCCGCGGCGCTGGTACTCGTCCGCGACGCTGAAGGCCGCCTCCGCGACCGTCGGGTCGCGCAGCCGCTCGTAGCTCGCGACCGCGACGACGTGCTCGTCCGCGCCGTCCTCGGCGAACGCGCCGAGCAGCGCGCCGCGCTCGACCCAGTCGGGCTCGAGCAGCCGCTCCACCAGCTCCGGCCGGATCGACGGCATCCCGTGGAAGCGCTGGTACAGGCTGCGGGGCGAGAGCCCGGCGAAGAACGCGAGCAGCGCGTCGGTGTCCTCGCGGCGGGGCGGGCGCAGGCGGAGCGAGCGCCCGTCCCGGAGGATGACGTCGACGACGTCGGAGGCCGCGGCCGTGTCGGGCTGGCTCATCGCGGGTTTCGTATCAGACGCCCGCGAGCGCGTTCACGATGTCGAGCGTCGAGAGCACGCCCGCCGGCCTCCCGGTGCCCGGCTCCACGACGACGAGGTGCGACACGCCGTAGCGCGTCATGAGCCTCGCGGCGAGCTCGAGCGTGTCTCCGGGATGGACTGTCAGCGCGGTGCCGCCGGCCGAGCCGCCGGCCACCTGCGATTCGAGGTCGCGCACCGTCGCCGCGGCGATGAGGTCGAGGTCGGAGATGAGGCCGGCCACCTCCGGGCTCGCGCCGTCCGCCTCCCCGTGCACGACGACCGCGTGGACGTGGCGCGCGGCCATGAGCTCCGCGACCTCCGAGAGCGTCGCCTCGGGCGGGCACGAGAACACTCCCGGGTGCATCGCCTCCGCGACGGTCTTGCTCACCAGGGCGTGCGTGCCCGCGCCGATCATGCCTTCACCTTCCCGTCGCCGCGGCGCGGGCACGTCCGCGCACGACCCGATCCGGCTTCGGGGAACTACGGCTCGCACGCCGCCGCGCGACCGCCTTGCGCGCCTCCTCCGCGCCGAAGACGACGAACGGGATGGGCGCGAGCACGAGCCAGTGCCACCCGTCGATCGGCGCCTGGTGGAAGGCCGAGTTCAGCCCGGGGACATAGATCAGCGCCGCGGCGAGCGCGAGCTCGAGGGCGATCGCCACGAGCAGGAAGCGGTTCGAGAGCAGGCCGATCGAGAAGACCGAGCGGCGGTTCGTCCGCATCGACATCCCAGCGCCGACCTGGCCCATGACGATGCCGGTCTGCGTCATCGTGGTCGCCTGCACGTACGCGAGGCCGCTCGCCGGGAGCGACGACCCGGGCCGCCAGCCGCCGAGCAGGAAGGACACGAAGAAGGCGCCGAGCGCGAGCACGCCCTCGAGCGGGCCGACGAAGGCGTAGGCGCGTGAGAGCACGCGCGGGCCGAGCAGGCGCTCGCCTCGGGGCCGCGGCGGCCGGGTCATCGTCCCCGGCTCCGCCCGTTCGGTTCCGAGTGCGATCGCGGGGAGCATGTCCGTGCCGAGGTCGATCGCGAGCACCTGCATGACGGTCAGCGGCAGCGGGATCTCGCCCCCCGAGAGCCCCCACGCGACGAACGGGAGCAGCTCCGCGACGTTCGAGCAGAAGTGGTAGACGGCGAAGCGGCGGATGTTGTCGTACACCGCGCGTCCCTCCTCGACCGCCGTGACGACGGTCGCGAAGTCGTCGTCGAGGAGGATCATGTCGGCGGCCTCCTTCGCGACGTCCGTCCCGCGCCGGCCCATGGCGACGCCGATGTCGGCCTCGCGGAGCGCGGGCGCGTCGTTCACGCCGTCGCCGGTCATCGCGACGACCTCGCCGGACTCCCGGAGCACGCGCGCGAGGCGCAGCTTCTGCTCGGGCGCGATGCGGGCGAAGACGACGTCGTGCTCGTCGAGGAGCCCGCGCAGGCGCGTGTCGTCGATCCCGTCGAGAGCGTGGCCGTCGACGACGTGCGCGCGGTTGCGGACGAGGCCGATCCGCTTCGCGATCGCCGCGGCCGTCGTGCCGGCGTCGCCGGTGGCCATGAGCACGCGGATCCCGGCGGCGTGGCAGCGCGCGATCGCCTGTGGCACCTCCGGGCGCGGCGGGTCGTGCATCCCGACGAGGCCGAGCAGCTCCAGGCCGTCCTCGAGCTCGAGCGCGTGCGCGTCCCCCTCGGGGAGGCTCTTGCGAGCGAGCGCCAGGACGCGGAGGGCGTCCGCCTCGAGCGCGCGTGCGGCCGCCTCCGCCCGCTCCCGCTCCCGCTCGGAGAGCGAGCACGCCTGGATCACGTCCTCGGGCGCTCCCTTCACGTAGGCGACGAGGCCGGCGCCGGTCGCGTGCACGGTCGTCATCCGCCGCCGCTTCGCGTCGAACGGGATCTCGCGGACGCGCGGGAGGTGCGCGACCTCCTGCTCCTGGCGCAGCCCGCCCTTCTCCGCGAGCACGACGAGCGCGCCCTCGGTCGGGTCGCCGAGCACGCCCCAGCCCTCCGGGGTCGAGACCAGGCGGCTGTCGTTGCAGAGGAGCCCTGCGCGCAGCAGCTCTGCCACCGGCTGCGGCTGGACGACGCGCCCGGCCGCGCGGAAGCGCCCGAACGGCTCGTAGCCCGCGCCCTCCACCTCGAGCTCGAGCTCGGGCGTCCAGACCCGGACGGCCGTGAGCTCGTTCTCGGTGAGCGTGCCGGTCTTGTCCGTGCAGATGACCGTCGTCTCGCCGAGCGTCTCCACGGACGAGAGCCCGCGGACGAGCGCGTTCCGCCGCGCCATCCGCTGCGTCGCGAGCGCGAGCGCGAGCGTCACCGTCGGGAGCAGTCCCTCGGGGACGTTCGCGACCATCACGCCGACGGCGAACACGAACCGCTCCTCGAGACCCATCCCGAGCCAGCCGGCGACGAAGAAGAACGCGGTGCCGATGCCGGCGGAGGCGACCGCGACCAGGCGCGTGACGTGCTTCAGCTCGACCTCGAGCGGGCTCGGCTTCTCGCGCGTGCGGTGCGTGAGCTCGGCGATGCGGCCGAACTCCGTCCGCATCCCCGTCTCCGTGACGAGCCCCTCGCCGCGGCCCGACACGACGTACGTGCCTGCGTACACCTTCTCCTCGGGCGCGACCGGCCACGACTCGCCGGTGAGGGTCGAGTTGTCGACGCGCAGCTCGACGACCTCGAGCAGGTCGGCGTCGGCGCTCACACGGTCGCCTTCCTCGAGCAAGAGCACGTCGCCCGGGACGAGCTCCTCTGCCGGGATCTCGACCGGCTCCCCGTCGCGCCGGACGCGCGCCGCCTGCGGGAGCATCTGCCGGAGCGCCTCGGCGGCGCGCTCGGCCCGGTACTCCTGGGCGAACGCGAAGCCCGCGTTCACGAGCACGACGACGACGATCGCGATCGACAGCTCGGGCATCCCGGCCAGCCACGCGAGCCCCGCCCCGGCCCAGAGGAGCAGCGCGAAGAGGTGCCCGAGCTGCGCGAGAAAGCGGCGGACGTGCGACGGCCGCTCCGGCTCAGCGAGGGCGTTCGGGCCGACCTCGGCGAGACGTTGCCGCGCCTCGGCGGCGGTGAGGCCGGAGGCGCCCTCCGGCGTGCGGAGTGCTTCGGCCGTGCCGATCATCACCTCCAGCGTCCCGCCGGCCCTGCTCGGGCGCATCCGCGCGCGGACGGACCGGTGTGCGGCTACCCCGCAGCGCCGCTCGGGGCACCCCCCGACGCGCCCGTACGGCCCCGGCCGGA
The DNA here is from genome assembly GCA_004366385.1 of Actinomycetota bacterium. Taxonomy (GTDB): domain Bacteria; phylum Actinomycetota; class Thermoleophilia; order Gaiellales; family Gaiellaceae; genus GMQP-bins7. Next base: position 59,805 of record SIRU01000071.1, read on the forward strand.
ACATCGGTAGAGACGGAGGCCACCGTGTTCCGAGCGATCGTCCTCAAGAACCTCGTCCGCCAGCGCGTCCGCACGAGCCTCACCGCGCTCGGGATCGCGATCGGCATCGCGACCGTGCTCGCGCTCGGCGTCATCACGAGCGGGCTCAAGGCCTCGCTCGGGGAGTTCGTGACTGCGGGCGGCGCCGACTTCATGGTCGCCCAGAAGGGCGCGTCCGACCTCAGCTTCAGCGCCGTCCCCGAGGAGACCGTCGCCGCGCTCGCCCGGCGGGACGACGTCGCCCGCGCAGACGGGTTCGAGCTGAAGATCACGACCCTCGGGTCGAACCCGTACTTCATCCTCTACGGCTTCGAGGCCGACGCGCTCGGGGCGCAGGGGCTCGAGCTGCGTGAGGGCGAGCTGCCCGCGGCTGCGGACGAGATCGCGCTGGGCGTCGACGCGGCCGCCTCGAACGCGCTCGCGGCCGGCGACACCGTCGTCTTCGAGCACCGGACCTTCCGCGTCTCCGGCGTGTACGAGGTAGCGGACACGCTGCGCCGCTCGGGTGGCGTGGCGCTCCTCGCCACGGTCCAGGAGCTCGGGAACCGGCCGGGCGTCGTGACCGCCGCCTACGTCACCGTCGCCCCGGGCGAGGACCCCGTCGCGGTCGCGGAGGCGATCGAGCGGGATCTCCCGACACTGGCGGCGATCGCGGACGTCGACGACTACGGCGAGGTCGACCAGGGCGTCCGGATCATGGACGCGGTGAACCTCGCGATCTCGCTCCTCGCGGTCGGGATCGGCGCGATCGGCGTGATGAACACGATGATCATGTCCGTCTTCGAGCGCACGCGCGAGATCGGGATCCTGCGCGCGGTCGGGTGGCGCGGGTCGCGGATCGTGCGGATGGTGCTGCTCGAGTCGCTCGCGCTGTGCGGGATCGCCGCGGTCGTGGGGATCGCGCTCGGCCTGCTCGCGACGCGCGCGGTGCTGGCCATACCCACGGTGTCGTCCTTCCTCGTCCCCTCCTACGCGCCCGAGGTGTTCATCCGCGCGCTCGCCGTCGGGGTCGTCGTGGCGCTGATCGGCGCTGCGTACCCGGCGGTGCGCGCGGTGCGGCTCTCGCCGATGGAGGCGCTGCGCCATGAGTGAGCCCGTGATCTCCGTCCGCGGCGTGCGCAAGAGCTTCGAGGACGGGCGCATCGTCGCGCTGCGCGGGATGGATCTCGAGGTCGCGGAGGGCGAGTTCGTCGCGCTCGTGGGGCCGTCCGGGTGCGGAAAGTCGACGCTCCTCCACTTGATCGCAGCGCTCGACCGCCCGGACGAGGGCGCGATCCGGGTGGCCGGTCGCGCGCTCGAGGAGGCGAACGACCTCAGCGCGCACCGCGCGCACGAGGTCGGGCTGATCTTCCAGCTGCACAACCTCATGCCTGCGCTGACGGCGAGCGAGAACGTGCAGGTGCCGATGTTCGAGCTCGGGCTCCCGGGGCGCGAGCGGCGCGAGCGCGCGCACGCGCTGCTCGCGGCGGTGGGGCTCGAGGGGCGCGAGCGGAACCGCCCGCCGCAGCTCTCCGGCGGCGAGCGGCAGCGCGTCGCGGTCGCGCGGGCGCTCGCGAACGAGCCGCCGATCCTGCTCGCCGACGAGCCGACCGGGAGCCTCGACTCCGAGGCCGGGGCGACCGTGCTCGACCTGATCGAGCGCCTGCGGCGCGAGCGGGGGCTCACCGTCGTCCTCGTCACGCACGATACGGGCGTGGCCGCGCGCGCCGACCGGATCGTGACCATGCTCGACGGCCACGTGGTCGGTAGTTCCCCGAACGACCGCTCCGCGGCGGCGCCGACGACCCGGCTCGCAGCTTCCACGAGGGTGACGCCATGACGGCGGTCGAGACGCGCGACGACGGGCCGGAGACTCCCTCGACGCTGTTCACGCCGACCGGGCTCGACGCGCTCGCCCCGGCGGACGTCGCGCGCAAGGCGGAGACGATCGGCGTCGCGAAGGCCGGGATGCCGGCGGTGACCGTGTTCGTCCTCGCCGTGCTCGCGGGCGCGTTCATCGCGCTCGGGGCGATCTTCGCGACGACGGTGGCGGCAGGCGGGGCCGACCTGCCCTACGGCGTCGTGCGGCTGCTCGCCGGCCTCACCTTCACCCTCGGCCTGATCCTCGTCGTCGTCGCGGGCGCCGAGCTGTTCACCGGCAACAACCTCATCGTCATGGCCTGGGCCGGGCGGCGCGTCACCACGGCCCGCCTCGCCGGGAACTGGACGCTCGTCTGGATCGGGAACTTCGTCGGCGCGCTCGCGACCGCGCTGCTCGTCTTCGTGAGCAGGCAGTACGAGTTCGGCGGCGGTGCAGTGGGCGAGACTGCGCTCGCGATCGCGGCCGCGAAGACGAACCTCGGGTTCGTGCAGGCGGTCGCGCTCGGGATGCTCTGCAACGCGCTCGTCTGCCTCGCCGTCTGGCTCACCTACGGCGCGCACACGACCACGGACAAGATCATCGCGGTGATCCCGCCGATCGCCGCCTTCGTCGCGGCCGGCTTCGAGCACTCGATCGCGAACATGTACTTCATCTCGATCGGGCTCCTCGTGAAGGCCGACGACGGGTTCGTCGCCGGCCTCGACTCCCCGCCCGACCTCTCGACCCTGGATTTGGACGGCTTCCTCCTGGGCAACCTCCTCCCCGTGACGATCGGCAACGTCATCGGCGGCGCGGTGATGGTGGGCGCCGTGTACTGGTTCGTGTACCTGCGCCCCCGAGAGGAGGAGCGATGAGGGTCCTGGTGGCGGCGGCGAGCCGGCACGGCGCGACCTCGGAGATCGGAGAGACGATCGCCGAGGCGCTCCGCGAGCACGGCCTCGAGGCCGACGCGAAGCCTCCCGAGGAGGTGCACGACCTCGCCGGCTACGACGCGGTCGTGCTCGGGAGCGCCGTCTACGTCGGCAAGTGGCTCGACCCGGCGCGCGACCTGGTCGAGCGGCGCGCGGACGAGCTCTGCACGAAGCCGGTCTGGCTCTTCTCCAGCGGGCCGATCGGCGAGCCGCTGCGCCCGTCGCCGGAGGACGCCGTCGACGTCGAGAGCCTCGTCTCCGCGACCCGTGCCCGCGGCCACCGCCTCTTCGGCGGCAAGCTGGACAAGGGCCGCCTCGGCTTCGGCGAGAAGGCGGTCGTGCTCGCCTTCCGCGCGCCCGAGGGCGACTTCCGCGACTGGGACGAGATCCGGTCCTGGGCCGCGGAGATCGCCGCCGCGCTCGCACCCGCCTGACACCGACGGAGAGCACCTCGATGATTCGATGCCACGATCTCGCGCGTCCGGATGCGCCATCCGCCGCGTCCGCTTCGCGCCGGAAGATCGGCCCCAAGGCGTCCAGCCTTGCAGCCGCTCTCCCGCCACGCCCCCGAGCGGCCGGCCCGCGCCCCGGAGCAGGCGATCTCGGTGGCATCAACCATCTAGTGGCTCAGAGCCACGAAGTGCTCTGTCCCGCGGATGGTGCCGCCGCCTTCGGGAAACCCCCGACGCCGGATCCGGCGGCGCGCTGATGGCGCGGCTCGCGGGCTCGGCGACGCTGCACGGAGAGACACGAGGAGGCGCTCATGGCTGCAATCGCTCCCCCGATCGTCGAGGCCCGGGCAGTGCACAAGACGTACGACACGGGCGTCGTCAAGGTCGCTGCGCTCCGAGGCGTCGATCTCGCCCTCGAGGCGGGCGAGATGGTCGCGATCATGGGCCCGAGCGGGTGCGGGAAGACGACTCTGCTCAACTGCCTGTCCGGGCTGGACGCGATCGACGGCGGCCAGGTGCTCGTCGAGGGCACGCCGCTCGAGGAGATGTCCGACCGCGAGCGCACCGACACCCGTGCCCGGCGCATGGGGTTCGTGTTCCAGTTCTACAACCTGATCCCGGTCCTGACCTCGGTCGAGAACGTCGAGCTGCCGCTGCTCGTCTCGCGGGTCGACGGCGACGAGGCGCGCGAGCGCGCGCTCGCGTCGCTCGACCTCGTCGGCCTCGCCGGGCGGGCGCACCACGTCCCCGACGAGCTCTCGGGCGGCGAGCGCCAGCGCGTCACCATCGCGCGCTCGCTCGTGAACGACCCGGCGATCGTGTGGGCCGACGAGCCGACCGGCGACCTCGACTCGGAGAACGCAGAGGAGATCGTCGCCCTCATGCGCCGGCTCAACCTCGAGCGCGGGCTCACGTTCCTGATCGTCACCCACGACATCTCGGTCGGCCGCAAGACCGACCGGATCATCCGCATGCTCGACGGCCAGGTCGTCGAGGAGCAACGACTGGAGGTGCCTCATGTTCTCGCGGGTCACGCTGCTTGAGATCGACACCATGCGAGCGGGCGTCGACGACGCCGTCGCGCTCTTCCGCGAGCAGGTGCTCCCGCAGCTCGCGGAGCTACCGGGCTACGAGGGCGTGCTCGTCCTCGCGACCCCGGAGGGCAAGGGCATGCTCGTCTCCTTCTGGGACTCGGAGGAGGCCCTCGAGGCCACGGCCGGCTTCGCCGGCGGTGAGCTCGAGCGCTACGTGACGCTGTTCCGCTCGCCGCCGGGGCGGGAGCACTACGAGGTCGCGTTCGCCGACCTGCCCGAGGTTCCCGCGACGGTGCGATGAACGAGGTCTTCGGCATCCCGGTCGACACGTTCCTCGTGATCCTGGGGGTCGGGCTCGGGATCGCGGTCCTCGTGCTGGGGACGCTGGCGATCCGCAGCCGCATCCTCGTCAAGCTGGCCCTCCGGAGCGCCGGCCGGAGGCCGGGGAGGACAGCGCTGATCGTCGTCGGGCTGATGCTCGGCACGACGATCATCGCGGCCGCCCTCACCACCGGCGACACGATGAACCACACGATCAGGTCGACCGCGCTCGAGGCGCTCGGCGCGACCGACGAGACCATCGCGCCGAAGGGCGCGGTCGACGACATCCCCGGCGCGCTCGGGTCGGCGACGGGGGCGGGCTGGCTCGACGAGTCCGTCGTCGCGGACGTGGAGGAGGCGCTCGCCGGCTCCGGCCTCGCCGACGGGGTCACCGGCGCGATCGTGGAGCAGGTCGCCGTCCTCGCTCCCGACCAGCGCCAGTCCGAGCCGAGCGCCGTCCTCTTCGCCGCCGGCCCCGAGCGGATGAACGGGTTCTCGCCGATCGTCGGCTCGGACGGCGAGGAGCGGTCGCTCGCCGAGCTCGCCCCCGGCGAGGTCTTCCTGAACGCGAAGGCCGCGGAGACGCTCCGAGTGGAGACGGGTGACCCGGTGGTCGTGTACGCAGCCGGGGAGCCGTCGCAGGCGCGCGTGCGCGACGTCGTCCGCTACGAGGGCGCGGGCACGGCGGACGCGGCTGTGCTCGTGCCGCTCGTGACCGGGCAGCAGCTGTTCCGGCGCCCGGGCGCGATCCGCGCGGTGCTCGTGTCGAACGAGGGCGACGCGATCGCCGGGGCTGCGCTGTCGGAGCAGGTCGTCGACCGCCTGGAGCCGCTCGCCGACACGCTCGGGCTCGAGGTGAAGACGCTGAAGGCGGACGCGCTCGAGGACGCCGAGGCTGCGGGCGCCGCGTTCGTCGCCTTCTTCACGACCTTCGGCACGTTCTCGATCGTCGCCGGGATCCTGCTCATCTTCCTCATCTTCGTGATGCTCGCGGCCGAGCGGCGCGGCGAGCTGGGGATCGCGCGCGCGGTCGGGACGCGGCGTGGGCACCTCGTCCAGATGTTCACGTTCGAGGGGGCCGCGTACGACCTCGTCGCGGCCGCCGCCGGCGCGCTGCTCGGCGCCGCGGTCGCCTTCGGGATGGTGTTCGTGATGGCGAGCGCGTTCCTCACCGCCGACGCCGACGAAGGCGTCCGCATCCAGTTCGCCGTCTCCGGGCGCAGCCTCGCGATCGCCTTCGCCATGGGGCTCCTGCTCACGCTCGTCGTCGTCGCCGTCTCCGCCTGGCGCGTGAGCCGGATGACGATCTCGACCGCGATCCGCAACTTGCCCGAGCCGATGGCGCCGAAGCGCCGCCGCCGGCTCGTCCTCGCGCTGGTGGGGCTCGCTGCGGGCGGCGGGCTGGCGTTCCTCGGCATCAGCGGCGACACGTACACGCTGTTCATCCTCGGGGTCTCGATCGCGATCATGAGCCTCGTCCCGCTCTTGCGGCTCGCCGGCGTCTCCGAGCGCCTCGCGTTCACGGGCTGCGGGCTCGTGCTCATCGTGTTCCTGCTCCTGCCGTGGCGCGCGACCGAGGCGGTCACCGGCGACATGGCGATGGACTTCTCGACGTGGATCGTCGCCGGGCTGCTGATCGTGGTCGGGACGGTCTGGGTGATCGTGTTCAACGCCGACGTGCTGCTCGGCGGCGCGATGAGGCTGCTCGGCCGCTTCCGCGGGCTCGCGCCCGTGCTGCGCATGTCCATCGCCTACCCGCTCTCGGCGCGCTTCCGCACCGGGACGACCCTCGCGATGTTCACGCTCGTCGTCTTCACGATCGTCACCGGCTCGGCCGCGAACGGCTCGTTCGTGCACGCGATCGGGGTCGAGGACTACGGCGGCGGGTTCCAAGTGCGCTCGGGCACGGTCGGGGAGGCGACGATCGACGACATGCAGGCTGCGCTGGTGACGGCGCAGGGCGTCGACGCGGCCGACTTCACCGCCGTCGGGAGCCAGTCGGTGCTCGCGGTCGAGGCGGCGCAGGCCGGCGCGGGCCGGCCGGACGAGACGTACCTCGTGCGCGGCCTCGACGACCGCTTCCTCGAGCACACCACCTTTGGGCTGGGACAGCGCGCCGCGGGGTACGAGAACGACCGCGAGGTCTGGGACGCCCTCCGGCGCGAGCCGGGCCTCGCGGTCGTGGACAGCCTCGTCGTCCCGCGCCGCGACAACTGGGACTTCGGCGTGCCACCGGACTTCCAGCTCTCCGGCTTCTACTACGAGGAGGGCGCCTTCGACCCGATCCCCGTGGGGGTCCTGGACAAGCAGACCGGGAAGCGCGTGACGCTGACCGTGATCGGGATCCTGAAGGACACGGCGCCGTTCGAGATGGCCGGGATCTCCACCTCGCAGGAGACGCTCTCCGCCGCCTTCCCGGGCCGGGCGCGGCCCACGATCCACTACTTCGACACCGCACCGAGTGTCGACCCGGGCGAGGCCGCCGCGCAGCTCGAGTCCGCGTTCCTGGAGAACGGCCTCGACGCGGAGTCGATCCAGCAGGTGGTGGACGACACGATCGCGGCGAACATGACCATCAACCGGCTCATGCAGGGGTTCCTGGGCCTCGGGCTCCTCGTCGGCGTCGCCGCCCTCGGCGTGATCAGCGCGCGGGCGGTCGTCGAGCGGCGGCAGCAGATCGGGGTCATGCGGGCGATCGGGTACCGCACGTCGATGGTGCGGTGGGCGTTCCTGATCGAGTCCTCGTTCGTCGCGCTGACCGCGATCGTCGTCGGCACGATCCTCGGGCTGATCCTCTCCTGGAACATCGTGGACGACCAGAGGCAGCAGCCGAGCTGGGAGAACATCCAGCTCGTCGTGCCCTGGCTGAACCTCTTCCTCATCTTCCTCGTCGTGTACGCGGTCGCGCTCGCGGCGACGCTGGCGCCGGCGATCCGCGCGTCGCGGATCCTCCCCGCCCAGGCGCTGCGCTACCAATAGGCCGTGCTCGAGCAGCCGTACGCCGCGTCCGTCGGCGAGGTCGCGCGCGCCCTCGGGAGCGACGCGCGCCGGGGGCTGGCCCCCGAGGAGGCTGCGCGCCGGCTCGAGGAGCTCGGGCCGAACCGCCTGACGGGACGGCAGGGGCCTGGGTACCTCCGGATCGCCCTGCGCCAGCTCGCCGACCCGCTCGTCCTCCTGCTGATCGCCGCGGCGGCCGTGTCGTTCGCGATCGGCGAGCGGGTGGAGGCGGCCGTGATCGCCGCCATCGTCGTCCTCAACGGCATCCTCGGCTTCGTGCAGGAGGCGGGCGCGGAGCGCGCCGTGCTCGCGCTCGGCGAGTCGCTCGAGCGGACGGCCGCCGTCGTGCGCGGCGGCCGGGAGCGAGAGGTCCCGGCCGCGGACGTCGTCCCCGGCGACCTGCTCGTGCTGCGCGAGGGAGATCGCGTCGGTGCGGACGCGCGCATCGCCCGCGCGCGCGGGCTCGAGGTGGACGAGTCGGCGCTGACGGGCGAGTCGCTCCCGGTCGAGAAGGGCGAGGAGCCGTGCGAGCCCGGCGCGCCGCTCGCCGAGCGCGCGTCGATGCTCCACGCCGGGACAGGCGTCACGCGCGGCCGCGCGTGGGCGCTCGTGACGGCGACGGGCGACGCGACGGAGATCGGCCGCGTGGCCGAGCTCGCCGCGACGGCGGCGCCGCCCCCGACCCCCCTCCAGCGCAGCCTCGGGAGGCTCTCGCGGGTGATGGTCGCCGTCGGGCTCGCGGTGACCGGCGCCCTGACCGCGGGGATGCTCCTGCGCGACGAGCCGCTCGAGGAGGCGTTCCTGCTCGGCGTCTCGGTCGCGGTGGCGGCCGTGCCGGAGGGCCTCGCGGCAACGGTGACGATCGCGCTCGCGCAGGGCGCGCGGGCGATGGCCGCGCGCGGCGCCATCGTCCGGCGGCTGTCCGCGGTCGAGACCGTCGGGAGCGCGACCGTCATCGCCGCCGACAAGACCGGGACGCTGACGCAGAACCGCCTGCGCGTGACCGAGTCGCACCCGCTCGGCGGCCGCAGCGAGGAAGAGCTGCTCGAGCTGGGCGCGCTCGCGTCCGTGGGCGAGCTCGTGCCGGACGAGGACGGCGGCGTGCGCGCGGTGGGCGATCCCGTGGACGGCGCGTTCCTGCTCGCCGCCCACGAGGCGACCGGCAGCGATCCGCGCTCGAACGGCTCGCGCCGGCTCGTCCGCGAGCGCCCGTTCGACCCGGAGCGCAAGCGCGTGACCGCGGTGTACGAGGAGGACGGCGGGCTGCGGCTCGTCTCCAAGGGCGCACCGGAGGTGCTGTTCGAGCTCGCGCGCCTCGAGGACGGGGAGCGGGCGCGGCTCGAGGAGCTCCTGCTCGAGTCGGCCTCGCGCGGGCTGCGGGTGCTCGCGGTCGGCGAGCGCACGGCGAGCCGCGAGGACGAGGACGACGCCGGGCTCGAGCTTGCCGGCCTCGTCGCGCTGCACGACCCGCTGCGCCCCGGCGCGGCCGACTCGGTCGCGCGGGCGCGTGCGGCCGGCGTCTCGGTCGCGCTCCTCACCGGCGACCACCTCGCGACCGCGACCGCGATCGGGAAGGAGCTCGGCTTCGCGGACGGCCGGGCGGTGACCGGACCGGCGCTGGACGAGGCCGAGCCGGGCGCGCTGCCGGGCCTCGTGACCGAGGACGGCATCTACGCGCGGGTCACGCCCACGCACAAGCTCCGGCTCGTGGAGGAGCTCCAGCGCCGCGGAGACGTGGTCGCGGTCACGGGCGACGGGATCAACGACGCGCCCGCGCTCCGGCAGGCCGACGTGGGGCTCGCGATGGGGAGGAGCGGGACCGAGGCCGCGCGCGAGGCGTCCGAGATCGTGCTCACCGACGACGACTTCGCGACCATCCTCGCCGCCGTCCGGGAAGGGCGCCGCATCCAGGAGAACCTCCGGAAGTTCGTCTTCTTCCTGCTCTCCGCCAACTTCGGCGAGGTGGTGCTCTTCGCGATCGCGGTGCTCGCGGGGATCGGCGTGCCGATGACGGTCGTGCAGATCCTCGTCGTGAACCTGCTCACGGACGGGCTCCCGGCGGTCGCACTGACGCTCGACCCGGCCTCGCCCCGCGTCATGGAGCGGGGCCCGCGGCGCTCCACCGCGCTCTTCACGCGGCAGGGCTGGGCCGCGCTCGCGGGGATCGGGGCGCTCGTCGGGCTCGCCGCGACCGTCGCGTACCTCGTCGGGCGCGAGACGTCGCAGGAGACCGGCCAGACGATGGCGTTCGCGACCGTCGCGCTCGCGGAGCTCGCGCTCGTGTGGTCGATCCGCTCGTCGGTCGCGCCTGCGTGGCGCGGCGCGCGGAACCGCGTGCTGGCTGCGAGCGTCGTCGCCTCTGCCGCGATCGTCGTGATCGTGCTCGAAGTGCCGTTCGCGGCGCGGCTCGCCGGAACGGTGTCGCTCGGGCTCGCCGAGCTCGCGCTCGTCCTCGTGCTCGCGGTCGTGCCCGCGGTCGCGATCGAGCTCGCGAAGGCGATCCGCCGCCGCCGAGTGAAACGCCGGACCGACGCGCAGACCTGACCTTGTGGCTCTGAGCCACAAGGTCTTCGGGCGGCTCGCGTCTTGCCGTGTGGCGCTCCAGCTGCCATCGTCGGAGCGAACCTGCGGCAGGAGGTGAGGTGGTACAGGAGGCTTCGAGCTCGGCAGGCGAGGCGGTCGCCTTCGACAACCCGGAGGCGTACATGCCGCGCGACCGGCGGCGCGCGCTCGCCACCGGCGCCGAGCTGCCCGACCGCGTGCGCGGGTCGGCGCTCTTCGCCGACATCTCCGGCTTCACCCCGCTGACCGAGGCGCTCGCCGAGGAGCTGGGCGCGCAGCGCGGCGCCGAGGAGCTGACGGCGAACCTGAACCGCGTCTTCCACGCGATCATCGAGGAGCTCGACCGCTACGACGGCGAGGTCATCTACTTCTCCGGGGACGCGATCACGTGCTGGATCGACGGCGACGACGGGATCCGCGCGGCCGCCTGCGGGCTGGCGATGCAGGAGGCGCTCGCGCGCGTGGGGGAGATCCGCACGCCCGCGGGGCAGGTGCTGCGCCTGGCGATGAAGGTCGCGGTCGCGGTCGGCCCGGCGCGCCGCTTCGTCGTCGGCGACCCCGAGATCCAGCTGCTCGACGTCCTCGCCGGGCGCATCATCGACCGGCTCGCCGCGGCGGAGCACCTGACGGACAAGGGCGAGGTGGTGCTCGAGGAGTCCGCGCTCGAGGCTCTCGTCGGCCGCGTCGAGGTCGGCGAGCGGCGCGTCGAACCGGAGAGCGGGCGCCGGTCCGCAGTCCTCGCCGGAGTCCTCGAGGAGGCGCCGGAGTCGCCGGACGTGCAGGCGCACTACGCGCTCGACGACCAGCTCGTCCGTCCCTGGCTGCTCCCGGCCGTGTACGAGCGGCTGAGCACGGGCCGCGGCGAGTTCCTCGCCGAGCTGCGGCCCGCGGTCCCGGTCTTCGTCCGCTTCACCGGCATCGACTACGACGAGGACGAGGAGGCGATCGGGAAGCTCGACGACTTCATCCGGCGGACGCAGCGCGTGCTGGAGGAGCACGGCGGCCACCTGCTCCAGATCACGCTCGGGGACAAGGGCGCGTACCTGTACGCGGTGTTCGGCTCGCCGGAGGCGCACGAGGACGACTCGGCCCGCGCCGCCGCCGCCGCGCTCGAGATCCTCGAGCTCGACGGGCAGACCGCGGCGCGCGAGCTCCAGCTCGGGATCGCGAAGGGGCGCACGCGCAGCGGGACGTACGGCCATGCGATGCGGCGCACGTTCGTCTGCCTCGGCGACCCCGTGAACCTCGCGGCGCGGCTCATGTCGCACGCGTGGCCCGGGCAGGTGCTCGCGACGGAGGACGTGCAGGAGGAGGCGGACGCGTTCGAGTGGGAGCGGCTCGACGACCTCACGGTGAAGGGGAAGGAGGAGCCGGTCGCGGCGTTCGCGCTGACGGGCCGCACGCGCTCCGCGGGCGAGCGGCAGGTGCGCTACGACCTGCCGATCGTCGGCCGCACGGCGGAGCTCGAGGCGCTCGACTCCGCGCTCTGGCGGGCCGAGGAGTCACAGGGGTCCGTCGTCGGGATCTCGGCGGAGGCGGGCGTCGGCAAGTCGCGCCTCGTCGCAGAGTTCGTCCGCAAGGCGCGCGAGCGCGGGGTGCTCGTCGCGTTCGGGGAGACGTCCACGTTCGGGGCGAGCGCGACCTACGGCGTGTGGCGCGAGATCTGGCAGGCGCTCCTCCGCACCGGCGAGGACGGTCCGGACGCGGCGCGGCGGGCGGCGCTCGAGCGGGAGCTCGCCGCCGTCGACCCCGGGCTCGTCCCGCGGGCCCCGCTGCTCGAGCCCGTGCTCGGGCTGGCGATCCCGGACAACGACCTGACCGGCGGGCTCGACGCGGAGACGCGCAAGTCGTCGCTCGAGGCGCTGCTGGCCGACTGCCTGCGCGCCCGCGCCGCCGAGGAGCCGGTCGTGCTGGTGCTCGAGGACTGCCACTGGATCGACCCGCTCTCGCGCGACCTCCTGGGCGTGCTCGCACGCGCGGTTGCGTCCCTGCGGGCGCTCGTCGTCGTCGCGTACCGGCCCGCCGAGGACGGCGAGCCCGGCGGCGGGCTCGGGCTCGGCGACCTCGCGCACTTCTCGGAGCTCGTGCTGGCGCCGCTCGGGCCGGAGGAGGCGGAGGAGCTGATCCGCGCGAAGGTCGCCCAGGCGGCCGCCAAGACCGAGGCGGGGATGCCGGCGCTCGTCGAGCTCGTGACCCAGCGCGCAGAGGGCAACGCCTTCTACCTGGAGGAGCTCCTGAACTACATCGGCGGCCAGGAGATCGACGTCGGGGACGCGAGCGCGCTCGCGTCCATCGAGCTCCCGGAGAGCCTGCACAGCCTCGTCTTGAGCCGCGTCGACACGCTGCCCGAGGCGCCGCGGCGGACGATCAAGGTCGCGAGCGTCGTCGGCCGCTCCTTCGACGTGGCGACGCTCGTCCGCGTCTACTCGGAGCTCGGCTCGGAGGAGGAGGTCGACTCGCACCTGCGCCGCCTGAAGACGCTCGACCTCGTCGCGCCCGACCGCGGCGACGGCTCGTACCTGTTCAAGCACGCGGTCACGCAGGAGGTGACGTACGAGTCGATGCCCTTCAGCTTCCGCGCGCTGCTCCACGAGCGGGTCGGCGCCGACCTCGAGGCCACGCAGCCGGATGCGATCGACCTCAACCTCGACCTCCTCGCGCACCACTACTGGCTGAGCGAGAACGCCGAGAAGAAGAAGGAGTACCTCGTGCGCGCGGGGGAGGCGGCGAAGGCGAACTACGCCAACGAGGCCGCGATCGACTACCTCGAGCGGGCGGCGCCCATCCTCGACCCGCCCGACCGCTGGCGCGTGTGGCGCGAGGTGGGGGAGGTGCGCTGCGTGCTCGGCGACTGGCCCGCCGGCGAGGCTGCGTTCCGGCAGGCGCTCGAGCTCGCCGAAGAGCACGAGCGGCCGTCGGCGATCGCGTGGACGCACACGTCGCTCGCCGACCTCTTTCGCAAGCGCGGCGAGCTCGACCAGGCGTCACGCTGGACCGAGTCGGCGCGCGAGGGGTTCGAGGCGATCGAGGACCGCGAGGGCCTCGGCCGCGCGCTCCAGCTCTCGGGGACGATCGCGGCCATGCGCGGCGACTTCGCGACCGCGCGGGTCGAGCTCGAGGCGAGCCTCGAGATCCGCCGCGAGCTCGGCGACGCCGCCGGTGCGGGCGCGCTGCTCTCGAACCTCGCGATCATGGCCGAGTACGACGCCGACTACGAGCGGTCGCGGGCGCTCAACGAGGAGGCGCTCGCGCTCCGGATCGAGGCCGGTGACAAGGCCGCGATCGCGATCTCGCAGATGAACCTCGGGAACGTGCTCCTGCTCCTGGGACGGCCGGAGGAGGCGCGCGCGTGCCAGGAGGAGAGCCTGCGCCTGCGGCGCGAGACGGGCGACCCGTGGTCGATCGCGCTCGGCGAGCACAACCTCGGCATCCTCCTGCGTGCGCAGGGCGACCTCGACGGCGCGCGCGAGCTCTTCGCCGGCGCGCTCAGGACGTTCGCCGAGAAGGGCGACAAGTGGGCGCTCGCCTTCATCCTCGAGGACGTGGCCGCGCTCGCGGTGCTCGTCGACGAGCCGGCGGTCGCGCTGCGGCTGGGCGGTGCCGGCGCCGCAGTGCGCGAGGAGACGGGCTCGCCGCGCGGCGAGGCCGACCAGGCGGAGCTCGACGCGCAGCTCGCACCGGCGCGGGAGGCGCTCGGCGAGCGGGCGGACGCGCTGTGGGAGGCGGGCCGGCTCGGCGGCCTCGAGGACGCGGTCCGCACGGCGCTGCGGCTCTGCGAGCGAAGATAGTCGCCGCCTGCCCGGTCTTGAAATCGTGCGAGGCAGGCCCTAGGGTGCGGGGAAGTTGACAGGGGGAGGTCGGTTGCGGCGTCTGGGAGTACGCGGTGGCCTGGTTGCCGTGTGCTGTCTCGGCGTGCTGGCTTTCCGGCTGCGCGGGAGGCGTGACGCGCGGCCGGGAGCGAAGCCGCCGGAGCCCGACCCTCCACCGTCACCGCCTCCGTACCCTGCCTCGAGGCCTGCAGCGCCTGAGCCCGCCCGGGCCGTCCCTCCGCAGCCGTCGCGAGGCTGGACAACACCTGCCGCGCCGACTAGGGTCAGCTCGAGATCGGGACGAACCCGGCAGGCGGGGAAGGTGGGGATGAGGTCGAGGGCGCGGCGAGGGCTCGCAGTCGGGATCGCGGCGTTCGCGTGCGTGATCGCGCTGTCCGGCGCCGCCGCGCAGGCCGCCGGCGAGACCATCGTCGTCAAGACGGAGGCGCTGAGCTCGTCGGCCCCGGGCTCCTGGATCGACCCCGCGGTCGCGATCTCGCTTCAGAGCCGTCTCCTGTTGCACAACACGTGCCTGGCGCTGCTCGAGCTCGACGACGTCACCGGGAAGCTGCGCCCGGGGGCGGCGACGGCCATGCCGACGGTCAGCGAGGGTGGGAAGAAGTACACGTTCACCGTCGCGAGCGGCCACGCGTTCTCGGACGACGGCGCCGAGCCCGTGACGCCATGGAGCTTCAAGCGCTCGTTCGAGCGGGCAACGTCCCCCGCGATGGCCGTCTCACTCAACGGCGCGCCGCCTCTCAGAGGCGTCGTCCAGCACATCGTCGGGGCTCAGACGTTCTTCGACGGCGACTCGGAGTCGATCTCGGGGAACGACATCTCCATCGAGCTCCTCGCGCCGCGACCGAGCTTCCTCCGCAGCATCCCGTCCTTCTGCGCCTCGCCGGAGGGCGCGCCCGACGGGTACTCCGTCGCCCCGATCGCCTCGGCCGGCCCGTACCAGGCTGCCCTGGGGGACGACGAGATCCTGCTGACCCCGAACCCGAACTACGGCGGGTCGCGCGTGCGCGAGCCCGGGATCGTCCGCTGGGTGTCGCACGCCTCGGAGCTCGACGGCGACTACGTCGCCGCCGCGACGCCCGGGTACGTCGCGCAGCCGGGCGCGCTCGACCTACGCAACCCCACGGTGAGCCTCGAGCGCCTGATCCTCGCGACGCACCGGCCGCCGTTCGACGACCCCGACGTGCGGCGGGCGGCCGCGCTCGCGCTCGACCGGACGAAGCTCGCAATCGCGCACGGCGCCCTGCGGCCCCCCGACCAGCTCC
>SIRU01000072.1 GCA_004366385.1 Actinomycetota bacterium
CCAGCACCGGCCCTCCACGCCCGCGGTGCGCCGGCGGCGCTCGACGATCTCGAGCGTCCGCTCGTCGACCGTCGCCGTCAGCTCGTCGTGCAGGTCGATTGCGCCGTGGAGTGCCGCACGCTCCGTCGTGTTCACATTCCGGCCTCCGGGGTCATGCTCGGTGCTCGGTCGAGGGCTCGGACTCGGGCCGCCGTCTCGGCGCCGGCTCGTGCGGGTGCGCGTGCCCGTACCCGTACCCGTAGCCGTACCCGTACGCCTCGTCGTGCGCCGCGCCGGTCGCGACGAACCCGAGCCTGGGGGTCGGGCAGGAGTCGAGCACGCGCGCGAGCTCGAGGAGCGCGGGCCGCCGCACGTAGTTCAGGCGCGCGACGATCACGAGCGCGTCGACGCGCGTCGCCAGCGTCAGGGCGTCCGCGACGTGCAGGAGCGGCGGCGCGTCCACGATCACGATGTCCGCGCGCGCCCGCAGCTGCTCGACGATCCGCGCGAGCGCTCTCGTCGCAACGAACTCGCCGGCGTTCGGAGGCACCGGCCCGGTGGCGAGCAGCTGGAGGACGCCCTCGAAGGACGCGTTCCCGTTGTACGCCGCCGACGCGGGAGTGATGCCTCCCGACACGGTCACGGCCAGGATCGCGTCGTCCAGCTCGTTCTTCCCGAGTGCCACGTCGGTGAGCCCCGGGTACTCAGGGTTCAGGCCGAAGAGCGTGCCGAGGAAGGGGCGGCGGAAGTCGAGGTCGACGAGCGCCACCCGCTTGCCGCCGCGGGCGAGCGAGATGGCGAGGTTGGAGGCGGTCGTCGACTTGCCCTCGGTCTCGACCGCGCTCGTCACCATGATCGTCTTCGCGTCGCGCTCGAGGTTCACGAACTCGAGGTTCGTGCGCAGGACGCGGAACGCCTCGGCCGGCGGCGTGCCGGGCTCGGCGAGCATGACGAGCTTGTTCTTGCGCCGCAGGTGGCGCGGCGGCTCGGGCACGCGGGCGAGCAGCGGCATGCCGAGTATCTCCTCGACCTCGTCCGCGGTTCTTACGCGCGTGTCCAGCGACTCCCACAGGAACGCGAGCCCGATGCCGAGGATCAGGCCGAGGACGACCGCCAGGACGATGTTGCGGACGAGCTTCGGCTGGACGAGCTCCGCCTCGGTGGCCGCGCGTACCACCTTCGCGTTGGCGGTCTGGAGCGCTTCGACGGTGCGGAGCTCCTCCTCCTTCTCCACGAGGTTCGCGTACAGGGCGGAGCCCTCCTGGCCCCTCGCGCGCAGCTCGTCGAGGCGGCGCTCGAGCGAGGCGCGTGCCTCCTGGAGCGCGCGGGTGTCGAGCTCCCGGCGGTAGATCGTGTACTGCTCGGCGTACTCGGCCGAGAGCTTCCTCGCGAGCGTCTCCGACGGGTCGGTGACGGTGAAGCGGAGGATGTCCGCGTTCGTCTTCCCGGACACGCTCGAGGACTCGAGGAATTCCTCGGGCGTGCGGTCGGTGACGCCCGCCGCCTTCAGCGTGCGCTCCGCGACCGTCTCGGTCTGGGCGAGCGTGGCCTGGGTCTCGACGAGCCGCGCGGCATCCTGCGCGAGCGTCACGTCCGGCGTGTCGGTCAGCGCGGCGGCGAGGTTCTGCCGGCTCAGCAGCACCTCGGAGGTCGCCTCGTACAGCTTCTGCTGCTGGAGCGAGAACGCGATCGCCGAGGCAGGCACGAGCACGGCCGCGAGCAGGATCACCCACTTCCTCCGGCGAGCGATGTGCAGGTAGTCGCGCAAGCCCGATGCTGTCTGTCGGCTCTCCAGCATCTCCCCAGTCTTCCCTCAGTTGTTGCGAACCGAAGTTCGCCCCGTCTCAAACGACAGTAAATGACCCCCTGGGCAATGTCGATAGCGAAACGATGAGAACTTTCTCACCCGTCTCAGGATCACCCGTTCTGACGTGTGGCGGCGAGCAGGCTCGACTTATCACGCGTCTATGATCGTCAGGGTGCGTTCAGTCGTCGTCGCCGTGTGGGCGCTCGCTGCGCTCGCCGTGGGCGTGTCGGGTGCCAGTGGGCTCGAGTCGTCTCCTGCGGCAACCCCAGCCCACCCGTTGATGACAGGGATACATCCGGGCGGAGGCTTTACCGGATCGGATCGAGAGCTCGCTTACCGACGGACGCGCGCATCGGGCGCCAGGTACACGACGATGTACCTGAACTGGCGGTCAGTTCTTCCACCGAGCTCGTCTCGTCCTCCGGGATTCGATGCGTCCAACCCGGACGACCCTAACTATCGGTGGGCGGTACCGGATGAAGCGCTCAGACGAGCTGTAGCCCACGGTCTCGAGCCCGTGATTTTTCTAGTCGGGGCGCCGAACTGGGCGCAGGGTGGGATCTGCTCCGAGCCTGGAACCGGAGCGTGCCGAGTCAGCCCGACGGACCTGGCCGACTTCGCGACCGCGACAGCGCGTCGCTACTCCGGTGCTCGTCCCGGAACCCCGCGTGTTCGTTACTGGCAGATTTGGAACGAGCCGAACCTCGACTTCAATCTTCGGCCTCAGTTCGAGGGGGGTGAGGCGGTCTCGCCTGAGGCGTACCGTGATCTCCTCAACGCAAGTGCGGCCGCGATCCATCGCGTGCGTGCCGACAACAGGGTGATCGCCGGTGCGCTCTCTCCGTTCGGCGGGAACATGAACGACCCGATCGGAGGGCACGTCAACCAGGTGCGTGTTCGGCCGCTCCAGTTCATGCGCGAGATGTTCTGCATGTCGCGCGGCGCGAAGCCCAAGTCCACCTGCCGCGTCAAGCTCGAGTTCGACATCTGGGCTCATCACCCGTACACGTACGGCGGTCCGACTCGGAAGGCGTACCATCCCGACGACTCGGCGATCGGGAATCTCGGCGAGATGCGCGACTTCCTCGCGGCCGCGAGGAAGCTCGGGAAGATCAAGACGCGCGGCGCCGTCGACTTCTGGGCGACCGAGTTCAGCTACGACTCGCAGCCCGCCGATCCGAAGGGCCTCCCGCTACCGCTGCACACCCGCTGGGTCTCCGAGGCGCTGTACCGAATGTGGGCGCAGGGGGTCACGCACGTCAACTGGTGGCTTCTCCGCGACGGCCCGTTCCCGCAGGACATGAACCAGTCAGGCCTCTACTTCCGCGCGCCCGACGGGATCGCGTCCGACGTCGAGAAGCCGGCGCTCCGGGCCTTCCGGTTCCCGTTCGTCGCGTTCCGGAACAAGAAGGACAAGTCGGTCGAGTACTGGGGGCGGTCGCCGTCGTCGGCGCGCGCGAAGATCGTCGTCGAGCAGAAGGCCGGGTCGAAGTGGAAGCCCGTCCTGCGGCTGACGACGAACAAGTACGGGATCTTCCAGGGGAAGCTGAAGTCGGTGCAGGGCGGCTCGCTCCGCGCGCGGCTCGCGAACAACAAGGACTACTCGCACGGCTTCTCGCTCAAGCCGGTGAAGGACTTCCGCTTCTGCCCCTGGGGCAGCTTCTGCTGAGCCGGGTCGCGCGCCTGGGTCTCGGACCGCAGAGCGAGCGCGTCGATCTTCTGACCCGGTCGAGGGCGAGGCAAGCCTCCCCCCTACGGCCGAAGGCGCCTCGCCGCCCAGCGTGAAGAACGCCAACGGCGGATGCGCGCTACGTCTCAGCGCTCGAGGCGGCTGTTGCGACCCTCCGACATTGCCGCCTGCCGCGTCGCCTCGAGGTAACCCCGGCCCCAGCGCTCGCAGGGCTCGAGGTGGTTGCCCTCGGCCCACTCGTTCCACGCGTTCAGGAACACGACGCCGTGGCCGGCGGCGCGCGCGCGGGTCACCGCCTCCCGTAGCCAGCGCTCGTAGAGCTCCGGCGTCGAGCGGGTCGTGATCCACGCGTGCTCGTTCCTCCGCGCGGAGTTGTCCCACGACGGGGTGACGCACGGGAACCTCGTGTACTCGGGGCTCGGCTTCGCGAGCGCGCGGTCGACGAGCGCGGCGTAGTCGAAGACGCTGCTTCGGGCGAACGCGTCGCTCGTCAAGCCGACGCGGCGGAGCGCGCGCCACGCTCGCCCCTGGCGGAGACGCGGAGGCAGGTTCGCCATGTCCGGCTGGAACTCGACGGCCGCGTCGAAGCCGATCGCCCCGGGTGGGTCGCGCTCGTCGTGGAAGCTCTCGACGCGCGCGAGGAAGATCTCCCCGATCCCGAGCCGCCGCGCCTCGCCGCGCCAGAGCTCGGCGGTCGCGCGCGCGTCGGGGAGCGCGCGTGCGCGGTAGACGAGGAAGAGCGGGCGGCCGTCGATCCGCAGGTAGCGGTCGTCGCGGAACACCTCCGCGAGCCAACGGATGTGGGCGAGATCGTCCTCGCCCGAGTAGGTCTGGCGGGCGAGGACGTGGTCGTCCATCCCGTCCCACACGCGAGTCCAGTTCTCGTTCGCCCAGCACAGGCAGAACGGGAAGTCCGGGCGGCCGGCGGCGAGCACGGCGTCGAGCGGCTCGTGCAGCAGGCGCCTGCCCTCGAACCAGTAGTGGTAGTAACAGAACGCCGCGATCCCGTGCTCGCGGGCGAGCTCGGCCTGCCGCTCGCGGACGGTCGCGTCGCGGAGGTCGTACGCGGCGGC
>SIRU01000073.1 GCA_004366385.1 Actinomycetota bacterium
AGCCGCGTCGCGCCGAGGCCTTCGCTCGACCAGCGCTCGGACAGCCCCGCGACGACGAGCCCCGCGTCGGCGACCCCCTCGCGCAGCCCCGCGCGCCCGGGCGCGACGAGCCGGGGCGCGGCGGCGACGCCGGTCGCGCGCTGGAGCAGGAGGCTCGCGTCGGCGAGCAGCCGGCTCGCGTCCCGCCGCTCTCCCTGGCTGTCCCCGGCGGAGCCGAGGAGCACGAGCGGGCTGCCCGTGGTCGTCGCCAGCCAGGCGCCGAGCTCGAGCGCAGCCCAGTCGTGCTCGAGGGCTCCGAACGGGACGAGGATCGGCCCGTCGCGCGCGTCCTCCGAGTCGCCGCGCTCGCGCCCGCGCCCGCCGGCGGAGCGCTCGCCAGGATCCTCGTCAGCTCGGCGCCGAGCGAGCCGTCCTCGATCTCGTCGAGACTTCGCCCGAGCACGAGCAGGTCGACCTCGGGACGGCGCGCGAGCCGCAGCGTGTCGTCGACGAGGTCGGCGGCGGTGAACGCAGCCACACGAATGCGCCCTCCGCGCGCGAGCAGGTCGGAACGGATGCGCCCGAGCAGCCCGCTCGCCTCCGCGAGCTTGGCGGAGACCGCCTCGGGCTCGCCGGGCTGCTCCAGCCACGCGAGAACGACCTCGTGCGGGTTCCGCGAGCGCGCGAACGGCTCGGTCAGCGCCGCGAGCTGCTCGAGTTGCTCGAGCTGCCGCGGGACGACGACGACGGAGCGCACCGCGCCGTCCGGCCGCCCGGCGTCGGGATCGAGGGCGGGGTCTCGTTCGAGGATCTGCCGCTCGAGCTGCTGGAGCGACTCGGAGGGCTCGATCCCGAGGTCCTCGGAGAGCGCTCGCCTCGTCGACTGGTAGCAGGCGAGCGCGTCGCCCTGGCGGCCGGCGCGGTACAGCGCGAGGATGAGCAGGCCGCACAGCCGCTCGTCGTGCGAGTGCTCCACGACGAGCTCCTCGAGCTCGGCGACGACCTCGCCGTGGAAGCCGAGCGCGAGCTTCGCCTCGATGCGTGCGGTCGAGGCCGCGAGCCTGATCTCGTCGAGCCGGGCGACCGCGGCGGCGGCCACGTCCTCGAGCTGGAGGCCGGCGAGCGCAGGGCCGCGCCAGAGGGCGAGCGCGTCGTCGAGAAGCTCGGCCGCGCGCGCGGCGTCGCCCGTGGCGAGCTCGTGCCGCGCGGCTGCGGCGAGTTCGTCGAACTCCTCGAGGTCGAGCGCGCCCGGCTCGACGCGGAGCACGTAGCCCGAGCCTGTGTGCCCGATCGCCTCGGCGCCGAGGGCCTTTCGCAGCCTCGAGACATAGACATGGATCGCGTGCGACGCCGTCGCCGGCGGCCGCTCGCCCCACACGGCCTCCACGAGCCGGTCGACCGAGACGGGCTCGTTCGCCCGCAGCAGGAGCGCGGCGAGGACTGCACGCTGGAGCCGCCCTCCGAGCGAAACCGGCCCGCCCCGCACCGTCACCTCGAGGGGACCCAGAACCCGGTACTGCACCTCCGCCGCAGTCACCCCGACAGACGGTACTTCGGTTTCCGGCCCTGAACAAGAGGTGTGGTTGCAGTCAATGCGCGATGCACACAACCCGGGGCGTCGTCCGAGCTAGTTGAGCGGCCGTTGAGGCGGCGTTGAGCGCCCGCTGTCAGTGTGAGCATCCAATGTGCCTGACCAGTGGCGGATCGGGTTGCTCCGCTGTACGTCGCGGTCATCCTCCTCGACGACGCGCCGGCAGGCGTGACGCCCGCCCGGCTTCCCGAGCTCGGGCTCCTCGACAAGCTCCAGGCTCAGAAGGTGCTGCGTCACACGCGCTTCACCGCGGTCGGGTACGGCAGCGTCCGGGAGACGATGACCGGCGCGTTCCAGACGATCGACACGACGAACCTCGACCGCAGGAGCGCCGAGCAGGGGTTCAACTCGCTGACGAACGCCTGGCTCAACCTGCCGATGACCAACACGCCCGGCACCGAGAACGGGGGCACCTGCTACGGCGACTCCGGAGGCCCGCACTTCATCCACCTGAACGGAGTGGAGACGGACATCGTCGCCTCGCTCACGTCGACGGGGGACGTCCCCTGCAAGGCGAGCGACGTCACGTACCGAGTCGACACGGCGGCCGCACGAGCGTTCCTCGCCGCCTACGTCGAACTTCCCTGACCCCCCGCCTGCGGCCGGGGCCGTTCGGACCGCAGGGGCGCCCCTCCGGAGGCGTCCCTGCGGCGCCCGGGTCGGTGCCACGTGCAGAGGTCTACGCGTCGGCGGTCTCCTCGAGCGCGACCGCGACTGCCTCGTCGAAGGTCAGCGCGGCGCCCGTCGCGAACGCCGCGTGCCAGGCCTCCTCGCCGAGGGCGTCGCGGGCGCGCGCGAGCACGCCGTCGTCCCGCGGGGGCGCGTTCCCGGTGCGCTCTGCGAGCGACGCCGTCGCGCCGGCGAGCCGCGCCGCGCGCTCGAGGCTGCCCTCGACCGCTGCCACCCTCGCAAGCGCGTGGATGCAGTAGAGGACTCCCGGAGGCTCGTCGAGGTCGACGAAGACCCGAACGCTCTCGTGGTTCCGCGTGGCAGCCCGGCGTAGATCTCCTTGGCGATAGGCGACCTCGCCGAGATTGCCCAACGAGACCGCGACGCCACGCGTGTCGCCGACCTCGCGAAAGAGCTCCAGGCACTCGTCGAAGTACCCGTGCGCACGGTCGAGAGCGCCACGATCGAGCGCAACGACGCCGAGATTGTTGAGCGACGCAGCAATCCGTCCGCGATCGCCGAACTCGCGGCGGAGGGCGAGGCTCTCGAGGTGCAGCTCCTCGGCGCGCGCGGGCTCACCAGCCTGGTTCGCCAGCAGCCCGAGGTTGTTCAGCGCGTTGGCGACGTGCCACGCGTCGCCCATGCGCCGTGCGATCGCGACGCAGGTCTCCAGGCGACCTCGCGCTGCACCCAGGTCTCCCTGATCCATCGCGACGTACCCACAGGCTCCCTCGGCGCGCATGCGGATCTCGTCGGGGAGCGCCTCGGGATCCTCGAGCGCCCGCTCGAGCCAGTACCGCGCCTCGTCGAGGTAGCCGCGCCGGTGCCAGATCCGCCAGAGATCGCTGCCCAGCCGGGCGAGCAGGACGCGATCGCCGGCCCCGTGCAGACGCTCGAGGATCACCCGATAGTTCGGAAGCTCGGTCGCCAGCCGCTCCATCCACTCTCTCTGCGCCGGGCCGCCGAGCTCGTCCTGCGCCGCCTCGGCCAGATCGCCGTAGAACACGGTGTGCCTCGCGTGAGCGCCCTCGGCTTCCTCACCCGAGAGCAGCTCGGCTGCGAGCTCCCGGATCGTCTCCAGCATGGAGTAGCGGTCGTCGGCGAGGCGCAGCAGGTTCTTGTCGACGAGCGACCGCACGGAGCCGGCATCGGCCCCGGCGATCTCCTGCGCAGCCTCGAGCGTGCAGCCGCCGGCGAAGACCGCGAGGCGGCGGAAGAGCGCCTGCTCCTCCGGCTGCAGGAGGTCGTACGACCAGGCGATGGTCGCGCGCAGGGTCTGCTGGCGGGGATCGGCGTCGCGGTCGCCCTTGAGGACGTCGAGCCGCCGCGACAGGCGCTCGAGGAGCTGCTCTGGCGTGAGCAGGCGCAGGCGCGCGGCCGCGAGCTCGATCGCGAGCGGGAGGCCCTCGAGGCGGGCGCTGAGCTCGGCGATCGTCTCCGAGGGGGCGACGTGCGCGCGCTCGCAGAAGAGCGCGACCCCCTCGTCCTCGGCGAGCGGCGGCAGCTCGTACACGCGCTCCCCTGCGAGACGCAGCGGCTCCCGGCTCGTGACGAGCAGCGTGAGGCCCGGGCAGCCGTCGCGGAGCGCCCCCAGGTCGGGCCAGGCCGGCCGTAGGTGCTCCAGGTTGTCGACGAGCACGAGCGCGCTCCGCTCGTCGAGGTGGGAGCGGATCGCCTCGAGCGCCGTCTGCCCGGGCCGCTCGCGGACACCCAGCGAGCGCGCGACGCTCGGGAGGACGAGCCCGGGGTCACGAAGGGGCGCGAGGAAGGAGGCTGCGATCTCGGAGCCCGCGCCTTTCCCGCCGGTGCGGCGTTGGAGCTCGAGCGCGAGGCGCGTCTTACCCGCCCCTCCCGGGCCGGTCACCGTGAGGAGCCTCGTCTCCGCGAGCAACGCCTGCGCCACGGCGAGCTCGCGCTCTCTTCCCAGGAAGCTCGTCGCCGCGGCAGTCGTGCCCACGGCACCGATTATCAGCGGCCGAGCGGCGTGATGTGCTTGCGGTAGGCGGCGCGGCTGCGCGGCTTCGAGGCGAGGTCGAAGATCGAGCCCGGCTTGCTGTTGAACCACGCGAGGAGCTCGACGCGCGGGTGGGTGCGCACGAACGCGCCCATCTTCTCGACGAAGCTCGGGTCGTCGATCCCCCAGAGCCCCCACTCCGCAATCCCGTACGCCTTGCGCGGGTAGGCCTGGTACAGGGCCTCGTTCGCGTCCCACGCGGCGCCGGTCGTCTGGCGGTAGAGGTCGTTGGCGACGACGTCCACGTACGCGTCGCCCGGGTAGTACGCCTTCGCCGAGTTGCCGGGGACGTCGGGGGCGCCGTAGCCCTGCGGGTTCCAGACGATGCGCGCCTTCGTCACCGGAAGGTCGGTCTCCCCGATCCCCGGCAGCCCGAGCTTCCGGAGCTTCGCGTTGACCTGGCGGGCGGGACCGCCGCGGGCGATGATCGCCGAGCGCGCGAACGCCTTGCGGAAGGCAGCGGTCGAGTGCCGCGGCCCCCGCGAGGAGCCGTCCTTGTTGTAGGCGCAGTAGTCGTTCCAGTGGCCGTTCATCTCCGGGAGCGGGCGCACGTAGACGAGGCCGCCGAAGTCGGCGAGCGCGCTGTTCAGCTGGAGGAGGAACCCGTCGCCCTGCCCCTGCGCGATCGCGAGCGGCGTGATCGAGCCGCCGGTCTTGAGCGCGACCATGGGTACCGGGCGCAGGTTCGCAAGGATCTTCGGCCAGTGGTTCCCCTGATCCCAGCCGACGAAGTTGTGCCGGATCGGCGAGCGCTGGCCGGTCTGCCGCGCGAAGCGGCCCGCGTCGCCGACGATCCCGAGCTGGATTTTCCGCGCCTCGGTCGCGGGCGGCGCGCCGGCCGTCGGGCCCGCGCCGAGCAAGAGCGTGACGGCGAGGAGGAGGGTCGCTCCGAGGTACTTCGTCGACGGTCTCGGTGCTCGCATCGTGGCTCCGCAGGTC
This sequence comes from Actinomycetota bacterium, assembly GCA_004366385.1. Lineage (GTDB taxonomy): Bacteria > Actinomycetota > Thermoleophilia > Gaiellales > Gaiellaceae > GMQP-bins7. The sequence goes on from SIRU01000073.1 coordinate 5,193, forward strand.
GAGGTCGAGGCCCGGCCATGCTAGGGCCGCCACCGGGCCGGGTCAACGCACGCGGCACAGGCGTTGAGCAAGTTTTGAACGAGCGTTGACATCGACCCGCTTGACTCCAACGCGTGCACGCGGCGGCTTCCCAGTTTCGGTCGAGCGGATTGACTTCGCTGTCGACTGTTGTAGAAGCTCGCGCACCAACTGCGGCGGAGGGACGGTGGGAGAGCTCGGTGCCATGGCAGGCGACCGATCGGGGTTTCGTTTTCCTGCCCTCGTAGCCGCAGTCGCACGACCTGCTGCCGGCGACCAAGGGGAGGGTGCGACGTGGATCTGGGAACTCACGTCGACGGAGCCACTCGTGGCCTCGTCTCGAGTCTGAGGAACAGCTGCGGACGGGCGCGCGTGCGCGCGGTCGCAGCAGTCGGAGCGCTCGCGGCCGCGGCGGCGGTCGCGCTGACGCTCGTGCCGTTCGGGTCGGCTGAGCACTCGTGCACGGTCACGTTCGACGGCGGCCCGGCCGGGACCGGCACCGCGTGGGGAACCGCGGCCAACTGGAGCGGAGACGTGCTCCCCGGCGCGACGTCCCACGTCTGCATCCCGGACGGCTTCACGGTCGTCCACTCGACCGGGACAACGTCGATCCTCAGCCTCCAGAGCCTCGCAGGCACGACGAGCGGCCTGCTCACGCTCTCCGGCGGAACGCTGGACATCACCTCGACCGATCCCCACGAGGCGTCGAGCGCTGTCGACTTTACGCAGACGAGCGGAGCGCTCGGCGGCACGGGCGAGCTCGCCGTCACCGGTGTCTACGACTGGCAGAGCGGCAGCCAGTCGGGCACCGGCAGGACCCGCATCGCGCCGGGCGGCACCCTCGAGCGCTCGGGCACCGGCACCTCTCCCTC